>NZ_JAJSRO010000001.1:0-718105 GCF_021283425.1 Pseudomonas sp. NMI542_15 | reverse complement strand
AGGCGCAGGTCGGTGGTGACGATGGCTGGCAGGTTCAGCGATACGGTCTGCAGGCCGCCATCGATTTCACGGGTGACATTCAGGTTGTCGCCGGCGACTTCCACCTTGGAGGCGAAGGTGCCCTGGGCGTAGCCGGTCAGCGCAGCCAGCATCTGGCCGGTCTGGTTGTTGTCGCTGTCGATGGCCTGCTTGCCAAGGATGACCAGCTGAGGCTGCTCCTTGTCGACAACGGCTTTCAGCGCCTTGGCCACCGCCAGGGAGTTCAGCTCGTCAGCGGCTTCTACCAGGATGGCACGGTCGGCACCCAGGGCCAGGGCGGTACGCAGTTGCTCCTGGGCAAAGGTCGGGCCGACGGAAACGACAACGATCTCGGTCGCAACGCCTTTTTCCTTCAGGCGTACGGCCTCTTCCACGGCGATTTCGCAGAAGGGGTTCATGGACATCTTGACGTTAGTAAGGTCGACGCCGGAGTTGTCCGCCTTGACGCGAACCTTGACGTTGTAGTCGACCACTCGTTTGACGCTTACCAGTATCCTCATAAGCTCTCCAGTCATTGATATTGCGAACGCGGGGCAGCGGGTGTCTGACAATGACGGTAACGTAGGGAATGTGCGGGTGGATCGTCCGTTTCAACTAGTTGATCGGCGATTGTGCGCCAGTGCTCAGGTTTCAGGCATACGCAGAAAGGCGCGAAGGGGCGGCCAGGTGTTGATAGGTCCGCCAGAGCAGCACGATCGGTATGACGATGGTAAGGCTGACCAGCAGCAGGGCGTAGCGCAGCGACTCGTCCACCAGCACTGGCATCAGTACATCGCTCAGTAGCCCGGTTGCCAACGGGCCGATACCGACTCCGCACAAGGTCGAGATAATGGTCTGCAGGGCGACGGCAGTCGCCCTGCGGTGGGCGGGCACCAACTGGGTCAACAACGAGAAGCAGGGGCCGACCCACCATACCGAGAAAAAGCTGCCCAGCGCACACCAGAGCATCGCGCTGGGTACCGGAACTGCACCCGCATGCAGCAGGATGTCACGTGGCCAAAGCAGGTAGATGATCAATGCGCAATTGCCGAGCACATGGCCGATGAGCGGAATGCCGATTTGCCAATGCTGGCTCCTGATCACCAGGCGGTCGGTCAGCCATCCACTGAACAACGCCCCTAGCCCGGCAAAGGTGCCGCCTACCAAGCCGGCCAGAAGGCCCGCGTAGTGCAAGGGCAGGTCATGCGATCGCACCAGGAAGCTGGCATTCCACATGGCAAAGGCATAGGCGCTGAAGGTGGTAATGCCGCAAGCCAGCACCAGGCAACGGTAGGCAGGCTGTGCCATGAGTGCCCGCGCACTGCCCAGCAGGCTTTGTATGGGCGGTGCGCCCTGGCTGGCGTGGCTATGGGGGAGGTCGAAGCGACCCCGTACCGGGTCGCGCATCACAAAGGCAAACACCGCGCTGATCAGCAGGGAAGGCAGGGCGACAGCAAAAAAAGCGCTGCGCCAGCCATATTGGTCGACCACCCAGGCGCCGGCACTAAGGGCAACGATGGTCGAAAACGTCGGCGCGGCGGTGTAGCAACTGATGGCAAAAGAACGCCGGTGCGGTGGGTAGATATCGGCAATGATCGACATCGAGGTCGAGGTGCTTGGTGACTCGAAGACTGCTACCGCCATGCGTGCGATCACCAGCATCGCAAAGCTGGTGGACAGGCCGCAGGCCACCGTTGCCAGCGCCCACAACGAGCAGGTAATGGCCAGCAGGCGTGTGCGTGACAGGCGATCGGCCAGGCGCCCGGCTGGCAGGCCCAGCAGCACATAGACGGCAGCGAAGGCCAGGCCCGAAACCAGGCCCATGGCGGTGTCGCTGGCACCGAACTCTTGTTTGAGCGGTTCGATCATCACGGCAATGATCTGCCGCCCGACAAAGTTGTCGGCGTACATCATCGCGAGCACAAACAGCAGACCATGGCTGCGCCAGCCGATGGGTTGAGGGTGCGTACTGCTCATGGATGACTCCCGGTCAAACCGCAGAGATGGGCAATGGCCCAAGCTGTGCCTGGGCCCCGTGAAGCGGTCAGGCGCTGGCTTGGCGTTGCTTGGCCAGGGTCATCGCGGTGTCTTCGATCATGTCTTCCTGGCCGCCGACCATGCCGCGCCGGCCCATTTCGACAAGAATTTCCCGCGCCGGGACGCCGTACTTTTTTTCAGCGCGCTTGGCAAACAGCAGGAACGAGCCGTAGACACCCGCATAGCCCATGGTCAGGGCATCGCGATCGCTGCGGATCGGGAAGTCCATGATCGGCACCACCAGGTCCTCGGCAACGTCCTGGATACCAAACACACTCACGCCAGTTTCAATGCCCATGCGGTCGCAGACGGCCACCAGCACTTCCATGGGGGTATTGCCAGCACCCGCGCCCAAGCCTGCGCACGCGGCATCGATACGGGTGGCGCCAGCGGCAATGGCCGCGATCGAGTTGGATACGCCCATCGACAGGTTGTGATGGCCATGGAAGCCGATTTCAGTCTCGGGCTTGAGCGCTGCACGCAGCGCCGCGACCCGCGCGCTGACGTCGTGGGGCAGCAGGTAGCCGGCCGAGTCGGTGATGTAGATGCAATTGGCCCCGTAGCTCTCCATCAGCTTGCCCTGGGTGGCCAGGCCTTGCGGGCTGTTCATATGGGCCATCATCAGGAACCCGACGCTGTCCATGCCCAGCTTGCGGGCCGCGCCAAGGTGCTGTTCGGACACGTCTGCTTCCGTGCAGTGAGTGGCGACGCGAATCGTGCTGACGCCCAGTTCGTAGGCCATCTGCAGGTGATCGACCGTGCCGATGCCCGGTAGCAGCAGTGCGGAGACCTTGGCGTTTTTCATCAGCGGGATGACCGCCGACAAATACGCCTCGTCGCTGTGCGCCGGAAAACCATAGTTCAACGAACTGCCACCCAGGCCATCGCCATGGGTCACCTCGATCAACGGCACACCGGCGGCGTCGAGGCCACAGGCAATGTCTTTCATTTGCTGCAGGGTGATCTGGTGGCGTTTGGGGTGCATGCCGTCACGCAGGCACATGTCGTGGACGGTGATGGATTTGCCGTGAAGGTCCATGGTGCGCTCCTTAGGCGATGGCAGGTTGTGGGCTGCTGGCACGCAGGGTCAGCTCGCCTTTGAGCATCGCTTCGGCAAACATCTCGGCGGTGCGCGCGGCGGCGGCGGTCATGATGTCGAGGTTGCCGGCATATTTGGGCAGATAGTCGCCCAGGCCTTCGACTTCCATGAAAATCGACACCCGGTTACCGTCGAACACCGGGCCGTTGACCAGCTTGTAGCCGGGCACATAGCGCTGGACTTGCTTGATCATGTCGGCAATCGCGGCGGTGATGGCTGCCTGGTCAGGCTCGGTTTCGGTCAGGCAGTGCACGGTGTCACGCATGATCAGCGGCGGCTCGGCGGGGTTGACGATAATGATTGCCTTGCCCTTTTTTGCGCCGCCAACCTGTTCCACGGCCGCAGCGGTGGTACGGGTGAATTCATCGATGTTCTTGCGTGTGCCTGGGCCGACCGATTTCGAGGCCGCCGTGGCAATGATCTCGGCATAGGCCACCGGCTGCACGCTGGACACCGCGGCCACCAGCGGGATGGTCGCCTGGCCGCCACAGGTCACCATGTTGACGTTCATCGCGCCCAGGCCTAGGTTGTGCTTGAGATTGACCGGTGGCACGCAGTAGGGGCCGATGGCTGCTGGCGTCAGGTCGATCATCAGCACACCCAAGGCATTGAGCTTGCGGCTGTTTTCGGCATGCACATACGCGGAGGTAGCATCGAAGGCGATCTGGATGCCGTCTTCCATTACATGCGGTAGCAGGCCGTCGACGCCCTCGCTGGTGGTCTTCAGGCCCAGCGCGGCGGCGCGGGCCAGGCCTTCGGAGGTGGCGTCGATACCCACCATCCAGACGGGCTCCAGTACTTCACTGCGCTTGAGCTTGTACAGCAGGTCGGTACCGATGTTGCCGGGCCCGATGAGGGCGCATTTTATCTTTTTACTCATGGCATTGTTCTCGATCAGAAGAAGGAACGGCCGCAGGCTCAGGGCACGAAGTTCAGGTGCATCTCGCCCATGCCGCTCAGCGACAGGCTGACGAAGTCACCCGGTGCGACCGGTACCAGTGGCGCAAGGGCACCGGACAGAATGATTTCGCCCTTGCGAAACGGGATGCCCAGTCGGCCCAGGGTGTTGGCCAGCCAGGCCACGGCGGCGCAGGGGTGGCCTTGCACCGCCGAGCCCAGGCCGCTGCCCACCGGCAGGCCGTTTTTGAACAGGTGCAACTGGACCTCGGCCAGGTCCAGTTCACGCGGATCGACGCGCTGCTGGCCCAGGGCGAAAACACCGCATGAAGCGTTGTCGGCAACGGTGTCCTGAATGCGGATCTGCCAGTTCTCGATACGCGAGTCGACAATTTCGAAGCACGGCATAACCCACTCGCTGGCCGCCAGCACATCGTTGGCGGTGATATCGGTACCTTGCAGGTCTTCGCCCAGTACAAAGGCAATCTCGCCTTCGGCCCGTGGCTGCACAAGATGGTGGGCAGCAAAGCTGATGTCGCTGCCATCGGCAACCTGCATACGGTCGGTTAGAAAACCAAAATCGGGCTGATGCACATCGAGCATTTCTTGCACGGCGCGGCTGGTCACCCCGATTTTCTTGCCGATCACTTGCTCGCCCACCGCTTCGCGACGCGCCAGAAATCGCCGGGAGATCTGGTAGGCGTCGTCAAGGCTGATGGCCGGGTAACGTTGGGTCAGCGGGGGCAGGCTCTGGCGTGCGTTCAGGGCATGGAACAGCTCGTCGCCCAGTGTTTCAATCAGTTGCGCATCCATAGGGAGGTCGCTCTGTGGCAAGTGGATAACAGGCCGGGCCAGCTGCAGGCACGCCCGGCAAAAAGGCCTCAACCCGGCCAGACACTGGAATCGGCGCCGCCATCGACATCGATGATCTTGCCGGTGACCCAGGCCGAGGCGGGGCTTGCCAGGTAAAGGGCCGCGGCGGCGATGTCCTCTGGTTGCCCCAGGCATTTGAGCGGGGTGTTGCTTTCCATCGTTTTGCGCATGGCATCGGGCATGACCCCGGCCAGGGCGTCGGTCAGGATTGGCCCTGGCGCCACCGCATTGACCCGGATCTGCGGCGCAAACTCTTGTGCCAGCAGGCGCGTCAGGTGAGTCAGGGCAGCCTTGGCGGTGCCATAGGCGCTGAAATGGCGCTGGGCATAACGGGCGGCGACCGAGGTAATGTTGATGATGTTGCCGCCCCCGGCGTCGCGCATCAGGGGTACGCAGAGCTGTGAAAGGGCATAGGCGGCGCTGACGTTGAAGCTCAACACCTGCTCGAAGTCTTGCGGGCTCATCTTCAGCGGGTCATTGGGGCCGCCGCCCCCGGCATTGTTGACCAGATGGGTGATGCGCCCCAGCTGTTCGGCGGCGTTGGCGACCAAGGCGCAGCGCTGTTCGCTGTCGGTGACATCGCAGCTCAGGGCCAGGGCGCGCCGCCCTCGGCTGCGTACCTCTTCGGCGACGGCCTCGACATCTGCCAGCGAACGGGCGCTGCAGACTACATCAGCGCCAGCATCGGCGTAGGCCAAGGCAATGGCGCGACCGATGCCGCGGCCGCTGCCGGTGACAATGGCGACACTGCCAGTGAGGTTGAAGCGTTGCAGAATGCTCATGGCTGTCCTTATTGTTCTAATGGTTCAGGGAAGACACAGTGCTTAGCGCGGCGCCCACAGGTCCGGCAAGCCCGGGTCGGAGGTGGCGATCAGGCGCTTGAGCAACACCTTGAGTGCCTGGCTATCACCGGCGCCAAGACGGGCAGCGATATCCTCCTCGACGGCTTTGGCCAGGGCCACCTCCTGCAGCGAAGCCTCCCGCCCGTCGGCTGTGAGCACATAGCGGACCTGCTCATTATCAAGCTCACGGGCGACCAGGTTCTGGCGTTCCAGGAAGCGCATGCTGGTGGCGCTGACCACATGGCCGGTGTAGCCGACGAAGGCGTTGATCTCGTCCAGGGTCAGGTTGTCCCGAATGCACAGGGTGGAGAGAATGAAGAACGCGTGTTCATCGAGCTGCTGGTTCTTCAGCAGGCGGCGCAGTGCAAACAGCATCTGGTAGTGCGAGCGCCCGAGCAGGTAGCCGAGCAAGTCTTCGGTGTAACTGCACTCGGGCGGTGGCGGGGTAGTTGCCAGGCGCAGTTCGTTGCGCGGCTTGCGCATCGCCAGAGCGTACTGGCCACTCTGGAAGGCCAGGGGCGCGCGGTCGCTATGGTCGAAAGCGAGCACTTCGCCGACGAAGATGACATGGTCGCCGCCTTCATACTGGAAGGCTGTGCGGCATTGGAAGCGCGCCGTACAGTCTTGCAGCAGCGGTGCCTCGCTGATACCTGTGTCGAGCTGGATTTCGGAGAACTTGTCTTCACCCTGGCGGGCAAAGCGGCCGGACAGCGTTTCCTGCTCCGTCGACAAAACGTGCACGTTCCAGTGGCGACCACCGCTGAACACCGGCAGACTGCGGGCATTCTTGGACAGACTCCAGAGCACCAGAGGTGGGTTGAGCGAGACCGAGTTGAAGCTGTTGGCCGTGATGCCAACGGGCGAGCCGTCTTCGGCCTTGGTAGTGATGATGGTCACTCCCGTGGTAAAGGTGCCGAGCGCGGCGCGAAACGCTTGAGGGTCGAAACAGGCGGGCGTTGCCATGATGGGCCTCATGGAATGAGTGTGCGTGCTGGCAGTATTCCCAGCGTCACGGGGCTTTGCATCGTCTCAACGGACTAACGTTTTTGGCTCGATCGTCCACTTGGACGAGGCGGTCTCCGGGGTCTGGGGCTAGTTTGCGGGGCAGGGCGTCGTGCAACGACGGCCATGGTGGGCACAGAGGCGACATGCTGGCCCTTGTTCAGTTGAGGAGGCACCAATGAGTTGTGCAAATTCTTCCGTCGACATGCTGTCGGCCTTGCTGCGTGAACAAAAGGCTGCGTTCAACGCTCAAGGGGCTGTCACTGCCGTGGCCCGCCGCGCGCGGATCCAGCGGGTGATCGACATGCTGGTGGCGCACCACGAAGCGCTGGCCGAGGCGATGGATGCGGACTTTGGCGGCCGGCCCCAGGGTTTTTCGTTGATGAATGATGTGCTGGGTTCGCTCGGGTCCCTCAAGCACGCGCGCGACCACCTCGAAGGATGGATGCAGGATGAGCCGCGGCCCGTCTTCAGCCCTTACGATCAGCTGGGCGCCGAGGCCTGGGTGATGTATCAGCCCAAGGGTACGGTGGGCATTCTGGGCACCTGGAACGCCCCCCTGTATACCTTGCTCAGCCCCCTGGGTTCGGCGTTGGCGGCGGGTAACCGGGCGATCCTCAAGCCTTCGGAGGTGGTGCCACGCACTGCTGCGCTGGTGGCGAAGCTGTTTGCCGAGGCGTTCGATCCGCTCGAAGTGGCTGTGGTCACCGGTGGCGCGGACCTGGCCCAGGCCTTCACCGCACAGCCGTTCGACCACCTGGTGTTTACCGGCAGTACCGCGGTGGCCAGGTCCGTGATGCGTAACGCGGCCGAACACCTGGTGCCGTTGACGCTGGAACTGGGCGGAAAGTCGCCGGTCATCGTCGCCCGCAGCGCCGACCTGGGCACCGCAGCGTTTCGTATTGCGCTTTCCAAGACCACCAACAGTGGCCAGGTCTGCATCAACCCGGACCTGGTCTACGTGCCACGCGAGCAGCTGGAAACCTTTCTTGAGGCCTTTGCCAGCGCTTACCGCCAGTTCATCCCTGAGGTGAGCGACAACCCGGACGTGGTCGCGGTGGTCAATGCCCAACACCTGTCCCGTGTTGAAAACCTGGTTCAGCAGGCGCTTCAAGCCGGTGCCCGGGTAGTGAGCCTGCCCTACGCGCAAGCGGCTGATGAGCAAAACCGCCGCCGACCGCTGCAACTGGTGATCGACCCGCCGCAAGGCAGCCTGATTCTGCATGAAGAAATCTTCGGCCCGGCAATGGTGGTTCTGCCTTTTGATGAGGTTGATCAGGTCATCGCTCAGATCAACGCCCGCCCGCGGCCTTTGGCCCTTTACTACTTTGGCAGCGACGCCAAGGAGCAGCGCCAGGTGCTGGAGCACACATTGTCCGGCGGTGTCACCCTCAACGATGTGATGATGCATGCCGCCTTGCATGATGCCCCGTTCGGTGGGGTTGGCGGGTCAGGCATGGGCCACTACCACGGTCGCGAAGGCTTTATCGAGTTCAGCCACCTGCGCACAGTACTCAAGGCGCCCGAGCATGATCCGCGCGGTGAATGGGGCCTGCTACCGCCTTACAGCGAACACTTCCTGGCCGCGATGAAAGCGCAGATCACCCCGGACTGATCGGGGAAACCGGCGCGCTGAGCGAATCGAACAGACACAATAAAAAACGGAATTCTGCACATGGAAAAAAACGCATTGCCACTGGCCGACACGCTTGCCCCAGCGGGTGCCGACGCCGCTGACGGATGGCCGCGCCGGCAGGTGCTCAAGGCCGGCGCGGTGGCGCTGGGCGTCGGGCTACTGGGGCGCTTTGCCGATGCCCGGGCCGCAGGCGGCTTGTCGGCCAGCGATTACCTGGGCCTGGATGCCTGGGCCATGGCCAAGGGCTTGCAGGCCGGCCACTTCAGTGCCGAAGACTTGCTCGGCGCAGCATTCGCCCGTTGTGACCTGGTCAACCCGAAGATCAACGCAGTCAACATGCGCCATGACGATTATGCCCGCGCGTTGCTGGCGGCCAGGCAGAAGGCCGGCACCCTGACCCAGGGCTCGCTGGCGGGCGTGCCGATCCTGCTCAAGGACCTCAACACCTACTTGCAGGGCACGACCACCAGCAACGGCAGCCGGCTGTTCAAGGACGCGCCCCCTTCGAGCGTTACCAGCACCTTGATCCGCCGTTATGAAGCCGCCGGGGCAGTGCCTTTTGGTAAAGCCACCAGCCCGGAGTTCGGCCTGACCACCACCACCGAGTCGTTGGCATGGGGGCAGACCCGCAACCCCTGGAATCTGGCGTTGAGCTCGGGTGGTTCGTCCGGTGGTTCCGCCGCGGCGGTTGCCGCCGGTATCGTCCCGGTCGCCCATGCCACCGACGGTGGCGGCTCGATCCGGATCCCGGCGTCCTACTGCGGGCTGGTCGGCCTCAAGCCGACACGCTACCGCACGCCGAGCGGGCCGGCCCGCCTGGAAGGCTCGTTTGGCGCCAGTGTCGCCAACATGGTCTCGCACAGCGTGCGCGATACCGCGTTGTTTCTTGATGCCGGTCAGGGTCACGAACCAGGGAGCCCGTACTGGAGCTCACCGCTGGTACGTCCCTACGTCGAGGAGCTGGGCCGTGACCCGGGCCGTTTACGGGTTGCACTGGTGCGGGAATCGCTGACCGGGGCACCGCTGGACCCGGCGATTGCCAAGGTTCTGGAGGACACCATCAAGCAACTGCTGGGCCTTGGCCACGAAGTGGAAGAACTGCGCTTGCCGATTCAGGCCCAGCAGCTGTTCGGCGCCCACGGCGTTGCCATCGGCAACTCCTTGCTGGTCACGGTCAATGACCGGGAGAAAGCCCTGGGCCGCGCGTTGGGGCCGCAGGATCTGGAAAGCATCACCTTTGGTGTGCTGGAGCGTGCAGCGAAAGCCACGGGTGAGGGGGTAGTGCGTGCCCGGCATGCGTTCGAAGACATCAGCATGGCCATGGAACAGCAGTTCGAGCGCTTTGATGTGATCCTTTCGCCGGTCACCGCCAGCCTGACGCCGGCCCTGGGCGAGCTCTCGCTCAACCAGCCTTACGAAAGTTACGCCCGCAAGGCCATGGGCAGTGCCGCGTTTACCGTGCTGGCCAACGTCAGCGGCCAGCCGGCTATTTCCTTGCCGTTGGGCATGAGTGACAGCGGCCTGCCAGTGGGCATGATGTTCACCGCTCGCCTGGGCGGGGAAGACGTGCTGCTGCGCCTGGCCTCGCAGCTGGAGCAGGACCGCCCGTGGGCCGCCAGGCGCGCCGCGATCTGAGCCTGAAAGGCGCCAGGGACGGCGCCGTACCGTGTTTCCCTAGTCCGCTTTGACGATGAATATTCGCCTGCTGCATTCGATCATCAACCAAGACTCGCGCAACCGCGCAACGAGATTGGGAGAACGAACGGATGGACAGCATGCGAGTAAGAACGCCGGAAGAAATCGAACTGCTTGAACACGCCCGGCGCCTGGTGCCCGCCCTCAAAAGCCGCACCGCGCGCGCTGACCGCGAGTTCCGGGTACCGGACGAAACCATCTTCGAATTGCAACAGGCCGGCTTGTTGCGGGCCTTGCAACCACGTGCGTTTGGCGGCTACGAGGTCGATCCGCGGACGTTTTTCGAAATCCAGATGATCCTCGCCGAGGGCTGCATGTCCACAGCGTGGATTTATGGCGTGATGGGCGTACACCCCTGGCAGCTGGCGCGCTACCCGATCGAGGCCCAGCGCGATGTATGGGGCCAGGACCATACCACCCTGATCTCGTCCACCTACATGCCCGTGGCCAAGGTAACCGTGGTCGAAGGCGGTTATCGCATCAGTGGTCGCTGGGGCTTTTCCAGCGGCAGCGAACACTGCCAATGGTGCTTCCTTGGCGGGGTGCTGCCCGCCGATGGCGACCGTGCAGCGGAGCACGGCACCTTCCTGATCCCGCGCAGCGACTACCGTATCGAGCACAACTGGGACGTGCTGGGCCTGCGCGGCACCGGCAGCCACGACATTGTGGTCGAAGATGCCTTCGTGCCGGCACACCGCGTGCAACGCACCAATAACTGCACGCTGGACGCGACGCCAGGACGCCTGGTGAACACCAATCCGATTTATGCCATTCCTTTCGCCCAGGTGTTCACGCGCGCTGTGTCCTCATCGGCCATCGGTGCCTTGCAGGGGGCGATCAACGAATTTCGTGCCAATGCCGCTGCGCACATCGGCAAGCACGGCATGAAAACCGCCGATGACCCGGTGGCGCAAACCACCGTTGCCGAGGCGACGGTCATCGTCGACAGCCTGCGGCTGGTACTGGAGCGGAACTACGCGCACCTGATGGCGCTGGCCGAAGCGGGTGAGTACCCGGATGTGGAAACCCGTCTGCTGTACCGCTACCAATCCTCCTATGTCACCAATATCTGCGCCGAGAAGGTCAACGAACTGCTGCGCTGCATGGCCGCTTCCGGGCTTTATAACACCAACCCCGTGGCGCGCCTGTTCCGCGACCTGCACCAGGCACGTGGGCATATCGCCAACAACTACATGGCCTTCAGCCGCAGCCTTGGCGCCGTGCAACTGGGCCTGCCCAACCCTGATCCTTACGTATGAGCCGTGCCCGGGCCTAGCTGCAGGCCCGGGTATGCGCACCCCTGGCCGGCACGCCGGGAAATTTCCGATCACAGCCAAGGCACAACAACAATGACAGCTAAAGCTCAGCCTGTTTCACACTACGACGTGATCGTCGTCGGCTCCGGTGCCGGTGCGATGACCTCGGCGCTGTTTGCTGCCGAGCAGGGTCTATCGGTACTGGTTGTCGAGAAAAGCGACAAGTTCGGCGGTACGTCGGCGATCTCCGGCGGCGGCATCTGGATTCCCAATAACCACTACTTTGCCGCCAAAGGCGGTGGCGACAGTGTGGAGCTGGCCCTGCAGTACCTCAAAGCTGCCACCGGTGAGCATGGCGATGACAAGCGCTTGCGTGCCTACGTCAAGCACGCGCCGCAGATGATCCGGGCCCTGGTGGACAACAGCCATGTGCGTTACGCCGTGGCGGCGAAGTACCCGGACTACTATCCGCAACTGCCAGGCTCGCTGGCCGGGGGGCGCACCCTCGACCCGGAACTGTTCGATACCAGCCTGCTCGGTGATGAACTGGCCAACCTGCGCACACCGTCACCCTCGACACTGCTGATGGGGCGCATCGCCTGGACCGCCCGGCACGCGCACAAGGCCATGTCGCGCTCCTTTGGCTGGCGCCTGCTGATTCTCGGCCTGATGCTGCGCTACAAGCTCGACTTCAAATGGCGCCGCAAAAGCCGGCGCGACCGCCGCGCGGCCTTGGGCAGTGCGCTGGTTGCGTCGCTACGCCGCTCGTTGATGGACCGCAACATCCCACTGTGGTTGAACACCGACTTTCAGAACCTGATCACCGATAACGGCCGGGTCATTGGCATGCAGGTTTGTCGTGACGGGCAGACGCTGCAGCTGCATGCCCGCCATGCGGTGATCTTCGGCTCCGGGGGGTTTGAACAGAACCAGGCTTTGCGCGAGCGCTACCTACCACAGCCCACCCTGCGTGACTGGAGCGCCACGCCACCGGGCAACAACACCGGTGCTGCGTTGCAAGCCGGTATCGAACTGGGTGCGGCGACCGCCCTGATGGATTGGGCCTGGTGGGCGCCGACCATTACCGTGCCCGGCGAAGAAAAACCCCGTGGGATATTTGCCGAGCGGGCGTTCCCTGGTGCCATCGTGGTCAACAGCCTGGGCCGGCGCTTTGTCAATGAGGCAGCGCCGTACCTGGAATTTGTCGACGCCATGTACCGCGACAACCAGCACACCGGCGGCAAGTCGATCCCATCCTGGGTGATCTTCGACGGCCATTTTCGCTTCAACTACGCCATGGGGCCGTTGATGCCGGCCCAGGTCATGCCCGACAGCCGACTGCGCAAGGAATGGCTCAATACCTTGTATTTCAAGGCTGACAGCCTGGCGGCGCTGGCGGCGCAGATCGGCGTCGACCGCGCAGGGCTCGAGCAGACCGTGCAGAAGATGAACGCCTACGCCCGCAGCGGCGTCGATGCCGACTTCGGCCGTGGCGGTAACGTGTTCGACCGTTATTACGGCGACAGCAACGTCAAACCCAACCCGTGCCTGGCGCCCCTGAGCAAGGGGCCGTACTACGCGATGCGCCTGGACGCTGGCGATATCGGCACCAAAGGTGGGCTATTGACCAACGAACACGCCCAGGTTGTGAGCCAGGACGGCGAGGTCATTCCTGGCCTATATGCCATTGGCAACTGCTCGGCGTCGGTCATGGGCACCAGCTATCCCGGTGCGGGCGGCACCCTGGGGCCGGCCATGACGTTCGGCTATATCGCGGCCTATCACATTGCTGCCAACCGTTGAGGAATTGCCATGCCAGCCGCTGTCAAATCGACATGTACCGATATCCAGCCGGCATTGCAGGTGGCCGATGCCGACGCCATGCTCTGGGATGACCACTGTGATGTGCTGGTGATCGGCTGGGGGGCGGCCGGTGCCTGCGCCGCCCTTGAGGCCCGCGCCCAGGGTGCTGACGTGCTGGTCGCCGACCGTTTTACCGGCGGCGGTGCCAGTGCCAAAAGCGGTGGCGTGGTTTACGCCGGCGGTGGCACCCGCCAGCAGCAGGCCGCTGGGTTCAGCGACACGCCCGAAGCGATGTTCGCCTATCTCAAGCACGAAACCCAGGGTGTGGTCGACGATGCTACCTTGCGGCGGTTTTGCCAGGACAGTGCCAGCAACCTGGCCTGGCTGGAGGGGCATGGCGTGCCCTATGCCCACAGCATGCCGCCCGGTGGCAAAACCTCGTATCCAGCCGATGGCCAGTTTCTGTATTACTCCGGCAATGAGCTGGTGCCGTCGCACCGAAGCGAGTTGCCGCCGGCCCCGCGTGGCCATCGCACGGTAGGCAGGGGCCAATGTGGCGCGGTGCTGTACGCGCAGCTGAAGGCGGCTTGCCTGCGCAACGGTGTGCGGCCGCAAGTTCAGTCCGCTGCCCGGCGTCTGGTGAGGGATCACACGGGCAGGGTCGTCGGCGTGGAACTGTGGTGCCTGCCGGCCGGCAGTGCCCAGGCTCGGTTGCATGCCAAATTGGCTGCGCGTGCCGAACGGCTGCAGAACTTTGCCCCGCGCTACTGCGATACCTTGCGCAAACGCGTGCACCAGCTGGAACTCGACTTTGCCCGGCCGCGGCTGGTACGCGCCCGGCGTGGCGTAGTGCTGAGCACCGGTGGCTTCATCTTCAACCGCGAGATGGTCAGCGAGCATGCCCCCAAGTTTCGCCGCAACTTCAAAGTCGGCGCGACCGGCTGCGATGGCAGTGGCGTACGCCTGGGCGTGAGTGTCGGTGGGGTCAGCGACCGACTGCAGCGGGTGTCGGCCTGGCGCTTTATCAACCCACCGTTGTGCTGGCCCAAGGGCATTGTGGTCAACACCCTCGGGCAGCGCTTCGTCAACGAAGAAGTCTACGGCGCCACCCTGGGCCAGCCCCTGTGTGAAGAGCAGGGCGGCAAGGCCTGGCTGGTGCTGGACGCACGCCTGCGCAAGCAGTCGATCAAGCAAGCGCTGTTCGACGGTTACTGGTGGTTCCAGAGCTTGCCGGCATTGCTGCTGATGCTGCGCGGTGTGCGCAAAGGCCAGAGCATCGAGCAGTTGGCCCAGGCCACGGGCGTGCGCGCGGATGTATTGCGCAGCGCATTGCAAGCCTACAACACAGCTGCCCGGGGGGACGCCGAGGATGCCTTTGGCAAGTCGCAAAGCAGCCGTCAGGTACTCGACCAGGGCCCTTACTATGCCTGTGACATCTCTGTCAGCAACCCCTTGTTCCCCCTTGGGGCGTTGACCCTGGGCGGCCTCAAGGTCAATGAAGACAGCGGCGCGGTGCTGGGCCCTGAAGGCCTGCCAATACCCGGTTTGTACGCCGCCGGCCGTACCGCCATCGGCATTCCCTGCCATTTGTACGTCAGCGGCCTGTCGCTGGCCGATTGTGTGTTTTCCGGGCGACGTGCCGGACGGTCGTTGACGGCGGCCACGGCTGACATCGAAATCGAACCCAGCGAGCAATTGATATGAGCCTGGATTACCTGTCAGTACGTGTAACCCGCGTGATTGAAGAGACTGCCGACAGCCGCTCCCTGGAGTTCGAGGTGCCAGAAGCGCTTGCCGAGCGCTTGCGCTATCGACCAGGGCAATTCCTGACCTTGCGTGTGCCTCACCAGGGGGGGTGGTTGCCGCGTTGTTACTCTCTGTCGAGCACGCCACTGCTCGATGAGCCATTGCGGGTCACGATCAAGCGGGTGCGCGATGGGCGCGCCTCGAACTGGCTCTGTGACGCCGTGCAGGCGGGCGATACCTTGCAGGTGCTGGCGCCGGCCGGGGTGTTTGTGCCGCGCCAGCTGGACACCGACCTGCTGCTGTTCGGCGGCGGCAGTGGCATCACCCCGGTGCTGTCCATCCTGCGCTCGGCGCTGTTGGCGGGCACTGGGCGTATTCTGCTGATCTACGCCAACCGCGACGAAGCGTCGGTGATATTCCGTGACTCGCTCAAGGCCCTGGCCAGGGCGCACCCACAGCGCCTGCAAGTGATCCACTGGCTCGACTCGGTGCAGGGCATTGCGTCGGTGAGCCAGTTGGCCGAACTGGCGCGCCCGTTCGCGAGTGCCGAGGCGTTCATCTGCGGCCCCGGACCGTTCATGGATGCTGCCGTCGCTGCCCTGCAGACGTTAGGCATGCCGAGTGCGCAGGTCCATGTCGAGCGCTTTGTCTCGCTGCCCGAAGAGGGCGAAGTCGCAGTGCCGGCAGCTGTCGATACCCGCCGCCCGAGCAGCCAGCTTTCGGTGCGCCTGGACGGTGAAGAGTTCGAGGTGCCCTGCGCCGAAGGTGAAACCCTGCTTAACGCCATGCGCCGGGCCGGCCTGAGCCCGCCAAGTTCTTGTCTGGTCGGCTCCTGTGCAACCTGCATGTGCACGGTCGAACGGGGTGAGGTGCAGATGTTGCGCAACGATGCCCTTGACCAGCAGGAGATAGACCAGGGCTGGACGCTGGCTTGCCAGTCCCTGGCCCGCAGCGAGCACCTGCGGGTGCTCTTTCCCGAATAACCCGATGGCGAGTTTGTCACTATGACTGCATGTTCAGCATTACCGGGCAGCGTGCATGCCTGGAACCTGTTGCCTTTGTCGATTCCTGCTTTGTTGTTCGCCAGTGCTGAACGCTTTGCCGGTCGGGCAGCGATCGAGGAAGACGGCATTGCGACCGATTACCGGGATTTGCCCGGGTTGGCACTGGGTGTCTGCCGCAGCCTGATGGCACTGGGGATCAAGGCGGGCGACCGCGTGGCGATCTGGGCACCCAATTGCCGCGACTGGGTGATCGCCGCCTTGGGCGTGCATTGCGCGGGGGCTGTGCTGGTACCGATCAATACCCGCATGAAAGGCGCCGAGGCGGCCGATATTCTGGCGCGCAGCCAGGCGCGGGTGCTGTTGACGCAAGGGGTATTTCTGGGGCTGGACTACCCGGCCATGCTGGCGCCGCTACGTCCGGCCAGCCTGGAACAGCTGGTGGTGTTCGGTACACAGCCGCCTCAGGCGGCCAGCGACCTGGATTGGGCCAGTTTTCTCGCCAGGGGCGAGTCTGTCAGTGAGCTGCAAGCCCGCCAGCGTGCGGTGGCGGTGGGCCCGCGGGACTTGTCCGACTTGCTGTTTACCTCCGGCACCACCGGCAAACCCAAGGGTGTGATGAGTGCCCATGGGCAGAACCTGCGGGCATACAACGAATATGTGCGGGTCATTGGCCTGCAGCCGGGTGATCGTTACCTGATCATCAACCCGTTTTTTCATGCCTTTGGCTACAAGGCCGGTTGGCTAACCTGCATGCTGGCTGGCGCGACTATCCTGCCGCATGCGGTGTTCGATGCCGAAGCGGTGTTCCAGCGCATTGCCGCCGAGCGCATAAGCGTGCTGCCAGGGCCGCCCACGCTGTACTTGTCGATGCTGGCCCACCCGCGCCTGGCCCAGACTGATCTGTCCAGCTTGCGCATCGCTGTGACTGGTTCATCGACGATCCCGCCGGTGCTGATCGAGCGCATGCGGCGGGAGCTCGGAGTCGACGTGGTGACCACCGCCTATGGGCTGACTGAGTGTGGCGGCCTGGCGACCATCTGCAACCCGGATGACCCTGCCGACATCGTTGCCGGCACCAGCGGCCGGGCCATCGATGGCACTGAAGTGTGCATTCGTTCGGCAGATAATCAACCGGTGGCCACGGGCGTGTCAGGAGAAATCTGCCTGCGCGGTTTTCATGTGATGCAGGGGTATTTCAATGACCCGCAAGCGACGGCGCAGGCCATTGATGCCGAGGGCTGGCTACACACGGGCGACATCGGCAATCTGGATGTGCATGGCAACCTGCAAATTACCGACCGCCTCAAGGATATGTTCATTGTCGGCGGCTTCAACTGCTATCCGGCAGAGATCGAGGCGGGTTTGATCGAGCATCCGGCCATCGCGCAGGTGGCGGTGATCGGCGTTGCGGATGAGCGCATGGGGGAGGTGGGGTGTGCCTGCGTGGTATTGCGTGCAGGCCAGCACCTGGATGAGCCGTCTCTGATCGCCTGGGCCAGAGAGCGGATGGCCAACTACAAAGTGCCGCGACAGGTTCGGTTCTTTGAAGCGTTGCCGGTGAATGCCTCGAACAAGGTGGTCAAACCTGAGCTGCGTGCGGCGGTTCTGCAGGGCGAGGGCGGGCTGGCCTGGCGATGAGGCCCCCATTGATCAACCCCGCAGGCCGTAGGAATATCGCGTAGCGACGTAGCAGAGAGGGGGCCCGGAGTGCAGCGTAGGGCCCCTGGAGCGTTCCGTGGTGCTGGGCCGGCCCCATCAGTGCCCTTCAAACCGGGCAGGCCGCTTATCAATGAATGCCTGCATGCCTTCCTTCTGGTCACGTGAGGCAAACAACAACGCATTGGCCTTGCGCTCCAGCGCCAAACCCGCTTCCAGCGGTGCATCCATCCCCGCAAGAATCACCTCTTTGATCTGCTCGGCAGCCAACGGCGGCATTGCCGCAACCATCTGCGCCAATTTCAAGCCGTGGGCGAGCACCTGATCATCGGCCACCACCTCACTGACCAGCCCCGCAATCCAGGCCTCTTCAGCCGTGATCGGCTGGCCGGTCAGCGCCATCCGCATTGCCTTGGCCTTGCCGACCGCCCGCACCAACCGCTGGGTGCCGCCAATCCCGGGCATGATCCCGATCTTGATTTCCGGCTGGCAGAAGCGTGCACTCTGCCCGGCAACAATGATATCGGCGAGCATCGCCAGCTCGCAGCCACCGCCATAGGCGTAACCGCATACCGCCGCGATCACAGGTTTGGGGCAGTGCTGGATCGGCGCCCAGACCCGCTCGGTGTGGCGCTGATAGATATCAATGGGACCCACCCCGGCCAGGCTGTTGATATCGCCCCCGGCGGCGAACACCTTGTCGCCGCCGGTCAGCAGAATGCAGCGCACATCAGCATTGCTCCCCAGCTCAATGAAGTAGTGCGACAGCAGCGCCTGTAGCTCCAGGCTCAGGGCATTGGTGGCGTGCGGGCGGTTGAGCCGCACCAGGGCGACACCTGGGGCCGGGTACTCCAGCAGCACCGACGCGGTAACTGAATCGGACATGATCAACCTCTGGCAGTAGGCACCGCAGAGCGGGCGCCATTGCGCGGATTGTTGCCAGCGCGGCGCCACGCTTCATCGTCCGTTCAGACGACGTGGTCGAGCAGTTTTGTCCCTAGAGTGGCCCTCAACACAAGCATGAGGAGCGTGCCATGAGTGGTCACTCGGGACTGGATTACAACGGCAAGGTGGTACTGGTCACCGGCGGTACCAAAGGCATTGGCGCTGGCATTGCCCGCAGCTATCTGGCCGCCGGGGCCAAGGTGATCGTGTGTGGGCGCAACCTGCCTGAGCAATTGCCGAGCGTGGCTCAGGGCCAGGCGGACTTCATCGCCGCCGACGTGCGCGACCAGGCCTCCTTGCAAGGCCTGTTTGAGAGCATCCGCAGCAAATACGGCCGCCTCGATGTGCTGGTCAACAACGCGGGCGGCAGCCCCTCGGCCGACGCCGCTAGCGCCTCGCCGCGTTTTCATGAGGGGATTATCCGCCTCAACCTGATTGCACCGCTCAATGTCGCCCAGCAAGCCAACCTGCTGATGCAGGCCCAGGCCGACGGCGGTTGCATCGTGTTTATTGGCAGCATCAGCGGCCTGCGTGCCTCGCCCGGCACAGCGGCGTACGGCGCGGCCAAGGCCGGCGTGCTGGCCCTGGTGCAGTCGCTGGCGGCGGAGTGGGCGCCAAAGGTGCGGGTGGTGGCGGTAAGCCCAGGCCTGGTGCGCACCGAGCTTGCCCATCTGCACTATGGCGACGCGCAAGGTATCGCTGCGGTCAGCGCCGGTATCCCGGCCGGGCGCATGGCGGTGCCCGAGGACATCGGCAACGCCTGCCTCTATATCGCTTCACCGCTGGCCACTTACGCCAGCGGTTGCAACCTGTTGCTGCATGGCGGTGGTGAACGCCCGGCTTATCTCGGTGCGGCGCAGGCTACCCCGCACTGATCGACCCACGTCGGCGTTGCGTTGCGGGCGCCGCTTTGAACACGCAGGAGACGAACTTGGCTGATCCAGAATTGCTATCCAAAGTGCGCGCCCTGGTTGGGCGCCAATACGGCCGTGTAAACGCCTGGGACGAGGTCAACGCGCCAATGATTCGCCAGTGGTGCGAAGTCATCGGCCTTGAAAACCCGCTCTACACCGACCCTGTGGCAGCTGCCAACAGCAGCAATGACGGCATCATCGCGCCGCCACCCATGCTGCAGATCTGGTGCATGGAAGGCTTTCACATCAATAACTACGCACCAGGCTCGACCACCGAAAACCCCTATGAAGTGCTCGGTGTGATTGAAAGCTATGGCTACCCGTCGGTGGTGGCGGTGAACTCTGAGCTGACCTTCGAGCGCAACCTGCGCCTGGGCGAAAAGCTCTACTACACCACCCGCCTGGACTCGGTCGGCGAGGAAAAGACCACCGGCCTTGGCACTGGCTTTTTTGTCACCCTGGTCATGAGCTACTTCTCGCAGCAGGCCACGGGCGACGAAAAAGTCGGCGAGCTGTTGTTCCGGGTGTTCAAGTTCCGCCCGGCCAACGCGCACAAGGTCCAGGGGCAGCCCCAGGCCGTGGCCGAGCCGGCGCAGGCGAAGCGTCCGGCGCCCGGCGTCAGCGACGACACGCGGTTTTTCTGGGACGGCTGCAAGGAAGGCAAGCTGTTGATCCAGCGCTGTACGCAGTGCCGCACCTTGCGCCATCCGCCGGCACCGGTGTGCATCGAGTGCCATGGCTTCGACTGGGATACCCAGCAGGCCAGCGGCAAGGGCCGGTTGTACTCCTTCGTAGTGATGCACTACCCGCAGGTGGCACCGTTCGATCATCCCAACCCGATCGGTCTGATCGAACTGGACGAGGGCGTACGCCTGATCGCCGGCCTGGTTGGCGTCAAACGTGAAGACATCAGCATTGACCAGCGTGTGGAGGTCGAGTTTCAGACCTTCGACGACGACCTGGCGCTGCCGATGTTCCGTCCATCGGCACAGTAGGGGGCACCATGGATTTTGAACTCAGCGAAGAGCAGCGTGCCATCGCCGAAATGGCGGGCAGCCTGATGAGCGACTACTGCACCGACGAGCGCCTGCGTGACTGGGACCTCTGCGGGCAAGCCTATATGCAAGACCTGTGGCACAGCTGCGTACAAACCGGCCTGCATGCCCTGGCTATCCCCGAAGCTGCTGGTGGCAGCGGGCTGGGCATGACCGAGCTGGTGCAGATCCTCGATGCCCAGGGCGGTGCCCTGGCGCAAGTGCCGTTGTGGCGTCACCAATTGGCCGCGACCACCCTCGCCGAGTTCGGCGACAAGGCCCTGGCACCATGGGTGGAACAGGCTGTGGCGGGCTCAGGCTTGCTGACCCTGAGCCTCGATGGCCTGAACACGGTGCGCGGCATCGAGCTCGAGGCCAGCGCCGAAGAGGGCGGGTGGCGCCTCGATGGCCGGGTTGCGGCACTCGCGTTGGCCGAGCAGTCGGTGGCAGCGCTGGTACTGGCCCGGGTGATGGGGCAGCCACGGCTGGTTCTGGTAGACCTTGGACAGTCGGGCATCAGCCGGGTAGCGGGGGTCATGACCCACGGCGAAGCCATTGCTGACCTCAGCTTCAGCGGCGTCACCCTGAACAATCTGCAGGTGCTGCCCGCCGCGGCCCTGGATTGGCTGGCACCGCGTGCAATTGCCTCCCTGGCGGCCTTGCAGTTGGGCGTCAGCGCCGAGCAGGTGCACCGCACCGTCGCCTATGTCAGCGAGCGTCAGCAATTCGGCCGCTGTATCGGGAGCTTCCAGGCCGTGCAAATGAGCATGGCCGACACCCATGTGCACCTGGAGGTGTTGCGCAGTGCCCTGTGGCAATTGTGCTACCGCCTCGACGCCGGTCTGCCGGCCCCTTCGCAGGCCTTGGCCACCGCGTACCTGGCGTGCGAAGCCGGGCACCGCATCGGCCACACCGCACAGCATGTGCATGGCGGCATCGGCGTCGACCTGACGTACCCGATCCATCGCTTTCTCTACTGGAGCCGCGCCCTGAGCAGCGCATTGGGAGGGTCGTCGATGATCCTGGAGCGTCTGGGCGACTGGTTGAGCGATAACACTACCTTGGGATGGAAATATGACCTCGATGAACACCAAGCGCTTTGAAGACGTGCGCCCTGGCGAGCAACTGCCCGAGCTGACGATCCCGATCACGGTTGGCCTGATTGCCGGTGGGGCGATAGCCACACGCGACTACTTTCCCGGTCACCATGACCTGGACGCGGCGCGCGAGCTGGGTTCGCCCCATATCTTCATGAACATCCTGACCACCAACGGCCTGGTGCAACGCTTCATCGAGCAGTGGAGCGGCCCGCAGGTTCAGTTCCGTACGCTGAAAATAAAACTGGGCGCGCCAAACTACCCCGGCGACAGCATGACTCTCAGCGGCGAAGTGACCCATCAGGATGCGGCTACGCGCAGCCTGGAAGTGACCCTCAAGGGCAAAAACTCCATGGGCAATCACGTGACCGGCACGGTCGCGCTGGTTCTGCCTTGATCCGCGGGAGACAACACAGATGACGAATTCGTCGATTTCCGGGCGCGCTGCCATTGCAGGGCTGGGCGCGACCGAGTTTTCCAAGAATTCCGGGCGCACCGAACTGCGCCTGGCCATGGAAGCGACCCTGGCAGCGCTCGAGGACGCCGGAATTGACCCTGGCGAAGTGGAGGGTTTCAGTTCCTATTCGGTCGATAAGGTACCGGAGTACGAAATTGCCCGCCTGCTGGGCTGCAAAGACGTCAAGTTCTTCTCCCAGGTGCCCCACGGTGGCGGCGCCGCCTGCGGGCCGGTGATGCATGCGGCGATGGCGGTGGCCACCGGGGTGGCCAAGGTGGTGGTGGTCTATCGGGCGATGAACGAACGCTCCTGGTACCGCTTCGGTACCGGCAGCTATGGCTTTGCCTCGACGCCGACCTTCGAGAACGTGAACTACGGCTGGTACATGCCGCACGGCTTTCACACCCCGGCGGCCTGGGTCGGCATGTTTGCCCAGCGCTACATGCACACCTACGGTGCTACCTCCGAGGACTTTGGCCGGGTGGCGGTGGCAGTGCGCGATTTTGCCGCCACCAACCCCCAGGCATTTTTCTACGGCAAGCCCATCACCCTTGAAGAACACCAGGCCTCGCGCTGGATCTGCGAGCCGTTGCACCTGCTGGACTGTTGCCAGGAGTCCGATGGCGCGGTGGCCATGGTAATCACCTCGGCCGAGCGGGCCAGAGACCTCAAGCAAAAGCCCGTGATCATCAAGGCCGGCTCCCAGGGCATCAGCGCGGGGCAACAAGTGATGACCTCCTACTACCGCGACAACATCACCGGGCTGCCGGAAATGGGTGTGGTCGCCAAAGAGCTCTACAGCCAGTCGGGCCTGGGCCCGGAGGCGTTGCAGACTGCCGTGATCTACGACCACTTCACGCCATTCGTACTGCCGCAACTGGAAGAATTCGGCTTTGCAAGGCGCGGTGAAGCCAAGGAATTCATCCGTGCCGGGCACCACGCCCGTGGCGGCAAACTGCCAATCAACACCCACGGCGGGCAGTTGGGCGAAGCCTACATCCACGGCATGAATGGCATCGCCGAAGCCGTGCGCCAGGTTCGGGGTACGGCGGCCAACCAGGTGGACAGTGTCGAAAACGTGTTGGTGACCGCCGGAACCGGCGTGCCTACCAGCGGCCTGATTCTCGGCGCGGTATAAGGAGCGTCCCATGTTCGTCGATCTCACCCCCGAACAGCATGCCCTGAGGCTAAAGGTCCGGGACTATTTCCAGAACCTGATGACCCCCGAGCTTCGCCAGCAGATGCGCGGCACCGAAGGCGGCGAGCTGTTTCGCCGCACCATCGCCCAGATTGGCCGTGACGGCTGGCTGGCGGTTGGCTGGCCGAAGGCCTATGGCGGCCAGGGTTACGCGGCCACCGAGCAATTGATCTTCTTCGAAGAAGCCAACATCGCTGGCGCACCGCTGCCGTTCGTGACCATCAGCACCGTTGGCCCGGCCCTCATGGCCCACGGCTCGGCGCTGCAAAAAGAAAAATTCCTGCCCGGTATCGCCGCCGGCGAGATCAACTTTGCCATCGGCTACTCCGAAGCCAGTGCCGGCAGCGACCTGGCCGTGCTGAAAACCACCGCGCGCGAAGACGCCGACGGCTTTTTGGTCAACGGCAGCAAACTGTGGACCTCGGGCGCCGACTCGGCCGACTACATCTGGTTGGCGGCACGTACCGACCCGGAGCAGGCGCGGCACAAGGGCATCTCGATCCTGATTCTCGATACCCAGGCCGAAGGCTTCTCCAGTACGCTGATTCCAACCTCCGGCAACCCCACGGCCGCCACGTATTACGATAACGTGCGGGTGCCGAGGGATATGCTGGTGGGCGAACTGCACGGTGGCTGGAAACTCATCACCGCACAGCTCAACCACGAGCGCCTGGGCCTGGGTGCCTGGTCGGACAAGGTCGTCAGCCTGTTCAGCCGGGTGTACCTGTGGGCACGTTGTGCCGATGAGCAAGGCCAGCGTGCTACCGACCACGCCTGGGTGCGCCGCGATCTGGCCGAGTGTTATGCCCGGCTCGAAGCCATGCGCCTGATCAACTTCCGTATTGCCGCCGACCTTGAGCGGGACCGCGTCGATGTCGCGCTGGCCTCGACCACCAAGGTCTACGGCTCGGAATCGGCGATCGAGATCCTGCGCAAGCTGTCGGCCATCGTCGGTGCCAGCGGCTTGACGCGGGCGGGCTCTGCGGCGGCTTATCTGCTCGGCGAGCTGGAGTATGAAGTGCGCGCCTCGGTGAACCTGACCTTCGGCGGTGGTACCAATGAAATCCAGCGCGAGTTGATTGCCCAGTTCGGCCTGGGCATGCCGCGCACGCAACGCTGAGTCACCGTTGTACCCTTGAAGCGAATAACAATAACGTCCCTTTCAGGTGAACGAATGAGCGCAATCGAGCAGTTCAGGCAAGCGACGCGCCAATGGCTGGAGGCCAATTGCCCGCCATCGCTGCGCACGCCCACCCCCGACGGCGAAATCGTCTGGGGTGGCCGTCAAGTAGACTTTCCCAGCGAAGACGCCCGGCTCTGGTTCGAGCGTATGCGTGACAAAGGCTGGTTCTGCCCGCAATGGCCCAGCGAATACGGCGGGGGCGGGTTGAGCGCCGAGTACAACGCGGTGCTGGAAAGCGAGCTGCGCCGGCTAAAGTGTCGGCCCGCGCAGATCAACCTGGGTATCTGGATGCTTGGCCCGGTGCTGTTGGAGTTCGGTAGCGAAGCGCAGAAACAGGCGCTGCTGCCACCGATGTGTCGTGGTGAGGTGCGCTGGTGCCAAGGCTTCTCCGAACCCAATGCTGGTTCCGACCTCGCCAGCCTGAAAACCTCGGCGGTGGCCGATGGCGATGACTTCGTGATCAACGGCACCAAGATCTGGACTTCCTATGGCGACAAGTCCGACTGGATGTACGCCTTGGTGCGCACTGATCCGAAAGCGCCCAAGCACCAGGGGATCAGCCTGATCGTGCTGGACATGAAAAGCCCTGGGGTGAGTGTTTCACCGATTGACCTGATCAGCGGCAAATCGGCTTTCTGCCAGGTATTCTTCGATAACGTGCGCGTTCCGCAAAGCCAGTTGATCGGGCCGCTCAACGGTGGCTGGAACCTGGGCAAGAGCCTGCTGCAGCACGAGCGCAAGGCCATGTCCAAGTTCGGCGAGTTCAGCCTGCCCACGCACTTTCACCTGCTGCCGTTGATCGAACGCTACCTGCCCGACAGCCAGGCGCCTGACGACCAGGCCCTGCGTGCTCGGGCCCAGGCCTGCGCGATGAATGAACAGGCCTACAACCTCACCGTGCAGCGCATGGGCGAGGAGGCCCGGGCTGGCCTGGATATCAGCGCGATCATGGCCATCATGAAACTGGTGCATACCGAGCAGGAACGCGACAAGTTCGAGATTCTCCTCGATGCCCTTGGCTACCGCGCGCTGGGCGTTGAAGGCGAGCCGTTCAGCGGCCAGGAACTGGCGATTACCCGAGGCTGGCTCAACAGCTATGCCCTGACCATTTCCGGCGGTTCGTCGGAGGTGCAGTTGAATGTCATCGCCAAGCGGGTCTTGAACCTGCCCAGTGCTTGAGGGGAGTGTGAACATGAGTCTGGTGTATAGCGAAGAGCAACGCCTGTTGGCCGACAGCGCCCGCGAATTTCTCGCGGCGCGCAGCCCGGTGGCGGCGCAGCGGCGCCTGCGCGACGAGGCAAGCGTGCCAGGGTATGACCCGCAGCTGTGGCAAGAAGCCGTGGGTCTGGGCTGGAGTGGCATTCCATTTCCCGAGGCGTTGGGCGGGCTTGAATTCGGCTGCATGGGCCTGGGGCCGATTTTCGAGGCCATGGGCAGAAACCTCTCGGCTTCACCCTTGTTGTCCAGTGTGGTACTCGGTGGCTCGCTGATCCATCTGGCTGGCGGCGCGGCGCAACACGACCAGTGGCTGACGGCGGTGATCAGTGGCGAGCGGCGCCTGGCCCTGGCACTGGATGAAAAACCGCGCCATGCCCCTGAGCACACGGCACTGACGGCGACGGCCGAGGCTGGTGGTTATCGTCTGGATGGCGAGAAATTCTTCGTCATCGATGGCCTGGGCGCCGATGCCTACCTGGTAGCGGCGCGCACCAGTGGCCGCGCGGGTGAGAAGCAGGGCATCAGTGCATTCCTGATCCCGGCGAACACCCCGGGCTTGCAGGTCAGCGCATTGACGCTGATCGACTCGCGCAATTGCGCGCGGCTGCGTCTGAGTGCCGTGCAAGTGGGCAGCGAAGCTTTGCTCGGTACGCTCGGTGGGGCTTGGTCGGTGCTGGACGAGGCGCTGGACCGGGGACGTGCTTGCCTGGCCGCCGAGTTGCTCGGCGCTGCCGAGCAACTGTTTGCCATGACCCTGGAATACCTCAAGACCCGCGTGCAGTTCGATGTCCCCATCGGTTCGTTCCAGGCCCTGCAACATCGGGCCGCGCGCTTGCATGTGGAGTTGCAGCTGGCCCGCAGCGCGGTGATGGCGGCGTTGGCCGCACTCGATGACAACGCGTTGAGCGCGGCCGAGCGCGGGCGGCTGGTGAGCCTGGGCAAATGGAAGGCCGGCGAGGTGGCCGCCCAGGTCAGCAATGAGGCGGTACAGATGCACGGTGGCATCGGTGTCACCGATGAGCTGGACGTCGGCCTTTACCTCAAGCGGATTCGCGTGGCCCAGGCGTGCCTGGGTGACAGTGACTTCCAGTGCGCGCGCTACGCCGCTTTCGCGTCTTTGGAGAGCTAAGAACATGAAGCTGGAACAGTGGCGCAACGCCTGGCAGCAATTGATTGGCCCTGGTTCGCCGTTCGAGGTGGTGTCTTCGCCCAACGACGGCCTGCGGTATTTTCGCCATGCACCTGCGAACTTGCTCGAAGCCATCGATGCGGGCCGTGCGCACGGTGACCGTGAGTTTCTGGTGTGGGAGCAGCAACGGCTGACGTTCGCCGGCTTTTTCGATCAGGTCGACCGCCTGGCTGCGCAACTGGCGCAGCGCTTCGGGGTAAAGCAGGGTGATCGAGTGGCCATTGCCATGCGCAATCAGCCTGCCTGGCTGGTGGCCTTTGTCGCGGTGCAGCGTTGTGGCGCGGTGTGCGTGCCGTTGAACAGCTGGGGCCTGCGTGACGAATTGTTCCATGGCCTGCAAGACAGCGGTGCGCAGGTGCTGGTCTGTGACGAACAACGCCTGCAATTGCTGACCAGCGATCTGCTCGCACAGCGACTGGTCAGCATTGTGGTTGGCATGCCGGCGGGGCAAGCATTATCGGCCAACTGCCAGCGTTTCGAAGATCTGATCCAGGGGCCGCTGCTGGCGCTGCCGGCCATCGAGATCAATCCGGCTGACCCGGCGCTTATCCTCTATACCTCTGGCACCACCAGCCGGGCCAAGGGCGTGCTGTCCAGCCATCGGGCCATTTGCCAGGCACTGGCCGCGCTGGAGTTCCAGTCGGCGTTCTGCGCCGTGAGTTCGCCCGAGCGTATCCAGGCGGTAATCGCCAGCGGCTTGGCGCCGACCAACCTGATGGCGGTGCCGCTGTTCCATGTCAGTGGCCTGCACGCCCAGTTTTTGCTGGGGCTGCGCAGCGGCCGGCGCTTGTTGCTGATGTACAAATGGGACGTGGACAAAGCCTTCGACCTGATTCGCGACGAGCGCTGCACCCAGTTCAACGGCGCACCGGTAATGATGCAGCAATTGCTTGGCTCGCCGCGGTTTGCCAGCACCGACAGCGACAGCCTGTACGGCCTCGGCCTGGGCGGGGCGGTGGCTTCCAGCCGGCTGCTGGCGCACATCAGCAAGCGCAAGCCCCATGCGATTGGCGGCAGTGGCTATGGCTTGACCGAAAGCAACGGCATCGGTGCCGCGGTGGGCGGCGATCAGTTCGTCTACAAGCCCGACTCGGTGGGCTGGCCGCTGCCGATCGTAGATGTATGCATCGGCCCGGACCCGTACTCACCGCTACCCGCGGGGCGCAGCGGTTTGATCTGGCTACGTTCGACGACCCTGATGAGCGCCTACTGGCTGTTGCCCGAAGCCAGTGCCGAGACCTTGCGCGACGGTTGGCTCGACACCGGTGATATTGGCCATCTGGACGACGAGGGCTTTCTGTACATCACCGACCGTGCCAAGGACCTGATCAACCGGGCGGGCGAGAAGATATCCGCCAGTGAAGTGGAGTCGTGTATCTGCGAAATGCCTGGCGTGACCGAGGCGGCCGCCTTTGCCCTGGACGATGAGGAACTGGGCGAGCGCCTGGCCCTGGTATTGCGCAGCGAACTGCAGCCAGCGCCTACCCCGGAGCAAGTGTGCGCCTTTATCGGCCAGCGCCTGGCGGCCTACAAGGTGCCAGCCGAGGTACACCTGCGCCGCGATCCGCTGCCGCGTAATGCGTCGGGCAAGGTGATCAAGGCGCAACTGAAGGAATCATTGGTCGGCGCCTGACTGATTAGTCTTTCCGGACGATGTACTCCCCCGCAGATCAGGAACAATGGAGGTACCCCAGTAGTCCTGGTCTGCGAAGGAGCCAACCGATGAAAATAACAACAAAAGGCGTGATGTTCGTAGCTGCAGTGGCCGCCAATGTCGGCCTGCAAGGCAACGCACTTGCGCAAGTGTCGCCTGAAGAGGCTGCCAAACTCGGCAAGGAACTGACCTGTGTCGGTGCCGAGAAAGCCGGTAATGCCGAGGGTACCATTCCGCCCTACACCGGCAAGTACCTTGGCGAAGTGCCGGGCTGGAACCATGTGAAGTTCTCTGGCGATCAACCGGTCGACCCTTACGCCAACGAAAAGCCCATCCTGGTGATCACCGCGCAGAACATGGGCCAGTACGAGAGCCATTTGACCGAAGGCCAGAAGGCCCTGCTCAAGCGCTATCCCACCACCTACAAAATGAACATCTACCCGGGCCATCGGGACTTTCGTTACCCGGACTACGTCTGCGAGCGGGCGATGAAGAACGCCTTGAGCGCCAAGCTGGTCGACGACGGCATGGGCATCGAGGGGATTGGCCAAGTCCCGTTCCCGATTCCGAAAAACGGCATGGAACTGCTGTGGAATCACCAGTTGCCGGCACGGGCCTACACCGAAGAAAAGGTCAGCGACCTGGCTTCGGTGTTGCCAAACGGCAGCATCGGCTGGGGCCGCGCCTATGCGCGCAACCTCTCGCAAGCCAACTCACCGACCGTCGAGCCAAAAACCGAAGGCCAGATACAAGCCATGAGCTGGAACACCACCTTGAAGCCGGTGCGCGACAACGGTGTGGTGAGTATTTCGCAAGAGCCCTATAACTTCCTCGCCAACCCTCGCCAGGCCTGGAGCTACAGCCCGTCTACCCGGCGTGTGCGGCAACTGCCTGGCTACGGGTACGATCAGCCGATGATCGGCACCAACGGGACCATGACGGTTGACGAAGACCGTCTTTACAACGGTTCGCCCGAGCGCTTCAACTGGACGCTGATCGGCAAGCGCGAAGTCTACGTGCCGGCCAACGCCTTCAAACCCAATACCGGTGACATCAAGTACGCCGACATGCTTACCCCCAACCACCCCAACCCCGACTACATGCGCTACGAGCTGCGCCGTGTGTGGGTGCTTGAGGCCAAGCTGAAAGAAGGCTACCGCCATGTATACGGCAAGCGTGTGCTGTTTATTGACGAAGACACCTGGAACGCGGTGGTTTCGGACAACTATGACAGCCGTGGTGCGTTGTGGAAGCACGCGATGATCAACTACTACTACCACCCGGACATGAGCGCCTGGCAGGCCGGTTCGCAGTTCTTCATGGACCTGAACTCGGGCCAGTACACCGGCTACGCCATGACCAACGAATCGAAGAAAGGACCGATTCTCAACGAAGCCAAATTCACCCCGGACATGTACACCGCCGATGCGGCGAGGGCGATGGGGCGGTAACGACAAAGCCAAAAAAACCCCAGGTAGAACCTGGGGTTTTTTTGGCTTCAGGCTTCTCGCCCAGCGCGATTGCCGGCGGCGATGGCGCCTTCGATGTAACCCAGGCTCTGACAGTCACCAATGCTGACGACCTTCAACCCGGCACTGCTCAGTGCATCGCTCAGGCGGGTATCAGGCGTCGCACCACTGGCCAGCACCATCGAATCACCGCGCACCTCGGCAGCTTCACCTTCGGCTGTCTGATAGCGCTCGCGGTTACCGTCGATGGCGGTAACGCTCACCCCGGTCAGCAGCTGCCCACCGTGCACACGGATGCCATGCAGCACCCGCCAACGCCGCACAATCGCCAGTTCCCGGCCCAGGTGGCCGCTGTTTTCCAGCACACACACCTGACGCCCACGTGCAATCAGGAACTCCGCCAGTTCCAGCCCCACCAGCCCACCGCCGACAATGATCACGCGTTTGCCCAGGGGCATCCACACGCGTGACAGCTTTTGCATGGCGTCGGTGCTGTCGGTGACGCCGATCAGGTTGCCGGCCTTCATCAGGGTGCGTTGCGTCAGCGACAGCTTGCGCCGGGCGATCTCTTCGGCACGGTCGCCGGTCATCAGCCGGCGCAGTTCATCACCACTCCAGACATGATCCTGCTCGGCGCCTGGGATGCCCGGTGCGGCGCGCTGTGCGCCGGTGGCCACAATCACTTGATCGACGCCCAGGTCGCGCAGCAAGGCTGCATCCACCGTACTGCCCATGCGTACATCGATGGGCAGTTGCCGCACCTGGTACAGCAGGTTGTCGAGCAGGCGTCCGTTTTCGGGGTAGGCGAGGGCAGCAAAGAACAGGGTGCCGCCCAGGCGGTCACTGCGCTCGAGCAGCGTCACGCGATGGCCGCGCAAGGCCGCCACGCGCGCGGCTTCCAGGCCCGCCGGGCCACCGCCGATCACCGCCACATGTTGCGGGGCTGCAACCGGAGTGATGACGCGCTCGCTTTCATGCCCGGTTTGCGGGTTGACCGCGCATTTGACCCGCTCGTTGATAAAGATCTGGCTGACACACACGTAGCAGTAAATGCACGGTCGAATGGCCTGCAGCTCACCGGCCTGCAGTTTGTTGGGCAATTGTGGGTCGGCCAGCAACTTGCGGCCCATGGCGATGAAATCACACTGGCCGGCGGCAATCGCGGCGTCGCCGGTTTCTGGTTCGATACGCCCGACGGCAATCACCGGAATGCTTACGCATTGCTTGATGGCCGCTGTCCATTGGAGAAAAGCCCCGGGCTTTTGCACCAGCGGCGCTTCGGTAAAGGCCACGCCGCTACTGGTCATGGCGTAGGCCGAGACACTGACTGCATCGGCGCCGGCGCCCTCAGCCAGGCGAGCAACCGCCTTGGCATCGTCGAGGGTGATGCCACCGGGGGTCAGCAGTTCTTCGGCATCCAGCCGCAGCCAGACGCCAAAGCCGGTGCCAACCCGCGCGCGTATGGCGGCCAGGACCTCAAGCAGCAAGCGCGCACGGTTTTCCACTGTGCCACCGTATGCGTCTTCACGGCGGTTGTAATACGGCGATAAAAAGCCGGCGATGATGTAGTTGTGCGCGGCATGGATTTCCACACCGTCGAACCCGGCGCGATGTGCACGCTCGGCAGCGGCTGCGAACCATTCGACCATCTGTGCGATGTCGTCCTGGTCCATCACCCGCATCTCGATCCTGCCTTTGCGACCGCGTACGGCGCTGACAAAGGAGGCGAGTTCTTCCGGGGTCAAGACCTGCATCATGTCGGAGGTACTGGCCGGGGGCAACGACGGCACCCACAGTGGCCGGCCCGCAGCCATGTCCCGTATGGCGTTCTTGCCGGCGTGCTGCAGCTGCATGGCGATCTTTGTACCGTGCCTGTGCACGCGTTCAGCCAGTTGGGCAAGGCCCGGGATGAATTCATCAGAAGAGACACCGACCTGGTACGGCTCGGCGGTACCGGCCGGGAAGGCGACGGCGCACACCCCCATGATCAATAGCCCGGCACCGCCTTCGGCACGTGCTTCGTAGTAGGCCTGGATACGTTCGCCACAGTGCCCGTCGGATTCGGCGAAGTTGGAGCCCATGGGCGCCATGATGATGCGATTACGCAGTTGAAGGGGGCCGATGCGGCCAGGCGCAAGCAAGTGGGAGAGTTTTGTCATTGTTATGTCAGCCCTTGGTAGAAGCCAGTCGATACGACAGCGGCCAGGTTGCTGCTGTCGCAAGGTACGTTGCGTACGACGACTAGGCTTGGCGCAGGAACTCGAGGCAGGAACGGTTGAACAACTCACGGTGCTCCACCTGAACCCAATGTCCACAGCGATTGAGCAGAATAAAGCGGGCGTCAGGGGCGTTGTCGAGCACTTTCATCGCGCCACCGACCGGGTTGAAGTTGTCGTTGGTGCCCCAGAACCCCAGAATCGGTACCTGCAGCTCCTCGAGGCGCTCGGTCATGTTCGGCACCATCATGGTCGAGAACAGGCAGTGCGGCTGGTATTTGGCCACGGCAACGCGTTCGGCCAGCAGGCTGTCGGGCAGTTGCGAGGCATCGAACAGCTGCAGGCTCATGATCTGGCGCATTTTGTCGATGTCGAGCGGGCCGGCATTGAACAGCTCGACCATGCGCTGAATACCGATCTTCTTGAAGTAGGTTTCGCGCTCTTCGACACCGCCCGGGGCCATCAGGATCAGCTTGTCGAGCAATTGCGGTTCGGCCAGCCCCAGGCCAATGGCGATGGCGCCACCCAGGGAATTGCCGAGCAGGGTACAACGTTGCACTTCAAGGGCCTTGAGCAAGCCGGACACGGCGTTGACGAAGAAATCCAGGTTGTACTGGACGTTGTCGGGCTTGTCCGAACGGCCGAAACCGGGCAGGTCGATCACCAGGTTACGAAAGCCGGCCGCAACGAAGTCGGGGTAGTTGCCCTTGAAGTTGCTGTAGCCACTGGCGCCCGGGCCACTGCCATGCAACCACACCACGACGGGGCCGCTCCCTTCGTCGAGGTAATGCAGGCGCAGGCCGTTGTCGAGGGTGACGAAGTGGCCGATAGGCAACGGTAGGTCTTGTTCTGACATCTTCGAATCTCCATTGATCAGGCAGTTACGGCATTTTCAGGGGTGGCAGTCGGTGCAGCCGATCGCTGCAGTTGGGCGCGGTAGCGGGGCAGGGCCATGCCCAGGAATACGGTCGAGAGCATCAGCATCGAAATGGAGGCGGCCAGGGCGTAGCGCAGCGCTTCGGTGCCGAGGGACGGGGCGAGCAGATCGCTGAGTACGCCGATCAACAGCGGGCCAACGCCGACACCCAGCAGGGTCATGGCCATGACGAAGATTGAAGTTGCCTGGGCCAGGCGCGCAGCCGGGAACAAATGTGTGACGGCGCCCAGGCACGGGGTCGCCCACCAGGTACCAAAGAAGGCAAAGCCTGCATAGAAGAGGAATGCGGTCGGCACCGGGGTGCTGCCCAGATGGAACAGAATGCCGGTTGGCCAAAGGAAGTACGCCAATGCGAACGGGATACTGACCAGGGTGGCTAGCAGCGGGACGCCGATCTGCCAGCCGGCATCACGGCGAGCCATGCGGTCGGAGATTATGCCGCAGGCCAGAGTGCCGAAGGTGGCACCGCTGCCGCCCACTACGCCGACCAGAAAACCTGCATCCTGCAGGTTCAAACCGTGGGAGCGGATCAGGAAACTCGGGCTCCAGGTGCCAATCGCATAGCCGGCGATGGCGCTGGACGCGCCGGTCAGCACCAGCCAAAGGAACGATGGGGTTTCCATCAGCTTGGCCACCGTCTTCGCCCAGCCTTCTTGAATGACTTCGACCTTGGTCTGCACTTCGCTGGCAATTTTCGGCGCACGGACCGTGAGCCACAGCAGCAGCCCCAGCAGGATGCCCGGTAGACCAATGATCACAAACGCCGAGCGCCAGCCATAATGCTGGGCGATCCAGCCACCAAAACCGAGGCCGAATATGGCGCCGAAGCTTGAGCCAAGCATCAGGATGGACAGCGCAGTGGAGCGATTTTTTGCTGGGTAAAGCTGCGAAATCATCGCCACCGAAGGCGCCGTGCCGCCCGCTTCACCAACGGCTACGCCGATCCGCGCCAACACCAGCAGCCAGAAGCTGGTGGCCAGGCCACAGGCCATGGTCATCACACTCCAGGCAATGCAGCAGGCGGCGATAACCGGTTTCGGCCCGATACGGTCGGAAAGCCGGCCCAGGGGGAAGCCGAACAGGGTATAGAACACCGCAAATGTCACCCCCGAGAGCAGGCCGATGCCCGTGTCGGAAATGCCGAACTCCGCCTTGACCGGCTCGATCAGGATCGCCATCAACTGCCGGTCGATGTAGTTGAAGATGTAAATCACGGCCAGCACGAACAGTGCGTAGTGGCTACGCCAGGTAACGCGGTTGGAAGAGTTCACGACGGGTGCTCCCGGTTTTGTTCTAGTGAGCAGGAGCGTGGCGCCGATCACGCTCGGGCACATCGTCCATTCAGACCACTTGCTTGCGGCACAGCGGGCAAGCGCGGCTGCGTAGTCTTATCGGACGATGTTGCGGTTTTGTACAGGGTTAATGATTTGTCCCGTGCTCGATCATCCAGCGCGTTGTGCCGGTGATCGGGGAAGCCAAGGCTTGCGGGAGATCAACGATGAAGTTAGCGAACAAAGTGGCCCTGATCACGGGCGCCGGGCAAGGCATGGGGCGGGCGATTGCCCAGCGCTTTGCCGAGGCCGGCGCGCGGGTGGTGGCGGTCGACATCAACCTGCAGGCTGCCGAGCAGACGATCGAAGGGCTCGGTGAGCACGCCCTGGCGCTGGCGTGCAACGTCGCCGACAGCGACTCGGTGGCGGCGGCGATGCACAGGCTGGAAGCCCGTTTCGGCGCCCTCGACATCCTGGTGAATAACGCCGGTGTCGGTTCAGTCGACAGCTTTGTCGACACCCCGGACGCGCATTGGCAGCGGGTCATTGGGGTCAACCTCACGGGCACCTTCCTGTGCAGCCGTGAAGCGGTGCGGCTGATGCAAAAGCACGCCATTCAGGGCGTGGTGATCAATATTTCCAGCACCGCCGCGATGACTGGCGAAGGCCCAAGCCATTACTGCGCGGCCAAAGCCGGCGTCATGGGGCTGACCCGCAGCATGGCGCGGGAGCTGGCCGCCAGCGGCATCCGCGTCAACACCTTGGTGCCCGGCCCGACCAACACACCGATGATGGCCGACATCCCCGATGAGTGGCTGCAGGGCATGCTCAAGGCAATCCCCTTAGGCCGTATGGGCGAGGTCGATGAGATCGCCCGCGCCGCCGTGTTTCTGGCCAGTTCCGACGCCAGCTTCATCACCGGTCAGAACCTCGCCGTCAACGGCGGCATGGCCTTCATTTGAACCGGGAGCAGGCAATGAGCACACGACTTCAAGGCAAGATCGCCTTCATTACCGGCGCCAGCTCCGGGATTGGTGCCGCCACCGCCCGACGCTTTGCCCAGGAGGGCGCCACCGTGGTGCTCTGCGGGCGTAATCAGGCGCCATTGGAAGCTGTGGCCAGCACCATTCGCGAAGCAGGTGGCAAGGCCCATTGGCAGGTCGTCGATGTCAGCGACGAGCAAGCCTTTGTCGGCGCAATCGAGGCCGCAGCGCAGCAGCATGGCCGCCTGGACATCCTGGTCAACAACGCCATGGCCTACACCTGGGGTGCCATCGACAGCACCAGCACGGGCGACTGGCACGCCAACTTCCGCACCACCGTGGACGGCACGTTCTGGGGCACGCGCACGGCCATGGCGCTGATGAAAGCCCAAGGCGGCGGCGCCATCGTCAACATCGCCTCGATCTGCGGGTTGTTTGGTACGCCCTGGATGGCCGGCTACTCGGCAGCCAAGGCCGCAGTGATCAACTTCAGCCGAGCTGCAGCCAGCGAAGGGGCGGCCAACAGGATTCGCTGCAACGTGGTGGTCCCGGGCGTCATCGAAACCCCGGCAACCGCGGGCATGCTGGCCGACGCCAAGGCCCGTGGCAACACCGAGAAACTGATCCCGCTGCGCCGTATCGGCCAGGCGCAGGAGGTAGCCAACGCGATTCTGTTCCTGGCAAGCGACGAAGCGTCCTATATCACCGGCGCGTGTGTGCCGGTGGATGGCGGGCGCAGCTCGGAACTCTACACGGTGCTGGAGTGATGAGCATGGAACCGAACACGTTGTTGGCACGCATCGACCGGCTTGAGTCGATTGAGGAAATTCGTCAATTGGCGGCCAAGTACTCGCTGTCGCTGGACATGCGCGACCTCGATGCCCATGTCAATCTGTTTGCCGAAGACATCCGCGTTGGCCGCGAAAAGACTGGCCGTGCGCATCTGAAAGCGTGGGTCGATGCCACCTTGCGCGATCAGTTCAGCGGTACCTCGCATCACCTGGGCCAGCACATCATCGAACTGCTTGACGCCGACAATGCTGTTGGCGTGGTGTATTCCAAGAACGAGCATGAGACCGGCCCCGAGTGGGTGACCATGCAAATGCTTTATTGGGATGACTACCAGCGCATCGATGGCCGCTGGTACTTCCGTCGCCGCCTGCCGTGCTACTGGTACGCCAGCGACCTCAACAAGCCGCCTATCGGCGAGCGAAAGATGCGCTGGCCAGGGCGTGAACCCTATGCCGGCAGCTTCCACGACCTGTTCCCGTCGTGGGCCGAGTTCTGGGCCCGGCGCCCGGACAAGGAGCAACTGCCTGATGTTGCCCCGGCCGCGCCCCTTGAGCACTTTCTAGCCACCCTGCGACGCGGTGCTGCGGCACCGAAGATTCGTGTGCGCTGAGGACTCGCGATGAGCATATTGTTTGAACCCCTGCGCCTGGGTGAGCTGGAGCTGAGCAACCGCATTGTCATGGCGCCGATGACCCGCAGCCGCGCCAGCGTACAGGCCGTGCCGACAGCTGAAATGGTCGACTATTACCGCCAGCGCGCCAGTGCCGGGCTGATCATTGCCGAAGGCACCGCACCGTCAGCCGAGGGGCTGGGCTATTGCCGCACACCGGCCATTTACGACAGCGCGCAGATCGAGGGTTGGCGCCAGATCACCCGCGCGGTGAGCAATGCCGGCGGGCGCATGGTGTTGCAGTTGATGCACGTGGGCCGCGCCGCCAGTTGGCAAAACAAACCGGCGGGGGCACGGACCGTCGCCCCATCGGCGATACGCGCCCGCACCCAGGTGTTCTGCGATGGGGCCGGCCTGGTCGATACCGATGAGCCTCAGGCGTTGAGCCTTGAGGACATTGACCGCGTGATCGAGCAATACCGGCGCGCAGCCCTGAACGCCCGCGAAGCCGGCTTCGAAGGGGTCGAGCTGCATTGCACCAGTGGTTACCTGCCGATGCAGTTCATGGCGTCCGGCAGCAACCAGCGCAGTGATGGCTATGGTGGCGCAGCAGCCAACCGTGTGCGTTTCCCGGCCCAGGTGTTGGCCGCGATGGCGGCGGCAATCGGCTCGGGGCGCGTAGGTTTTCGCTTGTGCCCGGGTAACCCTTACAACGACATCAGCGACGCTGACCCGGCCGGCACTGCACAAGCCTTGTGTGAGCAAGTCGAGCCGCTTGGCCTGGCTTACCTGCACATCATGCGCTCGCCGCTGGCCACACTGGATGCCTTTGCCTTGGCGCGCAGCCATAGCAGCAGCGGGTTGATCCTCAATGACGGTTTCGACGGGCCTTCGGCCGCTGCGGCAATAGAAGCTGGGCAGGGCGCCGCAGTGTCGTTCGCCCGCCACTTTATCGGCAACCCGGACCTGGTCGAACGCCTGCGTGCCGGCCTGCCTCTAGCCGGTTTCGACCGCAAGACACTCTATACGAAAGGATCGCCTGGCTATTCGGATTATCCGACCCACGCCCAGGCGACTGCATGAACAGCCGGTTTTATCGGAGGTAGGGATGAACAATTTCAATAACAACGCAAGCCTGCTGTCCAGTGTTGATCGCGGGGTTGTGCCCCGCGAACAAACCCAGGCCATCCTTGATCGCCGGGCCGAAGCTGCCGCGCGGATCAAACCTGCGGATCGCTATACCCTGGCGGATCGCCTCGAAGAACAGGCGCAACGCCACGGCGAGCGGCCTTTCGTCATTTATGGCGATCAGCGCTTGAGCTACGCCCAGGTCAACGCCCGGGCCGACCAACTGGCTCACGTATTTCATTCCCGTGGCCTGCGCCCCGGCGATGTCTGCGCGCTGGCCATGGAGAACCGCCCGGCGTTTTTCTGCTGCTGGTTTGGCCTGGTCAAGCTCGGTGTGGTGGTGGGCTTCGTCAATACCCAGGTCAGTGGCCGGCCGCTGGTGCACGCGCTGGAGGCAATCGACGCCAAAGCGATGCTCGTCGGCGAGGAAGTGCTGGGCAACGTTCTGGCAACCGAAGGCCTGCCGCCGCTGCCGCTGTTGCTGGTCGAAGAAGCCGAGCAAGCGTGGGCCGGGGCAATGCCTGCACAGGTTGACACCGGCCTGGCCGAAGCATTGGCCAATGCCCCGTGCACGCCATTCCCGCGTGACCTGCGTGCCGACCTGCGCGCCGAGTCGCCGAGCCTGCTGATCTTTACCTCGGGCACCACCGGTTTGCCGAAAGCCGCGCGTTACAGCCATATGCGCTGGATGTCGACGGGCGACATCATGGAAGTCACTCTGCAGACCACGCCCGGCGATGTGTTCTATTGCTGCCTGCCGCTGTACCACGGCGCAGCGGCCACTTCAGTGACGTCAACCGCGCTGAAAACAGGTGCGGCGATCGTGGTGCGGCGCAAGTTCAGCGTCCGCGAATTCTGGAAGGACGTGCGCGAGCACCGCATCAGCGTGTTCCAGTACATCGGCGAGATCTGCCGCTACCTGCTCAACCAGCCCAAGGCGGCCGGCGAACGCGACCATGGCCTGCGCTGCATGCTCGGCGCCGGGTTGACGCGCGAGACCTGGCAGAACTGGGTGCAGCGTTTCGGGCCGATCCAGGTGTTCGAGGGCTGGGGTTCTACCGAGTCCAATACCAACGTGGTCAACGTCGACAACTATGTGGGCGCCTGCGGGCGCATACCGTTCTGGGACAAGAGCAACCTGCGCCTGGTGCGCTATGACGTTGAAACCGACAGCCATCCACGCGACGAGCACGGTTTTTACCAGCTCTGCGAAGTGGGTGAAGTGGGTGAAGCCCTGGGCTTGATCATCGACCACCCGCAGATCGGCGGCGGCCGCTTCGAGGGTTACACCTCGGCCGAGGCAACCGACAGCAAGATCCGCCGCAATGTCTTGCGCCCAGGGGATGCCTATTGGAGTTCGGGCGACCTGCTGCGTTATGACGAAGACGGCTACCTGTACTTCATCGACCGCATCGGTGACACCTTTCGCTGGAAGAGCGAGAACGTCTCCACCCTGGAGGTGGCGGCTGCGCTGGGGGATTTTGCCGGGCTCGAGCTGATCAACATCTACGGTGTGCAGGTGCCCGGGCAAGAGGGGCGCGCCGGCATGGCGGCGGTGCTGATGCAGCCTGGCCAGCCATTTGACCCTGAAGCGTTCTATGCGCTGACCGAGGTGCGTTTGCCACGCTATGCGGCGCCGGTGTTCGTGCGGGTGTCAGCGGCGGCTGACCTGACCAGCACCTTCAAATTGCGCAAGGTCGACCTGCAGCGCCAGGGCTACGCGCCGACGGCGTTCAGCGACCCGCTGTTCATCCGTGACGAAAGCAGCCGCAGCTATGTGCCGTACAGCACCCACGTGCTAAGGCGCATTGGCCTGGCCGCTTTTGCGGGTGACGTCAGTGAGTAGCCTGGATGCCCAGGGGCACGAATGGCGCGCAGGCCTGCGCTTCCCCTGGCCGCAGCCACCAGCCAATGGCGAGGTTCAGCAGGTTGCCGAAGGGCTGTTGTGGCTGCGCATGCCGCTGCCGTTCGGGCTTGACCACATCAACCTGTACCTGCTGCGCCACGGCGAGGGCTGGGTGGCGGTCGATACCGGGCTCAACAACACGCAGACCCGCGACATCTGGGAAGCGCTGTTTGTGACGGTGTTGGGTGGTTTGCCGCTGCTGGCGGTGATCTGCACGCACTTTCACTCGGACCATGTCGGGGTGCTCGGCTGGTTGACCGAGCGCTTCCGCTGCCCGGTGTTCATGAGCGCCAGTGAATATCAGGCGATGCACCAGCTGCGCGCGCCAGGTGACACCAGCACTAGCTGGGCGTTTTACCAGCATTACCAGCGCGCAGGCTTCAACCAGGAACAGACCGCAGCATTGTTCCCGTTGCTGGGCTCCGCGCACTTTCGGCCAGAGGTGCCCACCAGTTTCCGGCGCCTGAGTGAAGGCACACAACTGGTGATAGGCGGGCGCCGTTGGCAGGTCCTGATCGGCCGCGGCCATTCGCCCGAACATGCCTGCCTGTACTGCGCCGAGGACGGCCTGTTGATTTCCGGTGACCAGGTGCTGCCGCGCATCACCTCCAGTGTCTGCGTGCAGGTCACCGAGCCCGATGCCGACCCATTGCGCGACTGGCTGGATTCGGTCGAGCGCTTGCGGGAGGTGCCCGATAGCGTGCTGGTGCTACCGGCGCATGAACGGCCGTTTTACAACCTGCATCTGCGCCTTGATCAACTGCGCGCGCACCACCTGGGGCACTTGCAGCAACTGTTGGCCGCCTGCACCGCGCCGCGCAGTGCCGTGGAGCTGATGGCCGAGCTGTTTCCGAAGGTGAAGGGGCGCTTCGATGAATTGATGGCGATTGGCGAGACCCTGGCGCATGTCAATTACCTGATTGCGCAGGGGCAACTGGTGCGTGAAGAAACAGCCGGCGTGTTCCGCTACGGGCGCACGCCCGAGGGTGTCAACGTTCAGTCGGTGCTAGGGCAGCTGTGAGTGGGCTGAGGCTAACGAGTGGTGTTCTTGCACTTTTGCGCGACCGTCAGGTCGTTAATCGGAGAGGCAGTGTGACTAATAAAAACAACAAATATGGTGCTGGCCCAGCTGTATCGGGTTTCGAATTATCGGGTCTGGTGGTGGCAACCGCATTGGTTTGCACACCCGCATGGTCTGGTGAAACGATCGAGTTCGACAACGGCACGACAATCGACTGGACGGTGACCACCAGCTACGGCCTGGGGGTTCGCCTGTCGAACCCGTCAAGCAAACTGTTGACACCCAACGCCGATGATGGCGATCGCAACTTCGACAAGGGCAGCCTGGTGACCAACCGGATCGGCGCCCTGGCCGAGATGATCGTGCGCAAGGACAACTACGGCGGGGTGCTGCGCGCCAGTACCTTCTACGATGATGTTTACCATCGTTCCAACGACAACGACTCACCGGGCACGGTCAACAAGGCTGGCGACCATAACGAGTTCACCAGCGACACCAAATATTACAGCGGCGGGCGCAGCAAGTTCCTCGATGCTTATGTGTTCAGCGGCTGGCGCTTTGACAATGGTTCGATGCTCGATGTGAAGGCCGGGCGCCATATCGAGTCGTGGGGCGAAAGCTTGTTCTACCCCGGCGTCAGTGGTGTACAGAACCCGTCCGATGCGGTCAAGGCCGCGCAGCCCGGGGTCGAGGTCAAGGAAGTGCTGTTGCCGGTCGGCCAGGTGTCGGCGTCGTATCGCTTGAACCCGCAGTGGACCTTGGGCGCTTACGTGCAATACGAATGGATGGGCACGGAATTGCCGCCGGTGGGCAGCTACCTGTCCACCAGCGATGTGGTCGGGCCAGGACGAGAATTTCTCATCGGGGCCAATGGTACGCGCATCAACTACCAGGGCACCGATGAACCGCGTGACAGCGGTCAGTGGGGGGCTCAGATACGCTTTCGACCCGTGCCCGCCCTGGAACTGTCATTGTTTCATGTCAATTATCATGACAAGAACCCAGCCACTGCCCTGGTGGGTTACCGGGCCGTCCCGGCCGGGCCAGGCGTGTTCTTCGGCACGCCAGATGGCTACCGCATTACCTACTTTGAAGACATTAAGCTGACCGGGATCAGTGCCTCGACCAAAATCGGCGAGACCCAGATCGGTGGCGAGTGGTCGTATCGCGACGGTGCTCCAGTGATGGTCAACACCGGCCTTGGCCCCACGCCTGCGCGTGGCAAGGGCCAGCAAATGCAATTGTCGGCGATCCGTATTCTGGGTGACCGGCCTTGGGCGAGCCAGACCTCGCTTACCGCCGAGATCGTGCATGTGCGTGTCGACAGCGTGGACGAAGCCTCGGCCGCGCCGAACCTGCTGGGTTTAGGCAACAGCCTGATTCCGTCCATGCGGCCGCTGGTGCAACCGTCCGACGACTACACCTACAAGACCTCGACTGGCTGGCGCAGCAAGACTGCCAGTGCCTACACCCTGGGTGCGTCTTTCAGCTACCCGGGCGTGTTCGAAGGCTGGGACCTGGAAGTGCCGGTGAACTTCTCCAACGTGTTCAGTGGTGCCACGCCGATGGCCGGGACCATCTCCGGGTTGCAGGGTGATCGCCGGTTGAGCCTGGGCGCCACCTTCAAGTACCTGGGCAACCTGGAAGTCGCCCTGCGGGTTACCGGCTACCTGGGCGACGCTGACCCGGTCAAGCGCCTGCTGGCAGACCGCGACTACGGTACATTCTCGGTCAAATACAGCTTCTGATTAGCGCGCCGGCGTCAGGTTTGAGTCAACCCTGACGCTGGCCGCTGTTCTAGTCAAAATGGACGATCACTCGCCACGGCACCTGTGGCATGGTCGCAAGACAAAAACCTCAAGCACACAGCCTTCGAGTGGGGGATACATGGGTCTTAAAGGTCATGCGGCGATTGTCGGCGCCGCGCAATACAAACCCGAGAAGTACGCCACAGCGCCGCGAATGTTCCATCTTGAGCAAGTGGCCGACCTGGCAGCGCAGGCGCTGCACGACGCCGGCTTGCGTGCCGACGACCTCGATGGCCTGGTGATCAATGGCCCGCACTTCCACGAAGCTTCGGTGTTCGTGCCGGCCATGGCCGCTGAATACCTGGGTTTGTCTGTTAATTTCGCCGAAGTGGTCGACCTTGGTGGTTGTACCGCAGTGGGTATGGTCTGGCGCGCGGCCGCGGCGATCGAGCTGGGCCTGTGCCAGGCGGTGCTGTGTGTGATGCCGGCGCGCCTGGCGCCGATGGGCCCCGACGAAGATCCCGGGGCAATGGCCCGCGCCATGCGTTACGGCGGTCACAGTACCGCCTTTGGCGCGCCAGAGGCGGAGTTCGATCTGCCTTACGGCCACATGGGCCAGAACACCGGCTACGCCATGATCGCCCAGCGCTACGCCGCGCAGTACGGTTACGACCCGGTGGCCATGGCCAAGATTGCCGTTGATCAACGTACCAATGCCTTGGCCAACCCCCAGGCGATGTTCCATGGCCAGCCGTTGACGATCGAGCAGGTGCTGGCGAGCAAGCGTGTGGCTGATCCTTTGCACGTACTCGAGATTGTCATGCCGGTGGCCGGTGGCGCGGCATTGATCATTGCCTCCAAAGAAGTGGCCGCACGTGCACGCAAGCGCCCGGCATTCATCACAGGCTTCGGTGAGCACCTGGCGTTCAAGTCACCTTCGTATGCCCAGAACATGCTCAACACCCCGATTGGGCCTGCTTCGCGCCGCGCCTTCGAGATGGCCAGGCTCAAACCGGGCGATGTCGATGCGGCGCAGATCTATGACTGTTACACCATTACCGCGTTGCTGACCCTGGAGGACGCCGGCTTCTGTGCCAAGGGTGAGGGCATGCAGTTTGTTCGCGAGCATGACCTGACCTGGCGCGGCGATTTCCCCATGAACACCCACGGTGGCCAGTTGAGTTTCGGCCAGGCCGGCGCTGCCGGGGGCATGTCACAGGTGATCGAGGCTGTCACGCAGATCACCGGTGAGGCGGGGGAGCGCCAGCTTGAACGCTGCGACGCTGTCTACGTGTCCGGCACCGGTGGCGTGATGAGTGAGCAGGCCGCGTTGATACTTCAGGGAGCATGACCCGCATGTCGAACAATAAGCCAATGCCGGTGCCGACTGAAATTTCCGCGCCGTTCTGGGAAGGCCTGAAGGCACAGCGCCTGTTGATACAACAGTGTAATGCTTGTGAACACTGGGTCTTCTACCCGCGCAGGCACTGCCCGCAGTGCCTGGCCCATGACCTGAGCTGGCGCGAAGTCAGTGGTAGCGCCACCCTGTACAGCTTCACCGTGGCACGCATTGCCACGTTGCCGGATTTTGCCGATGAGATGCCACAAAAGCTGGCCGTCATCGAACTGGACGAAGGCGTGCGAATCAACACCACCCTGGTGGGGCTTGAAGAGGATCAGATCCGCATCGGCATGCGGCTCAAACCGGTGTTTGCCGAAGTCGACGCCAAGGGTACGCGTTTACTGCGCTTTACCGGTCCGGACCAGGACAGCACGGCGCTACAGCGCTACAACGGCGTGCCTCAGGCGCAACCGCCGGAGCAGGGTGAAGCAGCATCTGTGCGCTTGGTCGCCATGGATGATGAGGTGGCACTGCAGAGCCTGGTCAATGAAACCTTCAGCCCCTGGAGCAACCAGATTGTCATCGATCAGGCACTGATCGATGCCTTCGCCGCGCTGTCGGGTGATGACTACTGGATTCACACCGATCCGCAGCGTGCACGCAAGGACAGCCCGTTTGGCGGCACCATTGCCCACGGCGCGCTGGTACAGGTGTTGCAGTCGCGGCTCAAGCTGGCGCTGGGTTATGAGATCACCGGTTTCAGCACCATGGTCAACTACGGCTCCGACCGCCTGCGCTTCCCGGCGCCGGTGCCGGCGGGCTCGCGGGTTCATGCACGGGCCAGGGTCAAGCAGGTGGCGCGGGTCAAGCGCGGCACCCAGTTGACCCTGGAGGTGAATACCCACGTCGTCGGCAGTGATCGGCCCTCGGTCATCAACGACCTGGTAATCCTGTACATGTAACCCCTCCGAAGGCGCGAGATTGCCCTGCGATGCGATGCGTTGTGCCTGCGCATCACTGTCGCGGGGCAAGCCTGTTTCCACCGCCTGCATTTCAGTACTCCCGATAGATCAACTGCTTAGTCTCAACGGACGATGAGCACCAGGCCTGCCCTCAGCACAATGAAGACCAACAACGGTCCAGTCATTGAGGAGCAGGGCATGATGGATATCCGGGGGCTGAGCTACTTTGTCGCTCAAATCGAAAACCTCAGTCAGTGGCAACGTTATGCCGAAGACGTGCTGGGCATGATGGTGGTGCCCGCGCCCAGTGGCGGACTGTACGTGAAGATGGACGATCGGCCGTTTCGCATGCTCATCGTCGAAGGCGCCAAGGCAGGGTACCTGGCCTCAGGCTGGGAGCTGGCCAGCGAGCGGGCATTCAACGCCGCATTGCAGGCACTGGAGCAAAACGGTGTGCGCTGGCAAGCAGGTTCTGCCGCCGAGATCGAGCAGCGTGGCGTACAGGCACTGGTGATTGTCCTGGACCCCTCCGGCAACCGCCACGAGTTGAGCTGGGGGCACCGTTCCGATTGCCTGCCGTTCATTTCGCCGCAAGGCGTACCGGGTTTTGTCACCGGCGACATGGGCCTGGGCCATACCGTGCTGCCGGCCCCGGACTTTGACGCGACCCTGGCCTTCGTCAAGGACGTGCTGGGCTTCGAGCTGTCGGACATCTTCAACTTTCGCCCCGACCCGGCAGCACCGCCAATCCGCATTCACTTCCTGCATTGCCGCAACAGCCGCCATCACTCGCTGGCGCTGGCGGAGTACGCGGTGCCTTCAGGCTGCGTGCACGTGATGGTGGAAGTGGGTTCGATGACTGAAGTGGGCCGCGCCCATGACCGGCGCCTGGCCCATCACGTGCCGCTGTCGGCGACCCTCGGTCAGCACCTCAATGACCGGATGACCTCGTTTTACATGAAGACCCCGTCCGGCTTCGACCTGGAGTACGGCTACGGCGGCCTGCAAGTGGACTGGGCTGAGCACTCGGCCTTCGAATTTACCCGGGTAAGCCTGTGGGGGCATGACTTTTCCGTCGGCCAACAGCAAGGAGATGTGCAATGAACAAGCAAATGACGGCGGCCGATGCCGTGGCGCACCTGCGCGATGGCATGACCATCGGCTTCGGCGGCTGGGGGCCACGGCGCAAGCCGATGGCGGTTGTGCGCGAGATTCTGCGGTCCCCCGTCAAGGACCTGACCGTGGTCGCCTACGGTGGCCCGGAAGTGGGCATGCTGTGTGCGGAGGGCAAGGTCAAGAAGCTGGTGTTCGGCTTTGCCACCCTCGATGCCATTCCGCTGGAACCCTATTACCGCAAAGCCCGCGAAGCCGGTGGGCTGGAGTTGCTAGAGGTGGATGAAGGCATGTTCCAGTGGGGCCTGCGTGCAGCGGCCATGCGTTTGCCGTTTCTACCGACCCGCTGCGGCCTGGCCACCGATGTCACACGGTTGAACCCTGAACTTAAAACCATCCAGTCGCCGTATGACGACGGTGAAGTGCTGCTGGCCATGCCCGCCCTGAACCTGGACGTGGCGTTTGTCCACGTCAACGTCGCCGACCGCCTGGGCAACACCCTGGTGACCGGCCCAGACCCGTATTTCGACCACCTGTTCGCTCGCGCGGCCCAGCAGTGCTTCGTGTCTTGCGAGCAATTGCACGAACGACTGGAACTGACCACCGAACAGGCACGCTGCAACACCTTTGAGCGGTACCTGGTCAGTGGCGTGATCCATGCACCGTTCGGCGCCCACCCGACCGCCTGCCAGCCCGAGTATGGCTGGGACCTGAGCCACCTCAAACGCTATGCCGCCAGTGCCGGTGAAGAGGGCGGCTGGCAGGCCTATGTTGCGCAGTATGTGGCGGCCGGTGAGCGGGCTTATCAAGAGCAGAACGGCGGTGCCGAACGCATGGGCTCCCTGGCCCTGCCAGTATTCTGAGGAGGATGAAAATGTCGACTACCTGTGAATTCACCCTCGCGGAACTGATGATTGTCGCGGCCAGCGAAGCCTGGCGTGACAACGGCGAGCTGATCGCCTCGGGCCTGGGCGTGATCCCGCGCCTGGGCGCCAGCCTGGCCAAACTCAGCCACAGCCCGCAACTGCTGATGACCGACAGCGAGGCCTACCTGGTCGAAGAACCGATCCCGTTGGGGCCGCGTGGCGATCATGTGCCCAAATATTCGGGCTCGCTGACCTTCGAACGGGTGTTCGAGTGCGTCTGGGGTGGCCGCCGTCACGCCATGATCGGCCCGACGCAGATCGACCGCTGGGGCCAGAGCAACCTTTCTTGCGTGGGCGATTACCACAAGCCCAAGGCCGCAATGCTGGGTGTGCGCGGCTTGCCCGGCAACAGCATCAATCACATCAACTCGTTCTTTGTACCCAACCATAACACCCGCGTGTTCGTCAGCGGCGAAGTGGACATGGTCTCCGGTGTCGGTTTCAAGGCCGACCGCTGGCCAAAAGGCGTACGTCGCGACCTGATGGACATCCGCCTGATCATCACCGACTTGTGTGTGATGGATTTCGACGGCCCGGACCGCGCGGTGCAGGTGCGCAGCCTGCACCCGGGGGTGAGCTTTGAGCAGGTGCAGGAAAACACCGGTTTCCCGCTGCTCAAGTCAGCGTCGCTGAAAGAAACCGTACACCCGACGCCTGAGCAACTGGCGCTCATCCGTCGGCTCGACCCCCATGATCTGCGCAGTTCGGCGATCAAGGGCAACCCGGCTGGCATACGCCTGGCGTAAGGCGAGGGACATGAGCATGAACAGCCCTGACAGTGAATTCGTCGAGCGTGCAGACCACTCGGTGTACGAAACGCAGGAACCGGTGTTGTACAGCGTGGCAGAGGGTATCGCCACGCTGACCATGAACCGGCCAGGCTTCAACAATGCGCAGAACTCGCAGATGACGTATGCGCTGGATGCGGCGCTGCGCCAGGCTGTCAACGATGATGCGGTCAAGGTCATTGTACTGCGCGGGGCGGGCAAGCATTTTTCGGCCGGCCATGACATTGGCACGCCCGGGCGCGATATCAACAAACCGTTCGAGCGTGCACACCTCTGGTGGGATCACACCAACAAGCCCGGCGCCGAGCAGCTGTATGCCCGCGAGCAAGAGGTGTACCTGGGCATGTGCCGGCGCTGGCGTGAGCTGCCCAAGCCGACCATTGCCATGGTCCAGGGTGCGTGTGTGGCCGGTGGGCTGATGCTGGCCTGGGTGTGCGACCTGATCGTGGCCAGCGATGATGCGTTTTTCCAGGACCCCGTGGTACGTATGGGCATTCCGGGGGTGGAGTATTTTGCCCACCCGTATGAACTGAACCCACGCATCGCCAAGGAGTTTCTGTTCACCGGCGATCGCATGAGTGCCGAGCGTGCCTACCAGATGGGCATGGTCAACAGGGTAGTGCCCCGTGAGGAACTGGAGCAGGGCACCTATGCGCTGGCGGCCGGTATTGCCCGGCAGCCGCGAATGGGCCTTGCGCTGACCAAGCAGGCCATTAACCACGTCGAGGATCTGCAGGGTAAACGCACGGCGATGGACGCCGCCTTTGCCTGGCACCACTTCGCCCATGCCCACAACGAACTGCTGTCGGGTGACAAGCTGGGCGGCTTCGATGCCAAGGCCATGGCCCAGGCCAACAAGGCTGCCGCCAGTGGAGAGCAGGCATGAGCCGCTGGTTGTGTACGCCACTGACCGAAGCCTTGGGCTGCCGCTACCCGATCGTGCAGACCGCCATGGGATGGGTGGCAGAGGCCAACCTGGTGATTGCCACAACCCGCGCCGGTGGTTTCGGTTTTCTGGCCGGGGCCACGATTGCGGCCGATGCCCTGGAAGGCGAGATCAACAAGGTAATTGCCGCCACCGGTGGCAGCAATTTCGGCCTGAACTTCCATATGTTCCAGGAAAACGCGACCCAATGCGTTGACCTGGCGATTCGCTACCGCTTGCGGGCGGTCAGTTACGGACGTGGCCCGGACAAACAGACCATCGCCCGCTTCAAGGCTGCCGGGGTGCTGTGCATCCCGACGGTGGGTGCACTCAAACACGCCCTGAAGGCGGTGGAGCTGGGCGCGGACATGATCACCATCCAGGGCGGCGAGGGCGGCGGGCATACCGGTGGTGTGCCCAGTTCGATCCTGTTGCCCCAGGTGCTCGCGGCGGTGTCGGTCCCGGTAATCGCCGCAGGTGGTTACTCCACCGGCAGAGGCCTTGCCGGCGCGCTGGCGACCGGCGCTGTGGGTATTGCCATGGGCACGCGCTTTTTGATGACCCGGGACTCGCCTACGCCGTCGAGCACCTTGGTGCATTACCTCGAGGTCAACGACCCGCAACGGGTGCGGGTGACCACGGCGGTAGATGGCATGCGCCACCGCATGATCGAGAACCCGTTTATCAACCGCCTGGAGCAGGCCGGGTCTTTCGGGCGCCTGTGCATCGCGTTGCGCAGCGCCTGGAAATGGAAGCAGCAAACCGGAATGAGCCTGAGCCATCTGTTCGGTGTGCTGCGCCAGGCACTCAAGGAAGACCCCGGCGCGCTGTCGCAAACGCTGATGGCCGCCAACCAGCCGGTACTGCTGCAGCGTTCGATGATCGACGGTGTTCCGGACGAAGGCATTCTGCCCAGCGGCCAGGTAGCCGCCGCCATTGGCGAACTCAAGAGTTGCCAGCAAGTGATCGAAGAAATTGCCCAGGAAGCCGAACGCTGCCTGGAAGCCCTGTTGGCCTGCCGTAGCGAGCATCAGCCTGCCGAACTTTGGAGAACACCCTCATGAGTCAAGCATTTACCACACAGATCGAGGCGGGCATTGCCGAGCTGGTGCTGGCCAAACCGCCGGTCAATGCCCTGGGCAGCCAGGAGTGGATGGACCTGGCCCATCAGGTCGAAGCCCTGGGCGCCAACCCCGACGTCCGGGTAATCGTCATCCGTGCCGAAGGCCGTGGTTTCTGCGCCGGTGTCGACATCAAGGAACTGGACGCCCACCCCGAACGCATCGTAGCGGTCAACGCCGGTAATTATGCGGCGTTCAAGGCGGTGCATCGCAACCCTGTGCCGGTCATCGTCGCCGTGCACGGCTTCGTCCTCGGTGGTGGCGTCGGCATTACCGGTGCTGCCGACATTGTCGTGGCCTCAGAGTGCGCCACCTTTGCCTTGCCCGAAGTTGACCGTGGGGCCATGGGCGGCGGCGCGCACCTGCAGCGTTTGTTCCCGGTGCAGAAGGTTCGTTATCTGTTCTTCACCGGCGACAAGATCGGCGCCGCCGAGGCTGCGCAGTATGGCTTCATCGAGCGCGTGGTGCCCAAAGAGCAGCTGCGCGAAACCGCGCTGGAGATTGCCGCCAGAATCGCTGCCAAGAGCCCGGTGATGATCGGTATCGCCAAGGAAGCCCTGAACGGTATCGAGGACGGCAACCTGGAAGACAAATACCGCTGGGAGCAGGGGCTGACCCTGCAGGCCTACACCAGTCCGGATTCTGCGCAAACCCGCCGCGCCTTCGTCGAAAAACGCGACGCCAAGTTCTGAGAGAGTGCCATGGAACTAGCTTATACCCCCAAACAGAAGGCCTTCCGTGAGGAAGTGCGTGAATGGCTGGCGGCCAATCAGCCGACTACGCCGCTGGCCAACTACGACACCCGGGAAGGATTCGAGCAGCATAGGGCCTGGGAGGCGAAGCTGTTCGAGCAGCGCCTGTCGATGGTCATGTGGCCCAAGGCCTACGGCGGGCGCGGTTGCGACCTGATCGAGTGGCTGATTTTCGAGGAAGAGTACTACGGCGCAGACGCACCGATGCGTATCAACCAGAACGGTCAGCTGCTGCTCGGCCCAACGTTGATGGAGTTCGGTACCGAGGCGCAGAAGCAGCGCTTCCTGCCGCGCATGGCGTCCAGTGTCGACATGTGGGCCCAGGGCTGGTCCGAGCCCAATGCCGGCTCCGACATGGCCGCGATCACCAGCAAGGCCATCCGTGATGGCGATCACTATGTGCTCAACGGGCAGAAAACCTGGTCCAGCCGCGCACTGTTTGCCGACTGGCTGTTTGGCCTGTTCCGCAGCGACCCGGCCTCGACCCGGCACAACGGCTTGTCGTTCGTGATGGTGCCGCTCGATGCCCCGGGCGTGACCATCCGGCCGATCAAGTCGCTGAACGGCAAGAACACCTTTGCCGAAGTGTTTTTCGACGACGTGCGCGTGCCGGTTGAAAACTGCATTGGTGCCGAAGGCCAGGGCTGGCATGTGGCGATGGCCACCGCCGGCTTTGAACGAGGTTTGCTGTTGCGTTCGCCGGCACGCTTCCAGGCCACGGCGCGCAAGTTGATACAGCTGTACAACGCCAACCGCCAGAGCGCCGACCGCGACCCGAGCATCCGCGAAGCGGTTGTCGAGGCCTGGCTGGGCGCTGAAGGCTACGCGCTGTCGTCCTATCACACCGTCGGGCGCTTGAGCCGTGGCGCGCAAATCGGCGCCGAGTCGAGCATCAACAAGATCATCTGGTCGGAGCTCGACTTGAAGATGCACGAAACCGCCATGCGCATCCTGGGTGCGCACGGGGAGTTGTTGAGCAGTGCTGCGCAAGCGGTCGAAGGCGGCTGGCTTGATGGCTTCCTGTTCGCCCAGGCCGGGCCGATCTACGCCGGCACCAACGAAATCCAGCGCAACATCATCGCCGAGCGCATGCTCGGCCTGCCGAAATAGGAGCCGGCCATGGACTTTACCTTTACCGATGATCAGCTCACGTTTCGCGAAGCCATCAGCCGTTTCCTGATGACCGAGGCGGCGCCCGAAATGCTGCGCGAGATCTGGGAAACCGATACAGGCCGCTCCGCTGACTTGCGCAACAAGATAGCCCAACAGGGCCTGACGGCATTGTCGGTGCCCGAACAGTTCGGTGGCCTGGGCATGGACGATGTGGCCTGGGCACTGATGACCCAGGAGCTGGGCTACTACGCCATCCCGGACTCGCTGGCCGACACGGCTTATGTGGTCACCGGGCTGCTCAACGGCCTGCCAGACGACAGCCCGGTCAAAGCCCGCCTGCTGCCGCGCATCGCCGATGGCAGCGTGCGCCTGGCTATCGGCCACCCGATCAACCCGTTGGTGCCTGATGCACCGCTGGCAGAGTGGCTGATCCTTGCCCAGGGCGATGAGGTGCATGCGGTGCCGCGCGCGCAGGTCGATGTGCAGGCCAACGCCAGTATCGATGCCTCCAGGCGCCTGGGCCTGGTGAGCTGGCAGCCAACACGCGACACCTTGCTGATCGGCGGCGAACAGGGGCGGGCCTTGTGGGCCGATACCTTGAACCGCGGCGCCTTGTCGGTTGCCGGGCAACTGCTCGGCCTGGCCCAGCGAATCCTCGACCTGTCGGTGGACTACGTGGCCCAGCGCAAGCAATTTGGTAAGCCGATCGGCAGCTTTCAGGCGGTCAAGCATCACCTGGCCGATATCGCCAGCAAGATCGAATTCGCCAAACCTGTGCTGTATCGCGCGGCCTATGCCTTGGCGCAGGGGGATCGCCGCGCCGATGTCTATGTATCGCAGGCCAGGCTGGCCTGTTGCGACGCCAGCTGGCTGGCGGCGCGCCACGGTATCCAGGTGCACGGTGCCATGGGTTACACCTGGGAGGTCGACCTGCAGATGTTCATGAAGCGCGTGTGGTCGCTGGACCCGTCCTGGGGCGACCGTGCCACCCATAAAACCCGCGTCGCCGCCTATGTGCTCAGCGATGAAGCCCGGCTTGGGCCGGGCGCCACCTTCGAGGACTGAGCCATGCCCCAAGCGTATATCGTCGATGCCCTGCGCAGCCCCACGGGCAAACGCAAAGGCAGTCTGGCCCACGTGCATGCCATTGACCTGGGCGCGCATGTGTTGAAAGCGCTGGTCGAACGCAACGCCATTCCTGCCCACGCGTATGACGACGTGATTTTCGGGTGTGTCGACGCCATCGGCTCGCAGGCGGGTGACATCGCTCGCACCAGCTGGCTGGCTGCCGGCTTGCCGCTGAACGTGCCGGGCACCACGGTCGACCGGCAGTGCGGTTCGTCGCAACAGGCGCTGCATTTTGCCGCGCAAGCGGTGATGAGTGGCATGCAGGAGGTGGTGGCGGTCGGTGGTGTGCAGACCATGACCCAGATCCCGATCTCGTCGGCGATGCTCGCTGGCCAACCGCTGGGCTTCAGTGACCCGTTTTCCGGCAGCAAAGGCTGGCAGGCGCGCTTTGGGCAGCAGCCGGTCAATCAGTTTTACGCCGCACAGCGCATCGCCGATCACTGGCAGATCAGCCGCGAAGACATGGAAGTGTTTGCCCTGGAAAGCCATCGTCGCGCCTTGGCGGCTGCAGAAGCCGGCTATTTCGCCCGCGAGATCGTTGCCTGTGAAGGCCTGGCCTTTGATGAAACGCCGCGGGTCAGCAGCCTGGAGAAAATGGCCAGCCTGGAGCCTGTGAGCGCTGAGTTCCCGTCGATCACAGCCGCCGTATCGAGCCAGACCTGCGATGCGTCCGCGGCCTTGCTAGTGGTATCGGAGGCGGCGCTCAAGCGCTACAACCTGACCCCCAGGGCGCGTATTCATCACCTGTCGGTGCTCGGCGACGACCCGATCTGGCACCTCACGGCACCGATTGCAGCCACCCGTGCGGCGCTCAAGAAGGCTGGCCTGCGCATGGCTGATATCGACCTTGTGGAAATCAACGAAGCGTTTGCCTCGGTGGTCATGGCCTGGGCCAAGGAGCTCGATTACGACCCGGCTCGCACCAACGTCAATGGCGGCGCCATCGCCCTTGGCCACCCGCTGGGCGCTACCGGTGCGCGCTTGATGACCACCTTGCTGCATTCGCTTGAACGCACCGGCGGGCGTTATGGCCTGCAGACCATGTGTGAAGGCGGCGGCCAGGCCAACGTTAGCATCATCGAACGGCTTTGAAGCTACCCACACTCAACAACAGGAAAACATCCTATGGGAATCTGTGCAGGTCGTACTGCGATCATCACCGGTGCCGGTGGCGGGCTGGGCCGCGCGTATGCGTTGGCATTTGCCGCCGAAGGCGCCAATGTGGTGGTCAATGACATTCGTCGCGAGGCCGCCGAGGCAGTGGTCGACGAGATTTGCTCCCAGGGTGGCCGAGCAATCGCCAACGATGGCGACATCACCACCCTGAGCAGCGCTCAAGGCATCGTCGATGCTGCATTGGCGGCGTTCGACGAAGTGCATGTTTTGGTCAACAACGCCGGGGTCTTGCGTGACCGCATGTTCATCAGCCTGTCGGAAGAGGACTGGGACATGGTGATGCGCGTGCACCTGAAGGGGCATTACTGCCTGGCCAACATCCTCGGCCGGCGCTGGCGCGATCAGGCGAAGGCCGGTATCCGGGTGGCGGCGCGTATTATCAATACCAGTTCCGGCGCCGGTTTGCAGGGCTCGATCGGGCAGTCAAACTATGCAGCGGCCAAAGGCGGTATCGCTTCCCTGACCCTGGTGCAGGCGGCGGAACTGGCCCGCTATGGCGTCACCGCCAACGCCCTGGCCCCGGCGGCGCGTACGGCGATGACCGAAAGCGCAATGCCGGACATGGTCAAGAAGCCCGAGGACGACAGCTTCGACGCCTGGGCGCCGGAGAACGTCGCACCTTTGGTGGTATGGCTGGGCAGTGAGGCGTCCGGACATGTCAGTGGCCAGCTGTTCGAGAGCCAGGGCGGCCGGATCTCCCTCGGTGATGGCTGGCGTACCGGCGTCACCCGCGACAAGGGGGCGCGATGGCAGGTCGCTGAACTAGGGGCGGCGGTCGATGCGATCCTCAGCGAAGCACCCAAGGCGCAAAAGGTCTGGGGTACGTGAGCGCAGCTTGATGCACAGGCGTCGGCATTACCGGCGCCTGCCTCTTTTTGCCTTGCCACAACCGACCCCGTCCGTTTTGACGATGTGCCTGCCCCCTGCGGCCTTTATACCTGTCGACAACCTGTTTTCTGTCAGAGGTATACCGCGTGAAACAAGCCCCTCCTTATGTGCCAGGCCACCAGTTGCTGGCTGGCAAATCCGTGCTCATCACTGCCGCCGCTGGCGCTGGCATCGGCTATGCCGTGGCCAAGCGCTGCGCCGAAGAAGGCTGCCGCGCCCTGATGATTTCCGATGTTCATCCCCGGCGCCTGGAGCAGGCGGTGGAACAGCTCAAGGCCGACACCGGCTTGCAGGCCGTGTACGGCCAGCTGTGCAACGTCACTGTCGAAACCGAGGTGCAAGCCCTGGTCGCCGCCGCCGAACAGGCCCTTGGCGGCGTCGACGTGCTGATCAACAACGCAGGCCTTGGTGGTTCCAGGCGGGTCACCGAGATGAGCGACGAGGAATGGCTGCGGGTAATTGATGTGACCCTCACCGGCACCTTCCGCATGACCCGCGCGATGCTGCCGCACATGGAGCGCCGAGGGAGCGGGGCGATCATCAACAACGCTTCGGTACTCGGCTGGCGTGCGCAGAAAGAGCAGGCGCACTACGCCGCCGCCAAGGCCGGGGTCATGGCGCTGACCCGCTGCAGTGCGCTGGAAGCCGCCGAAAGCGGGGTGCGCATCAACGCCGTGTCGCCGTCGATTGCCTTGCACGAATTTCTCAAGAAAGCCAGCAGCGAAGAACTGCTGGCCAAACTGGCCGATCGTGAAGCCTTTGGCCGCGCCGCTGAAGTGTGGGAAGTCGCCAACGTCATGATCCTCCTGGCCAGCGATTACGCCTCCTACATGGTCGGCGAAGTGCTGTCGGTCAGTTCACAACAGGCTTGAGGGCACCCCATGAGCACCCGATTCTGTAGCGCCGAGCAAATGCTCAAGGCCCAGGGCCTGGACCTGGGCGTCACCGACTGGCTGCAGCTGACCCAGGCGCGGGTCAATCTGTTCGCCGAAGCCACTGGCGATCAGCAGTGGATACATGTCGACCCTGAGCGCGCCGCCAATGGCCCGTTCGGGGCGTGCATCGCCCATGGCTACCTGACCCTGGCCCTGGCCAACCTGTTCATGCCGCAGTTGATGAGCATCGACAACATGGCCATGGGGGTGAACTACGGCACCGACCGCGTGCGTTTCCCCGCCGTGGTGAAAGTCGGTGCGCGGGTACGCGGCCGAGGGCAGGTCATCAGTGCCGAGCTGATCGGCAGCGCAGTTCAGCTGGTGGTGCGCATCAGCGTCGAGATCGAGGGCGCCGAACGCCCTGGCTGCGTGGTCGACACCATCAGCCGTTACACCTTCAATCCCGTCACCGAGTGAGGCTGTTCATGGACAAGCAAGACGTTGTAATCGTAGCGACTGCCCGTACTGCAATGAGCAAATCCTTTCGCGGCTCTTTCAACGACACCGAAGCCCCGGTGCTTGGCGGCCATGTGGTACGCGCGGTGGTCGAGCGTGCAGGTATCGAGCCTGGCGCGGTAGATGACGTGATCATGGGCGCTGCAGTACAGCAGGGCACCCAGGGCTACAACATTGGCAGGCTATGCGCCTACACCGGCGGTTTGCCCGACAGCGTGCCGGGCATGGCACTTGACCGGATGTGCGCTTCAGGGCTGATCAGTATCGGCATGGCGGCGAAGAACATTCTGCTCGGTGAAATGAGCATTGCCATCGGCGGCGGTGTCGAGTCGCTGTCGCTGACCCAGAACAAGCACAAGAACACCTACCGCAACCAGTCGGAGGCGGTGCTGGCGTGTATGCCAAGCGCCTACATCCCGATGATCGAAACCGCCGAGATCGTTGCCCAGCGCTACGGCATCAGCCGCGCGGCCCAGGACGACTACTCCCTGCAAAGTCAGCAGCGCACCGCGGTGGCCCAGCGCGATGGCCTGTTCGACGAAGAAATCGTACCGCTGCAAGTGCGCAAGCTGCGCTTTGACAAGGAAGGCCAGCCCGATGGCCATGAGCAGGTGGTTGCCGATCGCGACGAGTGCAACCGTCCTTCAACCCGCTTCGAAGACCTGGCGGCGTTGAAACCCGTGTGGAAGAACGGCCAATGGGTCGAGCAGGGCGAGTTCATCACCGCCGGCAACGCATCACAGTTCTCCGACGGAGCCTCGGCCAGCTTGCTGATGAGCCGCGCCGAGGCCGCCCGGCGTGGCCTGAAGCCGCTGGGGACGTATCGCGGCATCGCCGTGGCCGGCTGCGCGCCGGAAGAAATGGGCATCGGCCCGGTGCTGGCGGTGCCCAAACTGCTCAAACGCTTCGGTTTGAGCGTGGCCGAAATCGGGTTATGGGAAATCAACGAAGCCTTTGCCTGCCAGGTCCTGCATTGCCGCGACGCTCTGGGGATTTCTGCGGAGCGCCTGAACGTCAACGGTGGGGCTATTTCGATTGGTCACCCGTTCGGCATGTCGGGTGCGCGCATGGTCGGTCACGGCCTGCTGGAAGGGCGCCGTCGCGGCGTGCGCTACGTGGTCGTGGCCATGTGCATCGGGGGGGGCATGGGCGCGGCGGGCCTGTTCGAGCTGGACTGACCCGCGGTTCTGTCTATCGGCACCGGGTTAGGCCATTTGGACGATGTCCCGCAGGTCGAGCAGACGGACTATCTACACACCTCAGACACCGCGCCTGGGTGGCGCGGTGATTCACGACTACAAGAACAAGAGGGTGGACCGTATGTCTATTGTCGAGCGCCTGGATGTCGCTGCACGCAGTCGCCCATGCGCCAAGCTTATTGCCTATTTCGTGTGCATTACGGTCGCCGCAATCGTTGCGCTGGCATTTACCCCACGCGGCGCGCTGAACATCGCCCAGACAACGCTGAATACCGAGCGCATGCAGATAAACGGCCTGCTCAATCTGGGCAGCCGTCAGGTGGCGGTGGGTGAGCGCGGAACCATCCTGATCAGCGATGACCGCGGCCGCACCTGGCAGCAAGCCACGGTCGAGCCGCAACGCCAGATTTCCCTGACGGCTTTGACCGCGTTGAACCCCGAGCAATTGGTAGCCGTTGGCCAGGACAGCCTGATTCTGCGCTCCAATGACGCTGGCAGCAGCTGGCAAGAGGTCCAATTTGATGCCGCAGCAGGCGAGCCGTTGCTCGGTGCATGGGCGGCCGGTGGCGAGCAGGTCGTGGTATTCGGCAGCTACGGCAAGTTCTACCAGTCTGAGAATGCCGGACGCAGCTGGCGCGCGGTGGCGCTGGAGGTCGACCGTGCCCATCTCAATGCGCTGGATGGCGGTAGCGATGGCCGACGCATGTTGGTCGGCGAACAGGGCCTGGTCATGCGCAGCGCCGATAACGGGCAGCATTGGCAACAGTTGCCGGCATTCTATAACGGCTCACTGTTTGGCGTGGTTCGCCTGAGCGCCCAGCGTTGGGTGACCTACGGCATGCGCGGCCATGTGTTTGTGACCGACAACTTCGGTGAGCAGTGGCAGGCGATCAAGGTCGGCAATACCCAGCCGCTTTATGGCCATGTTGTGCTGCCAGACCACAGCGGCGTACTGATTGTCGGCGGCGGCAGCTCGATGGTGCGCCTGGACGCACAAGGCCGCTTGATCGGCACCACCCGGCAACCGGGGTTGGGCACCTTGACCTCAGCCATCGTGGTGGGCACCGATCAGTTGCTGGTAGCCGGTGAACGGGGCGTTTTCCAAGGGAACGGTAACAGCGTTGCCTCACTGGGCAAAGGAGAGCAAAGTCATGAAGTACGCTAAAGCGCGGTCCGGGCGCTTGGTCGAGCGTTGCGCCGACCTGCTGTTGGCACGACGCAAACTGCTGTTGACGGTATTCCTTTTGCTGACCCTGGGGCTGGGCTACAGCGCTACCCACACCCAGCTCGACCCCGGCTTCAACAAGCAGATCCCGGTGCGGCATGAGTACATGCTAAACTTCCTCGAATTCAGCCAGTACTTCACCGGCGCTAACCGCTTTCTGGTGAGCGTTAGATGGAAGGGCGAAGGCGACATCTACAACCCCGAGTTTCTCGACACGCTGCGCAAGGTGACTGACGATGTGTTCTTCATCAACGGCGTCAGCCGCGCCAGCGTAACCTCGCTGTTCACCGCCAACGTGCGTTACATCGAAATCACCGAAGAAGGCTTTTTTGGTGATGTGGTGGTACCGCCACGCTTCACCGCGAGCGCCGAAGACCTGGCTCAGGTGCGCAGCAACGCCGCGCGCTCCGGGCAGGTCGGGCGGCTGGTGGCCAATGACCTTAAGTCGGCGATGGTCCGTGCCGATTTACAGGACGTTGACCCACAAACAGGCAAATCGGTCAGTTATGTTGAAGTCGCCAAGCGTCTGGAGGACATTCGCGACAAGTACAGCAGCGATCAGATCGAGATCAACATTGTCGGTTTCGCCAAGCTGGTGGGTGATGTTGTCGAAGGGCTGATGACCGTGATCGGCTTTTTTGTCGTCGCCTTCCTGATCACCGGCCTGCTGCTGTGGCTCTATTCACGCTCGTTGCGCCTGACCGTAGTGGCGCTGTTGGTGGCTTTGCTGCCGGTGGTGTGGCTTTTGGGCTTGTTACCGCTGATGGGCCTGGGTATCGACCCGATGTCGATACTGGTGCCGTTCCTGATTTTTTCCATTGGCGTTTCGCACGCCGTGCAGATGACCAATGCCTGGAAACAGGAAGTGCTGGCCGGCAAGGATTCGCTGCAGGCGGCGCAACTGGCCTTTTGCAAGATCTTCATTCCTGGCTCCCTGGCGTTGCTGATGAATGCCTTGGGCTTTGGCGTGATCATGCTGATCGACATCCCTATCGTGCATGAACTGGGGGTCACGGCCTGTATCGGCGTGATGCTGATGATCATCACCAACAAGCTGATGTTGCCGATCATTATTTCCTACCTGCGCCTGGAGCGTAGTGTGCTGAGCAAGGAGTGCGTCCAGCAGCAGGGAAGGCACCCGCTGTGGTGGCGCTTGTCGGCGCTGGCCGAACCGCGCCCGGCCCTGGCGGTGCTGGCGCTCAGCCTGATGTTGCTGAGCGTGGCGGTGCTCAAGGCCCGGCAGCTGGAAGTCGGTGACATCGGTGCTGGCGCGCCAGAGTTGCGCGCCGAGTCACGTTACAACCAGGACAACACGAAAATTGTCAGCAGCTACTCCATCGGCCTGGATGTGCTGGCGGTGTTTGTCCGGGCTCAGGGGCTGGAAGAGGCGTGCCTGTCACCGTCGGTGATGCGTGCGGTGGAAGCCTTCGACTTCCAGATGCGCAGCGTCACCGGCGTGCAGTCGGTGCAGTCGGTGGCCGGCTTTGGCAAGACGGTGATTGCCGGCAACAACGAAGGCAACCCACGTTGGGCGGCCATTCCTGGGTCGGCCCGGGGCTTGAGTCAAGGTGCCCGTGCCTACATGCCCGAGGACGGCCTGGTGACCGATGGCTGCCAGCAGATGCAGATTCTGGTGTTTCTCACCGATCACGATGGCGCCACGGTCTCGCATGTGGTCCAGGAGGCCAAGCGGATCATTGCCCAGGTCCAGGTGCCGGAAATCAGGTTCTTTCTCGGCGGTGGCAATGTGGGGGTAATGGCGGCGTCCAATGATGCGGTCAAGCGCGCCGAAGTGCTGATGCTGGTGGCGTTGTTTGGCTCGGTGCTGTTGTTCTGCTGGTTGACCTTCAAATCGTTGCGCGCGGTGTTGTGCATCCTGGTGCCGCTGGCCATCGTGGCGGTACTGTGCAATGCACTGATGGCCATGCTTGGCATCGGGTTGAAGGTGGCGACCCTGCCGGTGATGGCGCTTGGGGTTGGCGTCGGGGTTGACTACGGCATTTACCTGTATGAGCGGATCCAGCACGAAATGGCCGAGGGCGCCAACCTGCGCCACGCGTTCTACCAGGCCATGTGCCAACGCGGAACAGCGGCCGTTTTCACTGCCCTGACCATGGCGATCGGGGTGTGCACCTGGGCCTTTGCATCGCTGAAATTTCAGGCCGATATGGGGGTCTTGCTATCGTTCATGTTTCTGGTCAATGTACTTGGGGCAATTTTCCTGCTGCCGGCCTTGGCCGCCTGGTTCAACCTCGGCAAACCCCTGGTTGCGGTCAAAGCGAACCGTGCAGCGCGCGCACACGTGTTTGAATCATAACAATAAAAGCGGGCACGGCCTGGGCTGTGCCCCGCGAGGAGACGGGCGATGGGAAATTCCACCGTGGGGTTTGGAGCGCTGGCAGAAATGGGTATGGAGCTGGCTGAATATGACACGCTCATCGGCGAGTTCTATGACGGCTCGCTGAACCACAAGTTGATGGCCAAGACCTTGCGCCACGTACGCAGCCTGTATCAGGCCAATTACGTCACCTTGATCTTGCGAGTGCCAGAGCAACCTGACCTGGGCCTGATGATTGTCGTCGGTGACATCGAAGGCGAGGGGGAGGTGAGTTACTGGGCCTACCCACAAGCTGTTACCCCCTTCAGCAACCCGCCGATGGACCAGGTGTTCACCGTCGAAGACCTGATGACCGAAGCCGAGTGGGCCAATTCGGTCTACTACAAGACCTACGGTACCGTGCACGACACCTACCACATCATGGGTGCCGACGTTTCAACTCCCGATGGCGGCAAGCTGCGGTTTCGCATTACCCGGCCCAAAGCCGCGCTGAAATTCACCGCCTCCGAGCGCACCCTGTGTGAAATGATCCTGCCGCATTTGCGCCGTGCGATGCACGTGCACAACCTGCTCGATCGCAGCGAGTCGATCAGCGAGCTGTATGCCCAGGCCATCAGCCGCCTGTCAGTGGCCACCATCGTGCTTGACCAGAGTGGCAGCGTGCTGCGCCTCAACCCGGTGGCCAGCGAACTGCTGGAACAGGCGGACGGCCTGAAACTGGTGGGTGGGCGCCTTGAAGCCACCTATCCCAGCGACAACCGCGAACTGCAGCGCCTGGTACGCAATGCCTTCGCGCGTGACGTCAATAGCGAAAAGGTCAGCACTGCGGCCGAAGCGATGTCGGTGGCCAGGCCATCGGGCCAGGTCAACCTGGGGGTAGTGATCGAGGCCATTCCGACCCAGGACTGGGCCGAGGGTAAGAGCAAACCTGCGGTGGTGGTATACATCCGCGACGCGGTTGGCCGCTCTATGGCTAGCGAAACGGTAACCAAGCAACTGTTCAACCTGACCCGGGCCGAAACCGCACTGGCCATGGAGCTGGCTAACGGCCTGTCGCTTGAAGAGGCCGCCGAAGTATTGAATGTGCGCCGCAACACCGCACGGGCGCATTTGCGCTCGATCTTTTCAAAGACGGGTGTGCGCCGCCAGACGGAGTTGGTGCGCATCATTCTCAACAGTGTGGTTGCCTTGGGAAAGCCCAAACTGGCAGCACTGCCAAACGACAAGCCGGAAAAACCGGTGTTGAAGCTGGCCACCCCGGCGCGCAATAGCGCCTGACCTTCGCCCCGCTTACCCGAACGCCCCGGTCCTGTTTGCAAGGCCGGGGCGTTTTAGTCCGTGCGGACGATGTTGTGGGGTTTGCGCGGCACCAATACTAGCCAGCACCACCATTCAACAAGGAGCAACGTTATGCCAGTTACAGCGGTCAGCGGTTCTGCATCCGGTATCGGTGCGGCAGTCTGCCAGGCGCTACGCGCCGCCGGGCACCGCACCATCGGCATCGACCGGGCAAATGCCGAGGTGATTGCCGACCTGTCCAGCGCAAGCGGGCGCCAGGCCGCCATCAGTGAGGTGTTCGAGCACTGCGACGGGGTGCTCGACGGCCTGGTGTGCTGCGCCGGGGTCGGCTCCAGCGCGGAATCCAGTACTATCGTGTCGGTCAACTACTTTGGTGTCTGTGAGCTGCTTGACGGCCTGGCCGATGCACTGGCCAAAGGCGAAAGGCCAGCCGCTGTAGTGATCGGATCGATTGCCGCCACCCATGTGAACCCGGATCAGCAGCCGATGATTGCGGCCATGCTGGCCGGCAACGAAGCGCTGGCGCTGGAACACGCCAATACGTTGGGGCAGTCCCATGTGGCCTATGCCAGTTCCAAATACGCCGTGACCTGCAATGCCCGTAGCAAGGCGGTTGCCTGGGCAAAACAAGGCATACGCCTGAATGTGGTGGCGCCTGGGGCAGTCGAGACACCGTTGCACCAGGCGTCTCTGAACGATCCACGCTTTGCCAAGGCGGTCCGTGAGTTTGTCGCACCGCTGGGGCGCGCCGGCAACCCTGAGGAGATCGCCCAGGTCGTGGCATTCTTGCAGTCGACTCAAGCCAGTTTTGTCCACGGCACTGTGATGTTTGTAGATGGCGGTATGGATGCCATGGTTCGTCCGGCACGTTTCTAGCCTATGTACACGTGAGAACAACAATGACCAAAGTGGCATTCATTACCGGGGCAAGCCGCGGTATCGGGCGCGAGACGGCATTGGCCTTTGCCCGGGCCGGGTTCGATGTGGCGATCAGTGCCCGCACTGTTGAGGAGGGCGAAAGCACAGTGCATCGGCTGTGCGATGCCCAGGGCGTGCCCCTGGCGGGCAGCCTCAACAGTACGGCAGCCGCGATCCGCGCCTTGGGGCGCAAGGCGTTGGTGGTGCCTATGGATCTGCTCGACAGCGCCTCGGTACTGGCCGCCGGGCAGGCAGTACTGGCGGCGCTCGGGCGCATCGATGTGCTGATAAACAACGCCATCTACCAGGGTCACGACCTCAACAGCGCATTCATGTCGCTGCAGCCGCAGACCATGCAGCGGGTATTCCAGGGTTATGTGCTGGCGCCGCTGTTGCTGACCCAGACCGTGTTGCCCGGCATGCTCGAACGGGGCGCCGGGGTGGTGATCAACGTCACCTCCGGTGCCGGTGAAGGCGACCCGCCTGTGGCCGCCGTCGACGGTGGCTGGGGCTATGCGTACGGTGCCGGCAAGGCTGCGGTCTCCAGGGTCTCGGGGGTGCTTGCAGCCGAACTGGGCGAGCAGGGGATTCGCGCCTTCACGCTCAATCCGGGGGTGGTCACCACTGACGCGCTGAAGGCCACGATCGGTGAGAACGGCGTGCTGGCCATGCGCATCGGCACTGCGCCTCCCCAGGTGCCGGCAGAGGTGATGGTGTGGCTGGCCACCCACGATCAGGCCGCGCGCTTTCAACGGCGCACCATCGCCGCGCAGGCGTTTGCGCTGGAGCACGGCATCGTCGCCAACTGGCGATGAACACTGGCTGAAGAAGTACTCGTGGTGCTCATCTAGTCCATGCGGAGGATGAGCACCGGCGGCTGCTCGGTGAAGATTGACCGGGCAAGTTACCGGGGATTTTCACACGAGGAACAATAACAATGACCAAGCTCGCAGCAATCAATGTCGAAACTGCTCTGGCCCCGCGCTTCGGCCGAGGCTGGCACTGCCTGGGTGAAGCGGCCGACTACCGTGATGGCCAGCTGCACACCCTGAATATCTTCGGCACGCGCTTGCTGGCATTTGCGACTTCCAGCGGCCAGATCAGCGTCATTGATGCCCATTGCCCGCATATGGGCGCTGACCTCTCGCGCGGCACCCTGGAAAATGACCGGGTGGTATGCCCCTTTCATCACTGGCAGTACGATGCCAGCGGCAAGTGCGTGGAGATCCCGTACTGCAAACGTATCCCGCCGAAAGCCAAGACCCACAGCTGGCTGACGTGTGAAGAAAACAACCTTCTGTTTGTCTGGAACAACCCGGAAGGCAAGGCGCCGGCAGACGGTGTTGTGATTCCTCATCTGCCGGAACAGGACAGTGACGAATGGCTGCACGACTGGCACATGGACAAGCTGATTATCGAGACCAACCCACGCGAACTGGTCGATAACCTGGCAGATGCCCAGCACTTCGGTCCGGTTCATGGCACGCCAACCAAGTATTTCGCCAACGTCTTCGAAGGCCACATTGCCCAGCAGATTTTCCATGGTGACTCCGAGCGCCTGGGCGGTGATCTGGTGGCCGAGTCGGCGTACTACGGACCAGCCACGCACTTTACCCGGATGCGGGCAGTTTTTGAGGGCATGGAGATCCACTCGATCCTGCTCAACTGCCATGTGCCGATCACCGCCAACAGTTTTGAGCTGCGTTTTGGCTGCATGGTGAAGAAAGTGCCGGGGTGGAGCGAAGAACAAAATCGGGAAATGGCCAAGGACTATGTGATGCGCAACCGCGAATCCTTCTACCAGGACGTGGATATCTGGGCGCACAAGATTCGGGTGAACAACCCGGTCCTGGCCGAAGGCGATGGCCCGGTCTATCAACTGCGTGAATGGTACGAGCAGTTTTTCATGGACGAAACCAGCGTGCCGGCCACCATGGCCGAGCGGCGCGAAATCATTACCGTCGGCCAGCGCTGAAAGCCGCCCGAGCAGGAGAGAGCAATGAACATGAGTGGCCGAAATACACTGGCGATCATGCTGGCCGCCAGCTTCGCTTCGACGATTGGCGGCTTGCCATTCAATACCTTGCCTATCCTGCTCGGGTCGATGGTCGATAGCCTGGGCTTTACTGTCGAACAGATCGGCCTGCTGGGCTCGGTGTGTTTTGCCGGCTACCTGCTCGGCACGCTGTTGGCAGTGGTGCTGATCGATCGCATGAACTGGCGCTGGTTGACCCTGGGGTGTGCGTTTGGCGCTGCGGCGGCATATGGTATGTCGTCCTGGCTGCCGCCTGCGGTCCAGTCGTGGCTGTGGGCGGTGATCGGCTTTTTTGCTGCGCTGATGACTTGCCTGGGTATGCGCATCATGGGTGAAATGGCCAACAAGGAACGCGCCCTGGGCATGCGCCTGGGTATTGAACTGGGCGTGGTAGCCGCAGTGCTGTTTGCCTTGCCGTCGCTGGTAATTGCGTATTTCCATTACACCGGCGCGGCCTTGATGCTGGCTGCGATCATTCTGCTGTTGAGCCTAAGCGCGCTGGCGTTGCCCAGGCGTCAGGAATTCATTCACGAAGCGCAGCAGGGGCAAGCCGATTCGTTGCTGGCACGCTTCAGGTTCCCGCCGGCGGCTTATGCTGCGTTGGCGTTTTTCTTCCTTTTCGGCGCCGGGCAGATAGGCCTATGGGCGTTTCTCGAACGCTTGGGCCATGGCCTGGCGCTGCAGCCAGCGGAACTGGGTATCGTCTTCGCCGTGCTGAAACTGCTGGGCGGCGCAGCGGCGCTTGCCTTGGCCGTGGTGGGTGACCGCCTGGGCGTACGCGTCCCCCATCTGATCGTTCTCGCGGTGCTGGGTACCGGGCTGTTGTTACTGGGCAATGCCGAAGGCTTTTTGATGTATGCCGCCGGCGCCTGGATCTGGGAAGTGGGCTTTACCTGGGGTTGTGTCTATCAGACCGCAGCGATTGCACGCCTGGACCGCAGCGGTCGTTCGATCATGCTGATTCCAGGCGCCTTTGCGCTGAGCTCCATGGCAGGTCCGGCCCTGGCCGGGCAACTGGTCAGTGAGGGCTTCGGCGTACTGTTATGGCTGGCGGCAGGCTGTGCGCTGATCCCGGTGCTGGCCTTTACCTGGCTGCTGGCGCCACGCTTGCAAAACGTGGGCACTGGCTGCGCGGTTGGTGTGCAGGCTTGATGGCGGACCGCTATAAACCCACGAGGCTGGCCGATGCCTGCCGGTTCGCGAGGCACGGCGTTTCGGGAGCTCCTAAAATGAAAACAGATCCGGCGAAGGACTTTGCTCGCTATTGCCAGGCATCACGCTCTAGAATCGCATCCATTGGCCTGTCGTTCAGTGCATTAGAAAAGAGGCAATTATGGATCGCGAAGCCGCCGGCTCTTCAGGAGACCTGGATGCTCCCGCATTAACCAATCAGGAGTCTGCTTTTCCAACGACCGCGTTGGAGCGTCTACAGTTGGCGCTTGATGCTGGCGCCATCATTGGAACGTGGGTGTGGGATATTCGCCCCAACCAGGTGACTGCGGATGAGCGATTCTCGCGATCTTTCGGACTGCCTGCAGATAAATGCATGGCGGGTATTCCAATCGAGGAAGCTTTCGCCTCGATTCACCCGGACGATCGAGATCGTGTCTCTGCCGATATCCAGGAGGCGATGGGCCGCGGGGGGGGCTTCCGGTGTGAATACCGTGTCAGGCAGCATGATGGCAGCTACCGCTGGATCGAGGCCAATGGAAGAGCCGAGCTTGACGAGGAAGGTCAGGCTGTGCGGTTCCCCGGCATTCTCATGGACGTTGAGTCACGCCGTTCAGCCGAGGCTGAGCGTGACAGGATGTCAGCCTTGCTTCGGACATTCACGGCGGCCGTTCCCGGTGTTGTCTACGCAAAAGATCGCGAGGGGCGGCTAATCGTTGCGAATGATGGTGTCACCCAACTGGTTGGCAAACCACCAGAGCTTTACCTGGGCAAAACCGACCTGGAGTTTCTGGAAGACAAAGCTCAAGCACGGCAGATAATGGAAACCGATCGGCTCGTCATGCATGGCGGGAAAGCCGTTCAGATCGAAGAGCGCGTCGACATGCCGGACGGCACGGCTACTTACTGGCTTTCTGTCAAAGCGCCACTGTGCGACGAAGCAGGCGAGGTCATGGGGCTGATTGGCTCGTCCATCGATGTCACCGCGCGCAAAAATGCCGAGTCGGAGTTGCTGGAGCTTAACCGCACGCTGGAAGCGAAGATTGAACAAGCCGTGGCCGAGCGAGAGGCGGCGCACGCAGCGCTACGTCAATCGCAGAAAATGGAGGCGGTCGGCCAACTGACCGGGGGTATCGCTCACGACTTCAATAACCTGCTTGCGGGCATCACAGGCAGCCTTGATTTGATCAAGCTTCGCTTGAAGCAGGGCCGTATTGCTGACGTAGAACGTTACCTGACAGTGGCACATGGTGCGGCACAAAGGGCCGCGTCCCTGACCCACCGGCTCTTGGCCTTTTCACGCCGCCAGACGCTGATGCCTGTGCATACCGATGTCAACACCCTGATCAGCGACATGGAGGAGCTGATACGCAGGACGGTCGGGCCAGCGATCCAACTCAAGGTCGAGCTCCAGGCAAAATCAAGCACCTGTCTGGTCGATCCGGCTCAGGTCGAGAACGCACTGCTGAATTTATGCATCAACGCTCGCGACGCATTGGAAGGTGGAGGATCGATCTCCATCAAGACGTACAACGAGGAGCTGGTACAAGGGGACGCGCTCGATCCTGAACTGGCACCCGGCACGTACTTCACCGTCTGTGTAGCCGATGACGGGGTAGGGATGAGCACTGAGACGCTAGCGCGTGCATTCGAGCCATTCTTTACCACCAAACCTGTAGGGGCGGGTACAGGGCTCGGCCTGTCCATGATCTATGGTTTCGCCAAACAGTCAGGCGGGCAGGTTCGGATCGAATCCCAAGTGGGCCGGGGCGCCCGCGTGTATCTGCAGCTACCCAGCCTCAAGGTTGAGGTGGATGCGGCAGGTCGTACCGAGCCATTGCCTGAATCAGAGCTGACCTCCTCAGGCGAAACGGTCCTGGTCGTCGACGATGAACCCTCCGTGCGCATGTTTGTGAGCGAGTCGCTGGGTAGCTGCGGATACATTGTCATTGAGGCCACGGATAGTCTGGCTGGCCTGCAGTTGCTCCGCTCGGATACCCGCATCGATCTGCTTGTCACAGACATCGGCCTGCCAGGAGGCACTGACGGCAGGCAGATGGCCAATACTGGCCGCAGCATCAGGCCTGGCCTGCCAGTCCTGTTCATGACCGGGTATGCGCAGCCAAAGATACTGGACAATGCCCAGCTCGAGCCCAACACGGCTGTGCTGACAAAACCCTTCACACTCGAAACGCTGACGTTGACCGTAAATGCTTTACTCAAGAACTGCTGCTGACAAGTGCCGTATTTCAATGACGCATCAGAGCGTCAGGCGATCTTCAGCCACGACCTGATTACGTCCATTCTGCTTGGCCAGGTACAGGCGTTCGTCGGCACGCTTGAGGATGGCCGTAGCGTTGGGGGTGTGTGCACTGCGACTGGCCACACCGATGGAAATGGTCAACGTGCCGATCTCCGACACAGCGGCAGCGCTGAGCGTGGTGCGGATCCGCTCGGCGACCTCGCAGGCCGTGTTCAGCGCGGTGTTCGGCAGTAGCAGGCAGAACTCTTCGCCACCGGCACGGCACGGCAGGTCCCCGGCCCGGGTACAGTCGCGGATTACTTGGGCCACCCTCTGCAAGGCCAGGTCACCGACATCGTGACCAAAGTTGTCGTTCACCCGCTTGAAATGGTCGACGTCCAACGCCAGTGCCGAATACACCTGTTGGCTTGCGTCCAGCCCCTGAAGGGCCGCGTTCATCGCGCGCCTGTTGGCCAGGCCGGTGAGCGGGTCGGTGTCGGCCGCGGCGTTCAAGCTGCCGATTTTCTGTTGCAGCTGTTGCGACTGTAATACCAGCGCCTGGCGGATCGCCGCGGCCTCGGCATACCAGGCGTTGATGGCTGATAGTTCAGCCGTTGCATTCGGGGTCGAAAGGTCGGTGGCATGGCCGGCCAGCGCGCGCAATGGGCGAGTGATCAGCATCACGCCGAGCAGTATCAGGACCAGACCGATCACCCCAGCCGGGATGATCCTGATCAGCATGTCGCGCATCAGCTTGCCCAGTGGCGCCAGTGCCTGTTCCCGGGGTTGCTGGACAACCACGGCCCAGTTGGAGCCCTGCACGTGAGCGAACCCGGCGAGCATCGGCACCTTATGATAGTTGACCGTCTCCAGCGTGCCGCTGTCACCGACCAAGGCCTTGTCCACCGTCTCGCTCCAGCCGAGCACTTCACCGATTCGTTGCTGATCGGGGTGGTACAGCAACCGGCGGTTGCCATCGGCGACAAAGGCAAACGCGCCATCAAGGTGATGTTCACCAATCAAAGAATGCATCACGCCACGCTGTTGCAAGACCACGGAGCCGCCGACCAGACCGAGATACTCGCCTGTGGGGCTGAAGACAGGCTGGGAGACGAAGACGATCAGCTTGCCGTTGGTTGAGGTAAACGCCTGGCTGACCATGGGGCGACGCACGTTGAGCGCTTCGTGCAGTTCGTCGGAGCTGACCGTCGAACCGATCGGCACCGCAGGCGGGTAAGCCTGCAGCACCCGGCCCGCAGGGTCGGTGATCAGCACGGTGTTCAACTCTGAATCCTGGGCCTGCAGGCGGTGCGCTTCTTCCTCGAGCAACGCTCGATTGGCAAAGTCGCTGCCCAGGCGTTGTGTGCTGTACTTCAGGCGTTCATTGACCGAGTACAGAAACTGATCGATGCTCGAGGCGACCTTGAAGGCATAGGCACGGTTGGCCTCCAATGCCGAATGCACCAGCGCATCGCGTTGCACACTGTAGGCCGTGATCAGGCTGTTGCACAGGGTACTCAGCACGGCGAGCAGGACAAAGCCAAGAACCAGGCCACGCAGGCCGATACGCGATGACAGCACCTTGCTCATGAGTACGCTTCATCCCTCGAAAGCTGGAAAGTTCGGCACAAGCTTAGACGGGTATTGCCGCGCAGGCGGGCGTCGGAGAGCTGCTGCTCTGGCGTGAGCCATCAGGCCAGAAACTCCGAGTCTGCAGGGCAAGCCGGCTGCTGGTCCTGCTGGATGTTGCTGTACACGGCAACCCCGCACACGGCCGCCAGGCCGACACTGGCAACCAGGATATCGCCCAGCAACATACCTGCGACCAACACCAGCACGCTGATGCGAAAGAGGGTTGTCATGACTGCCTCCGATGCAGTTCGATATCAGAACCCTGACCATACCGGCGCAGCCGAAATTGTGCAGCCCACTTGCGCGCCTGCGGCCGTGTTTACCTGTGAAATGGCAGAACGGACCTCTTTGGCAGGATGTGGAGTGCTGGTTGGCGGTATCCTGAAAGCCCCAGCCCCAGGTGCACCGATCATGCGCACAATGATGCTTTTATTGGCAATCACGGCAGTTACAGGTTGCCAGTCGCCGCTGCCAAGCGCCAATCCGCAGATGGCCTGGGTCGATTTCTCGGTGCCATTTCCCAATGACAGGTTACTGATGGCCGAACGGCTGGATAAGCAACGGTTGCGCGACGGCCGCTTCTTTCAAGTGAGCCCCGGGCGCCATGAGCTGATCGTCAGGTTTGACTATGAAGTGGGCGGTGGCGGCGGGCTGAGCCTGATGGGCGGCACTACTGTACGCGAATGTTACCTGACAGTCCCTTACGCGAACTTTCAGGCAGGCCAGCGCTATGTGCTGGAAGGAAGGTCGATGGCGCTGACACCTGAGGCGCGCTTGTATGATGCCAAGGGGGAGGTGGTTGCAGAGGTAAGCGAGTTCTATTGCCTCTAAGGGGCAGGAAGCCTCAGCCTCTGCGGCTGTGTGGTCAGTGGCAAGCTCAGAGCTCAGTTAGCCAGCCCCGCCTTTTCAAGCACTTTGTCCAGCCAGGACTGATCGATCGCACCCGTGGCGATTTCAGCTTTGACCCGCTCTTCATGTGCTTCATGAGCCCGGGCCTGGGCCAGCACCTGCTGGGCGACTGCCTGAGGGAAGGCAACTACTCCATCCTCGTCACCCACGATAATATCCCCAGGATTAACCACCATGCCCCCAACCGATACCGGCACGTTGATCTCGCCAGGGCCGGTTTTATAAGGCCCGCAATGCACAACGGCGCGCGCGTAACAGGGGCTCGAAGCAAATGAGTCAACGTCGCGGATAGCCCCATCAACCACAAACCCCACGCAGCCGCGCTGTTGCGCGTAGAGCTTGATGAGCTCGCCGATGACCGCATTGTTGGTATCACCCTGAGCGTCGATAACCAGTACATGACCGGGCTCAAGCAATGTGAGCGCTTTGTAGATATAAAGGTTGTCACCGGGCCGGGTCTTAATGGTCAGCGCTGTGCCCACTAGCTTGCCGGTGGTGTTGTAGCGAGTCAGGCCTCTGGCGCCGATGTGGCGGCCAAGGTTGTCGCTGATGTGTGGGGTTACGACTGAGGCGAACGCTTCGATAAGCGAAGCGGGGGCCAGAGCGGGTGATGCAAGGATGCGAGACCCGGGTAACGACATGCTCAATCTCCTGAATGAAGTGAAAACCCTCGGCTGGTGCGGCGATGGTAGGAGATAAAAGCGTTTGCTTTTAGCGATATTTATTGATCGAAAATGATCGCTTCAGGTGATGATTAGTTTGTCGAAATCGCAGGTTTGCTGCGCGAGCCCGGCAACTTCGACCGTTAGGCCCTGATACCGATCGGATCTGTGTACGCAGACATAGTTGATGGTTGGTAGGGGTTGCTCGGTGTGAATCACCTTGAGACGGCCTTGGGCGATCAACGTCCCCATGCAGGCGAGTGGCAGGTAACTGACACCCACTCCGGAAATGGCCAAGCCCACTTGCGCAACGAGGTAGTTGCTGGTGAGGGTCTTGCCTAGCCGTATGTCATGTTCGGCCAGCCAGCGCTCGTAGGTTTGGCCCGTGCCAGAGCTGCCGCCCTGCGTCAGCACGGTGAAGGAAGACAGCTTTTGCAGACTGATTGCCTCGTCGCCCTGGTGCAAAGCCGGGGCGCACATCCAGGCGTTCTCCACTGCCTTCAACGGTGTACTGATGAAGCGTGGGTCCTTGAAAATATCGGGCACGATAATCAGGTCCAGCTCGTCGCTCTCCAGCCGGCGCAACAGGTCGGTGCTCAGTTCGATGGAGGGTTCCAGGTCGACCCTTGGATAGCTCTGATGAATGCGATCCACCAGTGCAGGCAGCCAGGTGAGTGCGGTAAGTTCCGTAACGCCCAGGCGGAACCTTCTGATCAGGGTTTCCTTGGAGCTGATGCGTTCAAGCAGATCGTCACGCTGGCGCAGCATATCGACGGCGCACCCGTGCAATTCAACCCCTTTTTGCGTGAGCCGGGCACTGCGTTTTGAGCGATCGAAAATCGACACCCCGAACGCGTCCTCCAATTCCTGAACCCGTTTCGAGATCGCAGACTGCGACATGTTCAGTTTGGCTGCGGCGGCCTCGAAACTGCCCAGCTCGACAATCCAGTAAATGGCTTCGATCTGCTTGAGGGTAATCACTTGTTTTCCTTGGCGTGTGTCGCGCAAGCGGAGGACGGGGGTGAAGATTGTCCACCAAAAGTGATGATTTGAGTTGAGTATTTGTCGCTTTTTTTCTTGTTTTGCCCTGCTTAGATTACCCACGAATTACAACAACAAGGGTACGCATAGTATGTCGACCGCTGAAATTGCCCATGCCAAAGGGCGCAGCAGTTACCGCTGGATCGTTGCCGGGATGATCTTTTCAATCTACACAATTGCAGCAGCGGACAGGGCGAATCTCGGGGTGGCGCTGCCTTTCATTCGGCAAGAATTCGAGATGAGTAACGCCCAGGCAGGTGGGCTCATGAGCCTGTTCCTGCTGGCTTACGCACTGGCACAAATCCCAGCCGGGCTGGCGTTCAGCAAGTTCGGCGTCAGCCGCATCCTGCCAGGCGCAATGATAATGACCTCTGTGTTGACCGGCCTGGTTGGCACGGCGGGGTCCCTGGTCGCATTGAAGCTCTATCGTCTGGGCCTGGGGTTGGCAGAGGGTCCGTTGCCGATCAGCATGACGACCACTATCAACAACTGGTTCCCTCCCCGTGAAAAGGGCATCGCTTCCGGGATTTTCCTGTCAGCGGTGAAGTTCGGCCCTGTCATCGTGCCGCCTCTGTGTGCTGTGATCATCTCGGTGTGGGGCTGGCGCGAGGTGTTCTATTTTTTCGCAGCGCCCGGCATTTTGCTTTCGATTGCCTGGTATTTCATGGTGGCAGACCATCCGTCCAGAAGCCGGTTCGTCAACCAGGGCGAGTTGAACCATATCTGTGACCCGGCACCCGTCGACCCATCGCAGGCGGGCAGCGCCACGCAACCTTCGGCGCGTAGCTTCAGGCGCCTGGACGCCTTCATTCGGCGTCGCGAAGTACCGCTGCTGGAAACCCGCCGGCAGGTATTCGGCTCGTGGCAGATCTGGGGTAGCGCGCTGAGTTACTGCTTCCAGCTGGGGGTGTCCAGCGTGTTGCTGGCGTGGATCCCTACCTACCTGATGACCGTCAAGGGCTTCACGGTGATGAACATGGGACTGGTCTCGGCCGCGCCCTGGGTTGGCGCCGTGCTCGGCAACCTGCTGGGAGGCTACTGTTCGGACCGTTGGCTGGCAGGTCGGCGCAAGCCCGGGATGCTGCTGTCAGCGCTGGGTACCTCGGTGATGATGTACCTGCTGATCAATTCACCCGCAGACCCTCTGGCCTATGGCCTGCTGCTGATGGCCACGGGTGTGGTGCTCAGCTTCGGCTTCTCGTCCTACATGGTTTACCCCATGGCCCTGGCCAGTAAACAGACGTTCCCGATTGCCAATGCCATCGTCAACATGATCGGCCAGCTGGGTGCTGCGGCCACGCCGTTTCTGACCGGCTTGCTGCTCGACAGCTACGGCTGGAGTTACGTGTTCTCCTACCTGGCGATCGGTTCGTTCCTCAGTTTCGTGTTGTTGTTGACCATTATCGAGCCGGTACCCAAAACCACTGCATCCTGAACCATACCGACGCTCATCCCTGCCATTTTATTACCTTACCAAGGAGCTGCAGATGAACACCGAAGACAGAGAACTGATCGCCTTGTTCGAAGGCCTGGACACCCCGGGCGTGTCCGATGCGATGGACAAACTGGGGCTGCCCGGCCACTGCTTTGGCGTGATGCCGCTGGGCGACTACCAGCAGGTCGTGGTCGGCCCTGCGTTCACCGTCCGGTATGTTTGTGCCAGCGTGCCGCCCGGCACCGTAGGTGACTTTATCGAGGACGTGGGCGAAGGCGATGTGGTGGTGATCGACAATGACGGGCGCACGGACTGCACTGTCTGGGGCGACATCATGACCCAGTATGCAGGCTCGCGGAAAATCGCTGCGACCGTGATCGACGGCGTCTGCCGCGATGTCAACAAGGCATTGGGCGACGGCTACCCGCTGTTTACAAAGGGCCGTTTCATGCGTACCGGCAAGGACCGGGTTGAGGTTGGTGCGGTCAACGAACCGGTCTCCGTCGGCCAGGCGCGGGTGTGCCCACGCGACATCGTTGTCGCCGACGCCAATGGCGTGCTCGTAGTGCCACGCGGGCGCGCCCGTGACGTTGCCCAGCTCGCCCGCGAGATCGAGAGGGTCGAGGCCGATATCCGCACAGCCATCAGCCAGGGCAAAACCCTGAAGCAAGCTCGCGAGGACCTTGGATACCACACCTTGCAACGCAAAGCGTAAGCGCCGCAGCGCCAACCGCTTGCAGACCTGTCGCTGGGTTACCCGCCGATTGCCAGCTCTGGCTATTTGGGTAGAGCCGGCCAGCGCGTTTCAAACAAACGGCCATGCCCGCCAGGCATAGCTGTTAGATCTTCGGCAGGTCTTCCGTCACACCATCGCTGTGCAAAGCTGTACCCGAGTGAGCAAAACAATAACAACAAGGGTAGCGATCATGAATGCAGAGATGAGCACGGCACGTCCGTTGACTCGCAAAGAGCGTACAACTGCAATTGTAGGTGTCTGTTCCGGCAATCTGGTGGAGTGGTACGACGTCTTCATCTATGCCTACACATCAATCTATTTCGCCTCACTGTTTTTTCCGGCGGGCGATCAGACCAGCCAGCTATTAGCCACAGCTGGTATTTTTGCGGTCGGTTTCTTCATGCGCCCGCTGGGTGGCTGGATATTCGGTTACATCGCCGACACGCGTGGTCGCAAGATATCGATGATCATCTCCGTGTTCATGATGTGCGGTGGGTCGTTGATGATCGCTGTCATGCCTACCTACGCCACTGTCGGTGTTGCGGCGCCGGTATTGTTGGTGGTCGCCCGCTTGATGCAAGGGCTATCGGTCGGTGCCGAGTATGGCACCGGCGCTACCTACATCAGTGAGGTATCACGCGCTGGGCGCCGCTCGTTCTATGGCTCGTTCCAGTACATGACCATTATCGCAGGGCAACTGCTGGCGCTGTTGACGGTGGCAGTGCTGCAACTGGTGCTGTCTGAACAGGACCTGAAAGCCTGGGGTTGGCGAGTGCCGTTCCTGATCGGCGCGCTGGCCTCGATCGTGGTGGTGTACCTGCGCCGGACCATGCGCGAAACAGCCACTGCGCAAGGTATGAAGAGCAAAGAGGCGGGTTCGCTCAGGGGCCTCATGCAACACAAGCGCGCTGTACTGCTGACTTTCACCATTACCATCGGCTGTTCTCTGTACTTCTATACTTTCACTGCCTACATGCAGAAATTCCTCGTGGTGAGTGTCGGTATTCCGGCACCGACAGTGAGCATCATCATGGCTTCGGCGCTGGTGATCTTCATGTGTGCCCAGCCGGTTTTCGGCATGCTTGCGGACAAGATCGGCGTACGCCGCAACATGATAATTTTCGGTCTGCTGTCCACTTTCCTGGTCATACCCCTGTTGTCAGCGATCAAGTCTGTTCAGGACCCGCTGAGTGCATTCGCGCTGGTGGTCGCCGGGTTGCTCATTGCAGCCTTCTATACGCCGGTTACTGGCGTGCTGAAAGCAGACTTCTACCCACCAACCGTTCGGGCCCTTGGTGTAGGGCTGCCTTATGCGGTAGGTGCTGCAATGTTTGGGGGTTCCGCTGAGTACGTAGCACTGAGCTTCCGTTCGCTGGGCATGGAGCAGTACTTCTATCTGTATGTCGCAGCCATCGGTGCCATCACCCTTGTTTCCTCCCTGTTGATGCCAGACCTCTCCAGACATGGTTACCTGGATGGCGATGGCAAGGTCGAGGAGAACATTGGGGTTCGCAAGTTCATGGGACGCAAATCCACGCCATCCCACATCAGCCATTGAGGTGAGGCGAGCATGAATAGCGAAGTGAAGAAGATCGTACGCTTCGACGTCTGGTACCACCCCGTGATGGCCCAGACGCTCGAAGCCTCAGCCGATGTGGTGTTGCAAACCGTACCTCGTGACCAGGCGCCCGCGCTGATCATGCAAGCGCTGCGTAGTTGCCAGGTGTACCAGGTGCCATCCGCACGCGATGAGCTGCCACCTGAATGGCGTGTGACTGAACGTTTACTCAACCAACTGCCAAGCCTGCTTTGTGTCTCAACCAATGGGGCCGGTTATGACACCGTCGACGTCGATGCCTGCACCCGTGCCGGCGTTCTGGTAGTGAACCAGTCCGGTGCCAATGCCCAATCGGTAGCAGAGGCAACCATCGGGCTGATGCTCGACAGTGCGCGGCGCATCAGCGAATCGGATCGGCGGTTGCGTAGGGACCGAGGTTTCCCTCGCGAAGATTTGATGGGCTTCGAGCTTTCAGGAAAAACGCTGGGTCTGGTCGGTATCGGTGAGATAGGTACACGGGTAGCACGTATCGCCCAGGCCCTGGGCATGCGGGTCATCGCCCATGATCCGTTACTGACAAGCGAGCAGATCGATCAGCGAGGCGCAACAGGCTGCGAACTGGGGGCGCTTTTGCAGCAGAGTGATGTCGTGTCGTTACATTGCCCCCGCCTGGCTTCGACGCTGAACATGATGAACGCAACAACGTTTGCGTCGATGCGCAAGGGCGCCATTTTTATCAATACGGCGCGTGGCGGCCTGCATGACGAGGCCGCACTTTATGCGGCGCTGGCCTGTAATCACCTTGGGGGCGCGGGTATCGACGTCTGGGACGAAGAGCCGCCAGCCCTCGATCATCCATTGCTTGGGCTTGATAACGTGGTAGGCCTTTATCACACCGCAGGTGTAACCCGCGAGGCCCGTCTGCGCATGGGGCTATGGGCAGCGGAGCAAATTCTGCAGGTGCTGCGCGGGGAGGAGGGGCCACGTATGGTCAACCCGCAAGTGTTTGCAGCCTATCGACAACGGCTCCAGCCCAGCAGTCATTCGTCAGCCTAGCGTTCATTGGGACACGCTCTGGCGGATCAGCTGATTCGCCAGGCGTATTACGCCGATCAGGACGAAACCTGCCAGCACCCCCTCCAGGCGGATGAACCCGGGCGCAGGGCTGACGTTGACGTAAGTATCAGGCACCATCACTACCAGATACACGAGGGAAAATTGGGTGCCGGCGTAAGCGTATGAGCGGTTACTGTTCTCGATGTGCCGCCCGACCATCACGCCGATGCACATTGCCAGGGTCATGGCGATCCAGTTCGAACCTACCAGCCATAAAGCCAGCCCCGCACAGGCAGCGCCCGCGCAACAGCCTGCCAGGCGATGAACATTGCGCAGCGTGACTGCGCGGCTACCTGGCAATAGCGCCCCCGGTGGCACCATCATCACGGCCATGACGGTGATAGCTGCCTGGCTCAATCCCGCCACTTCCAGCCAGATACCCAAGGAAGGGATCAACGCCAACGCCAGGCCTGCCTGCAGCACATGACCTAGCAGGCAACGGTCAAGGTCCGGTTCGCTCACGCGCGCGCCAGATCGGGAAGATAACGCACCATCGGGAACCATCTTGCGCACAGTACGGCCGGAGAGCATGGCTACGAACCAGCAGGCAAGGGTGCCGCATGCCACTTCCTCCAGGCGGGTTCTGGCTATCTCGATCACGGATGGGCCACCCGTCGCGTCAGATCCGGAGATAGCCACCATGGCGAATGTCAGTCCGGCAAACAGCCAGGCGTAACCATGCTCATGGAGGATGGCGCACCACAGCGTGCATGCGCCGACCAGCCCTATGACGGGACCAAGCCAATGCACGCTTATTTGCATTTGAGTCAGTAGCGCTGCTGCGGCCAAGCCGCCTGCGGCAGTGCCGATGATCCGGAGCCCGCCACGGTAAACGCAGTCGTGCAGACTTGAACGCATCACCATGTAGCCACTGAAAGCAGCCCAGCCAACATTATCGACAGCCAGATAATGCGCCATGCCGATAGCCAGCAACACGGACAGTAGCGTCTCGGCTTCGTCCAGCAAGCGTTGGGGGAGGCGGTCCGGGTTGGAGAACTCTTTTCGGATCCCTTGGGTGAACTGCGCGAGGCTCGACCACAGCGTGAATCTGAATGGCATGATCTAGGTCCTGATCCGTTCCGTCCGGGCGTGCTTGCAGACAGGATAGGTCAAGGATGATTGCGGTGGCCTGAGCACCAGAGCGCGCGATGATGAGGTCGCAGCAATGCATTGCACGCCTGCAGGATGTGCTCCTGGATCCAGGTTTCATCGAAAGGCGCCTTGCTGAACCGCAGGCTGTTGGCGCTTTCGATAATCGCAACGATCGCCAGCGAGGCTTTGGAGGGGTCGTCCACGCGGTACTGGCCTGTCGCACAACCTTTCTGAATGATGCACTCCACAGGCTGGGCCAGCTGCGCACTCGCCCGATCCAGCCAGCGCCGGTGGCTGGTTTCAAGGTGCCTGACCTCGTGTCGCAAAATCAAATCTTCCTGTGGGACGGTGACTTGTCGCTCGAGTGAGAAACACACATATCCCTTCAGGTCGCGTGGGCATACGCTCGCATGCCACGCCTGAAGACGTTTTTCGACGATGTCCAAGACCACATTGAGCAGGAGATCCTGTTTGCAGTCGACGTGATGGTAAAGGCTGCCTGGGAGTATTCCGACACGTTGCGCCAGTTTTCGCATGGTCATGGCGGTATAGCCTATTTCAACCATCAGCTCTGACGCGGCCTGCATGACAGGTGGAGGGCATGTACGGGCGGCGTCAACCATACGCCGGCAACCTGGATAGGGCACGCAGCAGCCGGCAGATCAAGCGCTTGCAGCAGTTGCGCGGTGGCAGGGCTGCGCCATTCATCAACCACATACGGCACCTCTTCGACGGGTGCCCCCGATACAGATTACCCCTGCGCGTCAGAACAGTGGTCGCGTGCTGTAACGGGAGCATGAACTGAACCCTTCAACCCGCCTGCAGCAAGATTGCCCGGGCACGCAGAATCACCGGAGCGTCGACCATCTGGCCATCAAGGGTGAATACGCCGGCGCCAGCTTCGGCCTGCTCGACCACCCGTCGAGCCCAATCCAGCTCGTGATGTGAGGGCTTCAGGGCATCGTGGATCACCTTGACCTGGCTTGGGTGGATGCACAAGGCACCGCCAAAGCCCATGTCCCGTGCGAACCGGACTTGACGCTGCAAGCCGTCGATATCCTGGATGGCGGGGAACACGCCGTCCAAGGGCGCGGCCAATCCCGCGACACGGCTATGTAGCAGCACTGCGTAACGGGCGTGCCCCAGCACGTGCTCGGCTGCTGCGCTACCCGTGCTGAGGCCAAGGTCCAGGCCCAGGTCCAGGCTACCAAATGACAACCTGTCTACGCCAGCCGCTGCCGCCAAGGATGGTAGGGCAGCCAGGCCCTTGGCACTTTCGATGATTGGCCACACCGCCTTGCCAGTAGCATGGGCACGATCTATCTGGTCGACGCTTTCAGCCTTTGGCAGCAGAATGCCGATGACCCCGGCATGACGCCGGCAAAGCGACAGGTCAGCCTCGTGGGCCCAGTGACCAGGCGCATTCACCCGTACCAGCATCTTGGCCTGCGGATGATCGTCGAGGAACTGGTCGAGGTTGTTGCGCGCCTGCTCCTTAAGCGTCTCTTCCACAGCATCCTCAAGGTCGACAATGACCCGGTCCGCACCACTGGCCAATGCTTTCGGAATGCGTTCTGGGCGAGTCGCGGGAACGAAAAGCGCGCTACGGACTACGGGTTGTTGTGTCATTGGCGTGCCTCCTGGACGAATTCGATCTCGCCGACCTGGGCCTGACCTGCCTGATTGCCAGCCCAGACCTGGGCTTTACCCTCACCGATCAATCGGCCACCGACGTCGAACGCGTCAGGGCAGATCAAGGGACGAACACCACGGAAGCTGAATCGACGCACTGTCAATTGCGGGTTCGCCCGTACGAATGCTTGCACGTTCAGCGTTGCGATCAGGGGGCCGTGCACCACCAGGCCAGGGTAACCTTCGGTTTCGGTCACATAAGGCCAATCATAGTGAATGCGGTGGCCATTGAACGTCACCGCCGAATAGCGGAACAGCAGCGTCGGGCTTGGCTGAACGTGAAGATGCCAGTCTCCCTGCGGCAGCGGCTCGGTTCCGCCCAGTTTGGGTGGCGATGGCTCACGATAAACGATGTCCTGTTCCTCGATGAGCGCCCGCTGGCCGTCTTGCACGTACTCATGTTGTACGGTGACAAACAGCAAGGACCCCGTACGCCCATGCTTTTCCTGAACGTTGAGGATGGTCGAACGGCGAGATACCTGGGCATCGACGCGCAGCGGGTGGAGGAACTCCAGGCGACCACCTGCCCACATGCGGTTGCGGTTATCTGCCGGGGGCAAGAAACCGCCTCGCGCTGGATGACCGTCCCCACCTAGGCCGGAGTGCTCGACGGCGTCCTGGAAGAATGCCCAGTGCCAGAGCTCGGGCAGGGGGGCACCCGGAGCTGGCGCTGGCTCACTCAGGGTTGCGGCAATACGTTTAACCAGGTTATGGCTGATGCAATCGTGCACGGTCTCACTGCGACCGATCCAGGTTTCAGGTGCTGATGGGGTCATTGTTTTTGTCCTGTTACAGCGTGGAGGTGAGTGCTGGCACTATGTCGAACAAGTCGCCGACCAGTCCGTAATCGGCCACCTGGAAGATCGGGGCTTCTTCATCCTTGTTGATCGCGACAATGACCTTGGATTCCTTCATGCCCGCCAAATGCTGGATCGCGCCGGAGATACCGACCGCGATGTACAGCTGCGGGGCCACGATCTTGCCGGTCTGGCCGACCTGCATGTCGTTGGGAACAAAACCTGCGTCTACCGCTGCGCGCGATGCACCAACTGCGGCGCCCAGCTTGTCGGCCAGGCGGTACAGGTGGCTGAAATTGTCACCGTTGCCCATGCCGCGGCCACCGGAAACAACGATGTCTGCCACGGTCAGCTCGGGGCGATCGGACGTGGCCAGTTCTTCGCCGACGAACGCTGATATGCCTGTATCGCGGGCGCCAGCCAATGCCACGATCGGCGCACTACCGCCTTCTGCCGGCAGGGCCTCAAAGCCGGTGGATCGGACGGTGATGACTTTGACTGCGGCGTTCGACTGCACGGTGGCAATGGCGTTGCCCGCATAGATCGGGCGCTTGAAGGTATCGGCAGACTCGACAGAAATGATTTCGGAGATCTGATCGACATCCAGCAATGCTGCCACCCGCGGCAGGATGTTTTTGCCGTTGCTGGTGGCCGGGGCCAGTACATGGCTGAAGTCGCGACCCAGGTTGGCCACCAATGGCGCAACATTTTCCGGGAACTGGCGCGCGTAGGCAGCGTCGTCTGCCATTAGCACTTTACTCACTCCAGCGATCTGCGCAGCCGCGAAAGCGACACCGGAAACGTCCAGCCCCGCGACCAGGACCACGACTTCCCCTCCGATCTGGCGGGCTGCAGCCAGGGTATTCAAGGTCGGCGCGGCGAGTGTGTGATTGTCGTGTTCAGCTACTACCAGGATGGTCATCAGATTACCTTCGCTTCGTTCTTCAGCTTTTCGACCAGTTCGGCCACCGAGTTGACCTTGATACCCGCGCTGCGCGCAGCTGGCGCTTCGACTTTCAGGGTCGTGTTGGTGGAGGCGAGGGAAACGCCCAGGTCGTCAGGCTTGACGGTCTCCAGCGGCTTCTTCTTGGCCTTCATGATGTTCGGCAGCGACGCATAGCGTGGCTCGTTCAGGCGTAGGTCGGTGGTGACGATGGCTGGCAGGTTCAGCGACACGGTCTGCAGGCCGCCATCGATTTCACGGGTGACGTTCAGCTTGTCGCCAGCAACGATGACCTTGGAGGCGAAGGTGCCCTGGGCGTAGCCGGTCAGCGCGGCCAGCATCTGGCCGGTCTGGTTGTTGTCGCTGTCGATGGCCTGCTTGCCAAGGATGACCAGCTGCGGCTGCTCTTTGTCGACAACGGCTTTCAGCGCTTTGGCTACGGCCAGGGAGCTCAGCTCATCGACGGCTTCGACCAGGATGGCACGGTCGGCGCCTAGCGCCAGCGCAGTACGCAGCTGCTCCTCGGCAGCGGGCGGGCCGACGGAGACGACGACGATCTCGCTCGCCACGCCCTTTTCTTTCAGGCGTACGGCTTCTTCCACGGCGATTTCGCAGAAGGGGTTCATGGACATCTTGACGTTTGCAAGGTCGACGCCGGCGTTGTCCGCCTTGACGCGGACTTTGACGTTGTAGTCGACCACACGTTTGATAGCGACCAGCACTTTCATAAGCAGTAATACTCTGTTCTTGAGCTTTCACAACAGGCGGTAAAAAGAGGGGTCAGATGACCCCTGAAGCGCGCAGCTGTTGAATTCGTTCATGAGTCAGGCCAAGTTCGGCAAGGATGTTTTCGCTGTGCTCGCCAAGCGCGGGCACCGGGCCCATACGGGGCGCAAAGGCATTGCTGGTGGCGGGCGGGAGCAGGCTGGGAACGCTGCCTGCGGCCGTGTCGATGCGCCGCCAGCGGTCTCGGGCTTTTAGTTGTGGGTGCTCCCAGACACCCTGCATATCGTTAACCTTGGCGTTGGCAATGCTGGCCTGGTCCAGCCGCTGAATAACGGTATCGAAGCTCAATGGGGCGAAAGCCTCGATGATCAACGCTCGCAGGGCGTCGCGGTTGGCCACGCGTTTGAAGTTGGCAGAAAACTGATCATCATCCGCAAGCTCTGGCCGGATCAGCACATGCTCGCAGAACAGCTGCCACTCCCGTTCGTTCTGCAGGCCGAGCATCACGGTGCTGCCATCGCCAATAGGGAATGGGCCGTATGGATAGATCGTGGCGTGCGCTGCACCAGCGCGAGGCGGTGGCGGGGCACCCTCGTAGGCGTAATAGAGCGGGTAATTCATCCACTCCACCAGGCTCTCCAACATCGAAACTTCAACGTGGCTGCCGATGCCGGTTTTTTCCCGCAACAGTACGGCCGAGAGGACGCCCGTGTAGGCATACATGCCGGCAGCAATATCCGCTATCGAATTGCCCGCCTTGGCCATCCCGTCTTCGCCGGGCCCACCGGTGACCGAAAGAAAACCGCCTTCGCTCTGAATCAGCAGGTCATAGGCTTTTTTCTGCTCGTAGGGGCCCCCAGCGCCATAGCCGGAGATGTCGCAGACGATGAGCCGCGGAAAGCGCTCGTGCAGTTGCTCAAAGCTCAACCCAAGGCGGGCGGCCGCGCCTGGCGCCAGGTTCTGCACCAGCACATCGGCTTGCTCCAGTAGCTGGCCAAGGATGTCCCCGGCGATATCCTGCTTGAGGTCAAGGGCCAGGCTTTCTTTCGAGCGGTTGGTCCAGACGAAATGCGAGGCCAGGCCGTTGACCCGCTGATCGTAACCACGGGCGAAGTCGCCACTGCCCGGGCGTTCGACCTTGATCACCCGGGCGCCCAGGTCAGCCAGCTGACGGGTACAGAAGGGCGCTGCGATCGCATGTTCGAGGCTGATGACGGTTATGCCGTCAAGTGGGCGAATGGGCTGACTCATGATTGTTGTCTCTCTTGTTTTGGCAGGCCCCTCCCGGTTGGCGAGGGGGCCCTGGGTCAGAACGAACGTGGCAGTTCCAGCAGATGTTCGGCCACGTAGGACAAGATCAGGTTGGTTGAAATGGGCGCGACCTGATAAAGGCGGGTTTCGCGGAACTTGCGCTCGACGTCATATTCATTGGCAAAGCCGAAGCCGCCGTGGGTCTGCAAGCATGCGTTGGCAGCCTCCCAACTGGCTTTGGCCGCCAGGTACTTGGCCATGTTCGCGGCGGCGCCAGCGTTGCGACCGCTGTCGTACTCGGCGCAAGCACGCCAGCGCATCAGGTCGGCGGCTTCGATTTCGATGTGGGCTTCAGCGATGGGGAACTGCACGCCCTGGTTCTGGCCGATCGGTCGGCCGAATACCACGCGATCACGGGCGTATTGGCTGGATTTTTCGATGAACCAGCGGCCATCGCCGATGCATTCGGCGGCGATCAAGGTACGCTCGGCATTGAGCCCGTCGAGGATGTAGCGAAAACCCTTGCCTTCTTCGCCAATCAGGCTGCTGGCAGGGATTTCCAGGTTGTCGAAGAACAGCTCGTTGGTTTCGTGGTTCACCAGGTTGGCAATCGGCTGTACGGTCAGGCCGTTACCGATGGCTTCACGCAGGTCGACCAGGAAAATCGACATGCCATCGACCTTCTTGGTGACCTCGGCGAGCGGGGTGGTACGCGCCAGGAGGATCATCAAGTCAGAATGCTGGACGCGAGAGATCCACACTTTCTGGCCGTTAATCACGTACTTGTCGCCTTTGCGAACCGCCGTGGTCTTGATCTTGGTGGTATCGGTACCGGTGGTTGGCTCTGTCACGCCCATCGACTGCAGGCGCAGCTCGCCACTGGCCAGTTTGGGCAGGTAGTAGCGCTTCTGTTCTTCGCTGCCGTTACGCAGCAAGGTGAACATGTTGTACATCTGGCCATGGATGGTGCCGGAGTTGCCGCCGCAGGCGTTGACTTCTTCAAGAATCACCGACGCCTCGGCCAGACCCAGGCCAGAGCCGCCAAACGCCTCGGGTATCATCGCCGACAGCCAGCCGGCCTCAGTCATGGCTTTGACGAAGGCTTCAGGGAAGCCTTTTTCTTCGTCGATCTTGCGCCAGTATTCGGCCGGGAAATCGCCACACAGGGCGCGTACGCCCTCACGAATGGCGTTGAGTTCTTCTTGATTGTTGTCGATCATCATCATTCTCCAGGGTGGGGCAGGCCGGCAGCGTCATCGTGGTTCGGCCGCCGGCCCGACCCGGCAACACGGTCAGATAGGCTGAAAGCCTAGGGCGGCGCGGAAACGGTTCTTGATGTATTGGCCATCACGCGGCGGCAGTACACGTGGCGGGTTTTCGGCTTTGATCTTCACGGTGGCCAGCTTCACCCCGTCCCGGTTGGCGAAACGCTCGCGCAGGGCATGGACCCCGTCCATTTCACGGATTTCCTGGGTCCAGGCAAAGCCACAGGTTTCAGCGACCCGGTCCAACTGGATGCCGAAGCCGGCGTGGCTGACTTGCATGCCGGTCTCACCGAAGTGGCCGTTGTCCAGCACCACGATGGTCAGGTTTTTCGGCTGCTGCAGTGCAACAGTGGCCAGTGCGCCAAACCCCATCAGCAGCTCACCATCACCGGTGACAACCACCACGCTTTTGTCCGGCTGCGCATTGGCGAGGCCCAAGCCCACGGTAATGGCACTGCCCATGGCCGCCCAAAGGTAGTAGTTGTTGTCGTGGTCACCCGCGGCCATCACATCATAGGAGGCAGAGCCCAGGCCGGTGACGACGAGCACATCATTGCGATCGGCGAGCAAGGTACGGACGACCTCCCGGCGGCAAAGCACGTGGTTGGCGCTTACTTGACCCATTTCTTTTCTCCGATCAGGCGCTGACCTAGCAGCAGGGCGGTGGCGGCATCGCCGTTGAAGGCCATGGTGGCGGCGCCATGGAGCAGGGGGGCCACATCCTCAGGTTTGTCAGCGCGCCAGGTCATCACTTTCATCAGGTTCAGGGAGGCTTCAGTGGCCTGACCCATCGGGTTTTGCCAGGCGTTGAATTCCGCCCAGTCACCCCGCATGGTCACCACCATCAGCAGGGGGAAACCGGCGCAGTTCTGCAAGGCGAGGGTGTTGATGCAGTTACCGACACCGCTCGACTGCATCAGCAGGGCGCCACGTTCACCACCCAGCCAGGCGCCGGCCAGGTAGCCAATGCCTTCTTCTTCCGTGGTGAGCACAACGGCCTTGATGTCGGGGTCTGCATAGGACATGCGAATGGACGCCGAGTGGCCAGCGTCCGGTACGAATACGACGTGCTTGACGTCGTGGGCCTTGAGAACACGGAACACGTCCTCTTGCCAGTTCTGTTCAGCTTCTTGCGATGACATGGGTATCTCCCGGCAGTGCTGCTTTTGTTTTTCCTCATCATGCGGCGAGATGCAGCGCAGGACGACTACCGTTTTTTTCTTTGAGATATGCCGTAGCGGCATAGGTGAGCCCATGCCACCGGTCATCGACGTTGAGTGCGACTGACTGCCGCGCCGTGTGAAGCATGGCCCGGGCAGGCCCGCCAGTGGCTATATAAAGCGGGCATAGCTGATAGACGCGCTCAGCGCTTCTGGGCAGCAGGTGAAAACGTTAGGTTGCCTGCTCGGTCGCGGCTGCGCCGCTATCGAATCAAAACAACAATAAGATCGAGGGTTGTCCATGTTGCTTCGTTACCTGCGCACGCTCGCCGGGTGGCTCACCACTGCAGAGTCGCCATTGGCCGATACACCATCCTCACCATGCTGTTTCCGGCATCTTGCACTGTCCTACTTCGTTCCGTAGTGCACCGCTCTGGCGGTGACGGTCCCTATTGCTTGAATAAAGGTGCTCAATGAAATTCAGACTACCGCTGGCGGGCTGGATACTGCTCGCAATGGTCCTTGGCGTGGTGATCGGCTATGCCATTTTCCTCACCAGCCCTGACAAGGCAGCTGCTACCGAGACTGCCGGGTACATTTCGGTGATATCGGACGTATTCCTGAGGCTGATCAAGATGCTGATCGGGCCGCTGGTGTTTTCCACCTTGGTGGTGGGGATTGCTCACATGGGCGACGCCGGTGCGGTGGGCAGAGTCTTTGGCAAGGCGATGATGTGGTTCCTGACGGCTTCGCTGCTCTCATTGGCGGTGGGCCTGATGATGGCCAACATCCTGCAGCCAGGGCATCATCTGGCACTGCCTTTGCCGGACGTGAGCGCAACCACGTCCCTCCAGACATCTGCCTTCACCCTCAAGGCGTTTGTCACGCATCTGGTGCCCAGGTCGTTCGTCGAGGCCCTGGCCAACAACGAGATCCTGCAGATTGTGGTGTTCTCACTGTTCTTTGGTGTAGCCCTGGCGGCCCTGGGCGAAAAAGCCAAGGGCCTCGTGCGCCTTGCCGACGAGTTGGCCCAGGCCATGCTTCTCATTACGGGCTACGTCATGAAGCTGGCACCGCTGGCTGTCATGGCTGCGATGGCCGCCACAGTCGCGGTTAACGGCCTGTCGATCCTCGCAACGTTCGCGGTGTTCATGCGCGACTTCTACCTGGGGCTGATCCTGCTTTGGCTGTTGCTGATAATGGCTGGGGCGCTGTTCCTGGGGCGGCGGGTTTTCGCGCTTCTGGCGCTGATCAAGGAGGCCTTCCTGCTGGCGTTCGCCACGGCGAGTTCCGAGTCGGCTTATCCAAAACTGCTCTCGGCGCTGGACCGATTCGGAGTAAGCCGCAAAATCTCCAGTTTTGTCATGCCCATGGGCTACTCCTTCAACCTCGATGGCTCGATGATGTACTGCACCTTCGCTGTGCTGTTCATCGCCCAAGCGTACGGTATCGAGATGACCCTTGGTACGCAGATCCTGATGCTGCTGACGTTGATGCTTACATCCAAGGGGCTTGCCGGGGTGCCGCGTGCATCACTGGTGGTTATTGCGGCGACGCTGGTGCAGTTCGATATTCCCGAAGCGGGGCTGCTGCTGATTCTGGGCATCGATACATTCCTCGATATGGGGCGCTCGGCCACCAACGCCGTAGGCAACTCGATCGCCACGGCGGTGGTTGCCAAGTGGGAAGGGGAGCTGCAGGACCCGGATACACAGCCGGCAACCGCTCGTGGCACAACACAGGGGGTTGCAGGGTCTTCAACAGTCTGAGGCATCGATAGCCCAGTCGCGTCGTGGCGTATGCCTTTGGTGCTAGCTGCTATGCCCAAATGCTATAGCTGATGATCAAGGCTGTCTTTAGACTGTGAAAAACGCCGTTCAGAGGCGCCCCTTTCTTTGCCAGTGGTTGACCGATGGACGTAGTGCAACTGAAAACCCTGATCCATGTGGCCGAGCTTGGCAGCCTGAGCAAGGCTTCGGACCGGCTCCATGTGGCGCAACCCGCATTGAGCCGGCAGATTCGGCAGTTGGAAAAGGAATTGGGCGTCTACCTGTTCGAGCGGCATGGCCGCGGCATGGAAATCACCGCTGCCGGCCTCGAGGTTCTTGAACGGGCCACCCGAATCATGGACGAGCTCGAGTCCATCCGTACCTCGGTAGCCGGCGGTCGTGCCGCATTTCGCGGCATGGTCGCCATCGGTACCACGCCGACCATCGCCGAGATTGTCACTGTGCCGTTGGTTCAACGCATCCGCGACACTCACCCAGACCTCTCGATCCGCTTTTCATCGGCGTTCAGCGGCTATCTGCTGGACTGGTTGCAGCGGGGCGAGCTGGAGCTGGCCATCTCCTACGATCCGCAGCCACTGCACACGTTGCGAATCGAACCGGTGATGATGGAGAACCTGGTCCTGGTTGGCCCTCCCGAGGCCAGGTTGAACCTGGACACGGCCGTGCCGTTCGCAGAATTGGCCAATGAACAGATGGTGCTGCCCAGCCCCCGCCATGGGCTGCGCAAGATCATGGACCAGTGCGCCCTTGAGCGAGGCTTCAAGATCACCACCAGTGTCGAGGCGGACTCCTTTGGCGCGATGATCGACCTGGTCCGTCATGGTTTTGGCTATACGGCACTGCCATTGGCCTCCATCTACTCTCGCCTTGATGACGGCAGTTTGTGTGCCGCGCCGCTGGTTGACCCGACGCCAATGCGCAAGCTGGTACTCGTGCTGCCCGCCGATCGGCAGGTAAGCCCTGCAACGCGCTACGTCGGCCAGACCTTTGTGGACATTGCCAGCGAGCTGGTCGCCAAAGGCATTTGGGCAGGGCATATGCTCTGAAACGGCTGCCCCAAGCTATTCAATCGCGGCATAACTGCTAGAGGGCAGCGGGTCTGGCCGCTACTCAGGTGAGGGCGTAGCTTTGCCCGGGATAAAAGTCAGTGCGCTTTCGCTGGCTTGTAAAATAATAGATCCCAGAAGGTGCCCCCAATGATGTGCGTTCCATCGCCCCGCGTACTGCCGCCTGCTTTTCCTGTGATGACTCCAAGCCAGTAGATCGACGCAGACCAACACTGTTGTTCTTGCCTCGCGTTTGCCTCAGATCTGGAGTTCCCCATGCACGCCAACAATCACAATCCTGCTGCGCCTGATATCCGTAACCTGACCAATCGCCAACGGATCCGCGCCATTCTCGGCGCCTGTTCCGGAAACCTGGTGGAGTGGTACGACTTCTTCATCTACGCCTACACCTCAATCTACTTCGCCGCGCTTTTTTTCCCTCAGGGCGACCAGACCACACAACTTTTGGCAACGGCCGGCATTTTTGCTGTCGGCTTCTTCATGCGCCCCCTGGGCGGGTGGATTTTCGGTTACCTCGCTGACACGCGTGGCCGCAAGTTTTCCATGATCATCTCCGTCTTTCTGATGTGTGGGGGCTCGCTGATGATCGCGGTGGTGCCCACCTACGAAACCATTGGCATGGCCGCGCCGGTTCTGTTGCTGATTGCCCGCTTGATGCAGGGCCTTTCGGTAGGGGCTGAATACGGTACCGGGGCGACCTACATCAGTGAGATTTCCAGTACGGGCAAGCGCTGCTTCTTTGGCTCGTTCCAGTACTTCACGATCATTGCCGGGCAACTGCTGGCATTGCTGACTGTGGTGGTGCTGCAGAACCTGCTGCCCATCGAAGAACTCAAGGCCTGGGGCTGGAGAATTCCATTCTTCATTGGTGCAGTGAGTGCGCTGGTGGTGGTCTACCTTCGCCGCTCGATGCTTGAAACGGCAAGCCACCAAGGCGCCAAGCACAAGGAAGCGGGCTCGATAAAAGCGCTGATGAAGCACAAGAAAGCCGTGCTGCTGACGATTGCCATCACTGCGGGTTGCTCGCTGCACTTTTACACATTCTCCACCTACATGCAGAAATACCTGGTGGTTTCGGCGGGCTTCGATGCGTCGACCGTGAGCTTCATCATGACAGCCGCGCTGGTGGTGTTCATGTGCCTTCAGCCAGTGTTCGGGATGATGGCTGACAGGATTGGCTCGCGAAACAGCATGATTGCTTTCGGCCTGCTGTCGAGCCTGTTGATCGTACCGTTGCTCACGGGGCTCAAGAGTGTCAACAACCCGTACGAAGCCTTCGCGCTGGTCATGCTGGGCCTCCTGATTGCAGCGTTCTATACGCCAGTGACCGGCGTGCTGAAGGCAGACCTGTACCCAGCCACGGTTCGCGCGCTGGGGGTAGGGCTGCCCTATGCCTTGGGCAACGCGTTGTGTGGGGGTACTGCCGAGTACGTAGCGCTGTCCCTGCGCGGCGCGGGCGTGGAGTCGTATTTCTACTACTACGTGGCGGCAATGAGCGTCATCACCCTGATTGCCGCCGTGCTCATGCCCGATCTACGCAAGCACGGTTACCTCGACGGCACGGGGGCTGTAGAAGAAAACACCGGCTTGCGTCCTGGGGCTCATTATTCGAATGCACGAAGCTGAAACCAAGCCCAGGCAACCGCTACGGTTGCCAGGGAATCCTGCTCATCAAGATGTTTTTGGTGGCTCAGGTTCGAGTACACCCAGGCCCTGATCTTTTTCGACCTGCTCTGGTGCATTGCTCCAGATGGTCCTGTCTATGTCGAGGTCCAGGAAGGCACTGGTTGTGAGAATTGGCTCGGCAACGCCGGCTTTGCGCTGTGCGTCATAATCTGCGAGCAGTCGCAGTCCCACTCGGCATAGCAGAACCAGAGCGATGAGGTTCACCAGCGCAGAAAGGGTCATGGTGATGTCGGCGAAGGCAAACACTGTACTCAGATCCTGAACCGAGCCCCAGAAAATCAAGGCCAGTACCAGGGCGCGATAGCTCAGCAGCGCCTTGCGGTTCTTGCCCAGAATAAACCTCAGGTTGTGTTCGCCCAGGTAGTAGTTGTAGAGAATCGAGGTGAACACGAACAACGCAAGTGCAACGCTGATGAAGCTGCGGCCCCAGTCACCGACCACTGCGGCAAGCGAGTTCTGGGTCAGCACGATGCCGTCACCCGCGAAACCGGCGGTATAGAAGCCCGACAGAAAGATCAGCAAAGCGGTGCAGGTGCAAATGATGAATGTATCGAAAAACACGCTGAACGCCTGCACGACACCTTGTGAGACAGGGTGCCGAACTTCGGCCACCGCTGCGACGTTTGGTGCACTGCCCAGGCCAGCTTCGTTGGCGAATACGCCACGCTTCACACCCATCACGATTTCGCTGCCGATCAGGCCACCAAAGGCTTGATCGAGCCCGAACGCGCTTTTCACGATGGTCAACAGCATCAAAGGCACGTGATCAAATTGCAGCACAATGACGTACAGGGTAACCGCTATGTAGGCCAGCGTTTTCACCGGTACCAGCAGGTCTGCCACCCTGGCGATGCGTTTGATGCCACCCATGCGAGGACCGGTAGCAGCACGCTGCAATCGCAGCCCTGGACGGTCCGAAAGACTTCATCGCCCACAGCCGCGAAGTATTCCAGCGGCGCCGCGATTTCATGGTTGACCTGCTCAACCTGGCGCCGGGCATCCGTTGCGAGGTACCAGGCGGGGCGTTCTTCCAGGGTACCTGCGCATTGCTTATGCGCTGGATGACGAGTCGCTGCGTGCGGCTTGCCAGGCCATTCACCGCTTCTGTGAGGACGCACGGTATTTATATCGCCTCGCTGAAGTAGGGCACCGAAAGGCTGCACTTCCTCAATTGCATACGTGCGATGAAGGGAGTGCAGCTTTTTTGCTTGGCAGAGCCTTCCGCTCGGTGGAAGGCTCGGGCTCTCCATTCATCCAATAAGAAAAACAGATACCTACTTAAGGATGGATCGACGACCGACCAGTATCCCTGTATCAGTGGCTCATCACGGCCCTGTGCTATCTTGGCGATATCAGCCAGCGCAATGTGCCCAAGATGTGCCTTGCGTCGGCTGCTGCCTCGGGCAGTACGCTGAACACGCATACCTTCATTCCTCATCGCTGCCATACCAGCATGGGTGTGTTCGGAGCCGTCAGCGTTGCAACGGCTTGCACGCTACCGGGGACAGTCGCTTCGCAAATTGCTGGCGTGGCGCTTCAGGGCCGCATGCGGCGAACCCTGGTTGTACTTGATCGACGCGATACCGTTGCAAAGGCCAATTGGCGTTTCATGCTGGCGCCATTGATGAAGGCTGGGGGGATCAGGTGATGGCGCCGATCTGCCACGGCACGAACTCGTTCTGGCCGTAGCCATGCTGTTCGCTCTTGCTGCGCTCGCCCGAGGCGATGCTCAGCATCATCCGGTAGATGTGTTCGCCACGCTCTTCGATGGTCATGCTGCCGTCGGCAATGCCGCCGCAGTTGACGTCCATGTCCTCTTCCTGGGTTTCCCAAAGGCGGGTGTTGGTCGCCAGCTTGATCGACGGCGAGGGCGCGCAGCCGTAGGCCGAGCCGCGGCCAGTGGTAAAGGCGATCAGGTTGGCGCCACCGGCGACCTGGCCCGTGGCGGAGATCGGGTCGTAGCCGGGTGTGTCCATGAACACCAGGCCGTGGGCGCGCACCGGCTCGGCGTACTCGTAAACATCCATCAGGTCACTGGAACCGGCCTTGGCCACGGCACCCAGGGACTTTTCGAGGATGGTGGTGAGGCCGCCGGCCTTGTTGCCCGCCGAGGGGTTGTTGTTCAGCTCGGCGCCCATCCGCTGGCAGTAGGCTTCCCACCACTGGATGCGGGCGATCAGCTTCTCGCCCACCTGCTGGCTGACCGCGCGGCGCGTCAACAGATGTTCGGCGCCGTAGATTTCCGGGGTTTCCGAGAGAATTGCAGTGCCGCCGGCTGCCACCAGGCGGTCGACCGCATTGCCCAGCGCCGGGTTGGCGGTGATCCCCGAATAGCCGTCCGAGCCCCCGCACTGCAGGCCGACCGTGAGGTGGCGGACGCTCACCGGCTGGCGTTCGACCTGGTTGGCTTCGGCCAGCAGCGACTTGACCTGGGCGATGCCGCTGGCAATGGTCTTCGATGTGCCGCCGGTGCCCTGGATGGTGAACGTGCGCAGTGCGTGGCTGCTTTGCAGGCCCTGGGCCGCCAGCAGGTCGGGGATCTGGTTGGTCTCGCAGCCCAGGCCAATCAAAAGTACCGAGGCGAAGTTGGCATGTACCGCATAGCCGCCGAGGGTGCGGCGCAGCATTGCCAGCGCCTCGCCACCGGGGTCGACCGCGCAACCGACGCCGTGGGTCAGGGCAACCACGCCATCGACGTTGGGGTAGGGCGCCAACGCCTCGGGGTGGATATCGCGGCGAAAGTGGTCAGCGATCGCCCGTGCCACCGTGGCCGAGCAGTTCACCGAGGTGAGGATGCCGATGTAGTTGCGCGTGGCTACCCGGCCATCGGCGCGCACGATACCCATGAAGGTATCGTCGTTGGGCGCCTGCTGGCCTTTGGCATCGACGCCGAAGGCGTAGTCGCGGGCAAATTCGCCCATCGCCAGATTGTGCACGTGCACATGTTCGCCTGCGGCGATCGCCTGGCTCGCGAAACCGATGATCTGCCCATAGCGGCGCAGCGGCTGGCCCGCGCTCAGTGCGTGGGCAGCCACCTTGTGGCCCGCCGGGATCGGCTCGCGCACAACGATGCCCTCTTCCAGCAGCAGGCCTTCGGTCAGCGGCTGGCGTGCCACCAGCACATCGTCCAGTGGGTTGAGTCGAATCACGGCGTTGGCAGCGCTTGCACTGCCTGTTGTTGTAATGAGTTGCATGGTGTTCACCTCAATAGGGCGCGTGGCTCAGGCCAGCCCGCGCTCGCGGTAGTCGATCAGGCCAGAGAACAGCATCAGGCCGAAGGCCATGACCACGAAGAAGATCAGGGCCAGGAAATAGGAACCGGTGAACTGCACGATCAGGCCAATGAGGATCGGCACCAGTACGCCCACCATGTTGCCGCAGAAGTTCATGCTGCCGCCAAGTACGCCAGCTTTGGACTTGCCACCGAGGATCGCCGGCAGGCACCAGTACATGCCGCACCAGCGGATGAAGAACAGCGCCACGCACAGCAGGGCGATGACCAGGCCGGCGTCCGGGGTATAGGCCACCAGCAGGATGCACAGCGCGGCGACCGCAGCAGAGCCGGCGAACATGCTGCGCATGACGGTATTCGGCTGGCCGCCTTTTGCTTTCCACTTGTCGGAGATCCAGCCGCCAATCAGTTCACCAATGAAACCACACATGAAGATCAGGAAAGTCGCACCGCCCATCGCCTTGATATCGAGGTTGTGGGCCTGGTGCAGGTAGCTGGGCATCCAGGTCAGCAGCCCGTAGAACACGCTGTTGTAGCAGGCATAGCCAGCAAACATGCACAGTACCGAACGGCTCTTGAGCAACGCCTTGAGCACCGCCTTGCGGTTGCCGTTGGCCTTGCTCGCGGCGTCGTTGGCCTGGGTGATGTAAGCCAGTTCAGCGGCGTTGACTTGCGGGTGCTCGCTGGGGTGGTTGCGGATGTACCACCAGGCCCAGATACCGGCAGCCACCGTGCCGACCCCAGCGACGATAAAGGCGATGCGCCAAGAGTCGAACCAGGTGATCAGACCCGCGATGATAATTGCGCCGAATGCGGTGCCCAACGGCGCGCCGCCGTCGACCAGCGTGGCACCGCGGCCACGCTCGTTCGGCGTCAGCCAGGCGCCATTGAGCTTTGCGCCGGCGGGCATGATCGGCGACTCTGCCACGCCAAGGCCAATGCGCGTGACCAGCAAGGTGATCCAGTTGTGAGCAAACCCGCCCAAGGCCTGGAAGGCACCCCAGCCGATCGTCGCGACGCCAATGATATTGCGCACCTGGAAGCGGTCGAGTAGCACCCCGGCAGGAATCTGCATCAAGGCGTATGACCAGAAGAACGCGCTCAGGATCAAGCCTTCGAGCGCTGGAGTGAGTTCAAACTCGGCGGAAATCAACGGCAGTGCCACGGACAGCGAAGCGCGGTCGATGTAGTTGATCGCTGCCAGTAGCAGCAGGATCAGGAAGATGCGCCAGCGCACGGTGGTTGGCTTGGCGCTGTCAGTGTTGGCAGTCGCCAGGGCCGGCGCGGGGGCCGGAGGGTAGGGGCTGTTGTTCATGCTCATCTCACTTTTGTGATTGTTATGAAATGCTGCGGTGGCGCGGCCCTGCGCCACCGTCGGGTCAGAGCGTCTTCACCGCGCCGGGTGAGATGGCCGCAGGCGTCTCGCTGATGCCGTTTCGCAGTGGGGCGCCGAACTCCGCCAGGCTGATTTCGAACACATCGCCCTCAACGGCCTTGACCTGGTCGGCAAACGACAGCGTTGCAGTACCGAAGAAGTGGACGTGCACATCACCGGGGCGCAAAAACTGGCTGTACTTGAAATGGTGGTACTCGAGATTCTCCAACGAGTGGCACATGTTGTCCTCACCGCTGAGGAAATCCTTTTCCCAGATCACCTGGTCACCGCGCAGTATCCGGCTGGTGCCCTGCAGATGGCGTGGCAACTCGCCGACACGCAGTTCGGGGCCGAATGAGCAATTACGCAGCTTGGAATGTGCCAGGTACAGGTAGCTGCGCCGCTCCATCACGTGGTCGGAAAACTCGTTGCCGATGGCAAAGCCCAGCCGGTAGGGCAGGCCATCATCACCGATCACATACAGGCCAGCCAGTTCCGGTTCTTCACCAGCATCCTCGGCAAAGGCGGGGGGCTGCAAGGCTTGCCCTGGGCGGACGACGATCGAGCCATCGCCCTTGTAGAACCACTCTGGCTGCGCGCCGGCGCTACCTGCGGGGGGGCGGCCACCTTCAATGCCCCACTGGAACATGCGCGCGGTGTCGGTGAGCGCCGCCCCGTCATCGATTTTTTGTTGGTGCATCTTGTCGCGGGTGGAGGCACTGCCCAGGTGCGTGAGCCCGGTTCCGCTGATCAGACAGTGTGCTGGGTCTTCGTGGTCGAGCGGTGGAAGGACCCGGCATTCGTTCAAGGCATCGCTGTAGCGCTGGTCGGTGCTGTCCAGACCGCGTTCGAGCACTTCAGCGGCGAGGCTGCGCTGGTTGCGGATGGCAGCGAGGGCCAGTTCTCGCAGATGCGTGGTGTGGCGTACAACCTGAATCAGGTCGCCTTCCACTACGCCGACATGGCGCTGGGCGGGTGCAGTTTCAAATTGGATCAGGCGCATGCTGGCTCCGGTTTGTTGTTGTGGGGAAGCACTTGCCAGCCACTTTAAATTTCCATGGCATTGCTGCCTAATGAGAGCTGCGGACTGCCCGATAACTTTTAGTGATCCCCTATGCTGCCATCATTAAGCTCCATGGCTTCGCGCCTTCGTTTACGCCAACTGCGCCTATTGATCAGCCTTGACGAACTGGGCTCGATACACAAAGCCGCAGAGGCGATGTCGATCACCCAGCCTGGCGCCACCAAGGCGCTTAATGAAATTGAGTCTACCCTTGGCGCAGTACTGTTCGAGCGGACCAGCAAAGGGCTCGAAGCCAATGACCTGGGCCGCTGTGTGGTGCGTTATGCGCGCTTGATTGGCAATGACCTTGCGCATCTGCGTGAAGAGATGCTGGGCATTCTCCAAGGACATGGGGGACGTTTGTCGGTGGGCACCATCATGGGCGCGGTGCCGATCATGGTGGAAGGCCTGGCACGTTTGCGCGAGAACCAACCGGACCTATCGGTATCGGTGGTAGAGGACACCAGTGACCGCTTGCTCAACCTGCTCGACCAAGGCCGTGTGGATGTGGTGATTTGCCGAACCAGCGTCAGCCCGAGACCTACAGCCTATGAAAGCCGCGTTAAACATCAGGAGCAGTTGGTGCTGGTGGCAAACCCGGCGCATCCGCTGGCAGCCTGCGCAGCGTTGACGCTTGAGCAATTGGCGCACTCGCGCTGGGTGGTGTTCCCGGTAAACATGCCCATGCGGCTTACCCTCGAGCGTGAGTTTCGCGAGGCCGGCTTGAGCTTTCCGCAGTACCCCATTGAAACCTCATCGACTTTCACGACGCTATCGATGCTTATGCAAGATCGCGATCTGCTCGCGGTGATGCCGTGGGATGTCGCCAGGATGGCCCTGGACCACGGCATGCTCGTGCGTTTGCCGCTGCAACTCAAGTCGCGCAGCGAGCCCTACGAGGTGGTGACACGGGTTGGTGTCGAGCTGAGCAAGCCTGCGCAGGTGCTCGTAGACATTTTGATGGACCAAACCCCTTCGAGTGCCCGCGAGGCCCAATGAGAGTCAGAGCTTCATTACACAGACCGGACAGTTTGGTGCAAGTCGATGAGAAATCGCGCACAAAAGAAAGCCCGCTGCTAGGCGTAATGCTGTTCACTTAGGGCTGCTGCGCAGCCCATCGCGGCACAAGGCCGCTCCTACCACGACCGCGTAAGCCAATATTCACGGGGCTCACGCGGATACTGTAGGAGCGGCCTTGTGCCGCGAAAGGGCCGCAGAGCGGCCCCGGCGATCTTAAGTGAACAGCATTACGCTGCTAGGTGGGCAAGGTCTATCACATGTAGGGATAGCGATTCGGCTCACTGGCTGCAGCCGCTGTCATTTCAGCCAATTTCCCGCCTCTTCTAAAAAGTGCATGACAGCTCGCGAGCGCTCGTCCACGCGTGTAATGAGCGACAATTCGCTCTGCATGTCTGGCTGTTTCAGCTGAAGCGTACGGATGCCCGGCATGCTCAGCTGCGTAAGGGTTTCCGGGAGGATGCTAATCCCGATGCCGGCGGCTATCAGGCCGGGAATACTCATCAGCGACGGTACGTACATGATGTTGGCGGGATGCAGCTGGTACTGCCGGCATAATTGCAAGATGTGCGAGGTGAGGCCGATCCCCGCCGGGTCTTCCAGAAAGATGAACTTCTCTTGCCGAAGGGATGCCAGATCGCCGTTGAAATCCCGCGCCAGCGCATGGTTGTCCGGGGTCAGAAGGACTAACCTGGAGAGGCTGAAACAGTGGGTGCGTAGTCGGTCGGGCAAATGGTCTTTGAAGATACGGGCAAAGCCGATATCGATTTTCCCTTCAAGCAATAAATCGAATTGGGCCTGAATCCGCGCATCCAGCAACGTTACCTTAACCTCGGGATAGGCGCCGAAGTAATGCCGCATCAGTTGAGGGAGGTTAGCTTCGAGCAACGCCGAGTGGTAACCGATCGTGATCTCTCCAATTTCCCCCCGCCTAGCCCGCCGAGCAGCGGCTACCGCCAGGTCACTGGAATAGAGCGCATCCTTGGCGTGGGGTAGGAACGCTGCGCCGGCAGCAGTCAGTTCCACCCCGCGGTTGGCACGTCGAAACAGCGCTACACCCAATTCGCTCTCCAGGGTTTTGATCAGCTGACTCAGGGCCGGCTGGGCGATCTCAAGCTGCTCCGCGGCCTTGCTGAAATGCTGGAATGTTGCGGCGCAGACAAACGCACGTAGATGACGTAGCTCCATCAAAGCCCCTCTATAAGCTTACCTTATGGAAATCTCCAGAATTCGATAATTATTTTGCAGGCAAAAGCTTCTAAAGTCGACTCAGTACCAGCCCACACCCAGATCGGGCGTATCCCATAACAATAACGACTGAGACCCTCATGAAAACTACAGAGCCCTCTGTTGCAGACAGTCAGATGTCAAAAAAGGCGGTGACAGCCGCCACCATTGGTACAGCGTTGGAGTGGTTCGATTTCACCCTGTACGGTGCTGTTTCCGCGACCGTGCTACCGAAACTGTTCTTTCCCGCAATGGAGCCGACTTCAGGGCTGCTCGCTTCCTTGGCGACCTTCGGCGTAGGTCTGGCAGCGCGGCCATTAGGGGCGATCACATGTGGTTACCTCGGTGACAAACTCGGGCGCCGCAACCTCATGCTCGCGACAGTGACGCTGATGGGCTTGGCTTCGGTGTTGATGGGGCTGCTGCCGACCTACGCACAGGTGGGCATCTGGGCGCCCATCATGTTGGTGATTTTGCGAATCCTTCAGGGTTTTGCTCTGGGTGGGGAGTCCACGGGCGCCCAGCTGATGGCGTTGGAGCATGCACGGCCAGACCGACGTGGACGTTATTCTGGGTTTCTGGGCCTTTGTTCACCAATGAGCCAAATCTTGGCAAACGGCGCGTTGTTAGGGCTGGCGGGATTCCTGAGCGCAGAACAATTTGAGTCTTTCGGTTGGCGCATTCCCTTCCTCTTGAGCTTCGTGCTCGTGGTGGTGGCGATCTTCATTCGGCTCAAGGTCAGCGAGACACCAGCCTTTGTCGCTTTGAAGCAGGACGAAACACCCCACGTTGGAAGCCCTTTGAAAGATGTGCTGAGGATCCATTCTCGTACCATCTTGCGGCTGATGTTCTTTTTCTGCTCACCCGCTGCTCTGTTTTACCTGATCGTGATTTTCACACTCAGCTACCTGGTCAAGCAACTCGGTATGCCGCAGTCCATGGGGTTCATGTCCCTGATGGTGGCTAACGTCTGCGCGATTTTTGGCGCGCTGGCTGGTGGGTACCTCAGTGACCGGTGGGGACGCAAGAAAGCGCTCGCCTTCGGCTCATGCATGACCCTCGGGATTCTGCTGGTGTACTTCCCAATGCTGAACACGCAGCAACCCGCCATGATCATGGCCGCCATGGGACTGTTCCTTGGATTCACCCAGTTCCAGAGCGGGATCCAACCCGTTGCATTCGCCGAAGCATTCCCAACCAACGTGCGCTACACCGGCTCGGCCCTGGCTTATACCGGCGCCAACCTGCTGATTGGCGGCCCAATGCCTATCCTCGCCGTGTGGCTGATGAGTCAGACCGGCAATTCGCCATGGTTGCTCGTCGCGATATGCGCTGCGATCAACCTGGTGTCGCTTGCGATGATCCTGATAGGGCCAGAAACCCGCGGAATCGATCTCAGCAAGTCCGAACCAGCAGAGAACGTAACCTTCAGCAACTCCCCTCAATACCTCAAGTGAAAGCGGAGCCATACCATGAGTCGCGCAGTTTTTGTCCTGAATGGCCCCAACCTGAACATGTTGGGTCGCCGCGAGCCGGAAATTTACGGCACAACGACCCTGCAGCAGGTTCAGCAAAGCTGTGAGCAGCTTGCAAACGAGCTGGATCTGGTTTGCGAGTTTCGTCAAACGAACAGCGAAGCGGTGATGGTTGACTGGATCCAGGAGGCATTCGACAAGAACGCCGCAGTGATCATCAATCCGGCTGGCCTTTCGTTTAATTCAATCCCGGTGCTCGATGCGCTGAAATTGATCAAGGCGCCACTGGTGGAAGTCCACATTTCGAACATTCATGCCCGCGATGAGCTCCATCGACACTCGATCATGTCCACCGTGGCTAATGGGGTGATTGCAGGATTGGGGGTGGAGGGATATCTGCTGGCGCTTAGAGCAGTGTGTACACGGCTATCCGAACGATGGCCAACAAGCCTTGCTGCCTCGGCCTCGCGCTGAAATCAAGCGTGTGACTGAAGCGCAAGACATCCATAGGAGCTCTTGAAATAACCGTTGTTAAATCAGAGCTCCTTTCGGTCATCAGCGGGACATCCAGCCTATCGTAGCCGCGAGGTCTTCGTCGCTACAGTCACTGCAGAGTCCACGTGGTGGCATGACACTCAATCCATTCACTACGTTTTTGAGCAGTACGTCTTGCCCTTGAGCCAGGCGTGGTTGCCATGCAGCGACATCACCTTTCTTAGGCGCGTTGGGGAGTTGACCGTTGTGGCACATGGCGCAGGTTTTCGCGAATACGGCCTCAGGCTCTTGGCCTGCCTGGGCAGAAGCAATCATGAAGGCTGTAGCGGCAATCAGCAGTGTTTTTCTCATGGATGATCTTCTTCTTGTTGTTCAAAAATTGTCTTTCCACTTGCGCATGGCAGCAAAGCATTCTTCGGCGGTTGTGATGGCCAGGCCCGCTTGGCGTTGGACAACCTCAACGATCTTCGCTTCCCGCACACGGAGGAACGGGTTAATTGCGCGTTCAACGCTAATGTAGGTAGGCAAAGTGCACTGCCCGCGATTGCGGATTTCGCTGACCTCAGCCAAGCGCTCGGCGATTTGCTGATTGCCTGGGTCGACAGCCAAAGCAAAACGCAGGTTGGAGAGGGTGTACTCATGTGCGCAGTACACCCGCGTCTGCTCTGGGAGCACGGCAAGGCGTTCGAGCGACGTCAGCATCTGCAGCGGCGTACCCTCGAAGAGGCGCCCACAGCCGGCGCTGAACAGCGTGTCCCCGCTAAACAGCACATCCTCATCAACCAGGTGGTAGGCCAGGTGCCCGCAAGTATGGCCAGGCACCCCGATCACGCGAATGGTTCGCCCCAGTACCTGGATTGAATCACCGTCCTTCAGTGGCCGATCCCTGGCAGGGATCGGCTCGTTTGCAGGGCCATGCACGCGGAGATCGAACGCAGACTTCAGTTTCTCGACACCGCCCACATGGTCGCTATGATGGTGAGTGATCAGCACATCGGTGAGCGCCCAGCCGGGATGCTCAGCCAACCAGGCTTGAACTGGCCCGGCATCACCTGGATCTACAACCGCACAGGCCTGGTTTGAGTGATCGAGCAGAAGCCAGATGTAGTTGTCGGTAAACGCCGTGATTGCGCAAATCTCCAGGCGGTTGTCGGCGATGGTATTCATGCCGCATGCGTCCTCAGAGCATCGGCAATGTACTCCGCCTGACGAATCGCCAGGCTGACGATCGTCAGGGTAGGGTTCTCGGCTGCGCTGGTGGTGAACTGACTGCCATCTGAAATGAACAGATTTGGAACTTCATGGCTTTGCCCGTATTTGTTGCAAACACCATCGGCTTCCTTGTGGCTCATACGACAAGTGCCCATGTTATGAGTCGAGGGGTAGGGTGGTACGCGGTGGGTCTTCAGTGCACCGACGGCCTCATAGACCGCGCTACCTTGCTGATAGGCGTGCTCGCGCATTGCAATATCGTTGGGGTGGTCGTCGTAGTGCACGTTGGCCACAGGAATGCCAAAGCGGTCTTTGACGTTATCGCTCAGGGTAATGCGATTGGATTCCCGGGGCATGTCCTCACCGACCAGCCACATGCCAGCCAGATGCGTGTAGTTGTCCATGACGCGGGTGAAGTCGCGTCCCCAGGCGCCGGGGTTGAAGAACGCAGCCATGAAGGAAGGGCCAAGCGAGATGGTTTCCATTTCGTAGCCTCCGACAAAGCCCCTGTCGGGATTGAAGTGCACCTCGTCACCGATCAGGCCGGCCATGATGGTGCCGCGATAGAAATGCACAGGGTCCTTGAACTCTGCGAACACAGATCCGGTGGTATGGCGCATGTAGTGTTTACCGACCATCCCGGAGCCGTTGCCAATACCATGAGGGAACAATGTGCTGGTCGAATTAAGCAGTAGGCGAGGGGTTTCAATGGCATTGCCTGCGACCGCAACAAGTCGCGCTTTTTGGCGTTGCAGACGCCCTTGCGCATCTGCGTAGACCACACCGGTGGCTCGCCCTTTTGCATCGTGCTCGATCTTTACTGCGTGCGCCTGCGTACGGAGCTCGAGCTTGCCTGTGGCCTCCGCTGCCGGGATCTCGGTGTACAGCGTTGACCACTTTGCCCCCATCTTGCAGCCCTGGAAGCAAAAGCCAAGTTGCATGCACTGAGCGCGTCCTGCGCGGGCACGGCTGTTGATCGCCATGTGGCCGGTACTGCACTTTTTGTAGCCAAGCTTGCGAGCACCGTTGTACATCACCTGAAAATTGTTGTTCCCCGGTAGCCCAGGAATGTCGTTGGTGCGCGTCACGCCCATCTTGTCTTCGGCCCTTGCATAGAAGGGCTCCAGTTCAGCGAGCGTCAATGGCCAGTCGAGCAGGTTCGCATCCTTGATGTCGCCATAGGTCTGCCGCGCTCGGAATTCATGCTCCTGGAATCGAAGGCTGGCACCTGCCCAGTGAGTGGTAGTTCCACCCACCGTTTTGCAGATCCAGGCGGGGAGGTTCGGGAAGTCCTTGGCGATCTGCCAAGAGCCCGAGGTAGTACGGGTATCGCCCCAGGACAATTGCTCGAACGAGGGCCATTCGTCATTGATGAAAGTGGCAGAGGACTGGCGCTGGCCAGCCTCCAGCAGGACGACTGGAATACCCTTCTGGCACAGTTCATTGGCCAGTGTTCCACCACCCGCACCAGAGCCGATGATCACCACTACCGAGTCATCGTCGAAATTGAATGTGGTCATGTACGCATCCTCAGGAAAAGGCGGATGGGCTGGCTTCGGTAGGGGCGGCAGGTAGCCACTTCAAGTCGTTGAAGCCGCGCATCAGGTAACCGCCTTTGGGGAAAGAGGCACCTTCGTAGCCGAAGTGCTGGTAGGCGAGTTCGTTGCTGTACAGGGCATTGACCGAGACTGACCTGACCAAAGTGAAAAACGGGGTGGTCTGGATGGACTCGAGCACGGCCAATTGGCGCGGCTCATCCAGATTCAGCCAGGCGCCATCAGCTGACTTGTCCAGCTCGTTCAGACCTTGTTCAAGCAGGGGAAGAATGGATGGGTCTGTCACGGCGCGGTCGTCCAAGGCTTTGATCGCAAAGGCGTACACAGCGTCTTCCATCTGATCGTGAGGGTAGATCCGGCGCACTATAACCATCAGTCGTGCGGCTTGATCGTTGTTCAGCATTTTCATCTCAAGCGCCCAGGTTGTACTGGGGGCGAGCAGGGCGATGGGGCCGGAGGTGAAAAGCAACGTGCCCAAGAGAATTCCGCCGCTGCCTTTCAGAAAGCTACGGCGGCTGGCTTGTATATCCTGCATGCTGTTCTCCTTGTTGTTTTTATTAGGAGCCTGACATCACGGGTGCTGCTTTGTTGGGGATTGGCGTTTGCCGCGCAATATTGATAGACGACGCCCAGGCGTCTGATGCGTGTGGCTGCGTTACTGATAGTGGCCGGCGCGCTGCAACACCTCGATCTTGTAGCCATCCGGGTCCTGGATGAAGAAGAAGCGAGCGAGCAGCGCTTCACCACGCTTGAATTCCTTGATGGCGGCAGGAGAGAGCCCCATTTCGCTCAAGCGAGCGTGATGGTGATCGAGATCTTCTACTGCGAAGGCGACATGGCCATACCCACTGCCGTGGGTGTAGCCGTCTTGGCCCTTGTTCCAGGTCAGTTCGATTTCGGCGCCGCTTTGCCGGTCGCGTAGGTAGACGAGCGAGAAGTCGTCGAACTCAAGGCGGTGGGATTCCTGCAGGTCGAATGCTTGTCCGTAGAAACGCATGGAGGCATCCAGGTCACCTACACGGATCATGGTGTGAAGGAATTTCGGCATGATCAGGCTTTCCTGTGGTGTTGTTATGCACTCAGGATGGCAGTATGAAAAATTGATGGGTAATAAGTGGCTATTACGTGCGCCCCAAAAGCACAATGGACATGTGTAATAGCGGTGTATTACCCATATGCTGCTTTGGGGCGGTACCTTCAGGCGTGGGCGTATGCCCTCGACGTGACTTAGCCAGGTAAAGCCAGCGGAGGCACCATGTGTGAGCTGTATGTGAAGGCAGACCCGATCCTTTATGAATCGCGCTCGCGCTCCTTGCGCATCCGGGGCGTGGTCACCACCCTGCGTCTGGAAAACCAGTTCTGGGACATCCTGACCGAGATTGCTGCAGCGGACAGTGTCAGCACCAATCAGCTCATCGCCAAGCTGTACGAGGAGGTCATGGACTACCGCGGAGAAGTGGTGAATTTTGCCTCGTTCCTGAGGGTAAGCTGCACCCGCTACCTCAGCCAAAGGCAGGTGACCAATAGGGTGGTGCCACTTTCAATCGCAGCGGGGTAAGCCTGTTGCCCTGTGGAGCTGTGCTGCCATGTTTCCATCGCCGGTAACCGAATGGCCACAGCACATAAACTGATATTGAAATCGGTAGGCTGATCTATCTATCCGCAACGGCGTCTTCGGGCGCCGTTTTCTTCGCCCTCATTCTTGGTTCCTCAATTCAGGCCTAGCTCATAGGATCCATCCTTTCTGGTTGCATTTGCAACTAGCTTGGATTATCCCTATTGCACACCGCATGAGGAGTTTCATGGATGGACAACCTTCGCTTACAGCGTACCCCTGACACCATATCGGCCGCACAGGCCTGCATTCGCCACATCGAACGAGGCTACAAAGAAAGGGAAGGGGCGCCGGGCTCACCCCTGGGAACTGCTGTCGATATTCTCAAGCGACTTGAGACCGGCTCCAGCACCCGCGGGCAGTTTGGTTTGATCAATGATCGGATAAGCGAGCAGTTGAGCACCACGGCGATCAGCGCCTGGCCCCTTTGGTTTAGCGAGCAGTCACGTGCCGCCGAGCGCCCGCTGTTTTACATGACTCAGTCACCGACATCCGCCCAAATGTCGATGCTAACCGCCCAGGTTGCTGAGCGAGGCATCATCCTCAACGACATCGAGTCTTCGCAGTCCCGTTGGGCGAAAGGAGCGCATCCCTGGTTACCCTTGTGGTTGGCATCCAATCGCCGATGCATACCTTTCGACCCCGCGTGTGGAGATGAAGTCAAAGCTATTTGTATTGGGGCGTTGCAAGCGTTGTACGTGGAGGGAGCTCCTGGTTTTTGCTACATGACTTTGCATGACGAACCAGGGGAAGGGCGGGTATGTGATCGCTCGCAGGCTTACCTGGGAATGTATCGTTTGTCTGAGGGTGTCGACGAAGAAGTATCTGTTCGGCTGCTAGGTGCTGGGTCGATGCTTAGCGAGGTATGTGCAGCCGCCGAGCTGCTGCGAGCGGAGTGGGGGATCAAAGCCGAGGTATGGAGTTGCCCGAGCTATACCAAACTTGCCCGGGACGCAGAAAGGCGAGCTCGTCTTCAACGGTTGCGTAGAGAAGAGAACCTACCCAACTGCCATCTTCAACTCTGTCTTGGCACGGCAGACACGCCTGTCATCGCGGTGACGGGGTACGATGAATTCGTGGCTGCGCAACTTGCTGCACATGTCACTGCGCCGTTCACGGCTTTGGGTGCGGATAGTCTGGAGCCTAGCCAACGCCTCAATCGTCATTGGGTAGTGTTGACCGCACTGCGCGCCTTGGTTCGCCGGGGCGTAGCCGACAGTTCTTGGGTAAGCGGGGCAGTCAGGCGTTACCGACTGGACTAATTAGCACGCCTGTTAGTGCGGGCGTTACGGCTCGCACTTTCCAGGGCTAGCGCAAACGACCTCTGTTGCTCATCACTGAACTCCGCCAGAAAAAGCTCCTCGACGGACTGTTTGTAAACCGTCCACATCCGCTTGCGAAGATCGCGACCGCTGTCGGTGATGCGAGCGATCGCACCTCGGCCGTCATCTGCCGCTTTTTTCCGCACTACCAGTCCATCCTTTTCCAGGCGATCAACCAGGCGGGTAAGGTTGTAACGCTCGATGGCCATCACGTCGGCCAGTTCATGCATGCGACGGGCACCATCCTCCCCACTTTCGATTCCCCACAGCGCGTCGTACCAGGCATAGGGCGGCAGGTTCTCTTCAGCCAGGCGACGTTCGATTTCCCGGATGAGGCAGCGATGCGCACGAATGAAGTTGTACCAGAGGTCTGGCGTGGGGGTGGTCATGACGTCTCCAGAACGAGGTTGTTATTGCAGTTGCAATCATAGCTCGATTGACGATAGATTCAATTGCAAATGCAACAAGGTGCTGGTTGAACAACGACCAGCCGAGCCACACAAGGAGAGTTATCGATGGCGCACAGCTACCCGCTTCGCGATGAAGATCCACAAGAGACCCGCGAATGGATTGACTCGATTGCTTCGGTCGTAGAAGTGGAGGGGCGGCCCCGGGCGCACTTCCTGATCGACCAGCTTCTCGACTTTGACGTTTCTGTACACGGAGATTTCCATGGTCGAGTGACCACGCCTTACGTGAATAGCATTGCACCGGAGCGCGAGTTGCCCTACCCGGGAGATCTCGACATTGAGAAGCGCCTCAATGCCTATATCCGCTGGAACGCACTCACCATGGTGCTCCGCGCAGGCAAGTATTCAGGCGTGGGTGGGCACATCGCGACCTATGCCTCGGCGGCGGTACTCTACGACGTTGGCTTTGACCATTTCTTCCGAGGGCGTACCGAGCGCTTCGCGGGCGATATGGTATACATCCAGGGGCATTCGGCGCCCGGCATTTATGGCCGTGCTTACACCGAGGGCCGGCTGACCGAAGAACAGCTGGACAACTTCCGTCGTGAAACTGATCGTGACGGCGTCTCTTCTTACCCCCATCCGCGCCTGATGCCAGAGTTCTGGCAGTTCCCCACGGTCTCTATGGGCTTGGGGCCCATTACGGCCGCCTATCAGGCGCGCTTCATGCGATACCTTGAAAACCGTGGTTTGAAGGAACATCAGGGCCGTAAAGTCTGGGCGTTCCTGGGCGATGGCGAGATGGATCAACCCGAATCGCTGGCGGCGATCTCCCTGGCCGGGCGGGAGAAGCTCGACAACATTATCTTCGTGGTCAACTGCAACCTGCAGCGTCTGGATGGGCCTGTTCGCGGTAACGGAAAGGTGATCCAGGAGTTTGAGAGCCTTTATCGCGCCGCTGGATGGAACGTCATCAAGGTGATCTGGGGAAGTGGCTGGGACGCCTTGCTGGCCAAGGACAAGACCGGGCTGCTTCGTCAGCGCATGATGGAGTGCGTCGACGGTGAGTATCAGACCTACAAGTCCCAGAACGGTGCTTATGTGCGTGAGCACTTTTTCGGCAAGTACCCGGAGCTGCTGGACCTGGTCAGCGACATCAGCGACGAGCAGATCTGGAAGCTTGCACGTGGTGGCCATGATCCAGTCAAGGTCTATAACGCTTACGCAGCAGCAACCCGCCAAAAGGGTCGTCCCACTGTCATCCTGGCCAAAACGGTCAAAGGCTTCGGGATGGGTGAAGCGGGTGAAGGGCAGAACATCAATCATCAACTCAAGAAGATGGGCGCAGAGGCAGTCAAAGCCTTCAGTGATCGCTTCGGCATGGCGTTGAGTGACGATCAGCTCGGCGAGTTGCCCTACTTGCGGCCCGACGAAGCAAGTGCGGAAGCGCGGTATCTGAAAGGGCGCCGCGAAAGTTTGGGTGGTTATGTTCCGGCTCGTTATGCACAGGTTGAGTCGTTGCAGATTCCGCCGCTGTCCGCATTAGAAGGACAGCTCAAAGGCACCGGCGACCGTTCCATTTCAACGACCATGGCGTTCGTGCGGATCCTCAGCACGCTGCTGAAAGATCCGAACATCGGCAAGCTAGTCGTCCCCATCGTGCCCGACGAATCACGCACCTTCGGTATGGAGAGTCTGTTCCGGCAGATTGGTATCCACTCTCATGTCGGTCAGCTCTACATACCTCAGGATGCCGGCACGTTGTCCTACTACAAGGAAAGTGCGGACGGGCAGATCATGCAGGAGGGCTTGAACGAATCCGGTGCCACTTCATCCTGGATAGCGGCTAGTACCTCGTACGCCAACCACGGTGTGATGACCCTACCGTTCTATATCTTCTACTCGATGTTCGGCTTCCAGCGCGTGGGCGACTTGCTGTGGGCGGCCGGCGATGCCCGTGCACGAGGTTTCTTGCTTGGAGCAACTTCAGGGCGCACCACGCTGATGGGCGAGGGCCTTCAACACGACGATGGCCACAGCCATGTGATGTCGGCTACTGTGCCGTGCTGTATTTCCTACGACCCGACATACGCCTACGAGCTGGCTGTGATCGTGCATGACGGCATGCGCCGCATGTATGTCGAGCAGGAAGACATCTATTACTACATCACCGTACTCAACGAGAACTACCCTCATCCCGACATGCCGGAAGGTGTGGAGGAGGGGATTCTCAAAGGGCTGTATCGACTGCCACTTGAGCGAGAGGTCAAGAAAGATCTGCATGTCCAGCTCATGGGCAGCGGTGCTCTCTTGCCGGAGGTCATCGCCGCTGCGCAGATCCTGGAGCGTGATTATGGCGTGAGCAGCGAAGTCTGGAGTGCCACCAGCCTGACCGAAGTGCGTCGTGAGGCACAGCAGGTTGAGCGTTGGAATCTTCTGCACCCCATGGAAGATCCGAAAGTTCCTTACCTGACCCAATTGCTGGACGGTCACGCTGGGCCGGTAGTGGTCTCCACCGACTATATGAAAATCCACGCCGACCAAATCCGCCCCTGGGTCGGAAATCGCCGCTTCGTCGCACTGGGCACCGATGGCTTCGGACAATCAGATACCCGCGAGGCGCTGCGTCGACATTTTGAAGTTGATCGGCAGTTCGTCGTGTTGGCTGCATTGAAGGCCCTGGCCGACGACGGTGTGCTTGGTCGTGATGTCGTGGCTAAAGCGCTAGCTGAGATGCAGATTGATGGTGAGAAGGTAGATCCAATCAGCGTCTGACCCGAGCGGACAAGGAGGTGATTGGCATCAGCTCCTTGTCTAGTTTTTTAACGAAGATGTGATAGCGAATTGAGTGGAAAGCCCCAAAGCCCCGTATTTCCTAGGCAAAACCGAAACGGTTAAATAGCCTGGGCTAATCCTACAGCCGCTTCTCCATTATGATGGTGCGCTCCGCCACATGAAACGCGTCGCGGATTTTCTGATAACCCAACGCGGTATAAAACTTTTCAGCTGTAATCGACGATGGCACACGTACAGCTTCAATTCCGGCGCTGGCAGCGGTTGTATGAATTACATCCATCAAGTGCCGCCCGATACCGCCTTTCTGGTGAGCTGGGTCAACAAAAACACTTCTGACGACATCACCGTCGAGACCGGCAGTGCCAATAATGTTTTCGCCCAATAAGGCAACGAAGACCCTACGCTTCGTAAGCTGCGTGGTGATGGCTTCAGGAGAAAAGCTCTGCTCAACCTGAGCGATCACGTCAGGTGGATAGTCCTTTGAATTTGACTCACGCAGGGCGGCTTTCTCGAGCGTCTAGTTCTCAGGCCGCATTGTGCAGACATCGTCGCCAACCAAAAGCAGAACGCGCTTTCGGCAATTTTTCCGGACGACTACTTCACGCTCGCAATGGAGAAAGCAGACATACTGGTCTGCCATGAGGCCCCTAGCTGTCATCCACACGGCTACTCAGAGATTGATGATCTCGCCCAGGCAATGGGCGCAAGAATGGTTATTCACGGTCATCATCATGACTCTCTCGACTACAGGTCAGAATGGCCGAAGCTGGGGTTTGAGGCTTACGGGGTAGCGTTCAGATCCATAATGGCCATCGACGGATCGGTCATCAAATGAGGCATTGGTGGCGGAGGAGAAGCGAGATGCGTTGCGCCACTCAAGAGCAGCCATCGAAAGCCTCACCGATCGAGCGTGGACATGGTTTGGAAGGCGTCATGGAGGGCAATTGGAACTGTAGCTCGGCGGCCCTCGAGCCAGGTGGGAGCTGAATAACAAGTGCCAGAAGCTTCGAAGCGGGTTGGGTCGGATTCAGGATCCTGCCCAGGGCCTCCAAGAATTCCTTGCCGGGCTTGATGCTTTGATTCGAGTAAACGGCTCATCCATTGAGTGGGGCTGCCTGAACAGCGGGGCGCACGACTCACAGCAAGATCATGAGTTCGACCGTGCTGCTGTGAGCACGATTGTAGAGGCGGCGGTGGCAATGGATCGTGGTCTTGATGCCTTGAGGAACGGTTAGATGTGGACTACAGACCGGAGATTGTCGGCAGACATTTTTGTCTTTTGCCATTCTGAAGATGGGCGTGATGCCACGCTCAAAGGCTACGGCTGCCCCCACGGAGCCTGTTCACAAAGCGGCTGTGAAAGGAGATCTCTGGGCTAGGTCGTTGATCCGCTACCAGGCGATGCAGGGCTGAAAACCAAGATTTAGAAGCAGCCTACCGAGGTCGATGGCCAAGTGACCAGCCTGAGAGGCAACTGGTCGACGCACCCTGGATAACCTGAAATGGCTCTGAAATCATCTCGCCTCGCCTCAAAGAGATGGTTGACCTGTAGTTATTGAAGGTCAGCAGCTTAGAGAGCCGCTGCTGACCCATCGGCATTTCTTCCCGCAGGCTTGCCTGATGGTGAACAAGGCCGATACATGCTTTTTTCAAGAGCAATATTTCATGCGCTGGATCCCGACTCACCAAAGTTTGATAGTATAGCCGATGACGACGCGCGTCTCGTTTACGTCATTGGTGAGACCGTTTCCTGACCTTAGAATGGCATTACGAAGCTTAAGGCTGACGTCTTTAAATGGGCCGTTTTGAACAACGTATGTGATATCGCTGTCTCGCTCGCGCTCCACGCCATTATCTACACGGGTGGTGCGAACGTTTTTACCGTCCACATATTTCGTCATGAAGGTCAAACCTGGTATGCCCAAGGCTGCGAAGTTGTAGTCGTACCTGACTTGCCAGGCGTCGGTATCTGCCTTCGTGAAGATGTTGACCATGGAAAGGTTGTACGAATAGGGGTCATGACCAGGGAAAGGGAAATCTCCATCGCCGGACAGATTCTGATAGCCCACGCCGAACTTATGTCCGCCCTTGGATAGCGTGATCATGCCGTTGAAGAAGCGGTTGTCGATGTTTCCATTGTCGACTCGACTTGCGCTGGAGAGCTTCGAGGCCCCGGTGTTGTTGCTGTCGAACCATCGCAGATCGGTGCGCAGCGCATAGCCGTCTCCCAGTGCTATGTCATGTACTGCGCCTACAAAGTTCTGCTTGTAGATATCCTCCATCTGCGCGTAGTAGTAGCTGAGCTTCAAGCTGTCTGTGACAGAATACGTGCCCCCGGCGAGGTTGAGCGCTCCGCTTTTCTCATTTTGGTAGCCGATGTCGTCGTTGCCAGAGGAGTCTCGGAGGTTCTGTTCTTTGATGCGGCCTACGTTAAGGGTCAGCTTGTCGATATCCTGGCTTGTGAGGAGCGCGCCCTCAAATGTGGACGGTAAGAGGCGGACGTCGTTGTAGGAAACGACCGGAAGCAGAGGTTGGAGGCTGCCCAGCCTTAGGACAGATTTCCCAGCTTTAATCTTGGCCGTCAGCCCTAATTTCGAGAACTCATCAGCCGGCTCACCATTGCTGTCAGATGGAAACATACCTGTGCCGTGTTTGGCCTGCGATGAGTCCAGCCGCAAGCCGACCTCGCCTAAGGCGTCAACACCAAATCCAATTGGGCCTTCTGTGAACCCGGATTCGTAGCGCAGCCAAAATCCTTGCCCCCATTCCGCAGCACGGCTTTGGGTAGCTCCGTGTTGGCGGAAATCTCGATCCATATACATGTTTCTCAAGTCTAGGGACGCATGACTGTCCCCGAGAAAGTCGGCTTGCGCGTGGGTGGCGCATGCAGTGACGCAGCAGAACACGGCCACGGACGGGCTGAAGAGACGCTGGGGCATGGTAGGGCCTTTTGTTGTTTTTGTTGTGGATGGCAGATTGTTAACATGTAACCGAATTTCGTTGCAAGGGTTACCTGATAAAATATCATCCATGGCGTTGACGCTCCCTAGATTGAGGGGTTTTCTACCCTTGACGGAGAGCGACAAGGGAGATTATAACGTTAACATGTTCCCTAGATTGGCTAGGGTTCGTGGCATCGTGGCGGATTACTGAAGCCCCTTTGAGTCCCTGAGTGGTACCGAGAAATGGGCGGCGAAGGTGAGGCGTAGCTGCACCAGGAGGGCGAGATGAAGCATGCATTGGCGTCTTTAAGCGTTGCGCAATTGCGTGTGCTTTCTGTAATCCTGGATCTCAAGAATCTAAGCAAGGCAGCATTGGTCGTCGGAAGCACTCAATCGTTGCTGAGTCGGCATCTTGCGAGCTTTCGTGAGGCATTCAGCGATCAATTGTTAGTGCGGCAGGGGCGGGAATACATCCTTACCGATCGAGCCTTAGATCTTGTCGACCCTATTAAATTCGTACTCCAAGAGCTTGAACGTATCGGAGCATCTCCTAATTTCGACCCTCTCGAGTGCAAACGAAGGTTCACGATAGCGGCAACCGATTATGTGGCGCGACAGTTGCTTCCTGATTTAATGATGGAGTTATCTCGCGTTGCGCCTGGTGTATCTATTGAATATGTAACGTGGGAAAGAAATAGGTTTGATTGGCTGGCAACGGGTAAGGTCGATGTTGCTGCCACCATGATTAATGATGCTCCGCCTGATTTTCACGGAAGAATGTTTGGAGAGGATGCACCGGTGTGCTGTATGCGTGCAGGGCATCCCTTGGCGGACGTTGATGTCATAGATGAAACGAATTTTTTAGAGTGGCCACATATCAGAATTAGTGGTGGCGGAGATAAGGACTCTTTCGTTGATAACTTCCTTGATGGAAAGAATCTTCATCGAGAAATTGCGTTGGTAGTGCCGTTCTATTTTGCTGCCCTGAGCGTGGTCGAGAAAAGTAATTCACTCCTGACTATACCTTGGCATATAGCCAAAAATTATCTACGTAACGGCTCTTATTGCTGGAAGCCTTTGAGCTTTGTCGAGCAGAGGTTTAGATATTGGGTTATCTGGCACAGCCGATTTCACGGTTCCCCAGAACAGCAGTGGTTTCGAGGCTTAGTACATCGCTATTGCGAAAAGCTTTTTGTAGGGGAGGGTGTTGTTCCGGCGGCCTAAGTGGGCATTCCGGATTTGCATGGTAGGTATTCGTTTTCTGTGATGTCGGGTCGGAAGTGTGCCTGATAGGCTCGTCCGAAGGTGGCTTTCTAGGCCTCCGAACAATAAATCCAAATAGCCAAATTAATCTGCCATAAATTCTTTGTCATCAGCTTTTATTTGTGATGACGAAACAAGAATTAGAGAGAGGAATAATGAGCAGAACAGAGAATAATGAAGCCGCCATGCGTCGTAAGCTCTCCAGTCGCCACATCCAAATGATTGGCCTTGGAGGGGCAATTGGAACCGGGTTGTTTTTGGGTAGTGCTGGTATTTTGAAGTCTGCTGGCCCTGCAGCAATTTTAGGTTTCGCCATCGCTGGTCTTGTCGCATTTTGGATAATGCGTCAACTAGGTGAGATGCTCGTTGATGAGCCGGTTTCTTCTTCGTTGAGTCACTTTGCAAACAAATATTGTGGAAGTTTTTACGGGTATCTTTCAGGTTGGAACTGTGCGGCAATGTACATTCTGGTCGGTATGGCAGAATTGACGGCGGTCGGAAAGTACATAAATTATTGGTATCCAGATATCCCATTGTGGGTGTCTGCTGCGGTATTTTTCCTTCTCATCAATTTGGTTAACCTGCTTAATGTACGAGTCTTTGGTGAGATGGAGTTTTTGTTCTCGCTGATCAAGGTTTTCGCTATTTTGATGATGATCGGGTTTGGGATTTATATACTCGTAGCCGACGTTGAGCCAACCGCTACCGTTAGCAACCTCTGGTCACACGGTGGGCTGATGCCAAACGGCTTTGTAGGGCTACTGATGGCGTTGCCATTCATCATGTTTGCATTCGGCGGCTTGGAGATGGTCGGCTTCACAGCTGGCGAGGCGAAGAACCCTGAGTTAACGATTCCACGAGCAGTCAACCAGGTGCTGCTCAGAATCGCTATTTTCTACATCGGCGCATTTCTTGTGCTCTTGTCTCTGACACCTTGGGATGAGCTTGTTCAATCCCTAAATAGTGCCGGTGATCCCTACAGTGCTAGTCCATTTGTGCGTTCGCTTAATATGCTGGGCAGTGACTATGCAGCAAATCTTTTGAATTTTGTAGTTTTGATTGCTGCCCTGTCTGTCTATAATGGCGTTGTTTATTGCAGTACTCGCCAAATTCATGGGCTTGCTTTACAAGGGAAAGCCTCGCCTAAGCTGCTCAAACTAAACTCCAACGATATCCCTATCAACGCTCTGGGAGTGACGGCAGCCATTACCATAATCACGGTAGCTATCAATTTCGCATACCCCCACGGTACATTCGAAATGCTGATGGCTCTCGCTGTTGCTGCGAACATCATTAACTGGGTTCTCATCAGTGTTACTCACCTAGTATTCCGTCGCAAGCTCGCCAAAACTCAGAGGAAAACTGTCTTTGCTTCACCGCTTTATCCTGTTACCAATTATCTGTGCATTTTCTTCTTGCTCGGGATTTTGGTGATCATGTCGACCATGCCAAGTGTAAGCATGTCGGTTTGGATATGTCCGGTGTGGATAGCAATTCTTTATCTTTGCTACAAACGTAACGCACGCCGTAAACGTTTGGTCGCAGCGGGCGTCGATGCTAGCCTAATTAATAAAGAAGCATGAGAGAGGGTGAGTCTAATGCTGAACAACGTTGAAGAATATGCCGGTGACTCCATCCTCTCGCTTATGGAGGGTTACAAGAACGATAGCCGTGCGGACAAGGTTAACCTCAGTATAGGTTTCTACTATGACGAGGACGGCGTCGTACCTGGTCTTCGCGTGATCAAGGAGCTCATCCGCTCGTCACCCGCATATGGGGCAGAGGCCTGTCTATATCTGCCCATGGAGGGTGATGCGGCATTTCGTAGAGGTGTTGAAGGACATCTGTTCAGGAATGTTTCTCCAGAATTGGTGAAAAGAGTGGCGACGGTGCAAACGGTCGGTGGATCGGGTGCGCTTCGTATCGGTGCAGACTTCTTGAAGCGCTATTTCCCTGATTCTGATGTATGGGTTAGTGATCCGACCTGGGACAACCACTTGGCAATTTTTGGAGGGGCCGGCTTCAACGCACACCGTTACCCCTATTTGAATGCCAAGCGTGACGGTGTCGATTTCGCGTCAATGAGCGCCGTTCTTCGGGATCTACCTGAACACAGCGTCGTGCTGCTTCACGCGTGCTGTCACAACCCCACCGGTGTTGATCTGACAGCGGGGGAGTGGGGCGAAGTTTTCAAAATCTGCAAGGATAAAAAGCTCATCCCGTTCCTGGATGCCGCCTATGTCGGTTTCGGTGAAAGCGTCGATGATGATCTCGCCGGGATCACTGCGCTGGCTGAATCTGGTATCACGGGCGTGGTGAGTAACTCCTTCTCAAAAGTTTTCTCCCTCTATGGTGAGCGAGTTGGTTCGCTTTCCATAATTTGCGAGGAAGAGGGCATCGCGGCACGAGTGCTCGGTCAACTGCAGTCGACGATTCGGCGTAGCTACTCGACGCCGCCCCGCTTCGGATCGATGCTGGTCGCCAAAGTGCTCAGTGATCTCGAGCTTCGATCGAAATGGGAGCTTGAGGTTGAGGATATGCGCCTACGGATGGTCAAGATGCGAGAGGCTCTTCAAGCCGAGCTCCAGCACTTGGCATCTCATCATGACTGGGGCTACCTGACCCTTCAGAAAGGGATGTTCAGCTATACCGGATTGACTGCTGAGGCGGTCAATCAGCTGCAAAACGATTATGCAATCTACATGGTGCGCAGTGGCCGTATGTGCATCGCAGGATTGAATGATCGGAACTTTAAATTGGTGGCTGCTGCAATTGCGAGCGTGTCGGCTCGCATCGCTGCTCTGTAGTGCTTTGTCTCAATGTGAATAGGAGGTTTCATGTCTAATAATAATTTTTCTGGCAAGGTGATCGTCGTAACGGGTGCATCCTCTGGTATTGGCCAGCGAACTGCTCAAATGCTGATTGAGCAAGGGGCACAAGTGATCGCTTTGGATCGCAACGAGCCATCCTATTCGGTCTACAAATTTGTGAAAGTCGACCTGGCAGATCCGACATCCATCGATCAAGCGCTGGATGCAATTTCTGATCAGAAACTGGATGGCTTGTGCAACATTGCTGGCCTTCCAGGGACAGGTGACATGAAGACCCTCTGGCGGGTCAACTACCTCGCAGTTTGTCGACTGACTGAGGGGCTGAAATCTCGGCTCGTCTCGGGTGCGAGTATTGTCAATCTCGCGAGTATGGCTGGCTCTCTGTGGAAGGAGCGCGAGCAACTGCTGTGGGATCTTTCTCAGATCAAAGATTGGAATAATGCCGAGGCTCGCATCGAATCTGAGCCTACCATGCTTGATCAGCCTTATCGCAAGTTCAAGGAAGCCCTGATTGTCTGGTCGATGGCGCACGCTCATGAATACAAAATGAAGCAGGGCGTTCGGATCAACTGCGTAAGCCCGGGCCCAGTCGAAACCCCTATCCTGGGTGACTTCCGCATCTCCCTTGGTCAGCAGAACGTGGATGACATCATTGAGCGCACTGGGCGTGCTGGTACCCCGGAGGATATCGCGCCGGTGATCCTCTTCCTGCTGAGTGATGCATCCCGCTGGATCGTGGGTATGGATATCAAGACAGACGGTGGCCTGACCTCGTCTCGGTTCGTGACCCAGATGACTCAGTGATCCTATTCGCTGGAATCATGGCCTTTGCGTCGTAAGCGGAGTTCATACTCCGCTTTTTCACTTTAAAAAATAAGTCTCTCACCTACAGCGTGATTGACTTGATGAACTGGTGAGAACATGTTCAAAGCTATCGCTAATCCAAACCAGCAAACGTTCTTCCGTCTCAACCCTGTGACCTCAGAGAAAGCTAGTGAAGCAAGCGCGCTGAGCGTAGAGCAGGTTAGCGAGATGATTGGAGAAGCAGATGCAGCCTTCCGCGACTGGTCTCTCACTGCTCCCGCCGTGAAGCGAGACATCATGCTCCGTGCGGCGGAACTGCTGATGGAGCGTAGCGCGCAGCTGGCTGATTGCATGGTCGCCGAGACAGGTACATCCCGCGCCTGGGCCGAGTTCAACGTCAAAGGCTCGGTGAACATTCTGAAAGAGGCAGCTGGCCTGGCTACCCACATCAAAGGAGAGACTATTCCTTCGAATGCGCCGGCGACTATCACAATGACCCTTCGAGTTCCGGCTGGGGTCTGTGTTGGTATTGCGCCTTGGAATGCTCCTCTGCTGTTGGGGCTCCGTGCGGTGGTCGTTCCAATCGTTTGCGGCAACACGGCCATCCTGAAGGCTTCTGAGCAGTGCCCGGCGGTTCATTACATGATCGGTGAGTTACTTGCGGACGCAGGCCTGCCCAAAGGCGTGTTGCACGTTGTCACCCATGAAGCTAAAGATGCGGCTCAAATCGTTGAAACGCTGGTAGCACACCCAGCAGTGAAACGCGTCAACTTCACCGGTTCAACTAAGGTCGGTCGAATCATCGGCGAGCTCGCAGGCAAGCACCTTAAGCCAGCCTTGCTCGAGCTCGGTGGAAAAGCGCCTTTTGTTGTGCTCAAGGATGCTGACATTGTGGCAGCCGCGAAAGCAGCAGTGTTCGGAGCGTTCATGAATCATGGGCAAATCTGCATGTCGACAGAGCGACTGATCGTTGATGAGTCCGTCGCTGATGCGTTTTCTGAGGAGCTAGGTCGTCAAGTCGCAGCGCTGAAAGCGGATGGTGGTCTCATCGGTGTTGGCTCTGCCGACCATGTCGAGGCTCTGGTCAAAGATGCTACGAGTAAGGGTGCCAAGCTGGTTTCGTCGTTCACAAGAGATGGAGTGACTATCGAACCTGTGGTGCTCGATCACGTGACTACCGAAATGCGTGTTTACGCTGAAGAGTCATTTGGCCCAGTAGCCCCGATCGTTCGCGTGCGTTCCGCTGAGGAAGCCATCCGTGTGGCAAATGACACAGAGTACGGGTTGGCAGCAGCCGTATTTGGTAAGGATCTCGAGCAAACCTTGCGAGTGGCGCAAGCGATCGAGTGCGGTATCTGTAACGTAAACGGCGCGACGGTGAAAAGTGATTCGCACGTTCCGTTTGGGGGTGTGAAGGCCAGTGGCTTTGGTCGCTTCGGCGGTACTGCAGTGATCAATGAGTTCACTGATCTCAAGACGGTCAACATTCAAATCTGACGTTCGGTAAGGCAGGGGGTGACGCTAGCATGGCACCCCTGGCTTCCAATTAGCCGACGGCTTTTTCGGGCTGATTATTCGAGCTCGATCAAGGGCCCATAGGTGATTATGTCGGTCAAGCGAAGTGCCTTTCTCGCTGCCGTTTTGGCGCCCTCCAAGTCTTCCCCTCGTTGGATGTCGATAAGCATCACACGATCATCTGTGTCAGACGAGGCATCTGCCAAAAGCCTTGCCCAATAGGGTCTTGCCGCCGCCACCTCACATTCGAGCACGGAGCCGAAGGCTTGTCCCGGGTTTCCCCCATCTTGCACCCGCGTGAGTGCGACCACCATGGCTTCGCTAGCTTCTCTTTCAGTGTCCACGGAGCGTGCAATAGCGGCTGGTATTTTGTCGCGGGCTTCTTCTGCAAGCCTGTAGCGTTCAATGGCGAATGTTGAAATTTCAGATCCGAGATTCAGGCGCTGTTCTCGCCGCTTGGCTTGTAATGCCTCCACCGTGACATTCACCTTTTCGGTGAAGGCCGCTTGATTGGATGCTCGCGCTGCCCGTCGGAGTTGTGCAACGAGCTGGCCAATGTCATCAACTAGGGAAACCATGAACCAGTAAGGTCTTTCCGTCCCTTGTTGGGCCAAGGCGGTAGCTACAAACGGCCACACCTCCTGCGCTGTCAGGTTTTCCCTGTTGAGCAATCTCAGCAACTGTGCGGGGCCAAGCAAGCACAGATCCAATAAGAACGCCTCTGGAGGAAGATCCAGATTGCCCCCATCAAGTCGTCCGTTTGCGAGACCTACGAATGCGGCGAATTGGTCGGGAATTTCACCAAAGGCCCGACGTAGGTGATGCGGCTCTATCGGTAGGGCGTTCGGATCACCAGGGCGTACTACATTGAAGCCTTGGCCTGCTGGATTGCTACGCTGGAACCTCACCGGAGCAGCTCTCTGCAAGGTTCCTAGAAGCAGTGCAATCACGATGCTGATTGGCGTCAGGCACGCCAACGGTAAGGAATGACAGTTTGGGCACGGGCGCCCTGAGCAGGTCTCTCACTTCATGAAGAATCTGTCGAGCGCTCTTGAACTGAGTCGGTGACAGCATCATCACTTCCTCGCCTCGAATCTGAACGATCAGCGCTGCTAGCGCCTGTTCAGCTGCGGTACCTACCAGACCGATCGCGGGCGCGTATCGCGAGTGCTCCTCGCGCAGGCTTCCCCTGCTTGGTACCCCGAGCCCGATCAATGCGAGTGCCAAGGATTCCTGTGCAGCTTCTAACATCCGTACAGCACTTTTACGAAGAGCTCTTGGCATGTGCCATCCCTTGTCGTTTTTGGAGTGATGGTTCGTGTGAGTCGAGCCTAAGTCTAATTGTGAGTGTTGGACTGAATCGCTGGCTGAGGGCAATAAGGTTAGAAAATTCTGGCGGCCCAAATGAACCGAGCCACCGAAATACTCTGATGGGGTCGTCAGTTGCTGAGGTAGGTAGGTCGAGGGGGCGGGTCGGGTAAGTTGAGACAAGTCCAAAAAAGCCAGCCCTTTGCATCAAGGTGTCACCGGCTAGGGCTGGTGAGGAAAGTGTCGCCTGCGGGCGTGAAGCGGGGGCATTACCGGAGGATGTTCACTCCGGCAATGGAGGGGAGGAGGGTGCGCTCTCAGCCGCCCTGGATGGATCGGAAGACCAGCAGATCTTCGATGCCAAACTTGCCGTTCTCACGACCGAAGCCAGAATCTTTCCATCCGCCAAATGGAGTCGCCAGGTTTTGAGGCGCACCATTGATGATGACCTGGCCAGTCTGCAGCTGCTCGGCCACTTTGTTCGCTCGATTCAAGTCGCGCGACCAAACTGCACCGGAGAGACCGTACTTGGTGGAGTTGGCGATTTCGATCGCTTCTTCCTCGGTGTCATATGGCAGCAGACAAACCACTGGGCCGAAGACTTCTTGCTGAGCGATCTCGCATGCGGCATCGACGTTGCTCACAATGGTAGGAGCAACAAAGTAGCCTTTCTCGAAGCCGACAACGGGCAGCTCACCTGCAGAGCGAACGTCGGCGCCGGCATCCAGGGCGGTCTGTAGCATGCGTTGTACGTGGCGGAACTGCTTTTCGTTGGCAACAGGGCCCAGTCGAGTGTCCGGCTGGCAAGGATCACCAAGCTTCCATTGCTTGGCTTCGCTCAGGTAGCGCTCGGTGATTTCACCAACGAGTTTACGTGGAGCAATGATCCGCGACTGGCTGACGCAGGTCTGGCCGGAGTTGGCCAGCGACATGCGCACGATGTGAGGCATGGCTGCATCGAGGTCGGCATCTTCCAGGACTACCGCTGCCGACTTACCGCCGAGCTCAAGCGTCAGGCGCTTAAGGCTTTCAGCCGCCTTTACCATGATTGCCTTGCCAACGGGCGAGGAGCCCGTGAAGCTCACATGGTTGATGTCAGCATGAGTGACAAGGTACTCACCGACGTCGGCGCCGCCCCAGACCATGTTGAACACACCTGCCGGCAGCGAAGTCTCGGCTACGCATTCGGCAAAGATCTCAGCAACACCAGGGCTCACTTCGCTGGGCTTGAGCACTACTGAGCAACCAGCAGCGATCCCTGCGGCAACCTTGGCCACAATTTGATGCAGTGGGAAGTTCCATGGTGTCAGAGCTGCTACAACGCCTGCACCTACGCGCTGAATACGGCCATTACCGATGGTCTCTTCCCAACTGATCTGGTCAATGCCTTCGATCGCGAGCTCAATGCCTTTGGTCGCCATACCGAGCTGCATGCTCTGCCCAAGGAATTTCGGGCAGCCAATCTCTAGGGCCAAAGCTTCGGCAATGTCTTCGTTGCGAGCCGAGAGTGCAATCGCAAGCTCGGAGAGCGCTTTTTTCCGATCCGAATGCGAACTCTTGCTCCAAGTACGGTGACCCTGCTTCGCGCTCGAAATGGCAACATCGACGTCTGCCAGCGAGGAGAAAGTAACTCGACCCACCACGCGACCGAGGACAGGGGAGACCACGTCGTAGCCGGTGTTGCCGGAGCAGCGCGAAGCGCTGCCCTGGCTGAAGAACTTGTTGTATTCGATCATGAGAATACGGCCTTCAGGGGGTTGGCTGGAGTATTAGGGGCAACGACACCACCGAGCGGCTGCAGGCGCAGCAGGTGCCATGGGCTTGGCATCACCCCAACTTTTACTTCGATCATCAGTGGGCCGTCTTTGGTAATCGACTCGCTGACTGCTTTGCCGAGATCTTCCGGGTTGTCTACCGAAACGAAGTCCACGCCAAAGGACTGTGCTAACAGTCCGAAGTCAGGGTTGGCCAGCTCTACCGCTACTTCAGCGCCGAACTGACGCTTCTGGATAGCGCGAACGTTGCCGTAGTGGCCATCGTTGAAGACGATCAGGGTGATAGGCAGGTTGTAGCGGTTGGCGGTCGCCAGTTCCTGGAGGTTCCAGCCGAAGCCGCCGTCACCGGTAATCGATACAACGCGACGGCCATCGCCACCCACTGCAGCGCCCAAGGCAACTGGGAAACCGTAGCCCAGAGTGCCTTGATAGCCTGGGCCAATGTAGGTGCGAGGCTCATATACCGGGAAAGCAATACGTGCCAGGTAACCAATCTGAGTCAGTTCGTTGACGAAGATTGCATCATCAGGCATCGCGTTGCGCAGCTGAGCGACATAGCTGGCCTGCGGTTGAATTTCCTCAATCTGTTGCGAGGCCCAGTCTTTCACAGACAGGGCTTGCTCATTGGTCAGGGCCTTACGCGCTTTGACCAGGTTGGCGATCGCAGGAGCTACATCGCCCACATCAGCTTCGATGGCGACGCTTGGGGTGCGAGGAGCGGTCATGTCATCAGCGTCGATGTTGACGAAGATGAACTTGGCTTTCTCCATTGGCCAGGAAGTGTCGGGGCTCAGCACGTCCATGAAGCGGCTGCCCAGCACAACCACCAAGTCCGTATATTCGAATACAGCACGGCCAGCAAGCGAGTTCATTGCGAGAGGGTGACGATCGCTGATGGCGCCACGACCATTGTCGCTCATGACCACTGGGGCGCCGATTTTCTCAGCCAGGGCCAAGATACCTTCGCGCGAAGCGGTGGACAGCGATCCGCCACCTGCATAGATCACTGGCAGCTTGGCCTCGTTGATCAGTGCAACGGCATCGTTGATCAGCGTCTGATCCAGCTTGGCGACAGCCAGGGTTGGTACCGCTGGTGCTACCTCAGGCATGTCGTAGCTTTCTTGAAGGAAGTCGTGCGGGACTTCGACGCCGACTGGGCGAGGGCGGCCTTGGTTGATCTGCGCGAACGCCTCGTCCAGAGCACCTGGGATATCTTCGCCTTTTTGAACAAGGGTGTTCCATTTGGTCAAGCCAGCAACGAAGCCTGTCTGATCTTTGATCTCGTGGAGCAGGCCGTAGCCTTTGCCGATACCTTTAGAGCAGATCTGTCCGGTCAGGAACATGACCTTAGAGTTGGAGGCATAAGCGGTCGAGAGGCCTGCGCCTGCGTTGAGAGCGCCTGGGCCTGGTACGACCATAGCGGTGCCAACTTTGCCGGAGGCACGGAAGTAACCATCTGCCATGTAGGTCGTGGTTTGCTCGTGGCGGGGAACGAACAGCTTCACCTCGCCATCCTTCTGGCGCAGAGCGTCTACAGCCCAGTCGAGCTGAATGCCAGGGATCATGAAGAGATCTTTGATGCCGTTACGAATCAGACTTTCCGTAAAGATCATTCCACCCGTTTTTTTCATTGCAAGGCACTCTCTAAGTATCGATTGTTTTTAAGATTGCGAATTTTATGGAGGCGCATGCGCAGTCTCCATTTTTAGCTCTTAGAGGCCTGGTGGGTATGTTAAATGCTTAGTCGCTCTGGGTAAGAGCGACATGGTCGCATGTTTAGCTCACGGAAAGCACAGCGAAGCATAAACTACCCTGGTTGGCGTCTAATTTTTTCCAGGTCTTTCAAAAGCTCTAGCAGCAGTTCGGCTTTCTTACGGCCATATCGCTCGAACAAATCGTCATAAATCGCTTGTGTCGCATCCGCCGCGCGTTGGGCTACTTTGCGCCCCTCAGCCGTCAACGAAACGGTATAAGCGCGCATATCAACCTGAGATTTTTGCTTCTCCATCCATCCCAGATCGCTTAGAGCCGAAACAATACGCGCCATGCTGACTTTGTGAATGCAGCTCAGTCGGCACAAGTCAGCGAATGGAATCTCCTCATACTCAAACGAAATGCGCATTACTCGCCATTGTTGCTCGGTGACGTTCAGCTCCTGCAAAATTGGCGAGAAGTTTGAAACCACCGCGTCTCTGGCGCGCAGACACGCAAGGGCTAAAGAGTGCTCGGCGTATCGAAAGTCCAGATTCTGATCTGTGGGTGACATGCTTTTATCCTGGTTTTCAAGTCATTTTACTGGTCGTCTGAGGACGTCCCTGTGCTGAATCGTACCGCAGCAGAAAAGTCAAGAAAACCAAGATGTCAGCGTTTATGAGAAGATTATTTTCAAATCTTGGCTGCTGTCAGACAGCTGCCCTTTTTTCGCCACGGCAGTGCCAACGTATTTTTTGGCCAGCATGAACGCGCGTGGATCACTGATCGAATCGACGGCTCGCAGTACTTCGCCCTTGAAGTACCAGAAGCTTGCGCTTGAGCCATCCGGGGTGATCCGGGATACCACATGGTCGTGATCAAAGCTCAGGCCTGCGATTTGCATCTTGTAGCTGTATTGGTCAGACCAGAACCATGGCTTTGGAGCATAAGTGCCAGCGAGGCCCACGATGTCACGGGCGGTCGTGTCGGCTTGCTCCAGAGCGTTCTGAACCGACTCCAGTCGAATGGTTCTGCCGTGGAAGTCAAAGCTTGTGCAGTCACCAATCGCATAGATGGAGTCGACGGAAGTACGGCACTGTGGATCGACTTTGATAGCTTCCAGCGACAGCTCAACACCAGCAGCGCTAGCGAGTTCGGCGTTTGGAATGATGCCGATGCCAACTACCAAGACATCTGCCGGGAGCTCTTCCCCGGATTTGAGCAGAACGCCGGATACAGCCCCGTCCTGCACGTTGTATCGCGCAACCTCAGCGCCTTCGAAAATCCGCACACCACGCTTGCAGTGGAAATGACGAACAAAATTCGAGGTTTCCTGGCAGGCCACGCGCTGGAGAATTCGCTCGGCTCGTTCAAGTACTACCACCTCGACATCAGATGCGCGTGAGACTGCAGCGATTTCCAGCCCGATGTAGCCACCGCCGATGATCACCATGCGCTTTCCAGGCTGCAGGTAGCTGTTCAGCGCATCCGCATCCTTCAAGTCACGGAATGTATAGACGTTCTTCAGGCCTTCGCTTGGAAGCCCCGGCAAGGGGCGTGCACGCGAACCCGTTGCGAAGACAAGCTTGTCGTAGGGGAACGCCTGGCCACCCTGAGTGATGACCTCTTTGCGCTGAGTATCGACGCTCTCGACCTTGAGATTGAGATGGACGTCGATTTTTTCCTCATCGTAGCTGTTCGCCGGCCGGATGAAGAGGTCATCGATCGGTGCGAGCCCATTAAGGTATTTTTTCGAGAGAGGTGGCCTCTGATAGGGGTGAACCGCCTCCTCACCAATTATAGCAACCTCACCTTGAAAGCCATGCTCTCTAAGGCGGAATGCGCAAGTTGCTGCGGCTTGGCCTGCTCCGACAATCACAACTTTCATTTCTTATACTCCGGGCAGCAAGTAGCTATCGTCAAATTCACCAAACATGACTTTGGCGCGAATCTCTCCAACGTATCCAATTTCTAGGAAGCTTGATCCAGATTTTTCGCCGGATTCAAGAGACTCTGCGATTTCCTCAGCAAATATGCCTGCAGTTTCCCGGTCGATTTCCCATTCAAGATGAAGTTCTGGGGTTCGATGGAGGATCAGACCGCGCGTCTTGTGGTCTCCGACCAGTTTGATGGTGACATCGTGAGTGGCCGATGTGACAAAGGCGAGCTCTTTGATATCTACATCGCGTGGGTTGACCGAAAGTGCGTAGAAGAATTCTTGAAGCTGCGAAACATCGCTGCGCTCCCCTACAATTAGCAGCAATGGGTGAAAGTCGCTCGGCATATAGTGGAAGCGCAGCATGGCTTTAGATCTCTTCTTGGATTACGTGTTCGACGATGTCCTGGCTGTGAATAAGCTCTCGGCCATTGGGGTCTTCAACTTCCACCCACTGCCCATCGCCCATGTTCTCAACGCAGACGACGTGGCGACCGCCTTTGATGACAAGTTTGTCGCCTGGTTTGATTTCGTAGAGATTGATCATAGTCTTTAGAAGAACGCCGTGAGGTTTTTAACGAGCAGGACGTTTTGGTCGAGGATGATTTCTCGCTCAAGTACACGCCAGCCATCTTCGGTCTCAACAAGGGTGTCGTACCGCTTGCCGACCATGGTGTTCACCTCGTATTCCACCCGGTTGAGGTAAACCATGAAGCGGCAGCTGGTCTTCACCGTCCGCAGGCCATTTTCATCCTTGCTCTGCTCAAGAACACGGACGTTGGTGATCAGGTGAGAAATCCGTGACAGCGGTTCCTCGGCATAGTGAACACCGGTCAGGATCTGCTCGACACGCTTGGTGAGCGTCCACTTACCTTCGTCAAACCAGCTGATGTCGGAGCCCAGCTTGGTGTTCTCTTTGTCGGCGTGCTGGCCGAACTTGACGTTGCGGCGCATTGGCATGAAGTACTTGATGTCTTCGTGGAGAAGGTCGAGCCACTCATTGTAGCGGCGCTCGTCCATGAGATCGGCTTCGTAATAGAAGAAGCTAGCGATCTCTGGAGTGATATCCAGATGCTCGGTCAGGAATTCTTTTGTGCTCATGAGTGTTTACCCAATGGAATAGAGGAGCCTTGGTGAGCGAAACAGCCCACATCGATGATGGTGCCGCTGATTGCTTGGGCATCATCAGAAATGAGGAAACGGATGGCTGCCATCATGTCCTCGCCAGTAATCGCGCGGCCTGCCACAGACCCTACGAAATTGGTTGGGAATGCAGCACCTGCCTCTTCGAGCCGGCCTCGAGTCATGCCGGCATCGATACCGCCGCCACCAGGAATGACCATGTTCACGCGGATTTTTTGCGAGAAGTGATCAAGAGCTAGGGCGGCGTTCAGGGCAACCAGGCCACCCTTGCTTGCGGAGTAAGCAGCCATGTTGGGCTTCCCCCAGCCTGCGCCGGAACCCACATTGACAATGCTTCCGCCGCCTTGGCTTACCATGTGTGGGATGGCTGCTCGAGCCATCAGGAACGGGCCGCGCAGATTGACTGCGAGGATCTTGTCCCAAAGCTCTGGAGCCGTATCCAGCACTGTACCCAGTGGGCCAATCGCGGCGTTGTTCACCACGGCATCGATACGCCCATAGGCTTCGAGAGTCGTGTTAATGACACGATCAACATCGGCCTCAAGTGTGACGTCAGCCTCCAGCGCGATGAGAGGAAGCTCTTCGGCCTGAGCGTCTTGGTTCATTGCGTTGATGGTATTGGTCGCAATGCTGCCTGCCTGCTTTTGGCCAATGCCAAAGGCCACTACTTGGTAGCCCGACCTGGCGAGGCCCATGGCAACGCCATGGCCCAGGCCGAAAGTGCCACCAGCAACGATGACTACTTTGCTCATCTCACTCGCTCCGATTCTGGAAGCGAGGATCATGCTCGCCGCTGAGTACGCTCCAGTCGTTTTCCAGGATGTAATCCTGCCAGCGGAGATAGAAACCGCGTGCCATGTGCTCGGTGACGGAGGTGCTCACGTCGCCTTTGATGCGAAGGCCGTTCACAATCGGGTCGGTGGTGTTCTTGTTAAGCGACTGCTGGTAGTTGAACGGGTAGCGCTTGGAAATGGTGCCGCCGCAGGCTTTCGTGGCGTACAGCCAGTTTTCCATGTCGTCCTGCTCGGTCATGCCGGCAGGGCCCGAATAACGCATGTAGTAGTGGCGCAGGAAGTCCTTAACCTTTTCTGGCGCGTCGGCGTCCACGAGGAAGAAGCGCCATCCTTCGGTTTCATTCGGGCTGTGCGGATGCCACACGCAGAGGCTGCGCGGCTGGGTGCCATGGAAAGAAGTGTTCGGGAAGATCGTGCCTACGAATGGGCGCAGACGGTAGGCGTCGCCCTTGGCAGCTTTGCGCTTGTTGAAGTTGTCACGGAAGTACTGCTCAATTTCCGGGTCATTCTTGAACTGCTCAACATACTCTTGGCCTTCAGGCTGAACAGCCGAGTGGACTCCATGACCGTGAGGGAAGCTGACCCACACGTGCTTGGAGAACTCGAGTTCGTTGTCGCGGCGACCTTTCACCCCCTGCTCAGCCGATGGGCCGATGCCGATCAGGTCAACAGAACGGTGGCTTGGGTTGTGGTAGGTGTCGCCAAGGAAGTTTTCAGCGGCATATTTCCAGTTGGCAGGGAAGATCCATTTATGGACACCCACGACCTCCGAGCCGCCTGGACGACCATCGCGGTGATCCAGGGCGAGATCCAGGTGGGTAGCTGCATCGCCCAGGTAGTCCATGAACTCGGGTGCTTCCGGATCCCACGTAGCCCAGACAGTACCCTTGTAGATTGCCAGTTTGGCGACTTCAATCAGCGACCAGTCTGCTTTATCGAAACAATCGCCGTAGATGTCCTTCGCCATTGGCACGCCACGCAATTGGCCATCCGTGGAGAATGTCCAGCTGTGGTAAGGACAGGTGAACAGCGAGGTGTTGCCGGACTCGTAGCGGCACACCTTCATGCCACGATGGCGGCAGGAGTTCAGGAATACATGGACTTTTGAGGCCTTGTCGCGAACCAGCAGAACCGACTCCTCACCCATTCTGGAGGAGAAGAAATCGCCCGAATTCGGGATTTGGCTTTCGTGACCAACAAACAGCCAGGCGCGAGCAAAAACCGTTTCCAGTTCTTTTTTGTAGATCTCTGCATCAGAGAAAATCTTACGATCGATAACGCCGTTTTCGACGTCAACAAATTTTCCTGTTGAAGCGATGATGTTCATTTGTCATGCCTATCGTGGATGAAATATTTAGGCTTTGCTCGACCGGTTGCTGATGTGTCAGGCAGCCACGCAACGACCACACCCTTAGCGCAATGCTGGGTGTTCGAAACGTCGATCAATCAAAAGCACAGGGCTTAGCTTGATGGCTTTTCTGGGCGGATGACTCCGGTAGCAGAAAGGCAGTGGCGCCGGCTGGCGTGGTGACCAGCGGTTCGGGGGGTGTCAGACAAACGCAACGGTTCATGGCAGTCCTTCCTGATTTTTAGGTCAGGATCTTGTTTTTTTTGGTTCTGCTCGCCGGCTCACTCGATAGAGCAGGTAAGGCTTGATTTCGAGGCTATTCCTGCAAAAGCTAAAAGTCAACATGTTAACTATATTGTCCTTTGCATCTGTACTGCCTTTAGCCATTGCATGGCTGCCAATAAATAGCCTCTACGCCTTGCATTCAATGGTCTTGCGGTGGTTTATGGATAGCGTCTTTGGCGCGCTTTGGAAAGGGGGCGGGACAAAAAATAGGTGACAAATGGAGGGGAAAGGGGGTTGCCAGAGCTTCATGAATAGCGTTTACTTGGTTAACATGTTAACCGTGCAGGGGCACAGAAAATGACAAAAATTACATTCATTCAGCCTGATGGGATTGAAAAGCAGGTTGATGCCGCTGATGGTCACTCGCTGATGGACGCAGCTATCAGAAATGGTGTGAAGGGCATGGAGGCCGAGTGCGGCGGAGCCTGCTCCTGTGCAACCTGCCACTGTTACATCGAGGAGCCGTGGTTCGAAAAGGTTGGCCCTGCGGAGGGTGACGAAGAGGGCATGTTGGAGTTCGCCTTTGAGGCCAAGGGAAACTCCAGGCTCGGCTGCCAGGTGAAGGTAAGTTCCAATCTGGACGGCTTGGTTGTTCGACTGCCCACCAGCCAGGGCTGAGTCTTCGTAGTCTAGCCATCGACCCAAGGTTATGAATGGGCCTGAATCAAACGGTAGTGCTCTGCCGAAGATTCAGGCCCATCGATGTTTTGGGCTTATCGCATGGCCCTTTATGCGCCTCGCTGGAGGCGCTGGCATGCTTCCCTATGGATTCAAATGTCTAACGCAACCTATCGAGTTTCCTTAACGCTTGCCTTGCTTCAGGCACGGGCTTCAGCGATGAGCTTTTCCCGGCCCGTACTCAATGAACATGGCGTTACCAGTCAGCAGTGGCGGGTGATCCGTGTGCTGCGTCAGAACGGACATACTGAGATTTATCGCCTGGCAGAGCTGGCTTGTATTCTCAAGCCGAGTTTGACCGGGGTTCTCAAGCGAATGGAAGCCCAAGGATTGGTGAGCCGACAGCGCTCCGAAATCGATCAGCGATGCGTGTTGGTGAGTCTATCCAGTCGGGGGCAGGCACTCTATGGGCTGGTCGAGCATGACATCAGTTGCTGTTACGACCGACTTGAGATGGGATTGGGCAGGGATAGCCTGCGTGATCTGTTGGACTTGTTGGATGAGCTCAAGGAAATCAGCCCCATCAACCAAGATTGAGGGGCTGCAGAGTGGGAAGCTTGTAGCAGGGGGGGTTAGTACACGCCTCCGCTACTCTGATCTGGAAGCTGAGTATCCTTGAAGCGTGCCGCGAGTGTTTGGAGGCCGCGCATTAAGACAGTAGTGTCCACTCCTACAGCGACGAACGTGGCGCCAAGCTCGAGATATCGACGAGCAAGTGTCTCATCCGCGCTGAGAATGCCAGCGGCTTTCCCTGCCTTGCAGATTCGAACGATCGCATCTTCGATTGCCGCCTGAACCTCTGGGTGGCCAGGGTTGCCACGATAGCCCATCGCTGCAGACAAGTCGGCAGGGCCGATGAAGACGCCGTCCACACCCTCGACCGCAGCGATCGCATCCAGATTATCGAGACCTTCACGGTTCTCAATTTGCACCAGAAGGCAGATCTCTTCGTCCGCCTTATTCAGGTAGTCCGGAAGAGTGTTCCAGCGAGAGGCGCGGGCAAGGGCGCTGCCAACCCCCCGGATTCCAGATGGAGGATAAGTGACGGAGCGCACCAGGTGCTGTGCTTGTTCTGCTGTCTCGACCATTGGAACCAGCAACGTTTGAGCCCCGATATCCAAGACCTGCTTGATCAGTGCGGTGTCGCCAACGACTGGACGAATTACGGGTTGTGAGGGGTAGGGGGCTACCGACTGCAACTGGCTAAGCAGTGAGCGGATGTCGTTTGGTGCGTGTTCTCCATCCAGCAGGAGCCAGTCGAAACCCGCATTGGCAGCCAGTTCCGCGCAATAGGCATCTGCAAGTCCGAGCCAAAGACCAATTTGTGGCTCGCCGGATTTCAGGCGTGCCTTGAATGAGTTTTTCATTGCTAGTAGCTCCTGCAATTAAACGAAGCGGCAGGCAATGCTGCCCAGCATGTCGTAGTCCACGTGGAAAGTGTCTCCTGGGCGTGCCGCGACAGGTCGAGTGAACGAGCCGCCGAGAATGATTTGGCCTGGTTCAAGCGTAACGTCGTATGGGGCCAGTTTGTTGGCGAGCCAAGCCACTCCCTTGGCGGGATGGTTCAAAACTGCTGCGCTAACACCGGATTCTTCAATCACCCCATTCCGGTAAAGGACGGCTGGAACCTTGCGCAGGTCAATATCGGTCGGACGAACAGGGCGACCGCCCATAACCACGCCGGCGTTTGCCGCGTTGTCGGAGATGGTGTCGAATACCTTGCGAGTAGTCTGCGTCTGTGGGTCGACCTGTTGGATCCGTGCGTCAATGATTTCCAGTGCTGGAATCACCCATTCGGTGGCCTCAAGAACATCGAACACGGTGCAGTTCGGGCCTTTGAGAGGCTTGCCCAGGATGAAGGCGAGCTCGACTTCTACGCGGGGTACGATGAAGCGGTTGAAGGGAATGTCTGTTCCTTCGTCGAAAAGCATGTCATCGAGCAGCGCGCCGTAATCGGGCTCGGTAATGTTCGAGGAAACTTGCATGGCTCGAGATGTCAGGCCGATCTTGTGTCCTACCAGCTTACGTCCAGCTGCAATCTTTTTGGCAACCCAGGCTCGTTGGATGGCGTAGGCGTCTTCGATGGTGATCGCAGGCTGGTCAATAGAGAACTGACGCACCTGTTCACGAGTGCGTTCAGCCTGGTCGAGTCGCTCAGCGGCCTGCTGGATGAAGGTGTTATCAAGCATGATTGTGTCTCTTTAAAAGATGAGCAGCGCGCGGCAGGTGTCAGGCCGGGCGATTGAATAGGGGGTGCAGGGTGCTGTGCTTGGCATCGAACACTTGCTGGGTGCTTTCGTCGATTTGCAGGGTGATGCCGATCGGGCGCTCTTGCAGCACCCGGTCTAGGCGGTTTTTCAGTACCTGCAGCAAACAGTCACCGACGCTCTTGTGTACCGTCTTGCTGCGGCCACTCCCCATACGCAAGTTCGCATACAGGAAGCCATAGTCACCGCTGCCGTCAGCCACCGCGCAGTGGGCTGCGGGATAGGCCAGCACGCGGGTGCCGCCGATGGGGAAAACGGCCTTTCCGGTATCGTCGCGCTGTTCGAGCATGCAGTCCGCCAGGGCGCGGCACAGGCCAGAAATGTCGGCGTCGTTTTCCAGATCGGGCGTGTAGAGCAGAACCAGGTGGGGCATGACGTAGATCCTCGTCAGGGAGGCAACCTGCCGTCCTTATGGAAGGCAGGCGAGGGCAGGTCACAAGCGGCTGGTTGATACCACCGCACCCGGGTTGGCAGCCTGTGCTGGCGGAATGGCCGAGCCATCCTGCGGAGTGACCGGGAAGATCGCATTGATCTGACCGGTGCCAGAAGAGCCGAAGTAGGGAGTTACTACCTCGGCGTGGCCGTCGTATTTCGACCAGCCCAAGGCGCCAAGCAGCATTGCCGTGTCGTGCATGAAGCCTTCGCCGTGGCCCTTGGCCGCATACTCTGGCAGCATCCCGCAGAACTCATCCCATTCAGCGTTCTCCCACATCTGCACCACGCGATGGTCGAGGGTTTCCAGGAATGGACTCCATACCTTCGTTGCAAAGTCCGGGGCCTGGCCGTTTTGAGCGAAACGGTGCGAGAGCGAGCCGCTGGCTAGGAATGCCACGGTACCATCGTAGTGATCCTCCACCGCCTTGCGCATGGCCCAGCCGAGGCGGGCGCTGTCGGCCAGATAGTGGAAGGTGCAAAGTGCTGAGACCGAGATCACCTTGAAGTGTTGATCTTGGTTCATGTAGCGCATAGGCACCAACGTGCCGTATTCAGGGCCAAGAGTGGTGGCATGGTGGGCCATCGTCTCGACACCGAAGCGATTGCATTCCTCGGCCAGGAGCTTGCCGAGCTCGGTGTTGCCGGGGAACTCGTATTCCATGTTGCTGATGAAATGCGGCAGCTCATTGCTCGTATACAGGCCCTTGAAATGCGGCCCGCACAGTACATGGTAGTTAGCGTTTACCAGCCAGTGAGTGTCGAATACCACGATCGTGTCAACACCCAGCTCACGGCAGCGGCGACTGATTTCGTGGTGGCCATCAATCGCGGCTTGGCGGAAGCCATGACGCGGCCCGGGCAATTCGGACAGGTACATGGAGGGGACATGAGTGATCTTGGCTGCGAGTGCCAGCTTGCCCATGATGAATCTCCTTCTTGTTGTAAGGCCACCGAGCCGGCACGTTGGCGATCCGTCAGAACTGCCTCGATTACCGGCTCAGTGGAAAAGAGTCACACCCCCCAGCGCGGGATGTGGTGGCTGCCCATCGAGATGCAAACGTTCTTGATCTCGGCGAACACTTCGAAGCTGTACTGTCCGCCCTCGCGGCCAGTGCCGGAACCCTTCACACCACCGAATGGCTGACGCAGGTCGCGCACGTTATGGCTGTTGATGAACACCATGCCGGCTTCGATGCCTCGTGCCAGGCGGTGGGCCTTGCCGATGTCTTGAGTCCAGATGTACGAAGCCAGGCCGTACTCAGTGTCGTTTGCCAAGCGCAGAGCTTCGGCTTCGTCCTTGAAGGTCATCAGGCACACAACTGGGCCGAAAATCTCTTCCTGGGCGATGCGCATCATGTTGTCGACGTCAGCGAAAACTGTCGGCTGCACGAACTGCCCCTTGGCGAGGTGCGCAGGGAGGTTCGCCGGGCGATCCAAGCCACCAGCAACCAGGCGTGCACCTTCATCAATGCCGATCTGGATGTAGCCGGTCACCTTTTCATAGTGCTGCTGGGTGATCATCGAGCCAACCTGGGTTTTCGGGTCGGTCGGGTCGCCAACGATCAGGCGTTTTGCCCGGGCTGCAAATTCCTCCACGAAGCGTGGGTACACACTTTCCTGGATGAAGATACGACTGCCGGCGGTGCAGCGCTCGCCATTCAGCGAGAAGATGGTGAACAGGGCGGCGTCCAGCGCGCGCTCGAGGTCGGCATCTTCGAAGATCAGTACTGGGGATTTACCGCCCAGCTCCATTGAGTATTTCTTCAGGCCGGCGGTCTGCATGATCTTGCGACCGGTGGCGGTACCGCCGGTGAAGGAGATCGCCCGCACGTCTGGGTGGCGCACCAGGGCGTCACCAGCTGTGGCGCCATAGCCTTGGATTACGTTCAGCACACCGTTGGGGATACCGGCTTCGACGGCCAGGCGGCCCAGTTCGTTGGCGGTCAGAGGAGACAGTTCGCTCATTTTCAGCACGGCAGTGTTGCCCAGTGCCAGGCATGGCGCGGTCTTCCAGGTGGCGGTCATGAACGGTACGTTCCATGGGCTGACCAGGCCGCACACACCTACCGGTTGGTAAAGGGTGTAGTTGAGCATCTGGTCATCGACTGGATAGGTGTGGCCGTCCATACGCGTGCAGACTTCGGCGAAGAAGTCGAAGTTGTGCGAGGCGCGCGGGATCAATACGTTCTTGGTCTGGTGAATTGGCAGACCTGTATCGAGGGTCTCCAGCTCGGCCAGCATCGGCACGTTTTGGTCAATCAGCTCACCCAGCTTGCGCATCAGGCGGGCGCGTTCCTTGGCTGGGGTGTTAGCCCATTTAGGGAACGCTTCCTTCGCTGCTGCCACAGCTTGGGCCACTTCCTCGGCGCCCCCGCTGGCGACTTCGCCAATGGCCTCGCCGGTTGCTGGGTTGTAGTTGACGAAGGTGTCTTTGCTCTCGACCTCGCGGCCATTGATCCAATGCTTGATCATCCTACTTACGCCTTGTTGTTCTTGAAGAAATCAGCTTCGCTGACGATACGGTTGACCAGTCGGCCAACGCCCTCAACTTCCACTACGACTTCGTCGCCTGGCACTACGTCTGCAAGGCCTTCCGGCGTGCCGGTAGCGATCATGTCGCCCGGTTGCAGAGTCATGAAGCTGGAGAAGTATTCGATGAGGTAGGGAATATCGAAGATCATGTCCGCCGTTGTACCTTCCTGCTTCAGTTCACCATTGATCCAGGTGCGGAGCTTGAGGTTGGACGGGTCTGGGACGTCTGCTGCGTCGACAATCCACGGGCCTACCGGAGTGGTGCCGTCGCGGTTTTTAACTCGCAGATTCGGGCGGTAATAGTTCTCTAGATAGTCACGGATCGCGTAGTCGTTGCAGACCGTGTAACCCGCCAAGTACTGCAGGGCATCTTCACGCTTTACGTTTTTCGCGGGCTTGCCGATTACGGCAACGAGCTCGCACTCGTAGTGCATGTATTCGACGTTGTCCGGGCGCCAGGTGACCTGGTTGTGGCCCGTGTAGGTGCCTGGCGATTTGATGAACGCAAGCGGTTCGGTCGGCGGCGTGAAGGCCAGCTCACGAGCGTGGTCGGCGTAGTTCAAGCCCAGCGCGAACATGTTGCCATTGGCTGGTGGAAGCCAGGTGACTTCATGCTCTTCGATGACTTGGCCATCGGCGAAGCGTACGCGGTTCCCCTCGATGACTTCGACGTTGTGGCTCTCACCGTTGAATTGAACGCGAGCATGTTTCATGCGGATTCCCCCTGTTCAGCCACCACGGTGTTGCTCAGGCGGCCAAGGCCTGTGATTTCGACCTCCACGAGGTCTCCTGGCTGAACATCGACGCGACCTTCCGGAGTGCCGGTGATCAAGACGTCACCCTCATCCAGAGTCATGAACTCGCTCAGTTCGGCAATCAGGCGAGCAACGGAGCGCACCTGGTTAGCGGTGGTGTTCTCCTGAGCGACCTCGCCATTCACGTAAAGCTTGATGGTGAGGTCTTGCGGGTTCGCAATCTCGTCGGCAGGTACAATTTGTTCCCCGAGGGAGCAGAAACCGTCGCGACATTTCGCTTTCACCGCTGGGCGGTAGTAGCTGTCTTCTGGAAGGCTGAACTCATTGACGATCACATAACCAACTACATGACCCAGAGCATCAGCTTCGCTCACGCGGCTTGCACGTTTGCCAATCACAACGCCGAGAGCGGGCCCGGGTTGAAGGCGCTCTCCGGCTGGGCGGATAACTGCCGCCCGGTGCTCATTGCGAGTGTTGGGCGTCTTGATGAACAAGACCGGCTTTTGCGGGGGCTGCTTGTACGGTGGCTTGTGGAAGTCAGCAAGATTTTGGTCAAGCAGGCCTTTGTAGTTCAGCGCGATCCCGAAGAGGGTGCCGTTCGCTCTGGCGTGCGGAATAGGGGGCATCAAGTGTCTCCTGGTGGGTCTGATCGCATCATGAGGGTAGCGACCAATTTGGTAAACATGTTTCCTTTATAGTTAAGATGTTAACAATGGTCAAGCGGCTTGATCGCGTCACCGACTTGGTTCGGATGAAGGGTTCGCAAACAGGAAGGGTCAGTATGGCGGCGGGGTTGATTGCTCGATGCCCGCGAAGGTTCGGGATCGTGAGGGCTTGCGTGGGGTTTAGGAGTTGCCTAAGCTGGGGGACATTTAGTTCACATGAATACAATATGTCCAGCCCGAGACCTTCGTTAACCCTTGCCCTCCTCCAGGGGAGGGAAGCTGCTATGGCGTTCTTCCGCCCTTCGTTGAACGCGCGTGATCTAACGGAGCAGCAGTGGAGGGTTATTCGAATTCTCCGTCAGCAAGGGGAACTGGAAAGCCATCAGTTAGCCAGGCTGACTTGCATCCTCAAGCCCAGCATGTCAGGCGTGCTTGCTCGCTTGGAGCGTGACGGGCTTGTGCGCCGTTGGCGATCAGCTGAAGATCAGCGGCGAGTATTCGTCGGGCTAACAGAGGAAGGGCAGCAGCGTTTTGTTGAAATGTCTGGGGACATGGAGCTCAATTACCGTCGCTTGGTTGACCAGTTTGGCGACGAGAAGCTGGGCCAGTTGCTGAGGCTTCTGGATGAGTTGAAAGCCGTATCCCCGTAATCGCAGTTCCAGTCTCCTAGCATCCCTCCTGGGGCGCATCGCCTCTCCCTATCAATCTATCCAGAAACCGTCGGCTCTGCGAAGGCAGGGCCGGTGTGCCTGCGTCCTTGCTTCGCTAGACGATGGGGTCGCATGCTTGGCTTTCTTGGTTAACAAGTTCACAAGAATGCCTCGCTATACCTTCCGGCGTTCTATCAAAGCCATCAAGCTCTAAACCCGTTGGAATCCCCGTATTTACAGGCAATTCACCCGTGTCACTGGTCGACTGCGGGATTTTTCCGTTCCTGCTCTATTGCGTGAGAGGTTGAAATCACGTTTACTAGGTTAACATGTTAACCATGTCACAAGGGCCAGATAATGATAAGACCACCCTACAGCCATGAAGGCAGCACCGGCGCAGCTGGTGCTGAGAAGAAAGAGAAAGCCTCGTTTCGATCCCGAAACGGCATTCCATTGAAGCAGGAACTCAGCCAGCGCCTGGTTCTTGAGCCGCTGACGAGGGCAGGGGTCGCGCTCAGTTGTGTTTTTGGCGTGACGGGCTGATTGGACGCTGTCTTTGCAAGCTCCTTGAGAATGGAGTCTGCCGACAAGCGTTGGCGTGCGTGTGCAAGCGCTCGTGAATAAACCTATAAAAGAAGAACAAAATATGAACCAAGCCTCTGCTGCAAGTCAGTCTCTGTGCGAGGACACTGATTACATCTGGCGTAAGGTCTCCTTGCGTCTAATGCCTCTGTTGATCGTCTGCTACCTCTTTGCTCACTTGGATCGGATCAACATCGGTTTTGCAAAGAGTCAGATGAGCGCTGATTTGGCTTTTAGTGAGACCGTCTACGGTTTTGGGGCCGGTCTTTTGTTCGTTTCATACGCATTGTTCAGTGTCCCCAGCAACCTGGCGTTGGTGAAATTCGGCCCACGCAGATGGATTGCGTTCCTGATGTTCGTTTGGGGTGCCATGTCGACTGCTATGTTTCTTGTGACCACGCCGCAGGAGTTTTACATCCTACGGTTCTGCCTCGGAGCGGCTGAGGCGGGGTTCTTTCCTGGGATCCTGTACTACATTAACTGCTGCTTTCCAAAAAGCTATCGCGGTCGCATCACTGCTTTGTTTGCGCTTGCAGTTCCTATTGCAGGCATTGTGGGTGGCCCGCTTTCCGGTGGCATCATTGTTGGGTTCCACCATCTGCTCGGCCTTAGCGGTTGGCAGTGGATGTTCTTGATTGAAGGGGTACCTGTTGTTCTGCTTGGCGTAATTGTATGGAAATTCCTTCCGGATTCGCTGAGATGCGTGAAGTGGCTCAGTGACGAGGAGAAGGCCTACGCTCTAGACGCAGTCAATCAGGCTCATGAAGGCCCCAAAGCAAGCAGTTTCCGCGAAATTATGAGCAATAAGAACGTCTGGCTTCTAGTGTGCATCTATTTCGCGGTTCGGTTGTCTGTTAATACAACGGCGTTCTGGCTGCCAACCTTTATTCACGGCACAGGGATAGGCAACGACGGAGTGGTAGGGCTGCTCTCTGCGATACCCTATATCTTCGGGGCGGTTTTCATGGTGTACATGGGACGGTCATCTGACCTGAATGACGAGCGCAGGTGGCATCTCTCCATCTCCTTGATCATGGCTGCGACCGGACTGGTAGTTGCAGGTGCATTTCCCACGAATACCTGGGTGGTAATGAGTGCATTGATCGTCCTTGGCATGGGCTCGAGCGCCGCGTTATCGATGTTTTGGCAGCTGCCACCCACTTTCATCGCCCCCGCGGTTCTGGCGGGCGGCCTAGGCTTGATCAGTAGCTTCGGAAGTATCGCATCCTTCTTGGCGCCATCCATGATTGGTTGGGTGCGAGACACAACTCAAAGTTCTGCACTTGCCTTGTATGTGCTGGGTGCGTTGATTGCACTGGGTGCTGCGCTTGTTCTGGCGACTCCAAAAGAAAAGACGTAAATATCAGCTGAATCTGTTGTAAGAATTTTGCGTATCCCATTGTTGGGAGGCATCACCGGTGGTCTCTTTGCACCTGCATTACTCAAGTTTTTCACGCTTCCTGGGTGGTGTAGGTGCTTTTTTTAAGCGGTATAGCATTTTTATTTATTATTTTTTGCTCCATTGCAGTGCGTAGTATCTGCCGGGGGGGTCGAGTCTTGGCATAAATGCGGGTCATGGAACTAGCCGCTCTAAATTTCTAACCCGAACAGCACTAAGAGAGTGCATAAAAGAAAAATGCTTCCAAAGGTGAGGCGTCCAAGGGATTTGACACTCATTTACAAGTAGGTAGGCTAACTAACAAAAGAAGAGTCTGGCCAATGACTAACCGGAACTTGGAGAATAATGTGAACACTGCACCTGACCTGAAGCCTTGGCGAGTCATCCTCGCGGCCACAATCGGGAACGCGTTGGAATGGTATGATTTTATCGTATACGGTTTTCTCGCGGCTACGATCAGCAGGCTGTTCTTTCCTACAGATGATCCTTCGGCAGCGCTCCTGCTTGCGACTTTAAGTGTTGGCATTGGTTTTGTAGCTAGGCCCCTGGGTGCCATTGTTCTCGGGCTGTATGCAGACCGCTACGGGCGTAAGCGGGCACTGAACGTCGTGATTTTGCTGATGTTCATCTCGACAGCGATGATCGCCTTTGCTCCCACCTACCAACAGGCCGGGATTTGGGCAGCAATCCTTATTGCGGTTGCGCGGTTGATTCAGGGTTTCTCTGCAGGGGGCGAGTTCGGCAGTGCTACCTCTTACCTCATTGAATGTGCTCCTGCTCACCGCAGGAATTTCTATGGAAGCTGGCAGATGTTTGCTCAAGCATCGGGCGCGCTTCTTTCGACAATCGTAGGTGCGATGCTCTTCGACGTGTTCTCACAAGAAACCATCGATAGCTGGGCATGGCGCTTACCTTTCCTGGTCGGATTGCTCATTGGGCCGGTTGGTTTGTATATCAGGCGTCATCTTGATGAGCCTGAAGAGTTTAAGAAAGTGCAGGGCGTTAAGGTTCCGCTTAGTAAAGTAATTACTACCTACCCCGCTCAGTTAACTGCTGGAACGATCGTAAGTGCAGCAGTTAATGTGATGTCTTACGTAATCATCACCTACCTGCCGCTATATGCTAAGCAAACGCTTGGTATGAATCAGAGCGATGCGTTTAAAGCACTCTTGATCGCAGTCGTATTGCGGATGGCACTGATTCCTATGTTCGGTATTCTCAGCGACCGGGTAGGGCGTAATAAAATTTTGGTTATTGGCCTGGTGCTGTTTACTTTTACTATCTACCCTGCCTACGGGTATATTATTGACAACCCAAGCTTCCACTCCCTTGTACTTGTCGAATGTTGGTTTGCTGTGCTGATTGCCGCAGTCTATGCGCCAAGCCCAACTTATCTATCCGAATTGTTTCCGGTAGAGGTGCGTGGGATAGGTCTTTCAATCGCCTACAACTTGGCTGCTACGGTATTTGGTGGGTTCTCACTCTTCTTCGTTACGCTGATTCAGCAGTGGACTAACAGTCCCTTCGCGCCGGCGCACTATTGCGTGGTCTTCTTTGTGGCAGCTGTTGTGGCTATTTTGGTAACAAAGCCTAAATTAGCAACTCTAGAAACTCATCAAGAGTGTGTTGAGGGGCGTGCGGCCTAAAGTTGATCGCTGCTGGTTGATTGCGGGGCGAGAGGGACACCTTTCGCGCCAGGTTCAGTAAATGCGCATGTCATCAAAACAATGATTATGAACGCTGTATCTGTAAATTTGCGCGCTGCTGATTTGATGCGCGAATGTGCCTGCGCGACTAAACCCAGAATTGAGCGAGGACTACAGTGAGCTATTCGGAGACTAGGTTTGAAGGAATCGCTTCAGATAGTGGTTCAATAATTGTATTGATGACAATGTGCGTTGCGTTGATGTTGTCAATGTTCAATGCATCGATGATTGGTGTTTTGTTGCCAGATATTGGTAAGGTTATATTGGCAACACCAACCGATATGCAGTGGGTTGCCACCATATATATGCTCGGACTTGCGGCCTCGCTAATGCCAGGCTCGGCACTTGGCCGAATATTTGGGCGCCGCAGGGCGATGTTGATCGGGCTCATGATATTCCTTGTCGGTGCAATGCTTTGTATGTCGGCTAGTGAGCTGGGGTGGCTGTTGGCCGGACGATTGATTCAGGCAGTTGGGGTGGGCGTCTACTTGCCCCAAACCTTAGCGATCCTAGTCAATGAGTACTCCGACCTTAAGCGGCGAGCTCGTGCGATCGGTATCTGGTCTGGTGTGGCGAGCATTGGTCTGATAATTGGGCCATTGGTAGGTGGTGTGGCTGTAATGCTGGTCAGTTGGCGAGCAGGGTTCTTTTTGTCGGTAGTGCTTTGTATCTGTGCTCTTATGTCCTCTTGGAAAGCGCTGTCCGTAAATCAGCATGGCCTGCCTGGGGAGAAATACTCGTTAGATGTTCTAGGTACTTTGCTCAGCATAGTGTGGCTGTCTTGTTTGGTTTTTGGGCTCAATGAATCAAGCCGACTAGGCTGGGATTCGAAGCTTGTGCTTTGTTCGCTTCTATCTGCGGCGCTTGGATTAGTAACTTTCCTCATCGTTGAGCATTTTAAAACAAAAAGTGGGCATCAGGTGCTAATGCCGCTAAGTATCTGGTTCAATCGGAAGTTTGTCATGGCAAACATCGGTGGGGCTGCGTTTTTCATGGCGTTATTTGGGGTATTGTTTTTCTACTCAATTTATTTCTACGAAGAGTTTGGGTATGGTTCCATAGCAGTAGGGGCGGCTTTTATTCCTATGACACTTATGATGGGGGTTTGCGCTTCGGTAGGTGGCAGAATTATGGCCCGGATGGGAGCGTTCAATGTTTTCATCGTTGGAGCTCTTTGTGCTGCGGGGGCTTTATTGCTTCTAGCGGTTGCTACGAATTTGAAGTCGCAAGTATTCGTCGAGGTTTTCCTGGCGTTGACAGGGTGTGGGTTTGGGTTCTTAAGCGCCTCGACAAGTAACGGTGCCGTTTCCAGTGTGGCGCCCACGCTCAGTGGCTTAGCTTCTGGAGTTCATACGACCTGCCGCCAGATAGGTAGCACCTTTGGTATTTCATTGCTCGGAATCTTTGTGCATGGGCAAGGCGTAGTCACTGGATCAGGATTCTTTGCGGAGGGGCTTGCGAGGGCAATGGTTTTTTCGGCTGCGGCTCTTATCGGGGCTGCAGTTATGACTTGGTTGCTGCTCTTGAGAAAAACGTAAGTCTTAGCGTGCTGTTATCGCTTTTGAGTTGAGACAAAAATAATTTAGAGGTCAACTTTGATGAAAGGCTTTAAGGGTTGTGCGTTTCTGGTAATGCTAGGCTCGGGGACAGTATTTGGCGCGGACGATCTGGGTGCTGTAATTGACGACAGTAAGCTCAGCGTTTTGTTGAGAAATGCAGTTTTCGATCGAGATTTTAAGCATGGTGTTCAAGATCGCCGCGAGTGGGGGCAGGCTGCAATTGCTAAATTCACTTCTGGTTACACTCCAGGTTTGATTGGAGTGTCGGCTGATGTATTCGGCATGTACGCTGTTCGCCTGGATGGTGGTGGCGGTCGGACAGGTAGCAGCTCCATCGATATGTTCAAACAGGATAGTAGCGGTAACCCGGCAGATGATCTGGCTCGCGGTGGCGCAGCTATTAATGTGAAGGTCTCAAAAACGGTCATCAAATATGGTGATCAGATGCCCGACTACCCAGTGCTCAGCTATTCAAATACGCGCTTGTTACCAGAAACCTATACTGGCGTGTCTTTGAACTCAAAAGATATCGCCGGGTTCGATCTGAATGCTGCGCACTTTACGTCTGAAATTCGCAAAGGGGCGGAAGGGCATGATAGCGCAGGGCTGAATCAGATCGATCTCCTGGGCGGCACATACTCATTTTCAAACAACCTTCAAGCTACTGCGTACCGCTCTTGGGATAAAGATTTCTTCGAGAAGACTTACGGCGCGCTTTTCTATACGCAGCCCTTGAGCAAAATTTCCTCCTTGACCCTGGATTTGAGGGGCTATCACACAGCTCTCGATAATGAATTTGCCGCCCGTCTTGGGCGTGGCGACGAAAATAACATCTGGAGTTTGGCTGCTACTTATAAACTGGGAGGCCACTCGCTGATTCTCGCACACCAACGAAGCAGTGGTAGCGCTGGATACCCATATGGGGGCTATCAAAGTCTGGGCCGTCCAGGTGACGGTGGTTCGACATTCCTTTTAGCGAACTCCTTCTTCTCGGACTTCAATGCAGAAGATGAAGTATCTTGGCAGATTGGTTATGGATATGACTTTGCAGCGATGGGTGTGCCGGGGCTGTCTTATCGCTTTGCCTATTTGAAAGGGGAGAACATCTATACTCCTCAAGGCGACGGCGATGAGCGAGAACTATTCAATCAAATCAAGTATGTTGTCCAAGATGGGGGGCTGAAAGATCTGAGTTTCAAAGTTCGTAGCTCGATCGTTCGTGTCTCTCGGAACGCTGCAGCCTACAACGTTAGTGCCAACGAAGTTCGTGTGTACGTGGAATACCCGATCAACATTTTCTAGGCTTGCTCTGCTGGGCGCCGCTCAGCGGCGCCACCCAGCTGAGTAGATTAACACCTGGGTGCGCCCATCAATTTGTCAAGTAGAACCAAAGTGGGTTTGAGCTTATCGAGATCTTCAGCGGTCAGCGACTTGAAACGCTCTTTGAGGGTATTATTGCGCTTGGATTTGACTTCTTCACAAAGAAGTTTTCCCGCAGTGCTGAGGCAAATTACCTTCCCTTTACCTGTCCCTTGTGGACGCTCAACCCAACCTGCTTCCTCCATGCGTGAGAGAATCTGGCTCATGGTAGGTGTTCTAATACCTTCGGCAGCCGCCAGTTCACTGACAGTCATTGGAGCTACTTGCAGTAGGCTGAGTACAGCACCTTGAGTAGTGGTTATTGGAAGGGATTCGGCTTCACGACGCATTATCTGGCTGATAACCAATAGTCGTTTGCGGGTCTCATCAACCAGGGTCAAATGCTCAGCATTCAAGCTTTTCTCTCCTTTCGTAGATGTGTATAGTTAGGCTAGCTAACAACGATTGCATATTATCATCGCATAGCTTGTATGGGAAATGAAGATCATTGTTCCTCCGTGGCTGTGCGTGTGCGTCCTGTTGTCTGCTCCTATTCAGCGCACATAAATCTAATCCTGCTGGAGGATTTCGCATGCTCGAAGTGCTTAAAGAATTGCCAAGCGACTCTGTTCTCGGGTTGATCAAGTTGTTCGCCGCCGACCAAAATCCCCAAAAAATCGATTTGGGAGTAGGCGTCTACAAGGATGATCATGGGAAAACGCCGGTAATGGCGGCTGTTAAAATGGCCGAGGCGCGAATCCTGGAGACCGAAAGCTCCAAAACCTACTATGGATCGGACGGTAATAGCGCCTTCCTAGATGCCGTCGCGCCGCTGGTATTCGGTGACTCCAGCTCTCTCTCCGATCGGATTGTAGGCTGCCAGACCGTTGGCGGAACTGGTGCTTTACAATTGGCGGCCAAGCTTGCGGTGACTTGCAACGATAAAGCTGCGATTTGGGTTGGTACACCAACCTGGCCAAATCATCTGCCTTTGTTCTCGGCAGCTGGCTTGGAAATCAAGACCTACGAGTACTACAATACTGAGTCCCAGAAGATCAACTTCGAAGGTATGATTCAGGCCCTGCAGGCTGGGCGTCCTGGGGATGTCGTGCTCCTGCACGCTTGCTGTCATAATCCAACAGGCGCTGACTTGAGTCTTGATCAATGGGCAGAAGTCGCTGATCTTATTGCCGCTAAAGGCATGCTGCCACTAATCGATTCTGCATACCTCGGCTTGGGGCATAGCCTAGAGCAGGATGTAAAGGCATTGCAGCTGGTTCTTTATCGCGTTCCTGAAACAATGATCGCCTTCTCTTGCTCTAAGAATTTCGGTCTCTATCGTGAGCGCATTGGGGCATTGTTTGTTGTCGGCAAGGATGGGCGATCTTCTTCTGCTATCAAATCGCATGTCCAATACCTTGCCCGGACTGTCTACTCTGCACCACCTAATCATGGTGCGGCCATTGTTACCACTATTCTGACTGATCCGGCCTTCAAAAAGCTTTGGGTGTCGGAGCTTGTTGAGTCTACGCAGCGCATTAATGACATGCGTCAGCAGCTTGCCCAGCATGGCACGGTTGGGAAGATTGATCTGGTTGCTTTGGGAAATCAGAGGGGCATGTTCGCTCTATTGCCCCTCTCTGTCGCCCAGGTGAATGTGTTGAAGGATGAATTCAGCATTTACATGGCTCCGTCGGGTCGTATAAACCTTGCAGGCCTTAACAAGGATAATATTCCGCACTTTGCCAGTGCTTTGGCGAAAGTGTTAGCCTATTAAGGGTTGGGCTGGCGGCTGTATTGCAATCGCCAGCCTAATTTTAGTAGAGGTCGCCTTAGTTTTTAGTTGTCATCGTTTTTTGCTTAACACTCTATAAAGCGTCGTGCGTGAGACTCCGAGGCTTTTAGCGGACTTGCTAATATTCCCACCGCACTTCTTGATGGTTTCTAAAATGTGGAGCTCGGAAAGGTCTCTAACAGATCCATTGGAACGAATTGCGGCCTTGTTGCATAACGCACCGCTATTATCGTCATCTAGAGAGCGAACATACAGTACCACTCCGCTTCGCATCTGCGTTTTTAAACAGTAGCCTGATGCGGCGATAAAATCATTGGTGAATATATCTTTTAAGCTGTAACGCTTTCGCAGAGGGTTGATGTCATCTAGCATGCCAATGGCGTTTTGGGTGGCTGATAATATGTCGCTAATTTTATTGGTTGCGATTAGGCCTGATAGGTGGGTTGAGATAAAGTCTGGGTCGTAATGGATTTGATAGATAGGGTTGTTCTTATGGCTATCAATGAAGATCCTGTTTTCAATTTTCATTGCGGCACTGTAGATTTTGCTTTCAACGATTTTCGACTTGAAAGCTTCGTGGCCTGAAATGTTCAGAACTCCGACCATTTTCCCCCAGGCACCCCAGATCGGAGCTGAGCAACAGAACATATCTACGTAATCGTCAAAAAAGTGCACAAGCGGCTCAGGGGAAAGCTGCTGTTGACACTTTTTCGAACCCAAGCGGCACAAATCCTGCCGAAAGTTTCGATTTCTTGGTGGTGGGCGGCGGCGCTGCTGGGTGTGTAGTGGCAAGCTATATCGCTGAAAATACCAAAGCCAGTGTGGCCTTGATCGAAGCTGGGAAGTCGGACTGGGATCCGCTCATTCATATGCCTGCGGGTTCAGCTAAAATCCTCGAGTATGAGTGGCACGTCTGGAAAGACTCCACAACCCCACAGTTTGGCACTGTCATGCCGTATCTTTCAGGGAAAGTCCTGGGTGGCGGGTCTTCTATTAATGCGATGTGTTATGTGCGTGGTCAGCGCCGAGACTACGATTCATGGCAATCCGCTGTTGGCAATACTGGAAAATGGTCGTTTGATGATCTCCTACCTCACTTCATTGCCCAAGAAAAAAACGATACCTTCCATGATAAATACCATGGTATCGATGGTGGCTTGGCGGTCACTGTGGCTGACAATATTAACGAGCTGAACAAACGTTGCATGAAGGCTTTCCAAGAGTACGGATTGCCTTACAACGCTGATTATAATGGCGCTAGCCAAATTGGCGTGTCTCCCGTGCATCGTACTATTGGGGATAACAAGCGCTGCAGCTCCGCAGATGCGTATCTGCGACCGCACATTGAGTCTGGCCGAGTGAAACTCTTCACCGAATGCACCGTGACCAAGGTGTTGATGGAAGACGGAAAGGCCGTTGGTGTGGAGTATGTGGAGGACGATGCTTTCAAGAAGCTGTTCGCGAACGCTACGATCCTCTCGGCAGGCACAACGCACTCTCCCAAAATTCTGATGCATTCCGGTGTTGGCCCAGCCGATCACCTTAAGGCCTTTGGCATCAAAGTAGTCGTGGATTCTCCGGAAGTTGGAGAGAACCTGGCTGACCATCCCGTGACGCCAGTTGTTTCGTATGTCAAGGGTGATATGGGGTATCAGTCGCTGACTCGTGGAGCAGGCATGATCGGTGCAGGCATGCGATACATCTTCATGGGGGATGGCCCAGTTGCAAGCAATGGTATCGAAACGCTTTCGCATTGGAATCCGGACGATTTCACTGCAGAGCCTACCATCCAGTGCTACCACATTCCGCTCATTGAGGCGCAGATGGGCGGATACCGTTCCGGTCTGACTTTGGACATGATTGTCTTGCAGCCTAAGAGCAAGGGATGGTTGCGTTTGGCAGACAAAGACCCCCTTTCCATGCCTTTTATCAATCCGAATTTCCTCACCCATCCGGAGGACTTGAAAGCAATGGTCGGAGCGATCAAAGAAGCCCGGAAGGTCTTCACTCAGCCATCATTGCGCGACCTGATGGAAGAGGAATATACGCCGGGTAGCCATGTACAGACCGATGCTGAGCTTGGCGAATGGGCAAGAAAAGCCGCTCAAACTATGTGGCACCCAGTCGGAACCTGTCGGATGGGTAATGATAGCCGCGCGGTCGTTGACGCCCGCCTTCGTGTGAATGGCGTAGAGAATCTGAGAGTAATCGATGCCTCGATCATGCCCAACATAGTGAGTGCCAATACCAACGCACCGGTCCAGGCGCTAGCGCGACATGCGGCGCAGATGCTCGTAGAAGACTATAGGTAATCCTAGTGCGCCCCGATCAGTTGAGCGGGGCGTTTAGGCAATCAGCCTTGCAGTAGAGTCTGGGCGTGCTCAATCGCTGCCTGAGCGCACTGGGTGTCCATCGCTTCGGATGCCCCAGAAACTCCAACTGCTCCGATCACTTGCCCATCCAGGATGAACGGCTCGCCACCTCCGAACAGGGCCATGCCAGGCTGCAGTGGTAACCCTTGTTGGACTGCTGGCGAGCATCTTTGAAGGCGCTCAGTCCATTGGCTCGTAGAGACGCCGAACCCAACTGCAGTTCGAGCCTTGTTTAGCGCAATTTCTCTGCTCTGCAGAGGGGCGTTGTCCATATGTGCCATATGGATCATGCGTCCACCAATATCGACAATCGTAATGCTTACGCTGGCGTTCAGAGCCTCTGCTTTTCGCAAGGCTGCATTCAGGCTGTCCATGGCCAGCCCCAATGTGATTGAGAGCCGGCTGGTAGTGAGTGGTCGCATGAGAGGATTCGTGGGCGATTTAGTTGTTAATAGGTTAACGAAAATAGGCCGGATTTGTCATCCTCTCTCGAAGTCGGACTCTGGCGGAGGTCACTCTTTCAGCTTATGCAGGAGCTAGCGCCCCGGATTTTAGTGATACCAGGTGGTCTTTCGAATAGCCCAAATTCCAGGAAATGCGCAGCGCCGCCCGCTTCAGCGCTTCAATGTGCTGGGTATTGGGTACGTGGTTGATGTGCTGGACGGAGGCGACCAGGCAAATCACCGCTACAAGGTCTCCCGAGTTGCCAAGGATGGGCGCTGCGAGCGCAGATATCCCGAGTGTCTCTTCCTCGATGGCAGCGGCCCAACCTTCGCGTCGCGTTTGCTCTACAGCTTTGGAAAGCGCTCGGAGGTTCGTCACAGTATGGGGTGTAAGAGACGGAAGGTGCTCATCAAGCTGCTCGACGCCGAGCCTGCTGGAGAAGGCGAGCGCAATCTTCCCTGATGCGTGGCAATGCATGGCTAGCTCAGTACCGGATCGAACTCCGATTTCCAGTGGGGCCCGACCAATTTGAGTGTTTACCACGATGAGGCGCTTGCCCTGAAGTGTTGCTAACACTGTCGATAGGCCAGTATCTCGTTGCAGATCCCGCATTCCGTCAGATGCCGCATCCACCAGATCGCACCCACCCGCTGCCATTTGTCCCAGGACATATGACTGAACTCCCAACCTGTACCGAGACGTGTTGGGGTCTTGAGATAGGTAACCCCTCTCAACAAGCGTTTGCAGATGTCGGAAAACCGAGGCTTTTGTCACGCCCAGCTGAGCGGCCAATTCGCTGACACCGATGTCGCCATGCGCAGCCGCCACGCGCTCGAGGACGTCAAAGGCCAGCTGAACGGATCTGACGTTCGCCTTGCCCGGTTCTTTATCGTTGTTCGTGTTCCTCATTTGGACTCCATTTTTGGTTCTTGTTTGCGAGGGCGATACGATCGTAGCAAGCGGTGATGGTGGTCGGTATCAATTTTATTGGAATAAGAAACCACATTTATCTTAGTTAACATGATAACTAATTCCTGTGATGCGCTTCCCTCATCGTACGCCTGAAACCCCTAGGCCCAGATTGGCTGCGGGCTAGGGCGAGGTGAGGGCTTGGAAAACCAGTATTCTTATTATTCGTTACGAATTCTAGAAGGCCTCCGAGGAAGGGTGACTCAGTGCGATCCTGCCCGGTGCCCGATTGACGCCCTGATTGCCATATCTTAAATATGTTTACGTTCCGTGTACGCATACAGAGAAAGGCAGGGATAAAAATGACAAAACACTTCAGCCCGCTCGCGCAGATTGACGTGGCGCATCACCTTCATGCTCATACAGATTTGCGCCTACATGAGGAGACTGGCCCTCTCATGATCGCCCGGGGTGAGGGCGTGTATGTATTCGATGAGCAGGGTAAGAAGCTGCTCGAGGGGATGTCCGGCCTCTGGTGCGCCAACCTTGGCTTCAGTCAGCCTCGACTGGCCGAGGCTGGGTATCGTCAGATGCTTGAATTGCCCTATCAGCAGACCTTCGCGCATCGTAGTCACACCGCTGTTGCGAAGCTGGCTGACAAGCTGGTTTCCAAGGCCCCTGAGGGCCTGGGCAAGGTTATGTTCCAAAGCTCGGGTTCAGAGGCGGTAGATACCGCAATCAAGCTGATCAGTTATTACCACAATGCGATCGGCCAGCCTGGTAAACATCGCATCATTGCTCGGCATCGCGGCTATCACGGTACCACTCTGGCGGCGTCCACATTGACTGGTCTGGCTCCGATGCACAATGGCTGGGGCAAGCTTCTGGATAACGTCATTCACGTCCGCTGCCCACACGCCTATCGTGACGCGCTGCCTGGTGAGTCGGATGAGGCATTTGCAGCTCGATTGGCAAACGAATTGGAGGAAGAAATCCTCAAGGCTGGCCCTGAGACAATTGGTGCTTTCATCGCTGAGCCGGTTATGGCCGCTGGTGGGGTTGTAGTGCCACCTGCAGGGTACTTCGATAAAGTCCAGAGCGTCCTGAAGAAGTACCAAATCCTAATGGTGGTCGACGAGGTTGTGTGTGGCTTTGGCCGTACAGGAAATTATTGGGGTTCCCAAACCATGGGGATCAAGCCTGACATGTTGATCTGCGCCAAAGGCCTGTCGGCAGCATTTCAGCCGATTTCGGGGATCCTGATCAACGATCAGATTTACCAAGTCATCGCAGATCAGAGCAGGAAATTGGGTGGCCTAGGCCATGGCTACACTTACGGTGGGCACCCGGTAGCAGCTGCCGTTGCGCTTGAAACCCTCACCGTTTACGACGAGATCGACATCGTTGGCAAAGTCAGAGAGATCGCGCCTCTGTTTCAAGCTGGTGTCCGCGCTCTCGGTGACCATCCTCTGGTGGGCGAGGCCCGTGGAGTAGGCCTCATGGCGGCCATTGAGTTGGTAGCGGACAAGGCTACTCGTGCACCTTTTTCAGCGGATCTCAAAGTGGCTGAGCGAGTGAGTAAAGCTCTTGTGCGCCGGGGCGTACTTCTGCGCGCAATTGGCAATTCGCTGGCTATGGCGCCGCCCCTGATCATTGAAGCTGACCAGCTGGAAATTCTATTCGTCGCGGTGAAGGAAGCACTCGATGAGGTATACGCAGGGCTGCAGCAATGAGTATCTCAGCCATGCGAAATATGCCAAGTGAAGTAATCGAGGCCGTATCTCTGAAGTCCAGTCCTACGCTGGTTACTTTTGAGTCTGTCTTCAAAACGTATGATGAGCAGAATTGGGTCGTCAATGACCTTGATCTGACAATCCACCAGGGCGAGTTTCTGTCTTTGCTCGGCCCTAGCGGTTCGGGCAAAACCACGACATTGATGATGCTTGCAGGCTTCGATGCTCCTGATCGTGGTCGGATCATGATGGATGGGGAAGATATCAGCCGGCTGCCTGCTTATCGGCGTGATATGGGAGTGGTGTTCCAGAGTTATGCACTGTTCCCGCACATGACTGTCGCACAGAACGTTGAGTTTCCATTGAAGCTGCGGAAGGTGCCGGCAAGCGAGATGCGTGCGCAGGCACGCGAAGCACTCGCTCTTGCCAAATTGGAAGGTTTCGAAGATCGGATGCCGTCTCAACTCTCAGGTGGTCAGCAGCAGCGCGTCGCATTGGCACGGGCGCTGGTCTACAGACCTCGCTTGCTGTTGATGGATGAGCCGCTAGGGGCGCTGGACAAAGCCCTTCGTGAGCACATGCAGCTGGAATTGAAGGCCATTCATAAGCAGCTCGGTATCACATTCATCTATGTGACCCACGACCAAGATGAAGCGATGACGATGTCTGACCGGGTAGCGGTATTTCACCATGGCAAGATCGCGCAGATTGACCGACCTGAGATCATATACAACCGACCTTCTAGCTGTTTCGTCGCGAACTTCTTGGGTGAAACCAATCTGTTCGCTGGCAGTATTTTGGATCGCGTCGACGGAACTGCCCGGGTTCGACTTGATGACGATGGCAGCGTCCATTCCGCTCAATGTGGTGGCGGAGAATCGCTACCTGGTAGTCGTGTTGCTCTAGCAATCCGGCCAGAGAATCTTAGCTTCGCACGTCCTTCAGAAAGTGCAATCAGTGCTCAGGTTTGCGACGCCGTATTTCATGGCCCTCATTGCAAGCTCCACATGCGCACCACAGCGGGAACCGCCGTTTGTATGACCTTTAACCCAAGCGCTATCGGTCGCGCGGTGCCAGTTCCTGGAGAGAGTGTTCGACTGGCGATGCCAGCACCCCATGCCTTGGTACTGCCGCCACCGTGATGGTCTTATAAAAATTACGTACCAACTAGATTGCTGCCGATCTCCAAAAATAAATACGGGTCTAAATCTATGCAAACTATTCGAAAAATATCTTGTGTGCTTGCAGCCTCCGCCACTCTCGCTTGCCTGGCCGCGCCTGCACTTGCCCGCGATCTGACGGTAGTGTCCTGGGGCGGTGCCTATCAGGACTCGCAACGCAAAATCTTCTTTGAACCCCATAGCAAGGAGAGCGGCGACAAGGTATTGGAGGACAGCTGGGATGGCGGGATTGGCCTGCTTCGCACTCGGGCCGAAAGTGAAGATGGCGGCTGGGACGTCGTCCAGGTCGAGCGTGAAGATCTTTTGCTTGGGTGTAGTGAGGGTCTTTTTGTGCAGCTGGATTTCACCAGAATTGGGGGTGAGAAGAACTACATACCGGAAGCCGTTAGTGAGTGCGGGGTAGGAAACAACGTCTACAACTTCGTGCTGACCTATGACACCAGTAAGCTCAAAATCCCGCCACAGAGTTGGACAGATTTCTTTGACCTGCACAAGTACCCCGGTAAGCGCGCGCTGCGCCAAGGGCCCAAAGGCAATCTCGAAATCGCCCTGATGGCTGACGGTGTGGCTCCGAGCGAAGTATACAAAACCCTCAACAGTCCAGGAGGAGTCGAGCGTGCTTTCAAGAAGCTCGACACGATCAAGCCTCAGCTCCTGTTCTGGAAAACTGGGGGGCAACCCATGCAGTTTCTCGCGTCCGGAGAGGTTGCAATGAGTAGCGTCTACAACTCACGAGTCACCAATGCGGTGAAGCTGGATAAGAAGCCTTTCGGCATGGTTTGGAACCAGTCCCTTCAGACTATGGATAGCTGGGTCATTCTTGCGAACTCACCTAACGTCGACAAAGCGTATGGGTTGCTGAAGGTCATGGGGCAGGGTGAAAACCAGCGCCTCTGGCCAGCGGCTCAGCATACCGGCATCACCTCTAAGGCGGGTATCGAACAGACTCCTGCCTCTGAGATGGCTGACTCCCCGATAGCTGATCAAAACAAACAGAACATCCTGATGATCGATGATCAGTTTTGGGTCGACCGCATTGATGAAATCAATGCCAAGTGGGCAGCCTGGTCGGTGCGATAGGTTGGGAGCATGCTATGACTACTATCGCTATCAATACGACTCCACCGGTGATTGCTCGACGCGACAGAGCTGCGCTGGTGCGAGCGTACCTGCTACTGACACCGTTGGTAGTTTTTCTCGCTCTGAGCTTCGTTGGGCCTATTGGCACGCTGCTTTGGCAATCGGTGGCCGATGAAGAACTAAGCCAAGCCATGCCTGCCACTGCAGGCGCGCTTCAAGAATGGGACGGCGTGTCGGATCCGCCAGTGATGCTCTACAAGGCTTTGGCGAAAGATCTTGGTGCTGTATCACCGCGAGATTTGGCCGGTGCAGCGCGGCGGTTGGCAAATGAGCAGCCTGAGCTTAGGGCCATGTTGATGACGGCCAAGCGGAAGGTGAGCGAGCTCGATGATACTGCCGAAGCGTTTGGGCGCCTTGATGAGCGCTGGCTGGCAAATCCCACCTGGCAAACCTTCAAGCGCGCGAGCGGCGGCGTCAGTACCTATCATCTGCTTTCTGCTGTTGGGCAAAAGCATGATTATCGAGAGGGGCTCGTCGCCAAGGCTGAGGGAAGTGTCTATCGGGATATTCTCGGACGCACGTTTTTGATCGCCGGGGCAACGACAGTGCTTTGTGCGCTACTGGCCTTTCCATTGTGCGCATTTCTGCAGCGGCAGCTTCCCAGAACTCGAAATTTCATGCTGCTCATGGTGTTGCTGCCATTCTGGACGTCCATCCTCGTTCGCACGACGGCTTGGATGGTGCTGCTCCAGGATCAAGGCATGGTGAACTCCCTTCTTATGAATCTTGGCCTGATCGATAGCCCGATGCAGCTTCTGTACAACCGAAGCGGAGTACTTATCGCAATGGTGCACGTCATGCTGCCGTTTATGATTTTCCCCCTTTTGGCATCAATGGACGCAGTGAATCCGTTGCTTTCGCAAGCCGCGTATTCGATGGGGGCTAGACCTGTACGGGTATTTTTCCAGGTCTATCTGCCGCAGGTTTTACCAGGTCTGGCAGCCGGCGCTTTGATGGTCTTCATCGTTACGCTCGGGTTTTACATTACCCCTGCGCTACTCGGCGGGCCGGGTGATCAGATGATCAGCTTCTACATCGCTCAGTTCACAACCGCCACCTTGAACTGGGGGCTCGCTTCAGCGCTTGGTGTGATTTTGTTGGTTGCCACCACGGCCCTGTATCTCGTTCAGGCTCGCTTGGCTCGCCGTAGTGGGCAGGGGAATTTAAAATGATCCGTAATTTGAATCGTGGCGCCCTAGCCGGATTTGGCAGCGTCAGTCTTGCCCTTACAAGTATTCTGGTCTTGGCGTTTCTCGTACTTCCGGTTCTGAGTGTCCTGCCTCTCTCGTTCAGCGATAACCGATATATGTCGCTGCCGATGGGGGGCTTCACACTCGAGTGGTACTGGATGTTCTTGGCCTCAGGCGCCTGGCTGGAGTCTTTGGGAAATAGCTTCCTCGTTGCCATTGTCAGCACAGTGCTTTCATTGATTCTTGGGACGTCAGCTGCGCTGGGTTTGCGTCATCCGTCTATGCCGGGCAAGAGAGTCATCGAAGTTTTGCTAATGGCGCCGATGATTGTTCCGGCAGTCATCGTGGGAGTTGGGATGTACTTCGTATTTTCGAAGGTGGGTCTGACTCGAACCTTCACCGGTCTGGTGATCGCCCATACCACCCTGGCTGTCCCGTTCGTCGTGGTAAACGTCGGTGCCACACTCGGTACGGTGAACACCAGATTGCTTTGGGCCGCTGCAAGCATGGGCGCGACACCGCTGAGTACGTTCCGCTTCATCACGTTGCCACTGCTGTCGCCTGGCCTTATCTCGGGAGGATTGTTCGCCTTCGCAACTTCCCTCGATGAGGTGGTTGTGACATTGTTCATGGCAGGCCCAGATCAACGAACACTTCCCCGCGAAATGTTTACGGTCGCCCGGGAGGCACTCAGCCCTGTGCTGCTCGCGGCGGCGACCATCATGATGGTGCTTGCTACGTTGCTTCTGTTGCTGTCGCGAAGGCTTGTGCGGGGTAGGTAGCAGATAACTCTAAGCTCTGCAAAATGCCGTCGGAGCGGACTGCTACGACGGCATTTTTTATCCTGGTGCTGGCACCGAGAATGAAGAAGGCCCTACTGCACCTTCAGCTGGCAAGATTGAAGTGCTTCGCCATCTCCTTTATCAAACCGCTTTGCAGTGCTCGCTGCTCTTCACCTGGCTGCTGCTTGAGTAACATATCGAGCAGAGGGTCGTTTACCTCGGTGCGCTGACCCGATAGCTCCTCCAGGACGGCTAGCCCGCAGAACGGGACGTATGCCTCTGAGTAACCTCCCTCGTGTACGAAAACGAGCCTCCCTTGGCACAGTCGCTCAGCCGCTTCGCGCACCAAGCGCGTCATACACCTGAAAGTCTCACTGTGTGCCAGCATGCGGGCTAGAGGGTCGACAGCGTTCGCATCGTAACCACATGCCACGATGATGAGTTCCGGCTCAAACCGTTGCAACGCCGGGATTACAATGCTCTCCATGGCCTCCAGATAGCTTTCATGGCCGCTACCTGCGAGCAGTGGAATGTTCAAGTTGGTGCCTACGGCACTGCCTTCTCCCTGGTCTAAGGTGCCGCTGTATCCGGGCGGAAAGCATCGATCTTGGTGTATGGAAATTGTCAGCACATCGGGGCGGTTGTAGTAGACCGCTTGCGTGCCATTTCCGTGATGAACATCCCAGTCGATCACGGCGACTTTGCCCAGGCCAAACCGCGCTTTTGCTGACTCAATGGCAATCGGGATGTTCGCCAAGAAACAGAACCCCATGGCCTTGTCGGGTAAACAATGATGCCCTGGTGGTCGGGAAAGCGAGTAGGCGTTCGTGGCTTCTCCTTGAAGAACAGTTTCTACTGCTGCAACGGCGAGGCCGGCGGATAGCTTCGCTATCTCAAAACTACCGGGGCCGGTCGGGGCTCGATGATCCAGTTCGCCACCTCCCTCGTCACTGAGAGATTTGAAGCGCTTCAGGTAATGAGCGGGATGGACGCGGAGCAAATCTGATTCAGCCGCAGGTATTGCCGTTCTGATCTTGAGGTGGCTAGACAGTCCAGAAACATCGATTAGGTTTTTCAGTCGGCGCTTCGTTTCGGGGGATTCGGCATGCCCGCCGCCGGCGAGTGGTTGCACCCACCCACCGACAGGAAGCGTTAACGCATACTGACTTGCGCTGTGCCAGAAGGTCATTTCATCGAAGAGAAAAGCAGTATGGCTCGGCATGTAAAACTCCATTCAGATCGATTGAGTCAAGGGGTGTGAAGATGCAAGTCGCCGACCGCTGAGGATGAGCAGCAAGGACAAAGCAGCGATGGAGGCGGAGCAGATCAGTAGGTAGCTGAAGCTTGGGTCGTGGCTAATCAGAAAGCCGGCCAGGATCGGCCCAGTGCCAATGCCTGTGCCTATTACCAGATTGCTGATCCCCATCAGTCTTCCGGACTGGTCAATTGCAGCGAGGTTGGCCAGGATGAAGGGCAGTGTGTAAGTCCAGGTGAACTTGAAGATGAAGATTGCCAAGGTGTAACGCGCTAGCTGAGGATCACTCATCAGCAATCCCATAGAGACGATCATCATTCCAAACCCTGCGCAGAGAAGGGGAGCTCTTCTCCATCGTCCACCAATGGCTGTGGCGGTGGTTGCGCCTCCAATTCCAAACAAGGTTGCTACGGCGAGAATATCCCCGCTGGCGTTTGCGCTTAGCCCCGCGCTCTTTCCTATGGCCCCTATGAATGTCCACACCGAGCTAAGTGCAACATAGAAGCCCAGTAGAGCGGCGCTGCCGAGCAGTGCTTTGAGGAGGGGGAATGTTTTTGCGTGTCCCTGGGGCGCTGGTTTAGCGCGATTGCTGTGCGGCATCCCACGAGCAAGTGGCAGCGCGATGATCATCAGCCCAGCAAGCAATAGGTAGCCAGCGGGCAGGCCGAAATGGCCGTAAAGGCGGGGTAGCACGGCTAGGCAAATTGCCCCGAGCACGAGTTGCCCGAGTACCCAGGCACCATAGGCTCTGCTGGGGTTTGGGTGGCGTGCAGCACAGGACAAGCTGAGAATCATGAGCGAGCCTGCCGCAAAAGAACTAACCGCCCTTGCAACCTGCAATGACCCGTAATCCTCCACCATGGCGGACGCAATGTTTCCGATGATGTAGATGGAGGCAGCAACAGTGGCTGCATAACGCCAGTTGACTCTCTTGAGCCACCATAGAGCGGGAAGGGCGGCGAGACTCATTCCGCTGTGTTCGATGGAGAAGAGCAGACCAACTTGCGCTGCATCCAACCCGCGTTCTAGGGCCAGTTGAGCTGCGATTACGGGGGTCGTCAGCAGGATAGATGCAGTGATCGCCGCATAGGCGATCAATGCTGTCATCTGAAGACGGGGAGAGGGCTGGATCTTGTGCATTGTTATCGACCCTTTGCTGGAAATGGTTTTTGCAGGCAAAGCGGGCCCGTGCCGTACTAGGCGGCCTCAGGGAAGTCAGGGATAAACCTCAGTTAGGAGGGGATGCATGAGCTGGGCGAATCGAGCTTTATCGTTAACGCCTAGCTTCGTGTAGATGCTGCGAATGTGGTGTCGAACAGTGCTTGGAGCAACCTTCAGCTCTTGTGCAATCTCTTTGTAGGTGCTGCCATCAGCAAAGCGGAGGGCCACCTCTGACTCTCTACTGCTGAGTGAGTCGACAGGGGATTGCTTGCGAAGGATGACCAGCAGAAGATCGTCCACAGGGTCGGTTTGGACTTCACAATTTTCGCCTTTATAGCTCGGTTGTCGCAGTTGATCTGGCAGCTTCGGGCCGCGCCATTTCGGCCACTCGGTTAGAAGCAAATCTAGAAATCCATCTTCTGCGCTGTAGAGAACGCCTTGCTTGTCGCATACCGCCAATGCGAGATTGCTGCGCTCCATCAGAGTGCCGCGCCGAGATTTGAATGTTTGGATCTGGTTGGTGGTGACAGCTGCATTGAGGTGGGGCATGGCCGCATCCAGCAGCAATCGATCGGTGTGGTTGAATTGGGACGCTCTGCTTGTCCTGTAAAGCGTGAGGTGATCCACCAATTGCGTTTGGTGATGGGGCAGGCTGATGCAGATGAAGTCACCGATATCGTGCCGCTTACCTAGCCAATCCAGCCCTGGGCTGCTGTTTCTCGAGTCCACCCAGACTGTTCGTCCTGGAGTCGCGCGATTTAGCTGGATGGTCACATCCTCAGTACGTATCGATTCCCAGTCCTGAAGGAAGTCGACCGGCAGTTCGAACAGATGGCTGCTATGTCGGACTGGAAGACCTTCGATCAACGCAGAGCGTCCCCACCAGGCCTTGTCGAACGCAATGAGTTTTCTCAATTCGTCTAGGGCCGACCCATGAAAATCGGAAACAGTGCATTCCTGCGCCAGGCGTTGAATCTGCAAAATTGCCATGCTGAAGGCGTGCAGAACGGTTGCGCTGATCGTCCGTGTTGGATTTTCGCTCATTGCATCATTTCCCAGGGGCGACAGTGTTGTTTGTATTGTTCGGTCGCGGGTTCGAATACGGCTGGGTAAGGCAGCGTCTTCCATGAGTATCTCGTGTGTTTTTCCTACTCGGTATCCTACAGATGATGGATGTGGTGCATGGGGCAGACCACTGCTCCTGGATGTCGTGCACCTCATGTGTGCACGTGCGTCCTCTCTAAGACGTCAGGAGGCGCGGAGTACACGCTTTTGCGATTCGATGCGGCAGCCGAAATGGCTTAGCTAATCAGAGCTGCATACCGGGCAGGTTACGAATGGCAGTGCTTAATGTGAAAAGAGCCCAAGCTGATCAAATCTATGACCGAGGGTTGATGCTGTCGCGTCCTGATTTTTCATCTGGTACGGGGAGGAATTGAGTTAACGGCAGACTGTGGCAAGGTTGTGGAGCAGCTTTAGGGGAGGGTGATTCAGCAATCGTTGTACACCCCGGCTGCTGGTTCTGCCGGGGTGTACGTAAGCGAGCTAAGTCAGCTGTTCGCCGCAGTCTCGGATGGGTTCGAGCTAATAGATGATCCAGCGTGGCTGTGGCGATTCGCAGTCAAAACTGCAATGCATCCAAGCACCATCGCGCAGCCGTAGAGCATGAACAGAGTCTGCGATTTGAATTGCCAGTCAATCAGGATGCCTGCGATCAGCGGGGAGAGAATTCCGCCGGCGCGACCGATTCCCGTTGCAAAGCCAAGCGCCGTTGCTCGCAGGCCAGGCTCATAGAGAATCGCCACTGCAGCATAAAGCCCGCCCATGCAGGCATACACGGTAAAGCCGAGAAAGAACCCGATCAAGAAAGCCAGGCTCGACACCGATGAGAAGAAGGCGAAGCTGAACATCAGAACAGCGTTGAGCCCCATAAAGCTGGCGAGCACTTGTACGATCGTGAATCGGGCACTTAGCAAGCCGATCGCGGCCGAGCCGATGATGCCGCCGGCGCTGAGCAGCAGTCCACCAGTGATCCCTTCTTTGGCCGACAGCCCACTGGTGGCAAGCAGCTTAGGTGTCCAGCTCATGACGAAGTAGAAGGTGAACATTGTCATGAAGAATGCAAGCCAAATGCAGACTGAGGTTTTCAGCCACTTGCCCTCAACAAGCCCAGCGAACAGAGACTTGGGCTTGGGGGAAGTCTTGGTTGGTCGTTGAGGAAGTAAGCTCACCTGCTCCAGATCCAAGCGGCGAGCAAGCTTATTGACTCGCGCGAGTGAGTCTTTTGGTTGGCGAGTCAGCAAGAAATCCAGCGATTCAGGTAACAGGCCAACCACCAGCGGTATCATCACGAAGGTGCTGATGCCGCCGAACAGAAAGACCGAGCGCCAACCGAAATTTTCTATCAGGACGATGGCAAGCATCCCGCCGAAGGTAGCCCCGAGCGCCACTCCGCTAGCCAGGATCGTCACGGCAAGCCCCTTCCATTTTTGGGAGGCATACTCGCTGGCGATAATGTTTGAGCAGGTCAGCAGACCTCCAACCCCTAACCCTGTGAGAGCCCTCAGTGCGCCGAGTTGAAACGCCGACTCGCTTAGGCTGGAAAGCGTCATTCCGATGCCGGAAATCACCAGGCAGAGCAGGATGATAGTCCGTCGACCTACCTTGTCTGCTTGGGGCGCAATGACCATCGAACCAATGGCAATGCCAATGATGCCCGCACTGAAAAGCCCCCCGAGCTCTGAAGCAGACAGCCCCCATTCGCTGGACACGTGCTGTGCTGTGAACGCCATCACCAGGATGTCGAAGCCGTCCACAATATTGAGTAGCACGCACATGAATATGGCGGCTATTTGGAAGGCGTTCATAGGCTTGAGCGCAAGCGTTTCTTGTAGTTTTGTCATGGCAGCACCAGGTGAGTTCTGTGATTGTTATTTGGTGACGCTGTGGGCTGCTTAAGCCCAATCTTCTCGAATCAAATCCGCAGCCTTCTCCGCGATGGCGATGATCGGGGCGTTCGTGTTCCCAGATACCAGCTCTGGCATCACGGATCCGTCGACAACGCGGAGCGAATCAACGCCATTAACTTTGAGTCTTGAATCCAACACTGCTGGCGAATCCGGTGTATCAGCCATGGCGCAAGTCCCTACTGGGTGGAAAATGCTGCTGGCGGTCTGCCTGATCCAGTCAAAAACTGCTTCACCAGAATCACGTTCCTGGCCAGGAGCGTGCTCGCGCTTGATGAGCGAAGCCAATGGCTCTACGGCAGCAATCGTTCGAATTTTGCGAACCATGGCGACGGCATGTTCCTTGTCATGATCCGTTTCCAGGTAGTTGAATCTGATGAGAGGAGGGCGCTTGGGATCGCTGCTTTCGATCGCAACAAATCCACGACTGGACGGGCGCAGATTGCAGCCGGAAAGTGTGATTCCGGGGAACGAATGCATTGGCTCTTGTCGACGGTCAAAGCTTAGAAGCGCCATATGAATCTGTGCGTCTGGCCATTCCGGTGTGCTTAGTACATTGAAGAATGCTCCAGCTCGATGCACTGCTGTCGCCAATGCGCCTGTACGAAAAAGCCCGTATCGAGCAACTTCAATCGCACTGAGGACTGGGCTGTGGCTCAACTCGTTGAGTGTCTTGATGCCTTGGCACTCATAAGTCATTCGAATCTGTAAGTGATCCTGAAGGTTGCGACCAACCCCGGCAGAATCTACCAACACCGGAATTCCTAAGGTTTCAAGAAGAGAAGCAGGGCCTATGCCGGAGCGTTGGAGGATCGCAGGGGACTGTATCGCGCCGGCACTCAGGATCACCTCCTTGGTGGCTCGGAGTGTTATCTGCTCGCTACCCCTTATGACCACTATGCCCACCGCTCTGGTGCCTTCGAACACGACTTGGGCAGCGGTGCAGTCAGTCAGAATTCTGAGGTTTTTGCGATGCGCTACGGGCTTGAGGTAGGCCGTGTAACCACTCATTCTTTTGCCGGCACGCACGTTCATCCGGTAGTAGCCGGCGCCGAAATTGTTTCCGGTGTTGAAGTCGTCGGTGGAAGGGATGCCTACGCGTGCGGCGGATGCCACGAATGCGTCCGAAACCTTGTCTTTGGGTAGGTCAGTGATCCATAGCGGGTTGGCATTAGTCGAAGCTGGGGGGGTAGCGGCAGGGTAGTGCATGCTCTTATCGAAGTACTTCTTCATGAAGTTCCAACCCCACCCTTCGCAGCCTCGCGCTTCCCATTGATCGTAATCGCGCTGATGCCCGCGAACGTAGAGCATGCCGTTGATCAAGCTTGAACCGCCCACGCCAAGCCCACGCGGGCATGGGATCTCGCGATCGTTCAACTCGGATTCGGGGGCCGAATTGAAGCCCCAGTCATGCTTGGGATTGCCAACGGTTTTAGCGTAACCGATTGGAATGTTGAGCCATGGGTCTTTCGAGAATCCGCCAGCCTCAAGCAGGAGAACCAGTGTGTTGGGATCTTCCGAGAGTCTTGCCGCCAACGTGCATCCGGCTGAGCCAGCGCCGACAATGATGAAATCCGCAGTTCGATCAGATTGAGTCAATTGCATCCCCTTTGCGTTTGTTGTTAGGGAGGAATGCCAAGCACTTGGCAACCAGTCGGTCGCGCAGGAAGCGCTCGGTATCGAGCTATCCGAGCCGGTGAGCGTGACCGGTCTGAGGCGGTAGCGGGGAGGCTTTCCTCAGGATGCTCATTGGTAACATGTTAACGTTATAAGGCGCACGAACTCCCTCGTCAAGGATCTGTTTCTATGGGTTTTCTAGATTTCGCATGAAGGCTTTAAGGTAAACATGTTTATGGTTTGGCTGCAGGTGCGTACCGCTTGGGCAGTCAGAGTCAAAGGCGAAAAATTTCACTGATGACCGAGGGCAACGAATTTCTCAGCTGGGGTCACCGATCGGTTCGGGGGAAGGTACGGCGGTGTCGATACGAGCAATGAAGTGAACCACCTGGCCTTGTTAGCAGTTTTTGGGGGCGCTCGTATCAGAGCAACGAGGATCGGAAACGCCTGGCCGCAGTCTGGTGGGGAAGGAGCTTCTCGAGGAGATACCAGAGAGATCGTTCGGCTTCCCACTGCTCAAGGAAGAGTTCGCCATCGCAATCATCATGATTAACGAGGATCGATTAACGCGTGGGGGTAGCTCCGGCGCCATTACCGAGCTCTACGTGGTTCCTGATAAAAGGTCTTCGGGCGTTGCCCACCTACTCATCTCTGAGGGTGAGCAGATGGCGCGTGAGAGGGGGAGCAAGTGGCGCGTCCTCCAAAGCTCAAGTGGGAACGCCCAAGAACTTCTACCTCAAAGCAGGCTTCATCGAAACGTCCCTGGATCGCGTAGGCGTCTGAGCTCGAGCTGAGTGCACCAAGTCATCAGCCGCTTGATCACCGAGCGACTAATGACAGCTACCCTGTAATCGTTATCGGTCACTTAAGCCGAATGCATTCGCAAGGAGTTCATAGCTCCGAATTCTGTTCTCCAGGCTGTGGGTGACGGTCACAACGCCTATTTCCTCACACCCAAATTCGGTTGCGATTTCCTGGAGTTTCCCACGGCAGGTTTCTGGCGACCCAACCACCATATCGCTGAGCGTGTTATCGAACTCATCCTGGTCATGGCGACTCATCAGTTTGTAACGACGCTGCACCTCGTCAGGGCTCAGCAATCTTTCCCTCTTCCCACCGGCCATCATTTTTCTGTACACCGCAGTGCCGGCGATCAGCCGTGCTTCCTCATCTGACTCGGCGCAGATGACAGCCAGCGCTACCAGGCGAGGAGGAGTGGTGGTCACGGTTGACCGGCGGTACATTTCGGCGTGATGTTGGAAAATCGCAGGAGAGCATGTTTTGGGAGCAATGAATTTCGCGAGGGCTAAGCCCATGCCGAGCTGCCCGGCCAGTGTTGAGCTGCCTCCGCCAGATCCAAGCATCCAAAGAGAGGGCATGCTGGACGCATCGGTGTTACAGGACAGCGCTGAGTAAGCATGACCGGCAGGGAAATCCCCCCTAATAAATGCGCAGAGTTCTGCTGCCTGTTGGGGGAAGTGATCGTGTTGCAAAACATTCCCTGGGGCCGCAAGCGCAACAGCGCTGAGGTGGCTGCCGCCAGGCGCTCGCCCGATCCCTAAATCAACACGGCCTGGAAAAAGTCCCCCAATGAGAGCAAAGGTCTCGGCCACCTTGTAGGGACTGTAGTGGGTCAGCATCACGCCGCCGCTGCCTACTCGCATTTGTCTAGTGGCACTGGCTATTCGTGTGAGCAGGATCTCTGGCGCGGCACCGGCGAACTGAATACTGTTGTGGTGCTCTGCTACCCAGTAGCGGTGATAGCCCCAGCGGTCGCACTCCATGGCCAATTCCACTGATGTGCCTGCAGCAGTCGCAGTGGTGCGATGTTCGTGAATCGGGGTTTGATCTAATACAGTTAGCTTCAGAGGCACCGGACAATCCTTTCATCTGCAAGAAAAAAGCTAGAGCGTCCGACACGAATAATTCTTGTCGCCGCAAATCGTGTAGATGTTAACGAGATTTGGGGGTGAGATGTGATTCTTCCGGGCTATTCACTGCGCAGAGCTTAAGCGAGCACGTTTCAGGCGGGGCTTTTGTGTAGGGAGTACGCATGTCACCGACGATCCAGAGAAGCCCACCTCATTGCCTATGTAACGCCGATGCCATAGACGCAGCGGACGTTGAGGCAGATGTTCTGGACGATGGTGAATCAATTGATGGACTGGCTGCGGTAACAGCAATCTCGTGCGCAGGATAGAGAGGGGTGGCCGGTCAAATTGGCGGCCAGCCAGTCAGCCCGTATCCAGTAACTGCTGGCTTAGCGCGGCCATTTCGACGGGGACAGAGCGTGTCAGATGTGACGGTTGTTAAAGGAAAATTGGAGGTGGTCGGCCCCTCGACCGACAAACCGGACGGGTCGGAATACACTTACCTGCGTAAGCGTCCGGCGAACTCATCTTCCAAACGCCAGCATTACGGGCTGCACCGGGCAGATTTTAGAGTTCGCAGTCACCGCCGTGGAGCTAACGACCTCCTCGGCGATCTCCATGGCATGTGATCTCCTGCATCTGCTCTGCACTTTGATGTCCGAGGTTATCGAGAATTGCTCGGGAGGTCTTACTCATTCAGCCTCAGGTGCAAGCGTTTGAGCATCTGATCGAACGTCACCTGATTTCGCCATCCGAAACAGTTGATACACCGTTGACCATGGGCCGAAGCGCTCAGACATGTCTCGCCACGCAGCACCTGAGCAAATTACCCAGAGTATGCCATCGAGCATCAGCCGGTCGCTCAGGCGTGGCCACCCTCGTCCATGAGTTTTCGATGAAGAGATCTGAGACCGCATTCCAGGCCTCGTCCGAGAGTCAAATCGGTGCTGCAGCAGGCGGAGTCAGAATTGACACAAGCGAGGTATGAGCTTCAGGTCAGCAGCTCGGCTCATTGAGCATCCTGCACCCCAAAATATCGCTCCGCAACGTTGCCCGGGCTTAGGGCGGATTCGGGGCTGCTACGGTGGAGGTCAAGCTCACGGTGTCCAACCAAGGGAAATTGGAGGGGCGACTGCGTGCAGGTCGAGTCACCCCTGCAAATCAGCCATAAATCATTGCGCCATACTACGCGGTCAATCCCGACCTAAGCCTGAGCTACCAATACGGCGAACTCGACGGTACCTATGGTCTGCCCTATTTCGGTGTCATCGGCAGTACAGCCATGGGGCCAGGAAAATTAGCCTTGGACGGACGCTATTTCGTCAGTAACGACATAGGTTGGGCACAAGCGGGCAAGGTCGATAATCGCACCGTCCACGTGATGCTTACGTACAGCCAGGTTGGCCACAGCGTTGGCGTCGCTTATCAAGGGTTGTCTGGTTCGACCGCCATGCATTAGCGATAAGTTAAACGCCATACCGTTTGTTTCCCCCAGATGTGATGCAGTAGCGGCCGCTTCTAGGGCCTATGCAGACAAGACCAGAGGAGCAGGGGCACGATGATCCATATCCAGGTGTTGAGCTTCGAGCTGGCTGCGGAGCAGGGCGCTCCCTTTTGGGCTGCGAGGTGACAAAGCAGTTCGAGCCGCTGCAGAGGTTTTTGTAGAAGATCCATCGTTGTGGGTGTCCGTCGAGGCTGATTCGCGCCCATTCCGCTTTCTGCTCATAGACCTGAACCTTCTCACCGCGCTTGAGGCTGGAGATCACTTTCCCTCCCGGTTGAGCGCGCAGATTCAGCTTGTCCGCGTTGACGAAATGCTCGGGTGCTGAGGCTTGTGAAGGTTCTGGTTCTGGTTCTAGTTCTAGTTCTAGTGCTGGTGATGAGGTCGAGGCCAAAGTGCTAACCGGCGCCTGGATAACTGGTGGCTCAGTTTTAGGCGAATCCTTCTTGCCAATGGCCCAGACCATTACGAAGAGAACTAGAAGCGGCAGAAACCATGATTGACCTTTCTTGCGCATATCCTTTGCACCCTCGAAATGATTTCTGTCCGTTTTAGCAGTGGCCAGCTGGGGCCTAGCGAGGAATTTTCCGTCTGCCACCACCGATGCTATTCAGCTTAGCCGAGTGAGGCGGCTGTGAGCGGCAGCAGCCTAGACGGCTTCAAGCCGTCTTCGGAAGATCAATAAATGAGAGACACCAAGCGGAGCGGGCAAGGCTTATGGAAGGTCGCCCCGCAGCCGAGACTTCAGCATACGACGATGGCTCGATTCACGAATGCCGGGCCTTGCTCTACAGTGCGTTCAACATCCGCTTCAGAATTTGATGTTCCCACGTTGATAACAGAGCAACAGGATCCGCCCGACTACCTGAATCGAACTCCCAGCGCTGCCCATCGGGACTCTCACAGCTTGCGCAGTAGTCCGGCTCATCTCCGCCGTAGTAAATCGTGATCAGCCGGCTCTCTACATTGACCTGAAAATGACTGGCGGGCAGCTGCTCTGTGAACAGGCCGCCTACCTTCGTCATTGTCCGACGCCCGAACACCGCCTCTCGCAACACCTGGCAGACGTCCCGAGCCGTTAACGCGCCTGATGGTATGTCGTGTCAGTGATGTGCGGTCATGCGCTGCTTGAGGCTCTCAGTGATCAGCCATCGATAGTATCCCGTGTCAGGAGGCTTCGGAGAGCACGAAGGGGTGGGGAGATTGGTGGATGTAGTGACAAGAAGAGATTGGAGTACAAATGTGCTCCATGACGCTAGAGAAGGCTGATTTGCTCCATCTCGTGTATTCAGCCGGCAGGTTGCGCTGCCTTCACGAAGGACGGTTCAGGCAATGTGGCGATCGTCTTCTTCTGGCATGCAGCCTTTGAGTCGTCTCCAGTGCCCTTCATGTATCGCCCACGAGATTTGCGCTATGCATCCAACGACACCAGACGGACGCTATTTTGTTGTCAAAGGTCAGCTCTGGCGCTGCACGAACCCTTCACTGACTGAGCAGGAGCGGCAACGCCTTGTGCATGACCTGATGGATGCGCGACGAGATGTCAAAAAGGCCAAGCGCGCTGACGATTCGAGCATGCTCAACTCTGCGCGTGCGAGAGTGAATGCTGCCAAAGTGCTTCTGGGCGAGCGGGGGCCCGTTTGGTGGGACGACAGCAGCCCGCACTACAATCGCTGTCGGGTAGACCTTTCGCCATACGCTGATTGGTACAACGCTTTGGATGCCACAAAGGACGAGTAATGTACCTCGAAAAGACCTTCACGCCTCAGCAGCTATTTGAAATGGTGTGGGAGCGACCCGTTCTGATCATCGCGAAGGAAATAGGTGTCTCGGATGTGGGCTTGTCGAAGGCCTGCCGCAAAGCGGGGATCACGTTGCCTACCCGGGCGCACTGGGCCAAGCCGGTCTCAAAGCGCCCGCGTCGTCCAAAGCCTCCAGCCCCTACCACACCTGTCACGTTTCACGTTCTGAATGCCGAGAAGGCTGCCAGGCTGAGGCCAGAAAATGTACTCAAAGACCCTAAGATGTTGATAGTGCCAACGGAGTTATCTGACCCTCATCCGTTGGTAAAAAAATGGCTTGGTGCAGCGAGGAAGGCCAAGGAGCTCAACAGTGCACTGGTATTGGACAAAACCAGGGTACTGAACTCGCACGTATCCCGGACTGAGGTTGATCGCTGCGCGCTTCTCTACGACAGCTTGATCAAAGCCAGTGAGTCGTTGGGGTATACCTGGGGTGTTGGTAGTAAAGGTGGTTTCGTGCGTGTCGACGGGGAAGAGGTAGTGATCACGATCCAGGAGCGCATAAAACGCTTCGATATTCCACCGCCCCCTCCCAAACCTTTCAAGCCTGGGCAGCGATGGGAGCCTGATTACGAGAAAGCTCCAGTTCAGGGCCATCTGGAGGACGGCTGAGTAATCCGAGTATCGGCCAGGCCAAGGCGTACGCTTGATACGCATCGACTCCAGAATGAAGTCCGCTGCGTGACGGCACATTTGTCGAAGTCAGTGTAGACAATGAATGCTAACGGCCGGCCAGCTCAGAATCCCGGCGATCATTCGAAGAAGGATGGCACGCTTAGGACGTCGCTTGTCGGCAGGCAGGACGCTCCCGATGGGAGGCGCTTGATGGATCGTGAAGAGGAGTATGCTAGGGATTCAGTTGGCTCTGACAGCTGGGATTTTCACGCCTAGATCGTCCAGCTTCAAAAAATGGGTCAGAACGGTTTCCAGGTTTAGAAAATTTCCGTCTAGGGTTTACGAAACGCTGACAAGCACACGCATCAATGAGGGATTAACCATTTAACATAATATGCATTATCCGAACATTCGTATTTCGTCACTGCGCCGTGAGTGCCCAGATGTTGAGCTGCACGAATCCCTGATTCATCGAAACCGGTCCTTCCGTTGATCCAGGTTAAGGTTGGTTCAAGTCGCCTTGGTTAAAATGCGGGCTCCGCACCCTCACGGGGAATCTGGCATGACCATCATCGTAACCGGTGCTGTGACGCTCACGAAATCCTGACCATGCACAAAAACCATCCGATTCGGCTCAAGCCTGCGGATTTCTCTTAATGTTCAAGGAGTTAGCCACTGGCGTGCATGACAGCACTGATCATCATTGCAGGAGCAATTTTGATCATTGTGCTCATGGGAAGCTGAAAATTGGATAGATTTGCAGGTGGATCACCAAATTCGATTGGTGAATTCGTGCACAGTCAGAAATGATCATTAATAGGCTCAGTGTCGGGAAAAATGATCAAATCTTAAAAATGATTACCATAGTAGGCATGCAGCGCGAACCTCAGTTTTTAGTGATCAATTAACGAAATTAGAGGATCACAAGATTGAAGGCGGGAAAGCGGTACACCGCAATGTCAGTCAAAAATGATCATCAGGTTGGCCTAGCGTTGCGGTCGTATTTTGTTGAATGCGATCGTCTTTGCGTATTGATCACAGCGCGCTTAGCGCTTGACGATTTAATGGCGCATCCATGCCCCACCCTGTGGTTGCTGGGTGCAGTCTTTACTTAACTCGACTAAATAGTCATTTAGTCGAGTTATAGGGGTGGTTTGCTCTAGAGATGGAAGGCTAGCCCTTCTGACGTGCTGATCATTTTCAAGTGACATTGCCGACAGATGCTGAGCCTAGCTATATCGTTAATGGGCAAGAGAGGAGTGATCATTTTTACTTTAAAAGTGATCAACTCGGTCTTTAGGTTAGTGATTAGCCGTGCGGGGCAGGCTATGTAGAGGCTTGACAATACAGTGTTCCTGGAGTGAAGCTTCGTAGAAGCTTCATATCGTGCATTCGATTCAAGGTGATTTTGATGAAGCATCTCAGTGTGTGTGCCCTATGCTTTGGGGGCGATGCCTCCCCTATTTCCGATAAGTGTCAGAACCGGAAGTGATTGGGACTTATGAAAAATAACGCATGTACGCCTGTCCCTTTGTTTGGTACCTATCGCTGGTTTGTTTCAGTATCAGATGATGTGGATGATTCAACTGTAGTTGCGGTTCAGAAATACCTGGCTGGCTTCGACTCCCGGCTGAGCGCCCTCGATGGGTATGAGGCAGTACGCGGCTTCCTGGAGTCCTATGCTAGTAATGAGGCAACGTTCAATTCTTACCGCACCCATGCCGAACGATTACTACTCTGGTCGCTGCTGATTCGTGAGCGACCTTTGCTTGATCTGCGTCGTTCTGATGCAGAAGAGTTTCTTAATTTTTGTATGAGTCCGCCTCCGGGTTGGATCGGGAAAATTGTAAGAAATCGCTATCTGAGCAAAAATTACAGCATAGCTCCCAATCCCGATTGGAGGCCCTTTGCAACATCACGCGAGGCCAACTGCTACAAACTGACTGCCGGAAGCATCGCGCAGATTTTTTCGGTGTGCAGTAGCCTTTATGAATACGCCATTGACGAAGGGGTTTGCACAGTAGTGAATCCATTTCGGGCCATAAAACAAAAATCGAAATTTAAAAATCGCTCAGTACAAGAGTTAACGACCAGGTCTCTTACACCTCTTCAATGGGAGTACGTGCTCGAAGCAGCAGAGTCGATGGCGAATTCTGAGCCGGAACGGCATGAACGCTCACTATATATAGCTGCGACAATGTTCTCGATGTATCTCAGGGTTTCAGATCTTTGCGGTCGCGACAATTGGCAGCCTTCAATGGGGGATTTTCGTCCGGATCATGAGGGTAACTGGTGGTTCCATGTGATTGGCAAGGGAAACAAAGCGGGGAAAATCGCTGTCAGAGCAGACTACGTGGAGCTTTACCTCAAACGATATCGCCTGCACTTAGGGTTAAGCCCCCTGCCCTTGCATAACGAATCTACGCCACTTCTGATGACATTTAATGGCAAAGCTGGGCTTTCAACACGTATGGTGCGATTTATCATGCGAGAGGTTTTCGATTTTGCAATCGACCGGATGGTTAGTGAAGGCCGCCATGAGGAAGAAATCCAAAATTTAGGCGTTGCCACCACCCACTGGTTGCGGCATACAGCAGCGACCTTCGATGCACCATTCCGAGATCCGAAAGATTTGCAAGCAGATCTTCGTCATAGCAGTCTTGCCACTACTCAGAACATTTATTATAGCAGTCATGATAATCAGAGAGCCTATTCGATTCAGAAACTCTCAATGAAGGATCGTGGCTGAACTCATGTTGCTTGGAGATTGGAAAATGGATGTGCCGCCGTTTCCTTGCTTTTTTGGCTTGAAAGATTTTCAAGGCTTGAACACTCACGACCTAGATAAGGAAAACTCTGAGGTCAGGCAGAAATTAGATGGGATTGATATCCGTTGCGCCGCCTTGTCTAGTTACTCGCTAGTCAAAGCGTTTTTGCTTGAGCATGCACTGGGTAGTCGATTCGGCATCTACCGCTCTGCAATTGAAAAGCTTTTGCTGTGGTGTTTGTTAGTCGTAGAAAAGCCAATCATACAGCTCGACGAGCAAGATATTAGAGCGTTTATGGATTTTTGCTTGTGCCCACCTGATGACTGGGTAGCCAAGCAGCCGGAAAAGCGTTTGAGGCGTGCCTCAAACAAACGTACTTCAAAAGTATTTGTGGTTAATGCATTCTGGAGGCCATTCAGAACAGGCCCGGTTCGCGAGGAAGTTAGTGGGGCAAGGATATCAGGCTATGCTTCTTTAGCCGTTGAGCTGGCTGTTATCAATTCATTTTACCTATTTCTTTATGCGGAGGATTTAATTGATATAAATCCCGCTGGCTCATTGCATCGTTCGAAGCACTACTCCGGTCGTGAGGCCATTCATAATGGTGCCAAGAGCTTTTCTATCAGCGATTGGAATCTATTTGTCGAGGCAGCTGAAAGTCTGGCGATTAACGATGATGAATTTGAGCGCAAGCTATTTTTGTTGATGAGTATTTATCATCTTTTCTTGCGCCCCGCTGACATTGACCGATTTGGTGCGAATTTGGCTATAAATTCATTGTTTGAACGTAAAGACGGAACTTATGGCTTAAGGGTTGAAGGATACCCCGAATTGGAGCGGGTCTGCATTTCAAGGGACTATGTTACCCGATGGGTTGCCCGATACAGGGCCCATGTTGGAACTGATTTGATACCTCTGGATCGCGACCCTACCCCTCTAATTTCCACCCAGAGCGGTAGGCCTGGGGTAAGTAGTCGCCATGCCAACTTGCTTTTTAAGCAGGTGTGCTCCGAGGTCATGGTGAAAATTAAGCTGGGTGGCGAAGTAGTGTCTGATGACTCATCCTTTTGTCGTGCAACTCTTTCATGGATTAGGGAAACAGGTTTGGTGCAAGCTGCACAATCAATGTCGTTGGTTGAGCTGTATCCCTCAATTCGTGATACTACTTATGACACTGCGCACGCGCGTTTTTACGCTTGGCAATTTCAGTCTGATTCTGATTAAGGATCGAGAAGCTAAGTGCGTCTACCTTGCTAGGGAACCATCTACAGGATCAGCACCTACGATCGGTAGTTGGCTGCGCAGGCTTGTATTTACAGGCCTGCCAGACCCGCAAGGATGTTCACTGCTGCTCATCGATTAAGTAGTACCAGTCAGCGTAAGGCGTGTTGATCGCCTTTTGGCGGTTGTAGTCCGGGCTACCGTCATCCCACCACACCGGGCCCCTCTCCCCTAGTGCCACTTTCGCCAAGTCCACCGCTGCTCGAGCGGCATGCAGCTTGTCTTCATCATCCAGTGCTTTGGCTTCCTTCACGGCTCGCCGGGCTTCCATCAAGTCGTGTACCAGGTGCTGACGCTTTTCAACAGGCAGCGCGGGGTTGCTGCAGCGCCAGAGCTGACCTTTGACGACGAAGTAGCGACCGTCTGGCGTTGTTGGATGCATAGGGCAGATCTCGTGTGTGGTTACATGACGGACATTCAAAACGCTTCGAAGACTGCAGCTGGATGCCGAGTACATTTGTACTCCTTACGACCAAGCAGTCAGATCCGCCCGGGCAGCCGCTTGATGGGGGGATCTGAGGCTTCTCGTGTTAACCTGATCTGTTCTGCAGTTCAGAGCAAGCACGCGAACCTGCGTGCTTCATCGACGCTGACACCATATGAGCAGAAGCCGACGCAAAAACACCATATGCGGCATCACCACCGCCACTAGTGAGCGATTTGACAAGCAGGTCTGGCATAGGAGCTATCGACACGCTGTACGCCAGCGGCTCGCCGAAGACCCAGAAAAAGAGTTACCTCACCTCCGTGAATTTTTTGATCCTTGATCGATGGCTAAGGACGGTAAGCGCTATTGGCTACCAAGCATGCGAGCTGAAAATTTTTTGAGGAAGTAAGCCTTGGAACGCTCTGTTAATGCAGGGCTTGATCTAACCCGCACACTCAATCGCCTATTTGTGTAGGTGGCTATCCGAGGTTGATCTCGAGAGAATGCGCCTTCACTGTGGTGCGCCCGACTGGATAAGGGAGGGACTGAACTGCGCATGAATACTGAAAACCACAACGACACGCCATTAGGCGCGCTGACGGCCCGCGAAGTCTGCCAGGTGCTGCGAGAGGTGGTGCTCGGACGCCGGACTATGACCAAGGTTGGCAACCAGTCCTGGGAGCAGCTGTACACCTGTCATTTCGAGGTCGATGTAGAGGGATGGCGGATCACGATTTACAACGACTGTGATGAGCTGGACTACTGCGAGCGATGTGTGAGCCCTGATGGTCAGCTCTGGGAATTCGATCCAGGTAATCGGACAGATCCGGTTGCTCTGCTATCGACATGGGAGCATCAAACCCTGGAGCGAACGTTGAAAGCTCTGTAGAGCGATGAGGGCGTGCCCTGCCAGGCCCGGCTGTCGTGAATCGAGCCATCGTCGTACGCCGACGTCTCGACCCTTCGGGCGTCCATCCGTCACGCCGGCGCGCTCCGTTTGCGACATTAGCTACCGTATAGCAGTTAGAGGATGACTTGGCCGTTTACAGCCATGACCGACCTGAACGCAACGCCGTAAGCCTCAAACCCCAGCTTTGACCATTCAGACCTATAGTCTAGAGAGTCATGATGATGCCCATGCACAACCATTTTTGTACCCATTGTCTGGGCGAGCTCATCGATCTCTGAGTAGCCGTAGGGATGGCAGCTAGGGGCCTCATGACAGACCAAAATATCCGCCTTTTCCATTGCGAGCGAGAAGTAATCATCGGGGTAAATTGCTGACAGCGCGTGCTGCCTTTTCGTCGCGAGTATATCTGCCTGCTGTGGCCTGAGCGCTAGATGCTCAAGGAAGTCTCCGTAATTCTGGATGCCGGTATCAGGGCTACCTGGTAGCCAGACTTGCGACTCGAAGGTGCCCCCCAGCCCTGCTAGGCGATGGCCAGCAATCTCCACAACACGGCCATGCAGGCTGCGATCAGAGAGGCCGCAGCCATAGAGGTTATGCCAATAGGCTGGACGATCCGTGTCATGGTTACCGTGAATGAACCAGATCTCTGTCAGCTCTAAGATCGGGCGCAGGATCATGTCCAAGGGCAAACTGCATTCGAGGTCACCCAGGAATACCACTGCCTCAGGACGATCACGCTTCACCAACCTGATGACATGATCAAAGCGCCCATGTACGTCACCCAGAAACCAAATCACTCGTTTTCCCCACGCATTCCTATATCACCATGGTGTAATCGACTTGATGATTTCGGTGATTTGCCTCCAGTAGTGAAGCAGCAGATACCCGCTGATGATGACGGCCTCTGGAAATGCAATGTAAGCCACAACAGGGCTCACAAACCTGTCGTCGATGCCGAGCATGAGCAACACTCCGAGACTCAGGATCATGCAGGGTATCAAAACGAACGCGAGCACAGTGAAGGCAACGCTCACCACAAAGATTAAATCCATGAACGTCCTGAACACAGGTGTTGCTCCTTAAAGTGCGTCATGTGCCGGCGACAAAGACGATCAGAACGTCAGTTCAGAGGATTCTACTACGACAGGTAACCGCGAGGGCGTGGGCGTGTCCTTTCGGAGCCGGCTGTCGTGAACCGAGCCATCGTCGTACGCGACGTCTCGTCGCTTCGGGCGTCCATCCGTCACGCCGGCGCGCTCCGCTTGTTGTCTCTCATTTGGTGATATCTACGAGACGGCTCGAGGCCGCCTAGACAGCTTGCCCTTACCATCTGTGCCGCTCGGCTAAGCTAAATATCTTCAGCGATGGCAGATGGAAATCTGCGTTATGACTCTAAAGACCTCTTTCGCCAGCGTACTCCGCGCGCTCCGCAGCAAGCGCAACATCAGTCAGCGTGACTTCGCCGACACAACAAGCCGTACGTACCTTTCGAAACTCGAGCTATGCAAATCCAGCATCACCCTGGATAAGCTCGGACAGATCAGTCGCCGGCTCGAACTCAGTCCGTTGACGCTCCTTACCTTGACACTCAGTGAAGACACAGGTCGAACGCCTGTAGACCTGATGTCAGAGTTAACGGAAGAGCTTGCAGAGCTGCAGCGCGATGGTGGGCTTCCAGGCCTTCGTATCAAAGTGGAAGGACTCGACGCTGCTCGCCGCCCTCGCATGAACGCCCCTAAGACGACTCACGCAGGCATGAGGGAGTCTAGGCAGGCGGAGCTAGCATTCGCGGACTAAAAGATCGGCCCTGCTCAACTCCTTGCATACCGTCACGGTTGCTCGATGAGAAAGCGGGGAACCAACCGGATTTCGTTACGGATTTGGCGAATCTTCACAGTTTCGCCTCCATCAATGAACTGACTCACCCAGGGTGACGGCGCTGTGCAACTGGTAGTCGATCACTGTCTGGTAGAGATGATCAGCCTCCAGTCGAAGGCATTCGATTTCCACTGCTGGTAGTCCATTAGCCAGGGCGTCGTTATGAGCTCGAATTGCCTCAAGAGCCTGCCTGAGCAGCGGCTCGCCCGCTTCGGCCATACCCAACACTGTTCTCTTCACTTCTTGAGCCTCGATGATTTGGCATCCTTCATCTGAGGGCTTAGTGTACTCTCGCTCCCGCCAGGTCGACCACGGAGATACGGATGGCAATCACAGCAGTGATCTTTGACGCCTTCGGCACAACCCTGCGGATCGGGACACCCATGCACCCGTATCGCCGGCTGCTGCGAGAAGGCGCGAAGAATGGCCGGCGCCCTAGCCCAGGCGACCTCCATGAACTGATGACTATTGATGCAGGGCTTCGAGAAGCTGCTGACATCCTCGGCATCCAGGTTACACCGTCACGCATGGCTGAGATCGAATTTGACCTTCAACGCGAGATTGAGTCGATCGAGGTGTTCCCGGATGCATGCGATGCGATCGCCCTCCTTCATGAGCACGGCGTAGCTACCGCCATCTGCAGCAACCTCGCTGCACCCTACGGGCCGGCAGTGAAGAAGCTACTGCCAGATATCAACGCCTATTCGTTCAGCTACGAGCTCGGGGTCACCAAGCCCAACCCAGCGATCTACCGCGCCGTGTGCCATGATCTTGGGATTGTGCCTGGCCACCTGTTCGGCGGTGCGGCTCAAGTAGCAATGATCGGCGATTCGCCGCGCTGTGATCGAGATGGGCCTCGAGCTATTGGCATCAAAGGCTTCTATCTAAATAGATCCGGAACTGAAGCAATCCGAGACCTGATGCAATTCGCGAAACTGGTTGTCGAGCAATCCGAGCAACAGCCAACGCGGTTGGTAGGTTCGAACGACATCAGATTCGAAATCCGCCACCCTAAAGCTTTGGATTGATGAACAAACCTTCAGTACCGGATTCGAACAGACGCGGCTGGGGAGATCAAACTTAATGTCGGCATGAACACAATGCCTACAGTCATGGGCGCCTAGCAAACCCGACTGTCTTACAGCCAGCTCTAAGGCATTCGTGTACGCAATTTCGGGATTCTGGCCATTGATACGAGTGGCCGTACGATTGATACCCTTGAGGGCAGAAGAACTTTTGCCATCTGCAGGCCTCGCAGTCCTAGAAACAACAAAGCCCCGATGCGCGAGATGCACTGAGGCTTTGTCTGTACAGCGACCTGAAAAAACCTCCACTAGCGGTCAAGTTTTGGGATCAGCTTGATCGCAGACTCGTTACTTAGTGATTGTAAGCCCGCTCATTGTGCTCACCGAGGTCGAGACCCATTTCCTCAACGGAGTCATGTGCCCGCAACCCAACGACGGCCTTCAACACTCTGAGAATGATCCAGCTTGCAATGAAGCAGTAGGCCGTTGTGAATGCCACCCCTTTGACCTGCGCGATTACCTGGTCAGCCATGGTGACGTTCTCAACCAATCCGCCCAACGACGGTACACAGAAAACACCTGTTAACACGGCACCGATCATCCCGCCGATACCGTGTAAGCCAAATACGTCCAGACTGTCGTCGTAGCCAAGGCGCGTCTTGAGCACGGTCACGCTGAGATAGCAGAACACGCCGCAAAGCAGGCCGATCGCCAGTGCGCCGCCGCCCCCCACATACGCACAGGCCGGAGTGATACCGACCAGGCCAGCTAGGGCACCACTGGCTAAGCCCAGAGCACTCGGCTTACCCACTCGAAACCACTCGGTGAACATCCAGCCCAGAATACCGGCACACGCGCCCAGCTGGGTGTTCAGCATTACGATCCCTGAAAGACCATTGAGGCCGCCTCCAGAGCCAATGTTGAATCCAAACCAACCAACCCAGAGCATGGCAGCGCCGACCATGGTAAGACTGAGGTTGTGCGCAGGCATGGGTGAGTTTTCATATCCCTTGCGTTTGCCAAGTAGCAAACAGGCTGCCAGCGCAGCGACCCCAGCATTGATGTGCACCGCAGTGCCGCCAGCGAAGTCCAGCACGCCCCAGTTGTGCATCAGAGCCCCTGCCCCACCCCATACCATGTGCGCCACTGGCGCGTACACAAGGGTGAACCAAATCGCCATGAACAGCAGCGCGGCCGAGAATTTCATGCGTTCGGCGAAAGCGCCAGCAATGAGCGCCGGAGTGATGATGGCGAAGGTCATCTGGAAGGTGACGAACACCCCTTCAGGAATTTCGCCAACCAGACTTTCTGGCGTCATCCCTGCCAAAAACGCGCGGTTAAGTCCGCCCACAAAACTATTGAAGCTGACCTCGCCCTCAACCATGTTGGTGGTATCTACCACCATGCTGTAGCCATAGATCACCCACAGTACCCCCACCAAACCCGCAATACCGAAGCATTGAGTGAACAGCGAAAGCATGTTCTTTGCCCTCACGAGCCCGCCGTAAAACAGCGCGAGCCCTGGCAGGCACATAAACAGTACCAGGACGGCCGCCATAACCATCCAAGCGGTGCTGCCGGTGTTCAATGAAGGTGCATCTGCCGCCTGTGCCAGAGGTATAGATGCACTGAGCACGAGCAACGCAAGAAGAGATTTGCCGGGTAGACGTTTAACCATTGTGGAAGCTCCTGCGATGAATGGAAAAGTGTCTGGCAGAAAGCGAGGTGATCAAGCGCTGGGCCGTTTAGGCCTCTTTGAAGGTTCAAATCAAGAATGGTCTGAATGTAGGAGCGCTTGAGCCCGTGATGGCGCTGTGTCCTCAACACTTCTGTTGCAGACAGATTGCCGTCACGGGCTGCGCGGGTTACTACGCTGGTTGGACGCTTAGTATTGTTTACCTGGAATCCACGAAGTCCCTGCCAACGGCACGCGAGCCATAGCGGCGGATTCGACGGTCAAGGCCACCAGATCCTCAGGATCGAGGTTATGCAGGTGAGATTTGCCGCAGGCTCGGGCCATGGTTTGCGCCTCCAACACCAGGACACGCAAATAGTTGGCCAACCTGCGACCGCCTTCGATCGGATCCAGACGTTTTGAAAGCTCCGGATCCTGCGTGGTGATACCTGCCGGGTCACGACCGTTCTGCCAGTCATCGTAGAAGCCAGCCGCTGAGCCAATCTTCTTGAGTTCATCGTCGAGGCGTGGGTGGTTGTCACCCAGAGCAATCAATGCGGCTGTACCGATGGCCACGGCATCGGCACCCAGTGCCATTGCCTTGGCAACGTCTGCACCGTTACGGATGCCGCCGGAGACAATCAGCTGCACCTTGCGGTGCATGCCCATCTCCTGCAGCGCCTGAACCGCCTGCGGAATAGCCGGGAGGATTGGGATACCGACGTGCTCGATGAAGACTTCCTGAGTCGCAGCGGTACCGCCTTGCATACCATCAAGCACGATCACATCGGCGCCGGCCTTCACTGCCAGCTTGACGTCGTAGTAAGGACGGCTGGCCCCGATTTTCACGTAAATCGGTTTTTCCCAGTCAGTGATCTCACGGATCTCGGCAATCTTGATCGCCAGGTCGTCAGGCCCAGTCCAGTCCGGATGACGGCATGCCGAACGCTGGTCAACACCGATTGGTAAGGTACGCATACCGGCCACACGTTCGGTCACCTTCATGCCCAACAGCATACCGCCGCCGCCCGGCTTGGCGCCCTGCCCCAAGACGATTTCGATGGCGTCGGCCTTGCGCAGATCATCTGGGTTCATGCCATAACGCGAAGGCAGATACTGATAAACCAGATGTTGGGATTGACCACGCTCTTCCGGAGTCATGCCACCGTCGCCAGTGGTGGTACTGGTGCCAGCAATGGTTGCGCCGCGCCCCAGTGCTTCTTTCGCATTGGCCGACAACGCACCAAAGCTCATGCCAGCGATGGTCACCGGAATTTTCAGGTGAATCGGCTTCTTGGCGAACCGGTTACCGAGGATTACATCCGTTCCGCATTTCTCGCGGTAGCCTTCCAGCGGGTAACGCGAGACGCTCGCACCGAGCAGCAGCAGGTCGTCGAAGTGCGGCAACTTGCGCTTGGTACCACCGCCGCGAATGTCATAGATGCCGGTCTCGGCGGCACGCTGGATTTCCTGGATAGTCAGACGATCAAAGGTGGCCGACTCGCGCAGGACTGGAGTGGTTTTCTCGCTCATTTTCTTGCTCCTGAATCAGTACGCGGAGGCGTTGTCGACTTTGAAGTTGTACAGCTGGCGAGCCGAGCCGTAACGCTTGAAGTCACTGGCTTTCTCGTTGAAGCCGGCTTTGTTCAGAAGCGCTTGCAACTCTTCAATGTGCTCCGGGCGCATCTCTTTTTCGATGCAGTCAGAACCCAGCGACTCGACCTTGCCTTTGACGAAGATCTTCGTCTCGTACAGAGAGTCACCCAGCGCATCACCAGCGTCCCCGCACACCACAAGGCGTCCCGCCTGCCCCATGAAGCAGCTCATGTGGCCGATGCTGCCGCCGACCACGATGTCGATCCCTTTCATCGAGATCCCGCAACGGGCGCCGGCGTCGCCTTCGATCACCAGCAGACCGCCATGAGCCGTAGCGCCCGCTGCTTGCGAAGCGCTACCTTTTACTCGGACATAGCCAGACATCATGTTCTCAGCGCAACCAACGCCGACGTTCCCGTGCACAGTGATGGAAGCCTTCTGGTTCATACCGGCGCAGTAGTAGCCGGCATGCCCCTGGATATCCACGGACACTGCTTCGTTTACGCCGACGGCGATGTTGTGCGCGCCGCCAGGATGAGTGACGACCCACTCTCTTTCCTCAAGGGTCTTCGCTTGATCGTGCAGAGCCTGGTTAAGGTCACGCACTGTGGTGTTGCTAAGATCGAAAGTTTTCATGTGCGTGCTCCTTAAGCCGACTCGCGTTCCCAGATGTACATGGTGGCCGGAACAGGTTCCCAGACCTTGGCTTTCTCGATGCCTGGCAGGCTCGACAGCGCCTGGTACTCCGAAGCCATTGCGACGTAGTCGTCGGTTTCGGCAAGAATTGCCGGCTTACAAGCAATCGGATCTCGGATCACGGCGAATCCATTGCGGGTGCCAATTGCGAAGGTGAAAAAGCCGTCCAGTGCTTCGAGCGAACTGTCCAAGGCGGTCTTCAGACTGTCGCCTTGCTGCAGACGCCACGCCAGGTAACCGGCTGCGACTTCGGTGTCATTCTCGGTGTCGAACTTGATCCCTTCACGGCGCAGTTCCTGACGCAGACGGAAGTGATTGGACAGTGAGCCGTTGTGCACCAGGCACAGATCGGCCCCGGTGGAGAATGGGTGGCTGCCTTCCATAGTGACAGCGCTTTCAGTCGCCATGCGGGTGTGCCCGATGATGTGGCTACCTTTCATCGAACCCAAGCCGAAGCGCTCAGAGATCTCTTTTGGCAAGCCCATACCCTTGAGAATCTCAATGCTTTTGCCGGCGCTCATGATGCGCACGCCCGGGGCCAGCTCGGCCAAAGCGGAACGTACGGCTGCTTCCTCAGCCTTGATCTTCAAAACGATGGCACTCGCGTTTTGGAACCAGTCCAAAGACGCTGCGAGCTTGCCCTCCAGTGCGCCTACCAGCGCTCTGAAGTCGTAGTCATCGTTCGCTGCTTGCAAGGTCAACTTGATCCAGCCATCAGCGACTTCGTCGCCGTAAATGGCGAAGCCAGCACTGTCGGGGCCTCGATCAGTCATGGCCTCCAGCATGGGTTCGAAGAGTTTGCCGAGCTGGGGCTCCAGCGCCGGATTTTTCAGGTATAGCCCCACAATTCCACACATATCGTTAACTCCCAGGCATGAGACCCCCTACCCATTGGCAGGGAGTCAGAAATGGTTGGTTAAACTGGCTAAATCAGAAGAATTCGGTGTAGCGCTTCACTTCCCAGTCCGAGACGTGACGGCTGTACTCCACCCACTCCATGCGCTTGAGCTTGATGAACTCTCCCACGATTTCATTGCCAAGCACCTCGGCGAACAGTGGGTCAGCCTCAAGCGCATCACAGGCTTCTTTCAGCGACTGAGGCAAGGTCTTGATGCCGCGAGCAGCAATTTCCTCAAGACTCAATTTGTAGAGGTTCTCGTTGCAGACCTGGTCGATTTCCAGCTTGCGGTCGATGCCGTCAAGCCCTGCAGCGATGATCGCCGCGCTCACCAGGTATGGGTTGCAGCCAGCATCCGGCAGCCGGAACTCCAGGCGGCCATACGGGACACGAACCATGGCCGAACGGTTATTGGCGCCGAAAGCGATGAAGGCTGGAGCCCAAGTCGCTCCGGACAAAGAGTTGCCCACCACCAGACGCTTGTAGGAGTTGACCGTTGGGGCGGCGAAGGCGCACAAGGCCGGGCCATGCGCCAGGAGACCTGCAGCGAAGTGGTAGGCCATTTTCGACAGGCCCATGCCGCTCGGGTCGCTCGCGTCGTGGAATAGGTTTTTGTTGGTCGCGCTGCTGATCGACAGGTGGAAGTGCATGCCATTGCCCGCACGCTTGGGATCAGGTTTTGGCATGAATGAGCAGATGATGCCCATGTCGTTAGCAATCTCACCGGCAGCCATGCGGAAGAAGGTGAACCGATCCGCCGACTCCATGGCGTTGCTGTAGGTGTAATTGATCTCAAACTGGCCGTTGGCGTCTTCGTGGTCAATCTGATAGATGTCGAAACCCACCGGCTGCAGTGCTTCGGTCAAACGCTCAAGAAACTCACGCGAGCGGGACAGCCCTTTGTAGTCGTAACACGGCTTGTCCAGATCATCGCTGGCATCGACCATCTGCAGCTTGCCCTGCTCGTCGCGCTTGAAAAGGCTGAATTCAGGCTCCAGCCCTGTATTCAGCGACCAGCCACGATCACTCAAGCGCTCGACCTGTTTCTGCAGAACGTAGCGGCTGTCGTACGGCCAAGGCTTATCTTCTACATGCCCGATGCATACCACACGACCGTAGCCTGGCTGCCATGGAACTGGTGTGAGCGATGCCAGATCACCTTTAGCCATAAAATCAGGGCCGTGCGGCTCCATACCCATCCCGCAGATCGCGAACCCTGCAAACCCAGCCCCAGATTCGGAAACCATTTCAAGTCCCGATATAGGTACTGATTTGGTTTTGGCTGCACCATGGATATCTACGAACTGAGCCAGGACATACTTGATTCCGTGTGTCTCGATCAGGCGCTGTATTTCTTGTGGCAACATGGACATGACTCCTGGCTGTAGCAATTCATGGTGGGAGGTTGATTGGTTGCCCGATCTGATTATTACGATCAGGAAATTTAGTTTCCCATTAGGAATGCAACGAGCTTGCCAACTCTCACCTGCTACCGAAAAAGTCGATGCCAGGAGGGGCCTTCCTGCCTTATTTATGGGAAAATATCTTTCCCGTGACGAATAAACATGAGCGATCCTAACAGACGCCAAAAAAATTGCACATTCTCTGTGCGAAAATAATTTTACTGTACGGAATTGGTGCGAGCCATGAACACACACGAAAGCCAACCCAAGCTCAAGCTTGAGCAGTACCTGGGCATCCAGATCAAACGACAGCGTCAGGCGCAAGAATTGAAGCTTGCAGACGTCGCGCGCATAGCCGGAATCAGCCAGGGCATGCTGAGCAAGATCGAAAACGCTCAGGTGTCGACCAGCCTTGAAAACCTGAGCCGCCTTTGCGACGTGCTCGGCATGCCAATGTCGAAACTGTTCAGCCAGTATGACCAGCAGGACAGCAGCGCGATTTTGGTCAAGCATGATGAAGGGCTGGAGGTAGTTCGTCGTGGTACCGAGAAAGGCCATACCTACCACCTGCTGAACCACACCCGTGGGCCCAAGAAAAGCTTCGAGGCCTATATGGTGACCATGGATGACGCTAGCGAAGAATTTCCGACCTTCTCTCACCCAGGCACTGAATTTCTGCACCTGCTGGAAGGTGAGCTGGTTTACCGCCACGGCAACCAGCTCTATCACATGGAAGCAGGTGACAGCCTGACATTCGATGCTGAAATCCCTCATGGCCCGGAGAAGCTGGTAAGCGTCCCGATTCGCCTCCTGTCGATCATGAACTACGCATCCGCAGAGGCCTGATCACCCGCTTTACCACGAGTCCAGGCGGCACCTGGACTCGGTTTCGCCTGACTCCCCCCAGCTACAACCCTCCCCCTGAAATTCCTGCCAGTAAAAATTATTTCCCAGTCGTGTAGACGTGACGGGTCAATTCGCCTATAAATCCCCCATCCAGAATATTTAATTCCCTTTGTGAATATTTGTTCGCGGACAAATCCAAGTTTTACCGATGAATCCATTGCCGGAATCCACACCGCGCACATCTGAGGACTGATCATGCAACATGAAAAAAACCATTTCATTCTCAAAATCAGCTGTCCTGCGACCTCCGGCATCGTTGCGGCAGTGACCTCGTACCTAGCGGGCAACGCCTGTTATATCGGTGAGATGGCGCAGTTCGACGATGAGTTGAGCGGAAAATTTTTCATGCGGGCCGTATTTCGCTTCAACGATGGCCACGAAGGCGACATCGCCCAGCTCAAAGCCGGCTTTGAAGACGTCGCACAAGCGTTCGGCATGCAGTGGGAGCTCTACGACACGCGCCAGCCGATGCGCGTATTGCTCATGGTCAGCAAATTCGATCACTGCCTCACCGACCTGCTGTACCGCTATCACAAGGGCGAGATGGACATGACGATCACCGCCATCGTGTCCAACCATCTTGATCTGCGCCCTATGGCCGAGCGCGAAGGTATTCGATTCATCTACCTGCCTGTGACCAAGGAGACCAAGGCTCAGCAGGAGGCCGCGCTGATGAAAGTCGTGGACGAGACCGGGACTGACCTCGTAGTCCTTGCCCGCTACATGCAGATTCTTTCTGACGATCTCTGCCAGCAGATCTCGGGACGCGCGATCAACATCCACCACTCGTTCTTGCCTGGTTTCAAGGGTGCTAAGCCCTATCACCAAGCGTATGAGCGCGGTGTGAAACTGATTGGCGCGACAGCTCACTACGTCACCAGCGATTTGGACGAGGGCCCGATCATCGAGCAGGAAGTGCAGCGCGTTGACCATGCGTATCTGCCAGACGATCTGGTCGCCATCGGCCGCGACACTGAAACCGTTGCCCTGTCCAAAGCAGTCAAATATCACCTTGAGCACCGGGTTTTCCTGAACGACGACAGGACGGTGATCTTCCGATGAGCACCTCCAAACTGATTGACGGCAAAGCGGCATCAGCCCGTGTGATGAAGCAGGTTCGAGAAGACGTCGACCGACTGAGAGCCGACAGCATCTTCCCCGCGCTCGCTGTGATACTCGTCGGGCAAGATCCTGCCAGCCAGGTCTACGTGCGCAACAAGATCCTCCGTGCAGAAGAAGCGGGGATCAAATCCCTCGAATATCGCCTGAGTGAGGAAACCTCGCAGGAAGAATTGCTCAAGCTGATTGCAGACCTAAATGCAGACAAGGCGGTGAATGGAATTCTGCTGCAACTCCCCCTCCCCAAGCACATTGAAGAAACGCGCGCCTTACAGGCTATTGCCCCCGGCAAGGACGTAGATGGTTTTCACAGTGAAAACGTCGGTGGGTTGAGCCAGGGGCGCGACGTACTGACGCCATGCACCCCCAGCGGCTGCATGCATCTGCTTGAAGAGGCTTGCGGCGACCTAAGCGGAAAACATGCAGTGGTCATCGGGCGATCCAATATCGTCGGCAAGCCTATGGCCGCTCTTTTGCTCCAAGCGCATTGCTCGGTCACTGTGGTGCATTCCCGCAGCATCGATGCCAAGGCCCTGTGCCGGCAGGCAGATATTGTCGTTGCCGCCGTCGGTCGACCTCGGATGATTGATGCGAGCTGGCTCAAGCCGGGAGCACTGGTCATCGACGTTGGCATTAATCGCATCGACGAAGACGGTCGCAGCAAGCTCGTTGGTGACGTCGACTTCGACAGCGCACTGCCCCAGGTTTCGGCCATCACTCCCGTGCCCGGCGGCGTTGGGCCGATGACCATTGCGTTTCTAATGAAGAACACCGTTACCGCTGCGGTTCAGCAGGCTCATGCACAACGCGTTTCCTCGGAGGCCGCATGCCTTTCAATCTCCTGAAATACGGGCTCAGCTCTGAATACCCGGTCGAAGTAGATTTGCCTGCTCCCAAGGAGCTCAAACCTTCCTACGATGTGGTAATCATCGGCGGCGGTGGCCACGGCCTGGCAACCGCCTACTACCTGTCCAAGTACCACGGCATCACCAATATTGCGGTGCTAGAGAAGGGGTATCTGGGCGGCGGCAACACGGCGCGCAACACAGCGGTAATCCGCTCCAATTACCTCACTAGCGAGGGTGTGCGCTTTTATGCCGAGTCAGTGCGGATGTTTGAAGGTCTGTCCAACGAATTCGACTTCAACATCATGTACTCCCATCGCGGCCAACTGACGCTCGCCCACACTGACGCCACCGTGCGCTCGTTCCGTCAGCGTGCCGAGGTCAACAAGCACTTCGGCGGTCGCACCGAAATGCTCGACCGTCAGCAGATTCGCGAGCTCGTGCCGACACTCAACCTCGATCCTGGGCATCTTCCGGTTATCGCAGGTCTCTGGCACATAGACGGCGCGACTGCCCGTCATGACGCCGTGGCATGGGGTTACGCCAAACAGGCTGCTAAGCGCGGCGTGGAAATCCATCAGCTCACCGAAGTCCAGGAGCTGGTGATCGAGAACGGCACCATCAAAGCGGTTAAAACCAATCGCGGCACCATCAAGTGCGGCTGCGCAGTGCAGGCAGTGGCGGGCATGAGTTCGCAGTTGATGAAGAAAGCGGGTATCCGCTCGCCGATCCAGACATTCCCTCTGCAAGCCATGGTGACCCAGCCGTTCAAGCCATTCCTTGACCCGTTGGTGAGCTCCTCTGCCCTGCACTGCTACGTGCAACAGACCAGCCGTGGCGAAGTGGTGTTTGGGGGTGGCTCGGATCCGTACCCGCTGTTCAACACACGCTCAACTTTGGATCTGAAAGAAAGCCTGCTGGCACACGCGATCGAGATGTTCCCGTTCTTGGCCAATGCCAAGCTGATGCGTCAGTGGGCCGGGATCACCGACATGACTCCGGATTACAGCCCGATCATGGGGTTGTCCCCGGTGAAGAACTATTACCTGGATGCCGGTTGGGGCACTTGGGGCTTCAAGGCTACGCCCATTTGCGGCAAGACCATGGCTGAACTCGTCGCCAGTGGGGGCAAGGTACCTGAATTGATCCAGCCGTTCGGCCTCGAGCGTTTCTCAACCTTCCAACAAGTCAACGAGATGGGCGCGACAGCGGCCAGCCACTGAGGAGCAAGACATGAAAGTGATGAATTGCCCACTCAACGGGCCGCGCAACATCAGCGAGTTCACCTATGGAGGTGAGTTCAAGCAGATGCCCGATCCGCAGACTTGTACCGATGCCGAATGGGCCGACTACGTGTTCAACAGCGATGACACGCTGGGCGTGGTTTGCGAGTGGTGGATGCACAACCCCTCCAGCTACTGGTTCTTGGCGGAACGCCACACTGGTAGCGACGAGATCCTGCGCACCTTCGACCCCAAAGAGCTGTTCACCACCCGCGTTGAATTCACCCCCGCCAAGGAGACCGCGCAATGAGCCGCCTACCCGCTCCCATGGGCTTGTTGATCGACCGCAATCAGCCTCTTCATTTCAGCTTCGATGGCAAGGCGTATCAGGGGTTTGCTGGTGATAGCATCGCAAGTGCCCTGCTCGCCAATGGTCGTTTCCTGCTCTCGCGCTCGTTCAAATACCACCGCCCGCGCGGCCCGCTGACCATGGCCGGCCAAGATGCCAACACCCTGGTACAACTGCCGAACGAGCCCAACGTACTGGCCGACACTCACCTGCTGGAAAATGGTGTGCAGGTAACCGGGCAAAATTTCAACGGTACTCTAGACAACGACAAAGACGCGTATCTTGGCAAGTTCTCCAAGTTCATGCCGGTGGGCTTCTACTACCGCTCGTTTTACAAGCCCAAGGGTGCTTGGAAACTCTGGGAGCCAATTATTCGAAAGAAGGCCGGGCTCGGCGTGCTGGATCTCAAATTCCAACCCGAGTATTTCGACAAGGCCTACCTGTTCGCTGACCTGGCCGTCGTCGGCGCTGGCCCTGCTGGACTGCAGGCGGCACTGACTGCGGCCAATGCAGGCGCGAAGGTGTTGTTGATTGAGCAACAACCAATTCTGGGCGGCTCACTGACCTATGCCCGTTTCGATGTCGAAAACAATCGTGCTGATACCCTACGCCGCGAGCTGATCAACGCTGTTGAAGGCCATGCCAACATTCAAGTGCTGAAGAAAGCTACGTGCAACGCATGGTTCACCGATAACTATCTGCCGGTGATTCAGGGCAAACGCATGTACAAAGTGCGCGCCACCCAGTGCCTGATCGCCAGCGGTTCGTTCGACCAGCCAGTGATTTTCCGCAACAACGATTTGCCCGGGGTAATGCTCAGCAGCGCAGCCCAGCGCCTGATGAAACTCTACGCAGTAAAGCCTGGCAAACGCGCAGTGGTACTCACGGGGAACGACGACGGTTACTACGCAGCACTCGATCTGCACGAGCAAGGTGTTCAGGTTGCAGCGCTGGTGGACATGCGTACCAATCCCGCTGATCGCGCGTTGCTGATTGCACTGGAACAGCGCGGAATCACTTGCCACCTCAGCAGCACTGTATTTGAGGCGCTGCATGAAAAAGGCATGCGCCATGTCAGTGGCGTCGATATCCGAAAAATCACCGGCCACGGCCAGGTCGCCAATAGCAGCTTTCACCTGGATTGCGATTTGCTCTGCATGTCCGGCGGCTACATGCCGGTCTACCAGTTGCTGTGCCAAGCCGGCGGCAAGCTGTCTTATGACGATCAACTGGCTGAGTTCACCCTCAGCGGCCTGCCGAAGAATCTCAGCGTTGCAGGTTCCGCCCATGGCTTCCACGCACTGGACAACGTGCTCGCTGATGCCACTCGCACAGCCCACGAAATCATTTCGTCGCTAGGTCTGGTCATCGACGTCAAGCCACTGCCGCTGCGCCCAGAAGCGCAAGTCAATTTCCCATGGCCGATTTTCCCGCACCCCAAAGGCAAGGACTTTGTCGACTTCGACGAAGATTTGCAGGTGCGCGATATCATCAACGCCACGAAGATCGGTTATCGGGACGTGCAACTGGTCAAGCGTTTTTCCACGGTGGGCATGGGGCCCTCTCAAGGGCGCCACTCGGCCCTGCCAACCGCTCGGCTGGTGGCGGCTTCGACCCAACGCAGCGTCAGTGAGACCGGCGTAACAACAGCGCGTCCTCCATTTGAGGCTGAGAAACTGGCCCATGTTGCAGGGCGAGCGTTTGACCCGTACCGCCAGACACCGATGCACCGCCGTCACCTGGAAGCAGGGGCAAAAATGATGCCTGCCGGCATATGGCAGCGTCCTGCCTACTATGGCAAACCGAATGAGCGCGACAAATGCATGCAGGCCGAGGCGCTGCATGTGCGCAGGAAGGTCGGCATCATCGACGTTTCGACGTTGGGCGGTCTGGACGTGCGCGGCCCAGATGCTGCCGAGTTCCTCAATCGTATGTACACCTTTGCGTTTCTCAAGCAGCCTGTAGGTCGCTCACGCTACGCACTGATGACCAACGAGCACGGGGTAGTGATCGACGATGGCGTCTGCGCGCGCTTTGCCGAGAATCACTTCTACGTCACCGCCACCACCAGCGGCGTAGATCGCATCTATCAACAGATGCTCAAGTGGAACGCGCAATGGCGTCTCAACGTCGACATCGCCAACGTCACGGCTGCAATCTCAGCAGTCAACGTAGCGGGGCCTGACTCGCGCAAGGTGCTGGAAAAAGTTTGTTCGGATCTTGATCTGTCCGCCGAAGGGTTTCCATACCTAGGGGTTCGTCTAGACACAGTAGCCGGGATTAAGGCGCGGCTCCTGCGTGTGGGCTTTGTGGGCGAACTGGGTTACGAAATCCATGTACCAGCGCGCCATGCACTGAAGCTCTGGGATGCACTGATAGAGGCCGGCAAGGATTTCGACATTCGTCCGTTTGGTGTCGAGACCCAGCGTCTCCTGCGCCTTGAAAAAGGCCATGTAATCATCAGTCAGGATACCGACGGCATGACCCACCCCAGCGAAATCGATATGGGGTGGGCGGTCAGCCGTACCAAGTCGTTTTTTGTCGGGCGTCGCTCCGTCGATATCCTCGAAGCGCAGCCACAAAAACGCAAGCTGGTGGGGTTCACGCTGCCCAAGAAAAGCCCGCAACCACTTGAGGGCCATCTCGTGCTCAAGGGGGCGGACATCAGTGGCAATGTGACGTCTTGTGAATACTCCCAAAGCCTTGATCAGATCATCGGCCTGGCCTATGCCGCCTTCGATCAAAGCACACCGGGACAGCAGATCCCGATTCGAGTAGAAGATGGTGTGGTCGTCCAGGCAACCGTCGTGAAGCTCCCCTTCTTCGATCCAGACAACCAGCGCCAGGAGCTCTGATATGTCCAATCTCAATGAAATCGGGCGTAGCCTACTCCAGCAATGTGCGCTAGTGGATCTCACGGAGCTTCCAAGGGTAGGGTTTCGTGGTGCTCAGAGTGGCGAATATCTGCAGGCACGAGGCTTCAGCCTTCCTGGTAAGCCCAACCACTCCGTTACTCAATCGGACGGTAGCCAAGTGGCACGTCTGTCGCAGACGGAGTATTTGATCCTGGGCAGCCTGCGAGACAAAGGCCAGCGCATTGCCGATGAAGAAGCTCGCTGGGAGATGGATCACCAAGCCAACTACCTTCTGCCTCGCGAGGACAGCCATGCGTGGCTGCAGTTGAGCGGCGTTCACACGGCTGAGGTCATGGCAAAACTGTGTGGGGTTGATCTGCGCAGTTCAGCGTTTACACAAGGCGCTGTTGCACAGACATCGGCGGCAAGAATCAATGTGATTGTTGTCAATGTCAGCTCTGCATCGGACACGATTTTTCACATCCTCTGTGATCGTGCTTCGCTCGAATATTTCAAAGGCGCTGTGATGGATGCGATGGCCGAGTTCGATGGTAGAACTCTAGAAATCGACGTGCTTTTTTAATCGATTCAGGTAGTGCGGTGCTGACTACGAGCTGAAACAGACCACGTCCCGGATGGTCGTAGGCAGCACTCACGAAATGGTTCACCCGTTCCCGGCCAGAGCAACAAACGATGAATGACGCACCTGTTAAGGACGCCGACTACAGCGTACCTGCCCTCGCCCGAGGGCTTGCTGTGCTCGGCCTGTTCAACGCCCAAACGCGCAGCCTGAGCATGCAGGAGGTTGCCGAACGATTGAATGTCAGCACCTCCGCGCTGTACCGAATATTGTTCACGTTGACCGACACCGGCTACTTGAACAAACGCAACACCCAGTATGAGCTCGGTGCCCGCGTCATTAGCGATGGTTTCAGTTACCTCGCCAGCCGCGACATTGTCGATGTGGCGATGCCTCATCTCAATGAATTGCGTGATCGCACTTCACTGTCTTGCCATTTGAGTGTGCGGGAGAACACGGAAAGCCTTTATGTCTATCGAGCGTTTGCGGCTCAGCGATTATCCGTGAACATTCCAGTTGGCACCCGCATCGCATGCCATTGCACTGCGATTGGTCGGATGCTCCTCACCGGCCTTGACCAGGCCGAGCTTGCCGCGCTTTACCAACACATCCGTCTGGACGATTACCCTCCCCCCGCTCCACGAACTCAGCTTGAGCTTGAAGAGATGGTAGAGGCTGACAGGGCGCGAGGATGGGTGCTGCATCGTTCGGATTACTCCACCGCGATTGCCATGGCTATCAAAGATCACCGAGGGACAGTGACGGCTGCAATCAACCTGTCAGGCCCAGATGCCGTGATGGATCCTGACGGCGCAACGGAGAAGTTTGAGGCATTGCTGCGTGAGTGCTCCACCAAGATTAGCGCCGATCTTGGATACGTTGAAGACCGATGATTGGATGGTAAGACGCAATTTCCTCGCTAGCTCCAGGCCGCCCCCTTTCAGACGACACTTCTGAATCGCGCCAATCGCGGTTTGCAAGTGATCGTCATCGGGGTGTGCGAATGGGTGTAAATGGGTGCAACAATGAGTCGCGGCCCCCGCTACGAAGTCTTGATCCGCTTACCCACTGAAGCCAGCCTGCGCTTAACGCCAATTTTTGGATTCAAAGCCAGCGCTTCCTCATAGACCTGGACTGCTTCGGGGTACTGGCCCAGCTGCTCGTGTGCAAGCTCCTGGACTTTGAGCGCTATGGGCCTCCGGGCAGGGTTTTCATTCAGGATGGTCACCGCACTTCACGCGATGCTAAGCGCCTAGCCCCACGGCTGTCCTGAATCAAGCCGCCTTGCGGTGTCTTGACCCTGTGGAACGCCTCCCCATCGCGATTAACGCTTGGCCGCCCCTAACTTAATCATCTACGGGAGCTCGAATCCCAGGCCTTCAAGCACTAGCCGATCTTCAGCCTTCAATTTTTTCACTGCCCAAATCAGCACATGCTTCGGCCGCGAGCTCGCCACGTAGGCAAATCTCGCAGCTTCGGAAGTCCGGTCACGCAGCCAGTCCTTCCAGTGCGACAGATGCACGCCTGGTTTCTGTGACGATACAACCACAGTCACGTCGTGTGTTTCACCCTTGACGCCGTGAATCGTCTCGAAACGCAGGCAGTCACCTTGGGCGACTACATCAGGTACCTCGGCCAACCTTTCTGAGATCAGCATCTTCCCCTGCCCAGAACGGGCTCGCAAATTAAGGCCTCTCAGCCCTTCTAAATGCTTACGCACCTCTACAGGTACGAATGATTGATCTGGCAGCTTTCCAAGCGCAATTTTTGCTGCCCTGGCCCAGTCCGACCAAGTTTGATTACCATCTCCTACGCCGTGTTCCACCAAGAACTGGAGGCCGTCGTGAAGGAATACACGCCACGCCAGTTTTGACTCAATATCCATAGGGCAGTAAGGGCCTGCTTTCGTCACCTGCAGTTCTAGTCGGGCCGCCAGCCACTTACCGAATGTTTCCAGGCATTGCGGTATGTCCGTCAACCTGCCTGCTTTGAGGTTTAGGCAGGCCAGCGCCAGCAGCTCGATGCCCTCGAAAGCTCTACCATTACGTAAACGCTGCAGTGTTGTATATCCTCGCGCAACGATCACCACCTTGTCATGTATCAGGCTCATTTCTCGAATGGCTGGAAGCACCTCCGACGGGCAGTTCTGATACTCGACGACCCTCGGTTTTACTGAAGCGATACGGGGATTTCCCACCACACGGTCGGATTGAAGAATGTTGGAACAGACATCTACGATGGCTTGGCTGCTTCGCCAATTCTCGTTGAGGACGTACTCCTCGAAGCCAAGCTCCTCCATGCGCCGACGCACGCTTGCTGGATTCGACTTCCTGAAACCATAAATTGACTGGTTAAGGTCACCTACAAAATGGAATTTTACGCCTAGTAGGCTCAGCCTTTTGACGATCAAAAGCTGCTCAGCCGACAAATCTTGGCACTCATCGACGATCACCAACGGGAATCGGCGTGCAATACGCGAGAAGTAATCTTTGAATTTTTCTTCTTGCATGCCGACCAAAGCGAGAATATCGATGTCACCGTAGGTCGCAAAGCCAGCGGCCCAAAGCCGCTTTTTGTTCGTCAACAGTGTCTTTTGGTCGGCCTCGTCCTGTTGGGCGAGGTTGGCTTCGTTATCCCACTTCCGATCGTTGGTCGAAAAGACGAAGCGTTTGGATCCTTTATCGTAGTTGTAGCGACAGGCTGAAACGGTACGCCCGCAGATCTTGTTCCGCGTGCGGTAGATATCAGCTGATTTATCGATGATCCGAATGCGGAAGTCGCCGTCCCGGCCTTGAAAGCCTGTGATCTCGCTGGCGATACTCGATAGCAGGTGTGTGAGCACGAAACTATCGAAGGTGGAGATGTAGTGCGGCAAGCCCATTGGCTCGCGCAGGTATTTATATACCCTGCTCTGGAGCTCGTCGGCAGCACTATTGAGGAAGGTGAGCAAAGCGATCCCAGAAGGGTGATGGTTCCATTCCTGGATGATCTTGCATACCTTGGCGGCCACTACCTCAGTTTTTCCGCTGCCTGGACAGGCTCTCAGGTACACGTGCCTATCCAGCGGTGCATCAATGTATCTCTGCTGCTGGTCGGTGAACTCGATGTCGGCTGCAGCCGCTTGAGCTGCCTTATCCTGCGCCGCCATCAGGCCGCAGCCTCTTCCAGACCGCACGCCCAGAGGATGGCCTGGCGGATGTACACCGGCACAACAAAGCCGGCCCCATTTGCCTCAAGTACATCTGCGAAGGCTTGGGCGTAAATACCCTTGCCAATGTCATCGGAGTCAATACGATCTAGTAGTGCGCCGGCGTAGGGCGCCCGCTGGGCGGAGCTCATGGCAGCAAAATCGAGTTTCGCGTCTGCTTTTAGGCCTTTCACCACGGTTCCATTCTGGGCCTCCCAGAGCCCAGCAGCGACGATCAGCATTGTCTTGAGGTTGTTGCCTTCCATTGCGATATCGTACTCGAAAGTTTTGTACTTCCCCGCAAACAGCCGGGCGAACTCTGACAGGCCGATGTGCTTTTGTAACCCCAGCGCCGGGTTGTCGCCGACAATACAGTTGTCTGCATGGGGCAGAAATGGAGCGCTCTTTTGACCGCCCTCACCATCGTCCTCAATCACTGACTTTGGAGGATCGTTGTCGGTCAGTCCTGAGCACCTGACAGGGATGTTTTCACCTTGATGCTCGGCTTTGACGTTGCAGAACAGCTGCATGAAATGGTTGAAATAGATTCCGCCCAGATTGATAACCGACACACCGTAGTCGTCCAGGGAGTTTCGTCCCTCGCCGAAGGGCTGCAGCACAATTTTGGCGAGCGCCGGCAAGACCATCGCCTCCGCTATGCCCTCGACTAGGATTGTGCCTTTGGCGAACAGCAGGTTCGACTTCGTCGCATCAAGCCACCTGTCCACAAATTGTCGGCTCTGCGTGGGCAGACCGCAGTTCTTGAGGGGGACAGCCTTGGGGCGATTGAGGTTGGATAGATGGATAACGTGATCTACGGATACGGCAGCGGTGATCACAGTCGAGTGGGTGGTTATGATCACCTGCATTCCGCGAGCCTCAGCAGCCTTCTTGAGATGCCGAAGGAGCCGGAGCTGAAGCTGGGGATGAAGGTGCGCCTCCGGCTCCTCGATTAACAGCAGGCGCAGGTACGTTTTCTCGCCCTGCCCTGCATCGGCTTCGTAGGTCAGCTCTGCCAGAATAGAAGCGATGTACAGCAAGTTATTGTAGCCCAGGCTGTTTTCTTCCAACGCACGAAATTGTGCTGCGTCAGCCTTGCTCAAGTCTGGAAAGTACAGGAGCCTCAGCCCTTCCACGATTCGAGAGAAGCTCACTTCCGAAAACTGGATCATTGTGCCCTGAGAGAGATGAGCGCCCAGGGCAGCTTTTAGGCTCTCGCCAATTCGCTGGTTGGCGGCTTTGATAGCAAACTGATCGCTCTCTGATAGCTGACGATTGAAGTCCCCAACATGCTGCTCCAGCGGATGCAGCACACGAGCCTTTCTGGCGGCTTCTATGTCCTTGCGGCAGAGCGCTTTTAACAGGCGCGCGAGGCGAGACTGGCGTCCTTCTCTAAGCTTGGTTTCAGCGTCGCGTAACGGCGGTAGGTAAACGCAGTGGACATAGTCCAATTTCTCGGTTTCAAACGCTTTGGTGTACTCGTGGCCACCGTAAGTATGGTGTTTGAACCTGCCACGAGACTCCTGGTTTAGTGCCGTGAACGTGAGTTTTGCCTCGGGCTGGTTGCCGCACCAGGTGTCAAACGCGATGACATCGTTCTTGTCGAGACCGGAGAAGGTCGCCTGAATTTTGATCTCCTCAGCCGTGACATCATCTTTGCCAAACCCCCTGTAGAAATCACGCTCACTGATAACCCGTTTGCCCGACTCGGAGTCATTGAAGAGCTGTCGTATCGCGCTAACTACGCCAGTCTTGCCGGCCCCGTTTTCGCCGACCAGAACGTTCAGGCCGTCATGGAGTTCGATCGAGAACGTCTCCCCAAAGCATTTGAAGCCCTGAACATCCAGCGTACGTAAATACATGAGCATCCCTTCTTCATAAATTGCTAAATAGCCGGATTCGAGCCGCGCCACCTGTACTATCACAGTGACATAGAGCTAGGTCTGCTCGTTTGCAGTGCTTAGTCAGGAAAAGCACATCATCAACGGTCGTCTCGCCTCGGGAGCCATGAGCTTGGCAATCTCTTCTACCACCCATGCCGCGCAAGGCCACAGAGCCTGTACAGCCAGCAGCACGGTGAAAACGAAAAACGCTCGCAGGAGGTAGTCATGCGCCAGCTTGATATGGCTCACCTTGGCGTTGTTGCCCGGGTAGTTTTCGATGACTTTGATAGCGATAGACTTAGCCAAGCTCGCGGCGGGTTGTTGCGTGCTCCAGCAACGCGAAATGTCGCCGGCTCCCACCGTGTGGGCATTGCTCACGCGCAGTACGCAGAACGCGCTGTACCCCGCTCGAAGGACATACGCCACTGCAAGCGCAAACACCGCCAGCGACAGGGCGCCAAGGGCTTTACTGGTCTTGTCGCTCCAAAGAGTCGGCAATAACGACACCAACACCGGGATGAGTGCGGTTACTGCCGCAAGATAGACCCCTGCTTTCGTGTCAGCACCTTTACGACGCTCCTGTTCGGCGTCGTACATCCGGCGCGCCTCTTCCAGCGCTATTTCGCTCTGCAGATCCCAATTGCCGTCGTTGATGGATGCTTTCCACCCGGCGCGCATTTGGTCATTTGCTGCAACCTGTTCAGGCGTAGGTGGAACTAGGGTCGGCCAAAACAACTGCCTATCAAAGCGGGCCATTTCGGATCATCTCCAACTCATCAACGATTGCCGCAGCAATTGGGTACCCGGTTTGATTTTCGATCCAGGCCCACTGACCGTTTGGATTGATCTCCAAAAACCACAGCTTTTCATCTGGGGCGCACACCAGATCAATAGCGCCATACCGCAGGTTCAGACGGTGCACCAACTCTCGACATTGACCAGCCACTTGAACGGGCAAGCTAATGGCCTCGTGTCGTAAGTCAGGCCGGCTACCCCGTCGCCAGTCAACTTCGGTTTCTTCGTTATCCTGAGACCAGATGGCGGTGGCGAACACCTGAGCGCCAACGACAGTGACGCGAACATCATATTTTTTTGGCACTTCAGCCTGAATGATCAACGGGGCAAGGCCAAGCGCAGGCGCATCTGCTTCGGTCAATGGCTGCAGCCGTGAGGTGAACATCACCTTCTCCAGCGCGCCCGGCAGTACCGCTTGCCGCAGAGGCTTCCCAATAGCCCTTCCCTCTGCCGTCAGCAACTCGGCGGGCTTCAACTGGTTCGTGATGGCGGTATCCGGGATATTGAAACCGAGGTGCCGCGCAATCAGGAGCTGTCGCGGTTTATCTTCAGCCAGGAAGATCTGAGTAGGGTCACTGAACCAGCAACCCTCCAATCGGAAATAGAGACTCTTCAGGAAGCTGCTCCATTCTGCCTCAATGTAGGCACGCTCACCCGCATCCAGGACTACCTCAGGTGCTTGTGGCGCGCCAGGCCTGCGAAAATAGGCAGCGGTAACGTCACGCCCCGTAATTCGTTTCCCTTCCAGCTCAATTGCCCAATCATCCATGGCACTCACGCCCAACGTGCTTTGGGACAGAGGGAGCAGTTCAGTGTTAAGCCTGAAATAAGGCAAGCCCCGCCGTTGGAGCTCTGCGACGACGAAGTCCATCGTTATGTCGCGGCGATTAGTGACCAGCAGAAACATGGTGGAAAGCCTCAATCCAGGTAAAAGCGCTCATCTAGGCCGAATTGCATATCCCCCGGATCATCGTTTTCGAGCTCTACTGCGGTTTTGGTCATCAGCTCCAGCATCGCGTAGCTGTCACCCGTGTCATCCTCCTCGATCACCGTATCTGTCTTGGTCATCAGCTGGAGCAGATGAGGGGCCTGCCCCTTGGAGGCCAGATCGTCGTCACTTTCGGGCTTGGAGTATGTTTTTGTGAGCGTTTCGAGCGTCACGAATGAGTCGTCATCCTCTTCACTATTGACCTTCGTCTTGGTGAGAAGCTCGTCCAGCGCCCCACGAGCAATAACTGGCTGAGTACCATTAGGTGTCTCAACAACCCACATATCGTGCTGAGTCGAGTAATAGCCTGGCAGATTGTCGGTACCTGTTCTCGGCACAGCGTTTCTTGCGAGCAGGGGTGAAACTGCCTTGTATGCGGAGATGGAGGCTGTAGGCATTACGCTGAAACTCCTGTATGGCGATGTGCCAACATATTACGGAGAACTGAGCGATTCGTCATGCTCGTACCTTGCTAACCACCTCTAGGCCAGTGTGTTGCGTTCCTTCGCAGCCCAAATGCTCCACAAAACTCTCCACGCCCCGTGCTTCATCTCATCGCGGCGCTGAAGATCGTGCGCAGGTATTTCCACGGCAGTTGTGCTGCAGGCACCTCCACTCGCATCCGGCCAGATGTTTAAATGTATTCCGCGCATCGCCGAGAGGTACGCTCCCAATTTAACGGGGGCCTATAAGCTCATTGGATAGCGATGCCCTACTCTTACTCAGCCTGATCGTTACAGCCGTGCAGCTCGAGGCCCATGAGCATATCGCGCGGCACAACCTCTTGCGCCAGGTCAGCGCGCTGCTCAAGGGGGAGCCTGCGCAACTGTTCTTGCCCTGCGGTCATGGTTGTTGGTGAGTTAGGACAAGGCGCCGTGAGCAGCTCTGTATTTGGGCGGTGGCGCCGGCAGTCAGTACTTCTTCGGAGTCCTTCCGCGCCAGCTCGTCTATGAGTTTCCTACACCTACTCAGGGCTTCAAACGGTTTATTAGAAAGCCAAAGAAGGGTGGCCGTAGCCACCCCACCCTTCAAGCCAGCAAATGCCTCAGGAGGTGCGGCCACCGAGCGTCTCGGCGACCCAATCCGCAATGTACTGGCCCGCGTTGATGCTGTTGTCGAAGCTGGAGTGCTGCACCCCACCCTCACGATCGGTGAAGATCTTCAGCTCGCGCTTAGGGCTGTTGATCAGTTGTTCGTAGGTGCGATGAGCCCACTTCAGCGGAATCTGAGAGTCCTTCTCGCCATGGGTGACCAGGAACGGCACTTTGATGTGATCCAGGATCCCGTCGAGGTGAACCTTCTCGGAGATTGGCATGAAGTCCTCGATATCCTTGGCGCCCCATACCCAGCAAACATGTGCCCAGTAATGAGGAACGGGCAGGCTGCCTTCTTTCTCTAGGCGACGCTTCTGAACATCACGCCAATCGTGGTTTGCACCCCAGACTACGCCGCACGCGAATCGAGGTTCAAATGCCACCGCTCTTGGGCAGTAGTAGCCTCCCAGCGAGACACCTTCCATGCCGATGCGCTTGGAGTCGACTTCAGGATGGGTTTCCAGCCAATCGACCACCCGGCTCGCCCAGTGCTCACTGTCGAAGCGGGCGGTGAGGTCATGCAGGCGGAGGGCCTCACCAGTGCCAGGTTGGTCAATGAGCAGCGAAGACACGCCCCGCTTGGCGAGCCAGGCCGGCAAGCCCACGCGGTACTTCATTTCCTTGGTCGAGTCCAAGCCGTTGACCTGCAGCAGAACCGGGGCCGGGCCGTTCACGCCTTCAGCGCGCACGAAGAGCCCGGAGAGGACTTTCCCCTCGTATGGAATCTCTACACGCTCGCAGTTTTCTTTGGATAGGGAAATACCACGTGCGAAGGTGCTCACGAACTGCTTGTAGAGAGCCTCGCGCCCTGGAGCTCCGTGTGCTTGCAGGCGCTCGCAGGTCAGGTAGTAGGTGGCAGCCCGGTTGTACTTCTCGCCCGCCGACAGCAAGCGGCCTGCAGCCTCATCTTCTTCAGCCAGGCCGCAGAGCTTGTCTGCCATTTTTGACCAGGTTTCACGAAATGCTGCGGTGCCGGCTGCGTCTGGCTGCTTCGCAGCCTCTTGCAACGGCGCACACATTTCCTCGATCTCACCCATGCGAGCGCCCATCTCGATGGCGAGGTCGACAGACAGGTTCCAAACGTAATTGGTGGGGAAGTAGCGGAACATTTCTTATTTTCCTTTTCAGTCGGAAGGTGAACCCGGGGCTGGGAAGTACACCAGGCACGATCAGAGAAGGACGTTATTGAGCAGGCTCCGTTTTGGCCAATCGCGAGTGGGGATGCAAGGTATCGCGAAACGCGATGCCTGCATTGAAAACCACGCCGTTTCCGGTTTGTTAGTCAGTGCGCAGCTTCAGGAACTGCGGCCGGCTCGGGCGCTGAAGCTTGATCCAGTGCCAGGATTGACGCTCGGACTGCCTCTCTCAGCCAACGATGCATGGGATCACTGTCCATGCTGCGATGCCACTGCATGATCTCCTTCATCACCGGGAGCTCCACCGGTGGCGGGAGAATACGCAACGGCAGATATTGCGAATAAAGCTCCGCCAACCTGCGATGCATCGTGGCAATGCGATGAGTGCCGACCAGCAACTGAGGTAGCGTGTTGAAGTCGTTCGTGATCACCTCAAGCCGGCGTTTGAAACCGTACTGGTTCACGAACCACTCTTCGATGCTCAACTGGCGAGTGCGGCCGAAACCGACAGATACGTGGCCCATTTCCATGTATTTTTCCAAGGTCAGGGTCTCGCCTACCAGCGGGTTTTGGTTCCAGACGACGCACACGTGCTCCTCTTCAAACAGCAGCTGCGAGGGATGCCCGTCGATGCAGTACCGCTCTGGAACAAACATGAGGTCGATCTCGCCGCGACTGGCCATCTCCACCGACTGCTCCCCTGGCGCGTACATCTCGAAGGTGATCCCTGGGGCTTCCTGATGAATGCGTTGAATCACCCGCGAGAAGAGAACACTAATCAGGTAATCCGACATGACCAAACGGAAGTGTCGCTTGCTGGTAGAGGGATCAAAAACAGGTTTCGCAGTGATAGAGGAGCTGATGGTCAGCAGTACTTCACGGACGGGGATTGCCAGCTCAAGCGCATAGGCGGTCGGCTGCATGGTGCGGCCTACCTGCACAAGCAAGTCATCCCCGAAGTATTTTCTAAGCCTACCCAGTACGCCGCTTGTGGCGGACTGGGTCATGTGAAGGCGTTCGGCAGCACGGGTAATGTTTTGCTCGTCCAGGAGCACGTCCAGGGCCACGAGCAGATTCAAATCCAAGTGGTGGAATCGCATTGCGATGCATCCTTGTGATTGTAGTTATTTTTGAAATACCTTCGTCCGCCATAATCGATACGTCAAGAGGCCGTTTGTTACACCACCGCCCCACTCCCGGATTTCCTTGCTTTGCGACCATGTATCGAGTTCGCAGATGGTAGGCATCCCAAGTTGCGATTAGTCAGTTCAAAAACCTGACCGCACTCTCAATCGCGTCATGCGGCATGCCTACCGCAGAGACCACCACCGGCCCAGCTGCCGGATCATAATTTCAACGGAGTGGTTTCCATGAAGATCCTTGGACTTGATGCCTTGGTTTTTGGCGTCGACGATTTACAAGCTTGCGCTGATTGCCTACGTGATTACGGACTGAAGCCAGTTCACCTGGACGCCGAAGGTGGCCGTTTCGAGGCCCTGGACGGAACCGCCATCATCATCCGTCAGCCCGATGACTCATCCCTCCCTCCTGCGATGGGCCCGGCTCCTTCCCTCAGGGAGACGGTCTATGGCGTAGAAAGCACTGCCGATCTGGCCGCGATCGAAGATGAGCTGAGCCGAGATCGCGAGGTGCATCGGGATGCTGCTGGCGCCCTTCACACTGTCGATGACCTTGGCTTTGCCATCGCTTTCCAGGTTACCTGCCGCCGTCCGTTCAGCGCGCCTGCCGACCTCACCAATGCGCCTGGCAGTGAACCGCAACGCCCGATGAACCAGCTGGGCATCACTCCCGACATGGTCGCCCTGCCCCGGTCACTTTCCCACGTGGTGTACTTCGTTCCCGATGTGGCTAAAGGTGAAGCGTTCTACCGAGATCGCCTGGGCTTCGTGACCACTGACAGCTTCATCGGCGTTGGCCCCTTCATGCGCACGAACGGCATGGATGACCACCACTGCCTGTTCATGATCCAGACGCCGCCTCACATGCAAGGCTGTGAACACTTCACCTTCCACATGGGCAGCGGCACAGAAGTGCTCCTGGCTGGTTATCGCCTGCAGCAGAAAGGCTGGACAAGCTTCTGGGGCCCGGGCCGCCACCTCTTCGGCTCCAACTGGTTCTGGTACTTCAACAGCCCTCTGGGCTGCCATATCGAATACGACGCCGATATGGACAAGCACGATGACGCCTGGGCTGCCCGCCATGCTCCGATGTCCGCTGATAACTCTCAGCTCTTCCTCTTTAGCTCCCGCGACAAATGGGCACCAGGTGGGCCACCTCCGAAGCAGGAGTGAGCCATGGATCGTAGCGTGGTGCTTTGCCCGCTCCAGCAACTGCAAGAAGGCACCGCCCTGGGTTTCGATCCGTTCGAGTCTGGGCGCGCGACTGTGTTTGCTCTGAAGCATCAGGGAGAGGTGCGCATCTATCGCAACAGCTGCCCTCACCTGGATGTGCCTTTGGAGTACCGAAAGGATCGGTTTCTTTCAGCCAATGGGGAGCGGGTCATCTGTTACGCGCATGGAGCGCAGTTCATGCCGGACACAGGGCTTTGCGTTTACGGCCCATGCCTGGGGAAGTTTTTAACAGCGCTTGAGTTCAAGTGTGAGGACGAGCTGGTTCGCCTTTCGATCGACAGCCTTGGTCAGCCTATCGAGGTATCGCGCAGCGCGATAGGTCGCATCTGAGGACTCGATTAGTCAAATCGGTCGTCTCTGGGGAAACTCAGCCTAACCACGAAAAAGGCCGCCTCTGTAAAGGCTGAGCCAAACAAGAACAACACGTGAGTACTTTCATGAATATCGAAAAAGTCCTGATCGTTGGTGGTGGTATCGGTGGCCTGTGCGCAGCTATTGCGCTGCGCCGTAAAGGGATCGCGGTCGACCTGGTCGAGATCAAAACCGAATGGACTGTCTACGGTGTCGGCATCATTCAGCAAAGCAACGTGGTACGCGAGATGGCCAAGCTGGGATTGCTTGATGCCTACCTTGACGCCGCGTATGCATTCGAAGATGTCGGAATCTACAACACCGACGGCGTGCCCCTGGTTCGCATTCCAGGCCAGCGCCTCGCCGGGCCTCAATACCCAGCCAACGTTGGAATCTCGCGTCGCGCGCTACACAAGGTGCTGAGCGAAACCGCCATCGAGCTTGGTACCCAAGTACGCCTGGGCCTGTCGATTGAAAGTTACGAACAGAACGCAAACAGCATCGACGTGGTCATGACCGACGGCACCAAGGGTAGCTACTCGCTGGTTGTGGGTGCTGATGGCCTCTACTCCAAAGTACGAACTCTGGTTTTCGGTGACAAATACCGTCCGAAGTTCACGGGCCAAGCTGTTTGGCGTTACAACTTCCCTCGGTCTCCAGAGATCGATCACCTGGCCAACTACCAGGGCCCCTTCGGCAACGCGGGTCTTGTCCCACTGGCAGATGACCTGATGTACCTGTTCACCACCTCCCATGAGCCAGGCAATCCTTGGATGGACGAGAACCATCTTGCCCAAGAGCTGCGTAAGCGCCTGGAAGGCTTTGGTGGGCTGATCGAACAACTGCGTGAACAGATCACCGACAACACCCAGGTCGTCTACAAGCCGCTCGAAGCCGTCTTCGTTGATGAGCAGTGGTTCGCCGGCCGCATCCTGCTGATTGGTGATGCCGCGCATGCCACCACTCCTCACCTCGGCCAAGGTGCCGGCATGGCGATCGAAGACGCCATCGTCCTCAGCGAGGAGCTGACCTCCGGTGGCACGCTGGCGGAACAGTTGGATCGATTCATGGCTCGCCGTTTTGAGCGCTGCAAATACATCAGCGAGCGATCGTTGTTTGCCGGCGAAAAAGAGATTCAAAAAGACCGCGACTTCGACCGCATTGCTTTGGTGAAGCAGATGCTTGAGGTCACAGCGCAACCGGTATGAATTCTGGGGTGCATCAGGTCGCAACCTGATGCACCTGACTCAAAGCCAACACTGACAAACAAGAACAATAATGAGGTGACTTAAATGCTGTCTTGCAATCGCTCGCCCCAGAAAAAATTACCGCCCCTCAAGCCGCTCGCACTGGCCACATCTTTCCTCGCAATTACGGCTGGTCTTCCTGATGTACATGCGTTTGAAATTGAAACTGGCAACCCCGATCTTCGGGTGCGTTGGGACAATACCCTGAAATACAGTGCAGCCTGGCGTACCAAGAGTCAGAGCGACAAGCTGACTGAAGGTCAAACCGCGTTGAACCAGGATGACGGTGATCGCAACTTCAACAAAGGCCTGATCTCCAATCGCCTTGATCTCCTGTCTGAGATGGATATCACCTACCAAAATTTCGGCGCACGTGTGAGTGGCGCTGCTTGGTATGACGATGTCTACAACCAGGGCAATGACAATAACGACCCCACGCGCTCGAACAGCTATTCAGTAAGGTATGACGCTTTCACCGACGACACCCGTACTCTGCACGGGCGTAAAGGTGAGCTGCTCGATGCATTCATCTTCGGCAAAACTGAAATAGGCGACATGCCAGTAACTGGGCGTGTCGGTCAGTACGCCATGCAATGGGGCGAGAGCCTCTTCTACGGCATGAACGGTATCGCCGGCGGCATGGCGCCAATTGACGTTGTGAAGGGTCTTTCGGTACCGAACACCCAATTCAAAGAGCTGATCCGTCCTGTTCAGCAGATATCCGGGCAGCTCCAGCTGACGCCAGATGTGTCCATTGGCGCTTACTACCAATTCGAGTGGGAAGCGAACCGCCTGCCTGGCGCAGGAAGCTATTTCTCCAGCTCCGACAACTTTGGCGACGGCAATGAGCGCATGTTCATTGGCGCGCCCCTGTTCCCTGGTGCTCAGCCACTGGCCTTCTACCATGGGAACGACAAGGAGGCTAAGGACTCCGGGCAAGGCGGTATTCAGCTTCGCTGGAGAACCGAGTCGGTGGACTGGGGCCTTTATGCCATTCGATTCCACGACAAGAGTCCGCAACTGAACGTTCGCCCAGACTTCGCCAACCTCAACCCGCAGTCAGGCAAAGCGGGTGAGTACTACTGGGTTTATCCAGAGGGTATTGAAGCCTTCGGTGCGAGCTTCTCCACGACCCTTGGCAACTACAACATTGCTGGTGAGCTTTCCACTCGCTGGAATCAGCCGTTGGCCTCCACCAGTCAGCGCACGCTGGCAGTTGGCGAAGCGATCAACAACGACTCCGACCCGCTGTATGCAACTGGGCGGACGCTGCACGCCAACATCTCGTGGCTGTCGAGCATGGAGCCTAACTTCATTTCTCAAGAGGCGACGTTCCTCGGTGAAATCGCCTGGAACAGGGTCATGAGCGTCACCAAAAACAAGGACGCATTTGACCCGAATGCCGATCGCGATGCGACAAGCCTGCGCGTGGTGTACGAGCCCATGTATCGCCAATTCCTGTCAGGCCTGGATGTCTCTGTGCCTGTTGGCTTCAGCTACACCAATGGCGCCTCCGGGGCCTTGGGTACCGGCTTTGGCGCTGACCATGGTGGCGATATCAACATCGGCATCAAGGGCAACTACCTGAACACCTGGAACCTGGGTTTGACGTACACCCATTACTACGGCCCAGAAAACACTTTCCTGGACGAAAACAACCACTACACCTTTGAACAGCCGCTAAAAGACCGCGATTTCATCGCCTTTACTGTCAGTCGCACCTTCTGACCGAGGATGTCTCGATGAACCACAATAAAAAGTTTCTTGCTGCTCTTACTGCCTTGAGTGCTGCGCTGCTCTTCTCCCATGCGTCGATGGCTGCGGTTTCGGCTGACCAAGCGGCCACACTGAAATCGACACTGACGCCCCTTGGGGGAGAACGCGCGGGCAATGCGGATGGCAGCATCCCTGCTTGGACTGGCGGTCTCACCAAAGTCGATGCTGCCTACAAGGACGGCGGTAAGCGAGGCGATCCGTATGCCGGCGATCAGCCTGTGTTGACCATTACTGCCCAGAATATGGCTCAGTACGCAGACAAGTTGACCCCAGGCATCCAGGCGATGCTGAAAAAGTACCCAGACTCCTACAAGGTTGTCGTCTACCCAACGCACCGCAGTGCTGCAGCACCGCAATCGGTCTACGACGCGACCTTCGCTAACGCGACTAGTGGCAAGCTGGTGGATGGTGCTTCCGGGCCAATGCCTCAGGGTGCGGCAGGCGGCATTCCATTCCCAATTCCTCAGAACGGTGCAGAGGCTATCTGGAACCATCTGCTGCGTTGGCGCGGAGCCTCCTGGCACTCCAGCTTCACGCAGTATCTGACCACTGCCGATGGGAAGCACGTGCTGACCAACGATTCGCGAGCTGATCTGCAGATGCCTTGGTACCTGCCAGGTTTCAGTCCGGAGAAAGGTGTTTTCTGGTCGATTCGCATGACCAACGATGGCCCTCCACTGCGCGCCGGTGAAGCCATCACTGGCCTTGAAAACCTGAATGCCGATAACTCCGCCGCCTGGACTTACCTGCCTGGCCAACGACGCGTTCGCCGCCTGCCTAATGCCTGCTGCGACACCCCTACCCCAGCCACTGCTGGCGTCATGAGCTTTGACGAGGTGTACGTCTTCAACGGCCGAATTGACCGTTTCGACTGGAAGCTCGTCGGCAAGAAAGAGATGTACATCCCGTACAACTCGAACCGGGTGTTCACCGCATCGTCCCCAGAGGCCCTGCTCGATGCGCACCACATGAAAGCTGATGCCGTGCGTTGGGAGCTCCACCGCGTCTGGGTAGTTGAAGCGACCTTGAAAAGCGGCGCGCGCCACGTCATGCCGAAGAGCACCTACTACCTCGATGAAGATACCTGGACTGCTGTCCTGGGTGATCGATACGACGCTCGTGGTCAACTCGCAAAGGTGGTGTGGACTTCCCCGGTTGTCCTGCCTGACCTCCCAGGCGTCACCTCGTTGACCAACGGCTTCTACGACCTGCTCTCCGGATCCTGGTTCGTGGGCGACGTTTACGCAGGCAAGAACGAGCAGTACCGCATCGTGCCGCCATACAAGGACTCGGTTTTCACCGCTGACGCAATGGCGGGCGAAGGAGTTCGTTGATGCTGGCGGGGCGCTTGCCCCGCCTGCTTCTTATAAGAACAAGAAAGGTTTTACGAGATGAAAAAGATAGTCTCAGGAATGCTCTTGCTTGCAAGCTGCTCACTCACGATGGTCGCGCCAGCCGGGGCCAATGATGGACTCTCCCAAGCCTCAGTGCTCGGGCCTCAAGCATTGCATGCAGTGCTACTGGACATCGATCACGCCGGCGCTCGTTTGGTTGCCGTGGGCGAGCGCGGCGTTGTACTGCTGTCTGATGATAACGGCCTGAGCTGGCGGCAAGCTCCAAGTCCTGTGAGCACTACGCTGACCAGCGTGCAGTTCGTGGACTCTTCCAATGGTTGGGCCGTTGGTCACTCCGGCGTTGTGCTGCATAGCGCGGACGCTGGGGCGAGCTGGCAAGTACAGCTGGACGGCACGCAGGCTGCAGCGATCGAGCTCCAGGCCGCTGAGCATTCTGGAGACGCCAAGCGCCTTGCCTCCGCTCAGCGTTTGTCGGCGGATGGCGCTGACAAGCCCCTTCTGGCGATCAACTTCAGCGATGCCCACAACGGGATCGTTGTCGGCGCTTACGGGCTTGCGTTGCTTACCCGTGACGGAGGGAAAACCTGGCAGTCCAAGATGGGGGATCTCCCGAATCCTCGTGGATTGCATTACTACGCGATGGCTCGCCACCACGACGAGATTCTGATCGCTGGAGAGCAGGGCCTTCTGCTCCGCTCTACGGATGGCGGCGCCAGCTTCAGTGCACTCCAAGGCTCCTACGATGGGAGCTACTTCGCAGCCGCGATTCTGCCCAGCGGACGACTTCTCGTCGGAGGCCTGCGAGGCAAGCTTTTCTCTTCTGACGATGACGGGGCCACTTTCAACGCGATCGATACCCCTGCTCCGGCATCTCTTAACGCCATTCGCGTTGAGGGTGAGCAGCTGCTCCTGACCAATCAGACCGGCATGGTTCTGAAAGGCGGCCTCAAGGATTTGAAGCTTGAACCCATCGCTGTATCTGAAGGACTTCCGCTCAGTGCTGTGACAGCCACGCCCGACGGCAACCTGGTTGCTGTGGGTGTAGCCGGAGCACAACGTGTTGCGCCTTCTTCCCTCTCCAAAATCGCGGATTAAGCCATGCATGTACCAACCTCCTCCGCTCCCCCTTCGGGCAATCTCGAAGACTTCAATAGTGCCTCAGGTTCCCTGCTGGAGCGCGCGCTGTTCAACAATCGTGCTTTGGTACTGTTGCTCTGCATTGCCGCTACTCTGCTCCTGGGCTGGCAGGCCACGCGCCTGACGCTGAACGCCAGCTTCGAGAAGATGATCCCGCGCGAGCATCCGTTCATCGTCAATTACCTGGAGCACCGCGACGAACTCAAGGGCCTGGGTAATGCCGTGCGCATCGCAGTTGCCAATCCCCAGGGCAGCATCTACGACAAGACATACCTCAAAGTCCTTGAGCAGATCAGTGATGAGGTCTACCTGCTCCCGGGTGTCGACCGCGCTGCCATGAAGTCCTTGTGGACACCGTCTACGCGCTGGACGGGGGTAACAGAGGAAGGTCTCGAAGGTGGGCCAGTTATCCCTGATGGCTACGATGGTGAGCCCAAGAGCTTGGAGGCGCTGAAACGAAACGTTGAACGCTCGAACGAAATTGGCCAGTTGGTTGCCTTCGATCAGCGATCCAGCATTGTCTATGTTCCGCTGCTGGCGCAGACGCCGGATGGTCAGCCACTGGACTACACCAGCTTTGCTCATGAGCTTGAGCAGCTGCGTGCCAAATACCAGTCTCAGGGTGTTGAGATTCACATCACGGGCTTTGCAAAGGTCGTGGGTGATTTGATCGATGGTTTGAAGCAGATCCTGGTGTTCTTCGGCGTGGCCATCCTGATCACCGCTGCAGTGCTCTATTGGTACACCCGCTGCGTGCGCAGCACCTTTCTGGTGGTCATGTGTTCGCTGGTTGCCGTGGTATGGCAGTTGGGTCTGCTTCCGATGCTGGGGTACGAGCTCGACCCCTACTCGGTGTTGGTACCGTTTCTTGTATTCGCCATCGGTATGAGCCATGGCGCGCAGAAAATGAACGGCATCATGCAAGACATCGGGCGCGGGATGCACCGCCTGGTGGCTGCACGCTTCACGTTCCGTCGGCTGTTCCTGGCTGGCCTGACCGCCCTGCTGTGCGACGCCGTAGGTTTCGCGGTTCTGATGATCATCAAGATTCAAGTGATCCAAGACTTGGCAGTGATTGCGAGCCTTGGTGTCGCGGTACTCATCTTCACCAACCTGATCTTGTTGCCCATTGTTCTTTCTTACATCGGCGTAAGCCCTAAAGCTGCTCGGCGTAGCTTGCGTGCAGAAGAGGCTGAGGCGTCTGGCGCGGACAAGCATGCGGTATGGCGCTTCCTTGATCTGTTCACCCGCAAACGTTGGGCAACAGCCTGCGTCATCGTTGCTGCTGCAATGGCCGTCGCAGGCTACGCGATCAGCCTGCAGTTGAAGGTCGGCGATCTTGATGCTGGGGCACCTGAGCTGCGACCTGACTCTCGATACAACCAGGACAACCTCTTCATCACCCAACACTACGGTGCGAGCAGTGACCTCTTTGCGGTCATGATCAAGACTCCACCGGGGCAATGTTCGGCATTCAGCACCCTCAAGAAAGTCGACGATTTGGATTGGCAATTGCGCGGGCTTGAAGGCGTAGATTCGACAAACTCGTTGGCGCTGCTCAATCGGCGTGTGCTGGTTGGCCTCTCGGAAGGCAACCCGAAATGGTACGAGCTGGTGAACAACCAAGCGACCTTGAACATGGTCACTGCGGGCGCTCCTCGCGGCTTGTACAACGATGATTGCAGCCTCCTGACAGTCTTTGCCTACCTCAAAGACCACAAGGCTGACACCCTCACCGACGTGGTTTCGAATGTGGAGCGCTTCTCCCTGGCCAACTCCTCGGAGGACGCGACATTCCTGATGGCTGCTGGGAGTGCAGGGATCGAAGCGGCGACCAACATCGTTGTGAAGAAGGCCAACCATGACATGCTCTGGTGGGTGTACGGCGCGGTCACTTTGCTGTGCCTGGTGACATTCCGCTCCTGGAGGGCCGTGGTTTGCGCAGTTCTTCCGCTTGTACTCACCTCCATTCTTTGTGAGGCCTTGATGGTGGCACTGGGGATCGGGGTCAAGGTCTCCACCCTCCCCGTCATCGCCCTGGGCGTCGGCATCGGTGTCGATTACGCACTGTATGTGATGAGCATCGTCCTGGCGCAACTGCGTCAAGGCGCCAGCTTGTCCCGAGCCTACTACCAAGCACTGCTCTTCACAGGGAAGGTCGTGATGCTGACGGGGGTGACCCTGGCAATCGGTGTGGGTACCTGGATCTTCTCTCCGATCAAGTTCCAGGCCGACATGGGTGTGCTGCTTGCCTTCATGTTCATCTGGAACATGGTCGGCGCCCTCATCCTCCTCCCTGCCCTGGCCTATTTCCTACTGCCTCAGCGTTCGCCTGAAAAATCAGCGGTTGCTGTTCCTGAGCAGAAGCACACTCAAACCCCACCTTGCAGTGAAGTGCACAAGGCAGTGCCGTGGGCGTAGCGACTTTGAAAGGCTCGGTGGGCTGTCAGTTGCAGGCGACGCTATGTGTGCGGCCTAGGACTGACGCCCATCGCTCAGATTATTCAGGCACAGGTGCTGTATGAACGAACTCTTTTCTCTTAGTGCCAAAACGGCGCTTATCACCGGTGCTACACGAGGAATAGGCCTTGCGATCGCCTATGCCCTTGGGCGAGCGGGCGCCAAGTTAATTGTGAGCAGTGAAAGTCACAGCGAAACGTCTAGCGTCGCCCAGACATTGAATGATGCGGGGATTGATGCCATTGGGATTGCTGCTGATTTGAGCAAGCAAGACGAGGTGCATGCATTGGCTGCTCAGGCCATCAAGCATTACGGGCGCATCGACGTCCTGGTGTGCAATGCCGGCGTAGCGCCGCACTTAGGGGCGATGAGCTCGGCGAGCGATGCAGACTGGGAATTGACCCTCAACGTGAACCTGCGAAGTGCTATCTGGCTCACCAATGGATTACTGCCCGCCATGGCTGAGCATGGCGGTGGCAGCGTCATTCTCATGTCAAGCATTGCCGGCGTGCGCGGGAACAAAGCGCTCGGTCTGTATGGCCTTTCCAAAGCGGCCCTCTCGCAGCTCGCCCGCAACCTGGCGGTCGAATGGGGGCCGCAAAACATTCGGGTGAATTCGATCAGCCCCGGTGTGATTCAAACCGAATTCGCTCGCCCCCTGACCGATAACGCCGAAGTTATGCAGCGCCGTCTCGCACTGACGCCGCTTCGCCGTGTTGGACGCCCGGAGGAAGTAGCTGCTGTTGCCTTGCTGCTGGCCTCGCCGGGCGGCGCATTCATCAGTGGTCAGAACATTATTGTCGATGGTGGCACAACCATCGGTGACGGAAACTAAAGGAGATCCTATGCAAACCCTTCCTACTTTCAAGCGTGTGGTAACCGGTCACAATGGTGAAGGCCTTGCGGTGGTCGCCAGCAGCGCGCCAACGCCGAACAACTTCCCGCTTAAAGCAGTGCCAGGCACCGTCTTCTACGAAGTCTGGAACAGCGCGACGACCCCTGCGCCGCTGGACAACGCAGATGACCCGACCTCTCAGCCACTTCAACTGAGCCCTGGCCCGCTGGGCAGCGTTATCCGCGTCGTGGACATTCCGCCAGATAGCGTACAGAACCAGGTCAGTGCCGAAGATGCTGCCGCTGCATTTGCAGAAATTGGTGAGTCTCACGCCGGCACCGGGAAAGCGGACTCGAAGCACAAGCTGATGCACCGCACCGAGACGCTCGATTACGGCATCGTCACTGAGGGCGAGGTATGGCTGGTGCTGGATGAAGAGGAAGTGCACCTCAAGCGAGGTGACATCGTTGTCCAGCGCGGCACCAATCACGCCTGGAGCAACCGTACTGAACAGATGTCGCGGATGGTCTTCATCCTGCTTGACGGACGTTACGCACCTGAACTGCAGGAGCTGCTGGGATGAAGCTCGCTACGCTCAACGACGATACCCGGGACGGGACGCTGATTGTAGTTTCCCGAGATCTGCAGCATGCAGTTATCGCAGGGCAGGCAGCGCCCACAATGCAGGCGGCACTGGAGAATTGGGCGAATGTTGAAGCGCACCTGGCGTCCCTGTACCACCAGCTGAATTCTGGTGACGCTGCCGACGCGTTCGTGCTCACGTTTGATCAACTGATGGCTCCCCTGCCCAGGGCATGGCAGTGGTTAGATGGTTCGTGCTTCCTGACCCACGGCAAGTTGATGCAGAAAGCATTTAACCTGGAGCCGATCGAGAACGCCGACACCATTCCGTTGATCTACCAGGGTGCGGGTGACGACTTCCTGGGCCCGAATGAAGACGTTGCGCTTCCCTCTGAAGCGGACGGCATCGATTTCGAGGGTGAGTTTGCGGTGCTGCTGGACGATGTTCCCATGGGATGCCCTGCAGACGAGGCGTTGCGCCATGTCCGCTTAGTGCTTCAGTTGAACGACGTCAGCTTGCGTGCCCTCGGCCCACGCGAAATGAAAACAGGTTTTGGTTTTCTCCAGGCCAAACCCTCCAGCAGCTTCGCGCCTGTAGCCGTGACTCCAGACGAACTGGGTGATGCTTGGGGAGATGGTCGGGTGCATCTGCCTCTGAACGTGGAGTGGAATGGTGAATGGTTCGGACACCCGCACGGGGGTGAAATGCACTTCGGCTTCCACCAGCTGATTGCTCATGCTGCGCGCACCCGCCGTCTGAGCGCTGGCACCCTTGTAGGGTCAGGTACTGTCTCCAACAACGATCGCTCCGTAGGGTCAGCGTGTATCGCTGAGCGTCGAGCGATTGAAACCATTGCTAACGGTGCACCCATCACTCCGTTTATGCGCTTCGGAGATCGTGTCCGAATGGAGGCGAAGGGCGCCGACGGTAGCGCACTCTTCGGGCCGATCGACCAGCGAATTGTGCAAGGAGGTGCGCCATGCGTGTAATGATCAGCGGAGCTAATGGCTTCGTCGGTCGCGAGCTCGTCGAGCGCTTGCTGCAGCAAGGCCAACTGCGCGGACAAAAGATCGAAGCCATTCTTGCCGTAGACCAGACTACCGATGGCCTTCCTGACGATAGCCGTCTTCGCCGGCATGAAGGGAGCATCACCAATCCTGCGCTTCTGCGGCGAGTACTAGCGGATGGCATCGATGTTGTTTTCCACCTGGTCAGCATTCCAGGCGGTGCAGCAGAGGCCAACTACGATCTCGGCTACCAGGTCAATCTGCAAGCCAGCCTGGAATTGCTCCAGCAACTCCGAAACCGCCAGCGCCCTCCTGTCCTGGTCTATGCGAGCAGCGTTGCGGTCTATGGAGGGGATTTACCGGCTCGTATGGATGAGTCTCAACCTGCGCATCCGCAACTGTCCTATGCGGCACACAAGCGGATGGTCGAAATCGGCATCGAAGATCTGGTGCGCCGGGGTGAGCTGGACGGACGCGTTGTCCGCCTGCCTGGGATCGTGGCCCGCCCGCAGGAGCCGAACGGGTTGAAGTCCGCCTTCATGAGCGACTTGCTGCATGCCTATGCGGCTGGCGAAGCCTATGAGTGCCCGGTTTCACCTAAAGCAACCTGCTGGTGGATGTCGGCAAGCTGCTGTGTGGACAACCTTATCCGTGCTGCAGAATTGAGCGAGTCTCAGGGGAATCGAATCTGGCAACTGCCAGTTCTGCAGCTCTCCATAAGTGAAATCCTTGAGGCTCTTGCATCGCGATTCGGCGCTGAGAACAGTAAAAACATCCGGTTCAATCCAGACCCCCAGCTTGAGGCGCTGTTCGGGAGCCTGCCTCCTCTGCGCGCCACACGCGCCCGGGAATTCGGCTTTCGGAATGATCGCTCGGCTGCCCAGCTGATTCGGAACGCACTCGGCAAGTACCCACCCTTCACTCGCCCCAAGAGCACGGAAGTAGGGATTACTACTCATGAACTTGGCTAAATTTCGCATGCTCGACCTCTCGGTCAGCCTGGACAACAACCCCTATACGGATCCTCCACCCCTACTGCCCAAGATTGACTACATGGATCATCAGCAGGGGTGGCCAGAGGTGGCCGCGATGTTCCCAGGGCTTCGCAAGGAAGATTTGCCTGGAAACGAGTCGTGGGCAGCAGAACGGCTAAGTATCACCACGCACAGCGGTACGCACATGGATGCGCCTTGGCACTATGCCTCGACAACGGATGGTGGAAAGCCCGCCTACGGGATCGATGAGCTGCCTCTGGAGTGGTGCTTGAAGCCAGGCGTCAAATTGGACTTTCGCCACTTGCCAGACGGGTATGTCGTGAGCGTTGCCGATGTAGAGGCTGAATTGAGGCGCATCGATCACGAGATTCAGCCACTGGAAATCGTAGTGATCAATACCCGCGCCGGAAGCCTTTTTGGGCAGCCTGGCTATCTCGATGCGGGTGTTGGGATGGGGCGCAATGCCACTCTATACCTCCTTGAAAAAGGGGTTCGGGTCGTTGGTACGGACGCATGGAGTTGGGATGCGCCCTTCAAGTTTACCCGCGAGCGCTTCGCACAGACTGGGGATGCATCAATTGTCTGGGAGGGCCACAAAGCCGGTCGTGACATAGGCTACGGTCAAATGGAAAAGCTGGCGAACCTGGAGCAACTCCCTTCATCTGGGTTCTGGATCTCATGCTTCCCCTACAAAATCAGGCATGCGTCCGCAGGCTTCGTCCGAGCTGTAGCGTTGCTGGATGACGATCGCTCCTGACGCCACCACCGGTGTGGTCTGATGCTCGTCTAGGCATTGGGCCACTTATCACGAAACGAAGACCGCTCCCTTTAGGACGCATTGCACTACAGCCTCTGGATGGCAAGGGCGTTCAAATGCGCCGGTCGCCGAATGTCCTCATCGGGTAGTTCTAGCAAGCCCCCCGCAGCCTGAGCTCTATGCGCCCCGCAGAAAACAGCGACTTGAACTGCATCTGCGTCACGCACCGTGTCCAAATTCAATCGGATGGGTAAGCAAGCTGGATTCGGAGGCAGCGATGGGTGAACACACCATTTAAAATCCAGGGTTAAGGGCGATGGTGCCCGCCTACTTTTTAGCGGGCGCGATCACCTGTACCGCGAGGATTTCCAACCGCAACGATCAGGGGCAAGCACTTTTACCCTAGCGCGGCAGCAAATGCTTCGGGCGTCGGGCTCTCCTCCCATTGCGCGGTAGTCTTCGGCAGCGCCAGCCATGGCTGCTTGCGCCGTGTCCAGATATGCGCAATCGGCTCGAAACGTTCAGAGCCTTCCAGGATGCCGGCCCGTACCACACGCATGCCGGGCGCTGCCGTAGTCTCGTTGAATAGCCGGGTATGGCATTTACCGCAGGCATGTTGGGTGGACGTCTGACCTTGGTGTTCATGCTTAAAGATCGCCGTTTCACCAAACACCTGAACAATTGAAGCTGCGCTCAGCATGTGCAGGCCAAAAGCACTGCCGCTCCAGCGTTGGCAGTTCAAGCAGTGGCAGGCATACAGCGGCGGCAATTGCTGCGCCGCGATCTCAATGGTGACTTGCCCACATCGGCACTGACCGGTGATTCTCATGCGTTAGTTCCTTACAATGACGCCCGGAAAAATGTGGGTGAATGATCGCTTTTTCACGGGCTCGGGCAGAAGAGCAAATTAGGAGCAACTGTTGGCAAAGAATGTATGAGCGGCATTGAATGGGAAAGCCAGCGTGTGTTTCTTGCCGTGTTGCGCTCTGGCAGCCTAAGCGGCGCGGCGAAGTTGCTGGGTATCGCCCAGGCCACCGCGCGCCGGCGCCTTGACCATCTTGAGCACGCTCTCGGTGTGAGTCTGTTCGCCCGCACACCTCAAGGGCTGACACCCACTGCCGGAGCGCAGCGCCTGATCGAACATGTGGAGGCCATGGATCTGGCCGCGCAAACCTTCAACCGCATGGCCAGCTCTGAAGCGTCGATGGATCACGGTACAGTCCGGCTGACCTGCGGCGAGTTGCTTGGCGTTGAGGTACTGCCTGACCTGCTGCGCCCTTTCCATTACGAACGCGCCGGGCTCAAACTTGAGTTGAGCATAAGCGACGCGCTTGAAGACATCGCCAGGCTGCAATCGGATATTGCGGTGCGGCTGATGCGGCCCAATGAAGCTGATATCACGGTGCGGCGTGTCGGCAGCTTGCGGGTTGGCATCCATGCCAGTGCCGGGTGCCTGGAGCGCTATGGTAATCCAGCCTCTCTAATGTCGCTGCGCCAGCGGCCCCTGATCGGGCCGGACAGACGCTCAGCGGATTTGCGTCGGCTTGTCGACGCCGGTCTGTGCGATGCCGACCAGCATTTCGCCATCGCCTCTGATCATCACCTCGCTCAGCTGGCCGCTCTGAAAGCGGGCTTAGGCTTCGGACTCTGCCCGACGCAAATAGCAAAATCGCACGACCTCATACATGTGCTGCCGCACGATTTTGGCTTTGAGGTAGACGTGTGGGTCGCAATGCACAACGACCTGCGCAAAGTTAACAGGATCGTTCAGGTGTTCGAGGCACTAGGGGAGCAGTTGCGTCGGTATCTTCGCTTGGCCGATCGGTAAGAGACGTTTGCTTCCGATCATCAGAGGCGCACGCAGCAGTCGCCCTTCGAGCAGTCAGTGACCTGACAATATCGGCTTGTAAACGTATTTTTTCACTTGTAAACCTCGGTGGTTAACAAGTGAAAAATTAGGTTTACAGGCCTTCTGCGATGCCTGTTTGGCCGATTTGGCGCGGAGCAAGTCCTTCGTTTTTCACCCTTGCTTATCGCCGTCATCAGGTTCAGTGCCTTGAACAACCGTCAGAGCTTTCCTGGCGTCTGTCAGTTGCTGGCTGAGCTCAGCCGAAGTCGCTCTGAGCTGTGCGACTTCGGCGCTCGCAATCTCTGTCGCATTCCTGGCGATCACCAACTGCTCCTGGAGCATATCTTTCGCTCCCTCTGCCCGCGCTGCAGCCATGTTTGCCAAGCCCAGATCCCCTTCCAAGCGCTTCAGTGTGTCCTGGTTCTGATGCGCGAGCTTGCTCTGCTGGCGCGCTTCACCCAGCAGGCGTTCGTTGTCACGGTTTAGTCTGGTCAGTTCGTCCTGTCGCACCATGAGGGTCTGCTGAAGCTGCAACAGTTCATGCTGCAGTTGCTGGAGCTGAGTCTCGTGGCGATGCTGGTCTTGCTCACGTTGCTCCTTGATCGCGTTGCGGTAGTGCTCCAAAGCATCACGAGCATGAGCGTGCTTTTCTTCCAGGGAGCGAACCTGCTCGTCTTTCTCCTGTACCCGCAATTCAAGATCAGTGCAGCTTTGGCTGATGCGCGCGTTCCGGGTGAGTTCTGATTGCAGTGACGATTGCGTGGTGCTCAGTTCCTCAGCCTGGCTCGCCAACGCGATGTCTCGGCTCGCCACCTCTCGCTGAGCCTGCTTCAGCTCTTCCTCAAGCCCCTCGATCTGCCTGTACAGCGCCGCCTGGCTCTGTTCGTGCGAACTGCGCTCCTGCGCCAGGGCAGCATTCCCCTCCTCCAATAACCGCTTCAATAGCTGATCTACGATCCCAATGAGCTCATCACTCAAGCGGTTCGGGTCAGATTGAGGGCGGGTATCGGTAGCCTCCAGCTCTTGGAGATACCGGGAAATCGTTGTTTTAGAGCCGGTATTACCCAGCTCAACACGCACAGCATCGATGCTCGGATTAACGCCACGGGCGAGCAGCGCCGCACGCGCTTTCTGTACCAATGCCTTGTTGATGCCGCCGCGCGCCATGGTCTCTCCTACGATTTCGTACTGGGTTACATGTCATGTATCTACGTGACATCTTACTCAATTTACATCTTGAAAAATGTAGGATTTACAAGAATAAATAATAGGGGATTATTTGTTCTTATAGCCCGGAATCGGCGAGAATCGTCTCCAGACCCGGTACAAATGGCAGGAAATGGCAGATGGACAAGGCGCAGCGATACCTGACGGCAGGCAAGCGCGAAAACACGCGCAAAAGCTATCGGGCTGCGATTGAGCACTTTGAAGTGGCATGGGGAGGATTCCTGCCTGCTACAGCTGAGGGAATCGTTCGCTATCTCGCGGAATATGCGGAATCGCTGGCGCTGAGCACGCTGCGTCAGCGCCTGGCAGCGCTTGCCCAATGGCATGTCACCCAGGGCTTCCCCGATCCAACCAAGGCCCCCCAGGTACGGCAGATGCTCAAGGGCATCCGCGTCGTGCACCCGGCCAAACAGAAGCAGGCTGCGCCGCTTCAGTTGCGTCACCTTGAGAAGGCCGTCTATTGGCTGAATAGCAAAGCAGGAGAAGCGATCGAGTCGGGAGACTATCGGGCGCTGATGAGGTACCGCCGCGATGCCGCCCTACTACTCATCGGTTTTTGGCGTGGCTTTCGGAGTGATGAACTGGCCCGTCTTCAGATCGAGGATACCCAGGCCGAGGCCGGCATTGGCATCACTTTTTACCTCCCCTACACCAAAGCGGATCGCGCCCATCAAGGCACGACGTTCCACACCCCTGCCCTTAAAAAGCTTTGTCCGGTTGATGCATACATCAATTGGATCACGGTGGCCGGCATTTCCAAGGGCCCGATCTTTCGTAAGCTTGATCGATGGGGGAACCTGTCAGAAAAAGGGCTCAAGTCGAGCAGCCTGATTCCGCTGCTCAGGCGCATCCTGGAAGAAGCCGACATACCTGCGCAGGCATACAGCAGCCACTCGATGCGCCGTGGCTTTGCAACCTGGGCATCGGCAAATGGCTGGGACATTAAAGGCCTTATGAGCTATGTCGGCTGGAAGGATATGAAATCTGCGCTGAGGTACGTCGACGCGAGCAGCTCCTTTGGCGGCCTGGCCGCTTACAACGCAGGAGAGATCGATCATGATCGCTAAGCGAGAGGCTGGAGCTTCATTTTGCTGATTTCTGCCTCTGCCGCCCTCAACTCAGACGTAACACCTGACCACATCAGCACCAGGGTCGATATTTTTTCGCGACTCGCCTGCAGCTCATCCCCCAGCTCCGCGAGCTCGGACTCAAGCAGGTCACAACGCTGCTCAAGCAGCTCCTCACGAGTGAAAAAAGGTTCGAGCAGATCGTCATCACTTGGTTTGCGCATGCGCCATAGGCCTTCATCGTGACAAGAGTACAAATGTTCTCCGCGAAGGATAAATTCGAATACTGTATATTTCAACAGTGCTACGCTAGCCACTGGTCGAGGTCGACGCATGTGGCCCCGCATCGGTACGGATCCGCTCCCGGGCGCACCAGTGGCAATCAATCTCCGTTAAGGGGTGGGGCGTCATCTCGGCGAGGAAGAAGGTGAAAAATCATGTGCAATGATCGTTTGGATGCGAGGAAAATCCCATGCCCCTGAAATCGCCATTTGCCACCGTACTGCGGGCATTACGCAGCAAGCGAAACATCACGCAACGTGGATTCGCCGACACGACGAGCAGGACATACCTGTCAAAGCTAGAAAGCGGTAAGTCCAGTATCACCTTGGACAAGTTGGAGCAATTGAGCGACAGACTTGAGCTCTCGCCTTTGGCTCTGCTTACCCTCACAGTGAGCGAAGACACTGGCGTACCGACAACCACGCTGATATCAAAGCTGAGCGATGAAATCCGCGCACTGACGAGTGATGGTGGATTGCCAGAGCTCAGTGCATTGAGCCCTCCTCCAGAATCCATAGGTCATACAGTCGTCGCGCGCCGGAGGCCTGGACGGCCTGGCCATCCTGTGAACGCGATTGGATCAGGGCAGGCTGAGCTGCCCTTCTAAGAATATTGCAGGCTATGGGAAAGGAGCGCCTAAAACCTAAGGCGCCCCATGGGGGGTATTGTTATGCCGCAGCGTCGCGCCGCTTGCTTAACTGTTCCCGCCAGACGCTTAACGCTTCGAGATCAACCCTCAGCTCAGCCTCCTCAGGAATGAACATCGGGATTTCAGTCGACTGGCTGTGCTCATAACAACTGTACTTCGTCATCAACTCATCGATCAGCCTGCAGTCCTCCAGCTGGATACCCTGGATAGCTCGGAGTCGGCCATCGGTCTGGATTCCCCGCCGGTGCCTGAGCACGACCTTGTTGAGCAAGTCTTCCTCAACCGATCGCTCAACGAGTTTACGAAACTCGCTGCAAATTCCCTGCGCCAAGGCCCGGTACGCGTCGGCGCCACCGACATCACCGGCCTTTCTTGCTTCCGTAAGCCGGGTCAGCAAGATGTTGTTCGCCTTCTTGGTCGACGCATTCCATACATCCTGGTCAGACGGGTGGCCGGCAACTCCGCCGTAAGATTCGATTCGCATAGCGCGGTAATGCTTGGACTTCCAGTCATCGCTGACCTTGCGAGCCAGGTCTTCCAAGATCCCGTACAACGACAGTCGGTGCGTGAGGACTATGACCTGTCTTGTTTGCGCCAGCGCCACCAGACGACAAGCGACAGCCCATTCGAACTCGTGATCAAGAGAAGAAATAGGATCGTCAAAAACAAAGGGAGCTGCCCCTGGCTTCTCGCACACGTCCGCCAAAAACGCCGCGAGTGAGATAATGCGGCGCTCTCCCTCGCTCAATACTCCCTGAGGCTGGGTGCGCGCGTCTTGAGCACCTTTGAGTCGAACCTGGTGCAACACCACACCATTTCGCGCTCTGGTTTTGATTAACTCGACCTGGATACGGTGTGCACCAAGCGCACGCAGCTCCTGATTGAAGCGCCCGACATACGCTTCAGTCACTACCGCCTGGGTCACCTCAGCTGCCTTGGTGGAAATCGCCCGCGAGCTGGTGAGTGCCTTCCAAGCATCATAGGCCTTCGATTTTTTCAGCCGGTCGACCTCTGCACGCACAGCAACTGCCTGCTCGGTAATCCACTTGCGCGCCTCCAGACCCAGTTTTTCCTTACTCGCCTGTGCCCTATCGAACTGCACAGCATCCGCTTCGTACTGAGCAGCCTCGTCGTCAAGGCGCCCTGCGTAATCCGTAAGCGACGCGATTGTTTCGGCCTGAGGGGCAACTGGTTGTGCTGGATGCACAGCTTCATGGGCATGCAGTGCGGCCCGGGCTTGTGATGCTGTTAGCCAAAACGCCTTGAGGTACTCAGACCACTCCTTAGAGCCCAGTCCAGCTGCTTCGCATTGAGTGGTGATCTCTTGCTCTGTCGGAATCTTCGACAGCTGCTCTAAGGCCTTGTCGTACAGCGATTCTGCGTTTTTGGCATCTGTTTCCAGCTTGCCCTGGACGAAGGCCTCAAACTCTTGAAGTCGATGCTGTGCCTGCTCATCCAGCGTTTGATGACATAAAGGACAGCGCGCCTGGTCATGGGTGACCGGAAACTGATCGTGCGGATACGGCGAGGCTGAGAACGCGCGTGCAGCCTCCCACATGGCCTTCCACGTAGGTAACCCCACACCTTCGAGCTCTGCTGTCTTGATCTTGGCCCCTTCGAGTGCGGTCTGCCGTTTTTCTTGGGCTGATTGCCTGAGCCCCCTGATCGCATTAAGGCTTTGGTCAGAATAGGCTTCGGCGCCACCACTCAGCGCGCTGATAACTTTCTGCAATTCCGCCTTGGTGCGTCGCCGCTGAACAGCCAAAGCACCTGGATCTTCTGCCTTCAAGCGCTCAATCAAGGCAGTAAGCTGGCTCTCCTCTTCTGGCTTCCAGGTCAATGCCTCATTCAACACGGTTGGCGTCACTGCCCCCAAGCTCTCGTAAAAACGCTTACCTGGCGTGCCGTCATAAATGGCAGGCATCTGGGGCAAGGTTGTAACCAGCTTGGATTGCTCGGCTGCTAGGGCATCCCTCACCTGCTCTACGACGACGGCGAGCTTTTCGAACAAGCCGACGATAGACGGGATGTAGGTGGCAGCGCTTTCAGCTGTCAGGTAGTGGCTCGCCTCGTCGCTGTCGAAAATGTCGATATTGCGCAGCGCTTCGATTAGGGGCTGGCCAACGTGCCATTCGTGCGCGCTTTGTTGGCCGTTCAGCTCAGAGGTGACCTGGCACCTACTCGCTGGAGGGGCCGCTTTAAAGACATTGGCTTTGAGCTCAGCAGCTCTGGGTTTTCCTGAAAGCTTTTTCAGGATGCGGGTGTAGCTGGATTTGCCTGATCCGTTGTGCCCATAGATAACAGAGAGGTTGTGCGAGCCGAACTCCAGAGGCCTGCGAGGCTCCAGGTTCTCGATGCCTGCAACCTCGCCAATCTGGATGAGCCTCAGCTCATCCTGGACGGTATGGCGGTGACTTAACTCGGCAAACGTGCGATGTGATGACGGCTTACTACCGGCTGGTGTTTTGATCAGCGCGGTGAGATCCGCGACATCGAGTGCATCAATTTCGCCCTTCTTCAGCAGCCGGTCTGCTGCCTCCTGAAGCCAGTCATTTTGCTTAAGAAGCCATGAACGGATATCCACCTGCGCCTGCATCTAGCCCACTCCTGGACGTTGGTCGTGGCAAAAAGCTAGCAGAGGGTCATACGCCTTGCCAGGCAGTTACTACGAAGGGCGCAGGCTGCAAACGTAACAAAAAATTTGCGTCGACGGGGCGATGCGCAAGAACAAGGGGGAGGGAAAAAAACACCTAAAGCACGGTGGATATGATCAATTCCTTATCGGAAGGATATCTGAGACGCCGTTGCAGTCCATTGAAGGTGGCAGCAGCGGCAACGCCTCTGAACAAATGCAACTAGCCCGTGTCTGCTTAACCTAAGTATCCGCTCTATCCCGCTGTCACTCGCAGCCGGCTCTTAGTCGTTGAATAGACGGTGTTGTAGTACTCAATGGGTAGCCCGTCCTTAGTCCGGCCTATCGACTCAATGCCTATCAAAGGCTGGCCTGTGGTTATTCCCAAAAGCTCAGCCTCCTCCCTGGTTGGCATGACTGCTTCAAACCACCGCTCAGAGTCGGTGACGGTCAAACTGAAGCGTTCCTGCATAATGCCATAGACGGACACACTGTCCTTTATCCATGCCTCTATGCCAGGCACTCTATGACCTGCCAGGCGCAGAGTTGAGACGGCTGTTGCTACACCATCTACGTAGTAGATTCGCCTTACACGTAACACGTCGGCTGGAGGTGGTAGCTGAAGCTTTTTCACCTCATCTTCCGTGGGGTTAGCTCGCTCTACCAGGAGAACTTTTGTGGTAACGCTATAGCCTTTAGCGATTTCGCCAAAAAGTCCTTTGTTGTGGGAAACGTAGTCCACTTCCTGCCGTTTTTGAGAAACAAAAATCCCTTGCCTAGGCACTTTGCTTATCAAGCCTTGTGTGACCAAGGCATCTAACGCCATTCGAATGATTGGGCGAGATACTCCCAATAAATCACACAAGGTGTTCTCGGATGGCAGTCGAGCGTTCGCCTGCACTGATACGTCCATTATCACGCCAAGCAGGCGCTCTTTAATCTGAACCCAAAGCGGCAATGAACTGGTTCTGTCTACTGGAGACGCCTGCTCCAGCAGAGCGTGAATAGCTCCAGCGTCCTTGTCTTGTTCCGATGCTCTCATATCAATCACTTCCACCCGAGAACCGCAGCGTATATTTCAAAAAATCGATTTTGTCCAGCAGAAATCGGCCTAGGCCCTTCCGATAGCCGCCTAGCACAATTTTTTTTCAAAAACGCTTTCCAACGGCAAAAATCCTGGTTATAACCAGAGCGTGTCTGGTCATAACCAGAGCCCAAAGGCACCGGTGACACGGTGCTCGTAGCCCCATCCGCTGGGGCTTGTCCAGGAGAACACCGATGCGAAAGTACAGGCTCTCACTGCTCGACCACGCTTCAGCCCAGCTCTCAAACCCTGGAGCCCTCGTAGCCTGGCTTGACCATCGTTTCGTTTTTCACCGCTCCTCGTATGCACTGCCGCGCGACCAGCAACCCAGGCTCAGCCTAAACCGTTTTGTCAGCAAAGCTCTCCTTGAGCAGCGGAGGAGCTGTATCACGCTGCCTTGAGTTCAGCAGAGGTGCATCGCCATGATGCGCCCTGCCCTTGCTCGCCAAAATCAACAGACAATCAAAAAAATAAAGGTGGATTAGATGTACAAATCTAAGTTTGATTTTACCGGGAAAGTAGCTGTTATCACTGGTGGGGCCCGAGGCATCGGGTTCGCAGTCGCGGAAGCGCTGACCGAATTCGGTGCCACAGTTTGGCTACTGGATCTTGACCCGCAGGTTGGCGATGCTGCGGCGTCCCAGCTGGGCAGCAAGGCTCATTTTTACCGCCTGGACATCACGGACTCAGCCGCCGTGAAAACCTGCGCTGAAGACATCGCTGCCCGCTCAGGGCGCGTGGATGTGCTGGTGAACTGCGCCGGCATCTCGAAGATCACTCCACCATTCGAGGTCAGCGATGACGATTGGCGACGGATGATGGAGGTCAACGTCAACGGCAATTTCTGGTGCTGCCGGGAATTTGCCCGAATCATGGCCAAGCAAAAATCCGGAAGTATCGTCAACCTCGGCTCCATGTCCGGTGAGATCGTCAATCGCCCGCAATCCGGTACCGCCTACATCGCCAGCAAGGCTGCGGTGCACATGATGACCAAGTCACTGGCCTGTGAGTGGGTAAACGATGGCATTCGGGTCAATGCGCTAGCGCCAGGCTACATCGCCACCGATATGACCCTCCAGGCACGCAGCAATCCTGAGCTTTTTGAAAAGTGGCTGGACTGCACCCCGATGAACCGCTGTGGCGATCCAGCTGAAGTGGCGAGCGCTGCGCTGTTCTTGGCATCGGATGCTGCCAGCTACATCACTGGGGCAATCCTCTCGGTCGACGGTGGCTACACCGCCTGGTAACAGCTTCCTGGAGCAAGATATGGAATTTGAAAATATCTGGCAGGCCCGAGAGGCAGTCGTGGAAGCGTGCCGAGAGATGACGGCCCTGGGCATCAATCAGGGCACTTCAGGCAATGTCAGCGTCCGCTACGGCGACGTAATGCTGATCTCTCCTTCCGGCATTCCCTACGATGTGATGCAGCCAGGTGACATCGTTGAAATGAAAATGAACGGCGAATGGACTGCCAGTCGTGGCATGGAACCCTCCAGCGAGTGGCGGTTCCACCTGGACATTCTTCGGGAGCTGAAGGACGTGAACGCAGTGGTGCACGCGCACCCCATCTACTGCACGACGCTGGCGATTCTGAACAAGCCCATCCCACCCGTTCATTACATGATCGCTGCTGCCGGGGGCGATTCCATTCCCTGTGTCCCCTACGCAACCTACGGGACGGAAGAGCTTTCGCACTACACCTTGGCGGCCTTGCAAGACCGCAAGGCGTGCCTGATGGCCAATCACGGCATGATTGCCACTGGCAGCACCCTGAAGAAAGCATTGTGGCTTGCGCTCGAAGTGGAGGTGCTGGCTCGTCAGTACCACGCGTGCCTCCAAGTCGGAGAGCCAGTTTTGCTCACCAAAGATCAGATCGATGCGGTGCTCAAGAAATGGGGCACCTATGGTCTTAAAGAGAAGAAGCACCATGGATAATCAAACCCCTGCGTACTACGACGCTAGCTTCACTGGTTTCTACGCCCTCGACATTCTTGGGGTTCCGATTGAATCCATCCCACCAGGTGGCGGTTGCTGCTTCATTGACGAGATTCGCCTTACCGTGGCGGGTACCGCAGGTGGCAGCGTGGTGGATGCAGCCAAGCTGGGGCTCGATTGCATTGCTGTGGGGGCTGTGGGTGATGATGAGAAAGCCGACTTCATCATGGATACCTTGGCCAAGTACCACATCGATACCTCGGGGATGACTCGATTCAAGGGTATTTCTACCTCATCGACCATCTTGACCATCCGACCTGATGGGTCACGGCCAGTGTTCCATGTGCGTGGCGTTTCAACAGAGTTCGAGCTCACGCCTGAAGTACAAGCCAAGGCATTGGATGCCAGAATCGTCCACTTTGGTGGCACCGGTCTCCTGCCCAAGGTGGATGGCGCGCCAACAGTTGAGTTCATGAAAGCGGCGAAGAAGCTGGGTCGGATCACTACCTACGATCTGATTTCGGCTGGTGCTGAAACCCTCCAGTTCGTAACGCCCGTGCTCCCTTGGGTGGACTACTTCATGCCCAGCATCGACGAGGCCGCCGTCTTGTGCGGTAACAGCGATGTGAACTACTGCGCCGACTACTTCCTGGATAAGGGGGCCAAAGTCGTAGCCATTTCCCTCGGAGCGGACGGGTCTTTGGTTGCCACTCAAGATGGCATTCGATTCCATGTTCCTGCTCACGTAATTCAGGTTCGTGATACGACCGGGTGCGGGGACGCTTACAGCGCAGGCTTCATCACCGGCCTGACGAAAGGGATGGATCTTGAAGGATGTGCCAGGTTCGCGACAACGTGCGGCGCCCTGGTTGCGACGGGACTCGGCTCGGATGCCGGCATACGATCCTACGAGGACACACTTCTAGCGATGGATACCTTGCCGCTACGAAAATCGTAATCGTAGATCGAACCGCGACAGAATTATAAATATTTCAGAAGCGCCTCAATCTATCTTCGATTGAGGTGCCTGACGCCGGTAGGAGATCCATCGTGGAATACGTGAAAACTAATACAAACACGTCACTCAGCAAGATAGTCTATCGCATAGGAATTCCGGCTCCCCTACTCATGGGTTTTATCGGATTCACTTTCTTCATGGTTGGCGATGGCATTGAGCTTGGATTCTTAGCTTCATTTTTGAAAGAAAACGGTTTCACTCCGAATCAGGTTGCTCTTCTCTTCACCGTGTACGGAGTAAGCGCTTCCATCTCCGCGTGGCTTTCTGGCGCCCTTTCAGACAGCTATGGGCCAGCCAAGGTAATGTGGGCAGGCCTCATCATCTGGATCATATTCGAGATAGCATTCATCGCTTTGGGCCTGGCAACGCTAAATTACCATGCGATGATGATCCTGTACGGCATACGGGGCTTTGGTTACCCGCTGTTTGCTTACGGTTTTCTCTGCTGGATCGCCGCCGCCGCTCCTACCAAAATGTTGGGCTCTTCCATGGGCTGGTTTTGGTTCTTCAATACGCTTGGACTGATGACCATCGCACCTCTGGTGGCGAGCTTCAGCATTCCGCGCATCGGTGAGATCAATACCTTTTGGCTTTCCCTCATCCTTGTCACTGCCGGCGGACTCCTGGCGCTGTTGGGCATGTCTGAGCCTACCGGCCGAAGCCCGCTGAAGCCTGGTAACGAGAGCAAAATCAAAATTTTGATAGGCAGCTTGACCATCCTCTGGCGCCAACCTAAGGCGGCGGCTGGCTCACTCACTCGGATGATCAACACTGCGTCGCTATACGGGTTCATGCCCGTGATGCCGTTTTTCTACACGGCCCAGGGCGGTTTCGTCCTTTCAGAATGGCTGTACCTGCTCAGCATCATCTTCATGAGCAACATTATCGCCAACCTCGTGGCCGGCTTCTTCGGGGACATCTTCGGCCACCGTAGAACCATCATGTACATGGGTGGGCTGGTGTGTGCGATAACCACCCCTCTTTTCTATTACCTACCTCTCTGGTTCCCGGGCAACCTCTGGCCTGTCGCCATCAACGGCATATTCTGGGGTATCGGGCTATCCGGTTTCGTTCCACTCTCCGCCTTGATGCCCCTGATCTCCCCCCAAAACAAGGGCGCGATGCTCGCGAGCCTAAGCCTCGGTGCAGGGGTCAGCATGTGGTTTGGCCCGCTCATGTTCACCCTCTTCCAAGATTCTCTGGGGCTCAGCGGAGTTTGCTGGATACTGTCTGCTTTCTATCTGGGCAGCATGTGGCTTGCATCGCTTTTGAAAGTTGAAAAACCAGGCGAGCGATGCACGTAAGCACCGAAAGCCCTCAATAATAAATAAGAAGTATTTTTTACTTTTCACAAAGCTGCCTAAAAAATTCAAGAGGATGGCACATGACTGTACCTGAACGGTTTACCCACGCCCAATGGTTGGAACTTAGCAAAAACTTGAAAATTCAGAATCGAGCCTTCCTGAATGGAAAGTTCGTTCAATCACTCTCTGGCTATACGTTCGAGTGCATAAACCCATCGACAGGTTTGAAGATTACCGATATCGCATCGTGCAATACCGAGGATGTTGATGCGGCTGTCATTTACGCTCGTGAGGCCTACGAGCGTGGTAGCTGGTCAGAATGCCCACCCTCCGAGCGAAAGCGTGTCCTGCTCAAACTGTCTCAGCTCATCATGGAGCACCGTGCAGAACTCGCTGTGCTGGAATCGATGGACATGGGCAAGCTGGTAACTGATGCCTACGATCTGGATGTCCCTTCCTCTGCCGAGGTTTTCCAGTGGTACGCGGAAGCGATCGACAAGGTTTACGACGAAGTCGCATCAATCGGTAAGGACGTAGTGGCCACGGTGACACGCGAGCCGCTCGGCGTCATCGGCGCAGTGGTGCCGTGGAACTTCCCGTTGAAAATGACCGCCTGGAAATGTGCACCTGCCCTGGCAGCGGGCAACAGCGTCATCCTGAAGCCCGCTGAGCAATCGCCTTTGACCGCGCTGAAACTGGCAGAGCTGGCCCAGCGTGCGGGCATCCCTGACGGTGTGTTCCAAGTGTTACCAGGGCTTGGAGAGACCGCAGGTCAGGCCATAGGCCGGCATCCTGACATCGACTGCGTGGCCTTCACTGGCTCAACCGAAGTCGGAAAGTTCTTCCAGCGTTATGCGTCCGAATCCAACATGAAACCTGTGTGGCTTGAGTGCGGCGGTAAGAGCGCGAACATCGTCTTTGAGGATTGCGGGGATCTGGAGAAAGCCGCGAAGCTCGCAGCCCAAGGCGTTTTGTTCAACCAGGGTGAAGTGTGCTCTGCCACGTCGCGACTGCTTGTACACCGCAGCATCAAAGATGCCTTCATTCAGAAATTGTTGGTTGCAGCGCAAGCCTATGTCCCGGGTGACCCGCTTGACCCTGCTTCGACCATGGGCTGCCTGGTTGAACCGAAACACGCCGATCGGGTTCGGGACTACATAGCCATCGGGAAATCAGAAGCGCGGCTCCTGACTTCGGATTCTGATCGTGGCCTCGGCACCACCTACATCGCTCCCGCGATCTTCGACCAAGTCCAACCGGACAGCACACTTGCCCAGGAAGAGGTCTTTGGGCCGGTACTGGCTGTGATCGAGTTCGACGACGAGGACGAGGCGATCCAGATCGCCAACAACTCCGTGTATGGCCTTGGAGCCGCCGTTTTCACCGAAAACCTCAGCCGCGCCCATCGTGTCGCACGTCAGCTGAGAGTGGGCTCCGTATCGGTCAACACCGTAGATGCCGTCAGCATTCAAACTCCGTTTGGCGGCGTGAAGCAAACGGGTAATGGCAGGGATCTCTCGCTTCATGCCCTGGATAAGTACACCTCACTCAAAACGACCTGGATCGCTCTGTAACCAACACACTCTGGCCATCAACTTCAACAGGTAACGCTAAGGCCGTGGCTGGCTAGAAGGCTGCGCCTCTGACAACCAGTGACACCGCCGGATGAACATGAGTCAAAAGGATCGAAATATGCCCATGCCAGATAATTTCAATTTCAGCGACATCGTGGATCAGGCGCGAGCTTGGCGGCACGATTTCCATGCGCATCCGGAGCTTGGTTACCAGGAACATCGAACCAGCACGGTAGTCGCTGAGCTGTTGGAGAGCTTCGGGTTGGCGGTTGTCACTGGCTTAGGTGGGACAGGTGTAGTTGCTACCCTGGCGCGCGGTAGCGGCCCGTTCATTGGGCTACGAGCTGATATGGATGCGTTGCCCCTACAGGAGCTAGGTAGCCCTGACTACAAATCAAAGAATGTTGGTTGTATGCATGCGTGCGGTCACGACGGTCATACTGCGATCCTGCTCGCCACTGCGAAATACCTCTGCAGTGACTCGAGCTTCAAAGGCAATGTCCACTTCATTTTCCAGCCGGCGGAAGAAACGGGCGCCGGAGCGAGAAAAATGATCGAGGATGGTCTTTTCGAGAAATTCCCGATGGTTGCCGTCTACGGCCTCCATAACTGGCCCAGCCTGAAGGAAGGGCTAATCGCGGTAAATCCCGGCGCGATGATGGCTTCCCAAGACACGTTTGAAATTTGCATTAGCGGATCTGGAGCTCATGCCGCCATGCCGGAAAAAGGCATCGATCCGGTCATGATTGCGGCACAGCTTATCTCTGCTCTGCAGACCATAACCTCCCGGCGCATCTCACCGCTGGACTCAGTGGTGTTGAGTGTCACGATGGTTGAGGCTGGGAGTGCTTACAACGTCATCCCTCAGACCGCTACGATAAAAGGTACCGTACGCTGCCTCGATCAGTCGGTTCGTGAGCAAGTGGAAAACATGATCCGCTCCATGGCCACGTCCTTTCCTGTGTCCTTTGGGGGCACCGGCAGCGTGATCTACCGCGAAGGCTACCCTGTGACGAAGAACGATCCTGACTGCGCCGCACGAGTACGGGACATCGGTATCGCGCTGAATGGCGCTGAGCGTGTCGAATGGAATGGGCCTGCCTCTATGGCCTCAGAGGATTTTGCCTTCATGTTGCAGGCGTGCCCAGGCGCCTATTTTTGGCTTGGGGCAAATCGTGACGGTAATGCCATGCCGTTGCACCACCCGCATTACGACTTCAACGATCAGGTGATTGCTTCGGGCATTCAGGTGTTTGAACGCCTCGCAAAGAGCTACCAATCCTAAGCGCTGAACCCATTTGTGAAGCCAGAGAGCGACAACCTGAGCATCCGTTTGAATCAATGCCGTCGACTGTGCCGGTACCAACAGCACAGTCGACGTAAAACGCTCCCTTCCCAGCGCTACAGCTCCGACTCGACCAGGTCTGCTGGTCGCTCCGATGAGAGTGCTACACAGCGCTGAGCCAGGATGGTGGTGGGGTCTATCAATGCGACAGTTCTTCCACCCACCTCGAACGCTTCGTTATGAGCCTCAATCAGCGGCAATTCAGTACACCCGAGGATCAAGACTTCTGCACCCAGCTCTACCAGATGTTCTGCCGCCACCAGCAACTGCGTCCTGCAAATCCCTTGGGTGTGTCCCGCCTTGACCCCTCGCTCACCATAAATCGACTCCATGACCATGCTCTGGTACTCCACTCCAGGAGTAATGATCGTTAGCCCTGCCTGATGCGCCGCATCGTGGTACACACGGCTTTGTACGGTGCCGGAGGTTGCCAGCAAACCGACCACCTTATTCCTACCGTAGCGCTGAGAAATCCATCTGGCGGTCTCCATCAGCATGTTCACGATCGGGATCCTCAGGTGCGGCTGGATGCGATCAACGAAAGCATGCGCGGTGTTGCAGGGTATGGCGATCGCATGGGCACCTGCACTCTCAAGACGCTTGCAGGTGGAATACATGGCCATCGTCGGATCCGTTTCCTCTCGCAGAAGATTGGCCGTGCGGTCTGGGATTTGCGGATTCTGTTCGACCACCATCTTGATGTGATCCTGATCGCGGCCAGCGGGCGTTGCTGCCACAACCTTCCCCATGAAATCCACCGTGGCCGCTGGGCCCACGCCGCCAACTATTCCTAACTTGAACGCCGGCGTAGGCGATGAACCTGGTTCTGCGGTAGCGAAGCTCGCGTAGATCTCGTTGATATCCAGTACCGGCAGGCCACGACGCTGCAGATCCTGGGCGACCAGTGACAGCTCCGTCATGCCCGGAGCAATCAGGCTCACCCCCTGCTCTTGAAGTGACAAACATGCCCGGTAGACACCCTCCAGAGCTACCCCGTCCAGGTGTCCATCCTTGATGCCGGCAGTTCCATACATGGACGTCATCAGCTCCACCTGGGCTTCATCGGAGGGGTAAACGACCTCGTACTGCCCGCCAAGGCGTGACTCAAACAGGCCGGAATTGCGAACGAAGTCTGAAGCAATCACCCCTACTTTGCCGCCAGGCTTGAGTACGTGCTCGATGGATTGCACCAATGCGTCCATCATGTCGATGATCGGCAAGCTCAGTTCTTCCTGTACCTCTGCCAGGAAGGTATGGCTCGCGAAACATGGCAGCACGATCGCATCCACCCTACTCTCTTCAAATGATTTGCACACCTGAAACACGTAGAACTTCCGGGACGTCATGCTGGCCTTCGCATCGAGCGGCAACAGCACATCCTTGAAGGGCTGTTGTTCGAACAGGAAGTGGAAGCGTGCCTGGTTCTCCATGACAGCTCGGGACTTAACCAGTTTGTAGAAAAGGTCGCCACCCGCGAGCGAACCAAGCCCTCCAACGATACCGAGCTTACGCGGTGAAGCTGGTGTAGGGGCTGACTTATTCAGACTCGTCACTTCTTGATCCTCAGGCGATGGAAGCCGGTTGGCCAGCGGGAAGCGGTTGATCGCTGCGCGCAACAGTTGCGTCGTCTTCCTCATCCTCAACAGGCTCGGATTTCGCCACCACTGCAGTCGCGATGCTGTTCCCGATTACGTTCGTACCGGTGCGAGCCATGTCCAGGAACTGGTCAATACCGATGATGAGCAGCAGGCCGGCTTCGGGTAGGTTGAACATGGGGAGTGTGGCGGCCACGACGACGATAGACGCACGCGCAACGCCCGCCATGCCTTTGCTGGTGACCATCAGCGTGAGCAGGATCAACAGCTGTTGGGTGAAGCTCAGGTCAATGTTGTAGGCCTGGGCAATGAACATGATGGCGAACGCCTGATACATCATCGAGCCATCAAGGTTGAACGAGTAGCCCAGCGGCAGGACGAAGCTAGAGACCCGCTTGGGTGCACCAAATTTCTCCAGCGCCTCCATGGTTTTAGGGTAGGCCGACTCGCTGCTTGCAGTGGAAAAGGCAAGCAGCACTGGCTCGCGGATCAATTTCCCAAGCGTAAAGACCGAGCGGCCGAGGAACACGAAACCCGCTGCAAACAGAACCACCCACAGCACAGCAATCCCGATATAGAACTCAGCGATGAGACGGCCGTAGTCCCAGAGCAAACCCAGACCCTGGGTAGTAATGGCAGAAGCGATGGCTGCAAACACGCCGATCGGTGCAAAAGCCATTACGTAGTCGGTGATCTTGAACATCACCTTAGCCAGCTCGTCGATGCTGTCGACGATGTTGGTGTGCCCCGCCCGCTTCACTGCAGCCAGGCCAAAGCCAAAGAAGAGCGAGAACACCACAATCTGGAGAATCTCGTTGTTGGTCATTGCTTCAGCAATACTTCTTGGGAAGACATGGCCGATGAAGGCCTTCAGGCTGAAGTCACCCGTGCCTACCGCAGTTACCGCAGCCGGGTGGGAAGCATCGAGGTTCAGCCCTACGCCCGGCTCAAAGATATTGACGAGTGCCATCCCGATGAACAGAGAAACCACCGAAGCAGTGACAAACCACGCCATTGCGCGCAGACCGATCCTGCCAATCGACCGGGAGCTACCCATGCTGGCGATGCCGCCAACCAATGTGGCGAAAACTAGGGGCGCGATGATCATCTTGATCATGCGAAGGAAGATATCGGTCACCAGGGAGAAGTAACCTGCCAGCTGCTTGGCATGCTCTGCATCAGCAGACAGGTCATGACAGGCCCAACCGACCAGAACGCCTAAAATAATGCCGGCCGCGATACGGCGCGGAAGCTTGTTGTTCTTCACGGAAGTAATCCTCAAGCAATGTTGTTGGTGTTGTGACTTGGCAGAAACGCGGCAGCAAATGGCTGCAGCCAGGATTCGATCTTATGGCAGCACCGGGTGTGAGTTGATGAGGATTCAGGATCAAACTATGCGCTTTCGGAATACATCGGAGTGGTCTGCTCAGCTAGAGTAAGGAGACGTTCTCCCAGCAGAAACTCACCATGCAAATCAAATGGTTATATGACCTATTGGCGTTAGACGAATGGAAAAATTTCTCCAGGGCTGCTGAGGTTCGCAGCGTGACTCAGTCCGCGCTGTCACGCCGGATAAGGTCACTGGAGGACTGGGTGGGGGTCGAGTTGGTTGACCGAAGCACGTATCCAGTTCAACTAACCACAGCCGGGGTTGCCTTCTGCAAGGAAGGTCGAGAAGCGATGGCGGGATTGATGAAACTGAGGTCTGCTCTGAGGGACGCAGAACGGATGCCAGGGAGATCGATTCAGATCACCGCTGGCCACAGCCTCTCAATGACGTTCCTTCCAAAATGGCTCTCCAAATTCCAAGCTCACAGTGATCAGTTCAACGCGCGCGTCGTTGCGGCCAACATCCATGATGCGGTGGTCGCCCTCGAAGAAGGCAGTTGTGACCTGATGATCACCTATCACCATCCACAAGCCCCCATCCTCCTGGATCCTGCGCACTTCAGAAGCCTAACCCTGGGTCACGAATCCTTCATGCCGGTGTCAGCGCCAGCGGCGGACGGCAGACCCAAATACCAGCTTCCAGGCCGCAGTTCAGCACCGGTGCCCTACCTCGCCTACACCGCTTCGACCTTTCTTGGGAAGGTCGTAGACACCCTGATAGCGGGTACAGGTGTGCCTGTCGCATTAGAGCGCTGCTACGAAGCGGATATGGCCATGTTGCTTATGCGCATGGCTGTCGAGGGCTATGGCATCGCCTGGCTACCGCAAAGCGCCGTACAGGAAGAGCTTTCGCGAGGGCGTTTGATTCAAGTCGGTGGCAGCACTTGGAGCACGGAGCTGGAGATCCGCTCCTACTCAGCTGTGCAGAATGACAATCCAACCATGCGCGGACTGTGGGAGGCTCTGGAAAGCTTCCAGAACGCAGTTCACAAGTGACCTGTTGATCTGCTGAGCTCATCAAGTTGGCCTAGGTGCAAAGACACTTCTTCGCGGGTGAGACTTGCCTGGGCAGCTTATGCCCTCTCCTTCCCCCTGTTTTCTCTCTCGTTCGCCCGGACGACCTGCCTGCCCTACATGTCCTGCCCCTGAGGGTGCTGGCGACTCTCAGTGGTAACTGGATCACCTGAGGCAACCGGATCCAACACTTCGGCTAACGGCCCCCTCTATCACTCGAATTCGCGCCTCATCGATTGCCGCCTGGGCAAACCGGAAACGCAGAGCCTTTCGGACGCTTTTTCCGGTAATCGCAAGCCGTAAAAATAACGGAAGACGGCAATAAAGTGAAAAATAATGCTTGAATACGCCTCTCGTCTGGGTATAGCCTGCTGAAACCGGAAAACAAAAGCCCAATGGGAGACGAAAAATGAAGATCAGCCTGTTGCAAGAAGGCGAAACCATGCAAGGCGTGAGCGTTGCTCAGCGTTATCAGGAAATGATCGCTGAGGCATGCCTGGCCGATAAGCTTGGTTTCTATGCCTGGGGCACCTCAGAGCAGCACTTCAACCCACCAAAATTCACGGTGTCGGCGCCTGAAGTGCTGTACGCCGCCATTGCAGCCCAGACCAAAGACATCAAGCTGCGCACCATGTGCGCAGTAATGCTCCAGTGGAACCATCCAATTCTGGTGGCTGAGCGCACTTCTACGCTGGATATTGTCTCGAACGGCAGGGCCGAGATCGCCACCGCGCGTTCCAACAACCTGGTCACGCTGGAAGCTTTCGGCGTTGATCCGAGCACCACGCGTGCGCAGTGGGAAGACGGTATGGAAGTCCTCATCAAGGCCTTTGCTGATGAGACGCTCCAGCACAATGGGCCGATCTGGAACATTCCGCCGCGCACCGTTGTTCCTCGCCCACTGCAGACCCCGCACCCTCCGATTTACGTTTCGGCATCGAGCGTCCAGACGCACAGCAACGCAGGTGAGCGTGGCATTGGCGTGTTGAGCTTCGAAAACTACTTCGGGTTCGATTACCTGCAAGAGTGCATCGACGCCTACCGTTCCGGCCTTGCGACTCACAAGAGCAGCGTCCCGCGCCGAACCGAGCAAGCCGGCCTGTACGTAGCAACGGCGTTCTGTGATACCACTCGCGCGCGTGCCGTGGATATCGCTCGTGACGTAACGACGAGCTACTTCAAATTCATCATCGACCTGTACGCCCCTCTCGGTAAGAAGGGCTCTTACGAGTACCTGGACGGACGCATGCTGCGCTTGCTGGAGCATGAAGGCGACATGGACTTCCTGATCTCCGAGACCCCATCGGTAATGGTTGGTGATCCGGATGACTTCATCAAACGCATCCGTCAGCTTCAGCAGATGGGGATCGACGAAATACTGTTGCGCATCGATGGCATCCCCCACGAGGACATCATGCGCTCGATCGAACTGATCGGTCGCGAGGTGATGCCAGCCATCAATGGAGGTGCGAAATGAGCCAGGCTCAGTTGCAGCAGCCCCTTGAGATGCCAGATATCGACCTGCAGGTTTTCAAGGAGGCGATGGCAGATTTTCCAGCAGCAGTCACAGTTATCACGACCTGGGATGACGAAGGCCATCCCGTGGGTGCCACCCTCTCTGCTGTCTCCTCGCTCTCGGCGACTCCACCCATGATGTTGGCGTGCTTTGACCGCAAATCGAAGACACTGGAATGCCTCACCCGGGGTAAGCCGTTTTTGATCCATGTGCTGGGTGCAGGACAAGAGCACCTGGCGATGCTGTTCGCCGGCAAGAGCACCGACAAGTTTGATGGCATCGCGTGGAAGTCGGGCGAACTGGGTCTGCCAACACTCCCGGGCGCGGCGTGCACACTGGCGTGTGAAGTCGCCGATGTTCTCCCCGGTGGGGATCACCTCATCGTTACCGGCTGCATCCGGCACATTTCGCATAACACGCAGCAGATGCCGCTTCTGTATCACCGCCGCAAGATGTTCGCCGTTCCACAAGCGGCCGCACAGCCATGAAGCGGGTCGTCGTGGTCTACGAATTGCCGTCAAACCCAGCTGAGTTTGAGCGCCACTACCGAGACGTTCACATTCCACTCGTGAAGAAAATGCCAAACCTCGTCGCCCTCGAAGCCAGTATCAGTGGCTCGACCAGCGCGCCACAGGAGTGGCACACCGTCGCGATTATGACCTTCCGCAACCAGGCTGAACTCGATGAGTCCTTGGCATCTCCTGAGGGAATTGCGGCGGTTGAGGATGTCTCTCGCTTCGCCACGGGCGGCTGCAGGATCTTCACCTGCGAATTCGAAAGCTTCTAACAATTAGAGTGAGGCCTTGCCATGAATTTACCACTGGATCCTTTGAAGCACCTGAGCCCTACCGTTCAGGCGTTTCTCAAGCAACCCATGAAGCTGATGATCGACAACCAGTTCGTGGATGCTTGTGAAGGGAAGGTTTTCCAGACCTTCGACCCTGCGACCAGTCAGCTCATAGCAAATGTTTCTGAAGCGGGTATCGCAGACGTCGAAGTTGCTGTTGCTTCCGCTAATCGTGCACTTGTAGGCCCGTGGGCAAAGATGCTGCCTAAAGACCGCGAAGCGGTCATCCATAGGCTTGCAGCCCTCATCGAGAAACATGGCGACGATCTGGCCCAGATCGAGAGCCTGGACAGCGGCAAGCCTGCCGCCCAGATTCGAGCCGTGGACGTCGAGCTAGCTATCGGCGCGCTTCGATACAATGCGGGCTGGCCAACCAAGCTCCACGGCCAGACTATTCCCGTCAGTGCACCCGATATGCATGTCTATACCCGACGCGAACCGCTGGGTGTAATTGCTGCCATCGTGCCGTGGAACTTCCCCCTGTGCCAAGCCTGCTTCAAGCTGGCTCCGGCGCTCGCTGCAGGTTGCACTGTCGTACTGAAGCCTGCCGAGCAAACCCCGTTGTCGGCACTATTCCTCGCGAAGCTTGCCATCGAAGCCGGCCTCCCTCCGGGTGTGCTCAACGTGCTTCCTGGCTTCGGCAAAATCGCAGGCCAGGCTCTTGTCGAACACCCTGGCGTTGCGAAGATCGCGTTCACCGGCTCTGAAGCGGTGGGTAAGCATATCGTCAGAACTGCCGCCAGTGACCTCAAGCATGTCTCGATGGAACTGGGTGGGAAGAACCCGAACGTGATCTTCGCCGATGCTGACCTCGACAAGGCGGCGGCTACGGCAGCAATGGCAATCTTCTTCTACTCCGGTCAAGTCTGCGCAGCGGGCTCTCGCTTGATGGTGGAGCGCAAAGTTTACGAGCGCGTACTCGAAACGGTGATGGCAGAAACCGCCAAGCTCAAGCTTGGGCATGGTTTGGCTCCCGACACTGCCTTGGGGCCGCTGATTTCCGCCGATCAATTTGCACGGGTTAGCGGATTCGTTGAGCGCGCTAAGGCCGAAGGCGTCGAATGCGTGATGGGTGGTAACAAGGCAGGAGGCGCGCTTTCTGACGGCCACTTCCTGGAGCCGACGATTCTGGTGAATGCTTCGGATAGCCGTGAGGTAGTAGTTGACGAAATCTTTGGGCCGGTGCTGGTCATCCAGACGTTCGAGACCATTGATGAACTCACCACCCGGGCCAACAATACCGGCTTTGGTCTCTCTGCTGGGGTCTGGACAAGAGACGTGGGCAAGGCCCACCAGGTCGCTGGAGCACTGCAGGCTGGTACCGTCTGGATCAACACCTACGGCAACTTCGACTGTGCCGCACCTTGGGGTGGATACAAACAGTCTGGCTATGGTCGCGATAACGGAGCTGAAGGCATCGAGAAATTCCTTCAGACCAAGACCGTTTGGACGAACTGCAACTGATCAGCGTGCGTTGCTCCTCTGAAGAGCCTTAGGGTTCTTCAGGCAATCCGTCACCCTCTTTAGCCGACCAGAAGGTCGGCTTTTTTTCGGATTCAGATTTTGTCGGAGCCTAGTCGCTTATACAGGAGGTCGATGTAGGGGAAGCTTTCGATCCGCTCGATGCCCTCCACCATTCGCAATTGATCGTCGATGAGCTCGAACAGGGCATGCCTGGAGGGACAGACCACTTCAACGAACAAATCGAATCGGCCCGCACAGATGGTGATGTAGGAGACTTTTTCGATCGCACGCAAGCGCTCAGCAACATCCTTGACCCGAACGCCAGGTCGCACGGTGATAGCCGTCCATGCGAGGGCTCGATCTTCAAGGTTCATTGGGCTGGTGATCGCCATGATATTGAGCAGCCCAGACTCAACCAGAACATTTAGCCGGCCCCTGACCTGAGACTCCGAAATGCCCAGGGCTACAGCGATATTCTTCAAAGGCGCTCGGCCATCGTGGCTAAGTTCGCGCACAATCTTCTTGTCGACATCGTCCATTTCCTTGCTCACTACCCCATGAGGCTGAGCTGCCGGCGGACGCCCGAAGAATTGTGCGCGCTGGTAGAAGACGCTGTAGTAAGGGAAAACCTCAATGCCCTTAACGCCGTGCAGTACTGCCACTTCCTTGAAGAGGACATGCTGCATGCGTGCCATGTCGGTGCAGATAATCTCAACAACGATGGAGAAACGCCCCGTTGTCGTGACGACGTAATCGACATCTGCGATCTCAATCAATGCCTCAGACACCTCTGGTGCCGAGCAGGAGAGATCCAGAGTGATGCCAACCAATGCACCTGCTTGATACCCTAGAGACGCCGGATCCGTCAGCGCAACGATTTGGATTACGTTCTGCTCCAGCAACTGATGCACACGGTTGCGGACAGTGCGCTCTGAGATGTCCAACTCGCGGGCGATGGCGACAAATGGGCGTCGACCATCCTCCTGTAGATGGGCAATGATTTCTCGATCAGTGGCGGACAACAGCTGCTCTGAAAGCGGGCCTTGTCCTTTAGGCTGAAGTCGTGTGATGACGGGCGCTTCGTTCAGATCGGCAGTATTCATATACTCAGCAGGTCTAGGGGGCAGGTGCGGGTATTATCCACCCCCTCGTTGAATGGGCAAGTACTAGGCTTCCACCTCACCCGCCAGTACCTCGACGACTTCCAAGTCAAACCCAGCCAGCCCGAGGAACTTGGCTGGAGACCCCATGTTCCTGAGCTTTCGTACGCCCAGATCCTGGAGGATTTGAGCGCCTGTGCCCAACTCGGCATAGGTGCGGGAATGGGCGCGCTGAGATTTGCGGTTGGGCTTTGAAAGCTGAGGAACACGCTCCAGTAGTTCCTGAGACGACTCATGGGTGGCCAAGACCACCACTACACCCTCTCCTTCAGCGGCTACTTTCTCTAGCGCACTCCAGAGCGTCCAACTGCTCGGTGTAGAGCAATCTGCGCCCACAAGGTCGCAGAGAGGATCAATGACATGCACCCTGACCAGCACGGGCTCATCGCCAGACGGCTTACCCATGACCAATGCCATGTGAACACCACCCTCGACAACATCTTCGTAGGTGACTAGGCGGAAGTTACCGTGAACCGTGGGCAGCTCACGCTCACCGATACGAACCACGGTACGTTCGGTCGCCAATCGATAGTGGATGAGATCAGCAATCGTCCCAATTTTGATGCCGTGCTTCTGAGCAAACTGCTCCAGGTCTGCGCGTCGGGCCATGCTCCCGTCATCATTCATTACCTCCACGATAACCGATGCGGGAGTCAGCCCTGCGAGGCGCGCAAGGTCGCACCCAGCTTCGGTGTGACCCGCCCGGGTCAGTACACCACCATCCCGAGCCTGGACGGGAAAGATGTGGCCAGGCTGTACCAAGTCGCTGGCCTTCGCTCCGGGCCGCACTGCCGTTAGTACCGTATGAGCACGGTCTGCCGCTGAAATCCCTGTCGTCACGCCCTGTGCGGCTTCGATCGACATGGTGAAAGCGGTGGAGAACACCGTCCCGTTGTTCGGCACCATTTGCTTGAGCTCCAGCCGAGTGCAATGCTCTTCAGTCAGGGTAAGGCAGATCAATCCGCGCGCCTCCCTGGCCATGAAATTGATCATCTCCGGCGTGCACAGCTCCGCCGCGAGCAGCAGATCACCTTCATTTTCACGGTCTTCGTCGTCCACCAAAAGCACGGGCTTGCCCTGGCGAACATCCTCAATGATTTCTTCGATTGTGTTGAATGGCATGTTATCGCTCTTGTTTTAGGAGATTGATCGGGGTTGTGCTACTGCAGGCAGGCTTCGAAAGAGCTGCTCAAGGCGTCGGAATCAAGGTTTCGACCAATGAAGACGAGTTTGCTGGTGCGTGGCTCATCGTCATGCCAGCGCCGCTGAACGTCGCCGTCAGCCATCGCCTGCACGCCTTGGAACACAAACCTGCGAGGCTCGTGGGTCAGCGCTAGAACCCCCTTGTATCGCAACAGATCCTCTCCGTACTCGCGCTGCAAGGCCTGTATGAACCCCATGAATCGGTCTGGCACCACCTCCTTGTCAGTGGTCAGAGACACGCTCACGACATGCTGATCGTGACGATGCAGCAGCACAGGAAACCGGTGGTCAGCACCTGTGATTTCCAGATCCTTCAAGCTGTATGCGCTGAAGCCAGACAGTGATCCCACGTCGACCGCGCAATGGCTCGTTCTAAACTGCTTGGCTGAAGGACTGAGTTTGCGAAGCAGGGCATCAACGGATTCAGCGTCGTCATCACAAAGCTGCTCAATCTTGTTCAGTAGCACGACGTCAGCGAAGGCAAGCTGCTGGACGATTTCCGGATGGCGTTTCCAGTAGCCTTGGATGTGGGCGCCATCGACTACACAGACCACCGCGTCAAGCACCAGCTCATCGTTCAGGTCATCGTCAAGCATGAAGGTTTGTGCAATCGGCGCAGGATTCGCGAGGCCCGTTGTCTCGATGATCAACGCATCGAAGCCACCCTTTTCGAGCAGGGCTTCCAGGCTCGACAAGAGATCCCCCCTCACTGAGCAACACAAACAACCATTGCTCAATTGGATGACCTGCTCGTCCCTGCTCTCGATTAATTCGGAGTCGATCCCAAGCTCAGCGAACTCGTTGACGATAACGGCGTAACGCCTCCCCCTGGGATCCGCAAGCATCTTCCTCAACAAGGTGGTCTTGCCCGCTCCCAGATAGCCCGTCAGTACCGTGACCGGAATTTTCATCGTGTCGGCTCCATCAGCTGGTCGTGCAGTGCTGTCGCTCGGCAGCACGCCGACCGACAGGGGAAAAAGACATTGACATCCCCTTTCGTTGCTGATTATGTAGCATCTCGTTAAGAAAAAAAACAAAAGCGGAATTTAAAAGATTGGAAAAAGTTTTTTCCGTAGCTGACCGGCGGATAGTGCTGTGGTATCCGCCTTCGCGTTAGCCTTTTTGAACCTCCGCAGTGGAGACGTAACGATGATCGAGAGAGAGGCACCGTCCGAGAGGATCCTTCTTGGCGGTAAGGTGATTACCATGAGCCCAGATGCTGACTCGCAGGCTGAAGGGGTAATCATCAGAGGTGACAGGATCGTGAGGCTGATTCGCCGTGATGAGGTCGATCAGTTCCGCACTGAGAACACTGTCGTCACAGACCTTGGGAATCGCACCCTCATGCCCGGGTTCGTAGATGTCCATGCTCATGCGGAAGTCGTGTGCAGGACGACTTTCAACACCATCGATTGCCGTGCGCCGGAGTGCTCCTCAATCGCTGACGTCTGCAGCTTGTTTGCGAAAGCACGAGACGAGCGTGCTCCAGGCGAATGGATCGTTGGCCAAGGCAACCTGTTCTTTGATCGCAAACTCAAAGAAGGCCGTTTACCGAGCAAAGCCGAATTAGATGCCGTCAGTACTGAGCACCCCATCGCTATACGCGCCGGGGGGCATATTACCGTACTCAACAGCAAGGCTTTGGAAGTCGCTGGCATCGACAGAGATTATGTGGCGCCCGAGTTCAGCGTCACCGGCCTTCCTATCGTCGAGCGCGACGACAATGGCGACCCTACAGGGGTAGTCAAGGAAATGGATACGTTACTCCCCTTCCCTGGCTGCGATCGTGCAACCCTCAAGAGCGCACTCAAGGAAGGTCTGTTCGATTACTTCACCCGGTTCGGCGTAACAACAATTGGAGAGATCTCTGAGACCGTCGAGGGCATCCAGTGCATGGATGAGATGGCCTGTGAGGGAACACTGCCCGTGGCGATGCGCGTCTATATCTGGGCTCCGGGCACCATGGAGCTCGATGATGCCTGTAACTGGCGGAGCAAATTCGAGCTAAAAGCATCCGAGCACATGATCCGCATGCAAGGCATTAAGCTCTTCGCAGACGGCGGATTTTCGGCCAAAAGCGCTGCTGTCAGCTGCCCATACCTTGGGCTGAATGGCCAATGTGGCGAGATCGCATTTCCTAAGTACTTTTTCCGTCGTGCCTACGAGCAGTCCCAAAAGAGTGGGCTACAGCTGGCAGTCCACGCGAACGGTGATCGAGCTCAGGAGTGGCTGTGTGAATTAGTCCAGTCCATGGGTGGCGCCAGCAGCGGTCGCACACGCATGCGGATTGAGCACGCAGGCAACTTCATGCCTAGGCAGAAAACTATGGAGGCCTGGGCAACAGCCGGCATCATCCCGGTACCCCAGCCGGTGTTCATCTACACCTTCGGGGAGTACTTCCCTGATTACCTCGGTGATACCGGTCGCATTGGACGTTTCCCGTTCAAAGACCTGATTGCTCAAGGATGGCGACTGTCGGGTAGCTCTGATGTGTGGATCGGCTCGGAGCGAGAGGCTACAAACCCCCTCTTCAGTGTCTGGTGCTGCGTAAAGCGGGAGACCTACTCCGGTAACTACATCGATCCAGAGCAAGCAGTCACGCTGGAACAGGCCCTTCGCATGCATACCCTTGATGCCGCTGCGACCATGGGCGAAGACGATATCAGAGGAAGTATCACTCCAGGCAAACTTGCCGACATTATCGCGCTTGACCAAGATCCGTTTGAAGTTCCCGTAGATGATCTTAGAAAAATAAAAGTGGAATACGTACTCACACAAGGACGTACGGCTCTTAACCTTACCTGTTAACTGCCAATTCGGCCGACCAGTAATGGTCGGCTCTCACAAGAAAAGGTTGCAGGAGATTTAGAAATGCGTGCATTACCGATCGAACTCGAAAGAAGAATTAGTTTGCTGGAGCAAGAGCAAAATCAAGGATCGGATTTTGATTCCGTTGCATGGTTTTGGCTCGTTGCGTTGGGCGTAGTATTCCCCGCAGCCGTTGCAGCGTGGGGGTGGGCATGAGCAAGCAACATACGTTAGACGTTGCTGCGGACACATCCGCATGGCCTTTACTACCCGCTGAGCGAGTCTGGGGCAGTTGGCAGCTGTTGATTGCTCTCACGACGGCGGGCGCAGCAACCTGGTGCTACATCATTGGCGAATACGTTGGCTATTATCTGAATTTCAAGCAGGGCTTCGCAGCACTCACTGCTGGCTGTATGTTTGGGATGTTGATCACTGTGCTCGCAGCCTTACCCATCTGTTGTCGATTTGGTGTTGACTCGATCGCATCCAGCAAGCCGGCGTTTGGCTCTAGGGGTTGGATAATCCCTGCAACTTTGCAATTCCTTTCGATCCTTGGCTGGAACTGCTTGCTGCTCATTTTCTTTGGGAAGTCGGCGGCTCAGTTCTTTGTCGCGGTCGGTCTTGCTACGCCGGATCAGAGTGGAATCATTGAACCTTGCGCAACCTTGTTCGCCTGTGTGCTGGTCATGCTCTTACTGATAAAAGGCTCTGGTGGGGTCGACAGAGTCGCCAAGATTCTCGTCGCTCACGTGTTCGTCGGCATATGGATGCTTTACATCATTGTCAACGAGCGTTGGGAAGACCTGTCCCTGGCCAAGCCTGTGTACGCCTCCCCCGATCCGCTGTGGAACTTTGTGACAGGCCTGGAGCTCGGCATCGCGTCGTCTCTGTCTTGGTGGCCCTACGTTGGCGCCATGTCACGGATGGTTCCTAATGGAAGAAAAGCTGCCGTACCAGCGTTGATTGGCCTGGGCGGATCGGTTGCCGCGCTGAGCTTGATTGGTGTTGCGGGCGTTCTCGTGCTCAAGGTATCGGATCCTTCGGAATGGTTACGCACGGTGGGCGGGCCAACCTATGCGATCATTTCCCTTGCGTTTGTGACCGCTGCGAACCTGGGCACCGCCGTAGCGGGTATCTACTGCTCGGCCCTGGGGCTGCGGCACTACAAAACATTAGAGCAAATCTCATGGAAGGTCTTGCTGCTGGTGGTGATTACACCTATAGCCGTTATTGGCCTAGCCATTCCTAATTTGTTCTTCAGCAACTTCTCCACCTTCTTAGCATTCATTAGCGTAGGGTTCGCGCCGCTGTGTGGCATTCAAATCATTGACTACTACTTGCTGCGTCGGGGCAAGATCAATGTTCGAGGCCTGTTTGACGAAAGCGAGCCCAGCTACCGATACTGGAAAGGCTTCAATCCAGCCGCTGTGCTTGGCATGATTGCTGGTATTGCCACCTACATTTACGTCCTGAACCCGCTTACCTACACGTCCAACTACCCTTACCCGCTGGTTCCAGCCTCTGTTCTGGCCGCTGGCGTAGCAAGCCTTGTTTTCCTGATTGTTACTCGGATCATTGTTATCCCTTCTGGCAAAGGCGGCTATGACCACTCAGAGAAAACCTTCCAGCCTGAAGAGCACACTACCCCTCAGATCTAATTAAGCGCCAAGCCCGCCACTCCAAGTGGCGGGCACACTGCATTTCAATACATTCGGAGGTTGCATGACTGGTATTACCGTTGCTTTGATTGATGAGATCGTTGAAGCATTTAATCGGCACGACATCGAAAAAATTCTCACTTATTTCAGTGATGATGGTGAGATGGTCAGCGCAAGTGGCAACCAAGGTCGTGGATCAAGTTTCAAAGGTAAAGAAAGCATTGAGGCCGCACTGCGATCGCGGTTCACGGCCTGCCCAGATATCCAGTGGGTGGATGGGGAAACCTGGGTTAACGGCAGCAAAGCCGTATCAGAGTTCCGGGTCGTCGCCAATCTTCCAGATGGGAGCAAGCTCAACACGCTTGGTTGCGATCTGTGGGAATTTGCAAATGGGAAAATCGTAAAAAAGGACACGTACTACAAGCAGTAGTTCATGTGCGCAGGCGCAAACTGGCCCGCAAGGGGGCCAGTTCGTGGTTCATGACAAAGAATGCACGCCCACGCTGTGTCAGCCGCGATGACGATTGCGGAAATAAGCTACAAGGCCTGCTGTGGATGCGTCATCACCGGGCTCTGCGCCTTGACCTAGTAATTGTTCATAGACGTTCTTGCCAAGCTCTTTGCCCAATTCCACTCCCCATTGGTCAAAGGAGTTGATCCCCCATACCACACCCTGGACGAATACCTTGTGCTCATAGAGCGCCACTAGGGCACCGAGCCGATTCGGGCTGATCATGTCCATGACCAGCGTGTTACTCGGGCGGTTGCCAGGAATTACTTTGTGAGGGGCAAGCCGTTGCACCTCACCCTCTGTCATCCCCTTCGCTCGCAATTCAGCTTCGGCCTCGGCGTGAGTCTTGCCAACCATCAGTGCCTGGCTCTGGGACAAACAATTGGCGTATAGCCATTGCTGGTGATCTGCAACGGGATTGTGACTCACCACTGGAACGATGAAGTCCGCAGGAATAAGAGGCGTGCCTTGGTGCAAGAGCTGATGGTAAGCATGCTGCCCGTTACATCCAACACCTCCCCAGATCACAGGGCCAGTTGTGCAGGTAACGGGCCGACCGTCACGCTGGACGCTCTTTCCATTCGACTCCATATCCAGTTGCTGGAGGTGCTTCACAAAATTTCGCAGGTAGTGGTCATAAGGCAGGAAGGCGTAGGTCTGGGCGCCCCAAAAATTGTGATACCAGATGCCCAGCATCGCGAGGATGACCGGCATGTTCTCCTCGAATGGCGCCTCCTGGAAATGCCGATCCATTGCGTAGGCCCCCCCCAGCATATCCTTGAAATTCGACATCCCAATTGCGAGCGCAATGGGTAGCCCTATTGACGACCACAGCGAGTAACGGCCCCCTACCCAATCCCACATCGGAAAGACGTTTTTCTCGCGGATGCCAAAATCGACCGCCGCCTGGCGGTTAGCCATAGAAGAAGATGGCGGCAAAGGTCAGAACCTGCTGGTGGTCGGTGCTGCGGGCGGTGTGGGCTCGATCCTGGTACAGCTGGCAAGGAAGCTGACGCAGCTTACAGTCATAGGCACGGCCTCAAGGCCTGAGACTCAAGCTTGGGTGAAAGAACTGGGAGCTCATCATGTCATCGATCACTCTGAGTCGATTCCGCTTCAGCTGGAAGACCTCAAGCTGAACCCGATTGATTACGTGGTCAGCCTGACGCACACCGACACCTACCTTCCTCAATTGGTGGAGGTGCTTCGCCCGCAAGGTAAGCTCGCACTCATCGATGATCCGGCGCAACTGGATGTCATGCCGCTCAAGCGCAAATCGCTGTCATTGCACTGGGAGCTCATGTTCACCCGCTCGCTGTACAAAACCGAGGACATGATCAAGCAGCACCAGCTCCTCGAACGTGTGTCGCAGCTGGTCGATGAGGGAATTGTGAAAACAACTGTTGGGGAGCACTTCGGAAGCATTTGTGCCGACAATCTCAAGCGTGCCCACGCCTTGATCGAAAGCGGCAAGGCCCGAGGCAAGATTGTCCTGGAAGGTTTCTGATCACGGCTCTAACAAAAGCCCGCGCGATAGCGCGGGCTCATTCATATATGGGATGATCAGTCACGGTGGGCCTATGACGCGATGAGCAACGGTACGCCCGTAGAGATAGGCGAACACCACTTGGACATATTGAGCAGAATTATGGCTCGCCGATAATCATGGCAATGCCATGACTTGCCCTAAATCAACCATCTGGTTAGCGTCATCCTGGCTTGCTCCAGATACCCAATCTCCCGGTGACCCGCCCGTATGCATCATCTTTGAGGATGGCATCTCCCTCATCCTCAAACATCACGCTAATCCAGCGCGTTCGCTTAATGGTTGATACCTGAACGAAGAAGCAGTTCTCGCACAGATGTAGCTCGTAGTCCTCCCCGCAATGTGAAGCCCCCTCACCCCACGACGCGTGCATCGTACCAAATTGCAGCTCTCCGGCCTCAGCACGTGTTGAGTCTCCACACATGTCGCAGATGACATCTGTGACTGTACTTGGATCGGTCTCGCTAACGACCTTCATCTGCTATTTCCCCCTCGCCGCCGCCAGTTGGTGAATCACCTGGTTGAAAGCTCAGCTGGTATTACTAGTGCTGAGCCTTCGAGCCCCCTCTCGCACCATCTGCCGCCCAGTCGCAGACAACGTATGTGCTGTTGAGGGTGCGCGCGACTACGTATCCCTTGAGCTCTTCGTAAGTCACGATGTTGGAGGTGCGAATGGGATCACCGTCATCAAAACGCCGCTCTCGGTCACCGAAGACTACTCCTCTCAGGAAGAGCTCATGCGGCCCATACTCCACCGAGGATAGGTACGCCGTGACCTCCGAATCGAAATCAATCTGCATCGCCTTGGCTACCGTGCTGGGCATGGCTGATGGCGAGACATTGACGATCTTGGAAGTGGAAAGCGGCGCTCGCCGTTTAACCATGTTCTACCTCCTCTGCGATGGCGCTCTCGGTACATTTCTCAAGAGACACCAACCTATGGGCCAACCAGTAACAGGCGATTGAATCTGCGCGTGTTAGCCTTTAGGTAGGTTCAACCTAAGGAGCGCTGTACTTGAGCAATCCACCTGCTTCTGGCTACTACGAAACTCTTCTCACCGCCCCAACCTTCTCCGACGACCCGATTGGTGATCGCCAGAGTCGGCGCTGGCAGCTGATTGTTGATGACATCCACCTAAGTAGCACGGAAGGAGACCTGCGTGAAGCTCGCGGCAAAGCCGAGGGTTACATCCAGGGCCTAGTAGATGCCGGGTATCTCAGCAACGACCGCCTTCGGGACTTCAAAATCCTGAGCAGCTTTCACCGGCGGCGAGTCGCCTTGCGCACCTACCTCTCGACACGGTCATCTCCAACGTAAAGACGTACTCCAGCGCACGGAGGCGCCTGGCATTTCCGTTAAACAGCTGGCTGCCCTGGCTTGTCAGCAACCTCAATAAGCGCCCTCAAGCTCGCTCTTCCCGACCCTCTATTGAACGTCGCCAGCACGTAGTTGCCGCTGTTCGTAGACGCCACCCAGAACCTGCCAAACCTTCGCAATTGGTAGATCGGCGCGGTCTGCAAAATGTGCCCGTCCGCATGCTGCTCGTGGGGCCCTGGATCGTTGTGGCCAAAGACGATTCCTGCGGCGCACTCTGACGAGATGAACACATCGCTCAGGTAGGCAGTGATCGGCACGGGGTACTGCTGAGCCATGGCACGAGCGATCCTGTTGAGTTGAAAATCCGAGAGCTCTTTGACGTGGTATTCGATGACGACTTCGTCTGACATTCGTTGTTCCTACTTTGCCGCTGGTGCTCGTCGCTTGAGCAACGCCCTACGGCAATTCAAATCTCGATGGTGAAATCCGGCGAGAAACCGGTGCGCTCGCCCGGATAGCCTCGAGGGTTCGATACGAGTCGGCAGCCGGAAATGACCGTGTCGACCGCGTGATGGGTATGACCGAAGATCCAGGCATCAGCCTGCGAAACTAAGCCATTCCACTGGTTGAAATACGCAGCACCGAGATGGCCCACGTGTCCATCACCTGCTATCTCTTGAATCGGGCAGTGGTGAGTAACCACAACCGTCTTTCCCTCGAAGTCCTTAGCGAGCTCTGTGGCAAGAAACTCGCGAGCGGTAATGTTCCGGGCGATGAGATCGACGGGGCGAAGCTTCCTGAAACCCTCCCCGCTCCGGATAACCCTGAAGTCATTCATCCACTCCCAACACTCGTAAATTGCAGTTTTGTAATCGCCGGTTGAGGTGAAGTCTGTCCAAGCGGTAGTCACCAAAAATCGGGTGTCACCAATGACCAGGCATTCGTTTTCGAGGACATGCACATGCTCCTCCGCAGCCACCTTCATCTTGGCGAGCGTACGATCCAGGTGTCCGCCTTTGTAGTATTCGTGGTTCCCGGGGACGTAGATGACCGGGCAAGCGAAAGTCTGGTTCGCCCAGGTCACGCCCTGACCGCGCACTGAAATGTCTCCAGCGAGCACCACCAGATCGGCGTCGACTTGGGGTGACTCGAAGCCCCGAAATTCCAAATGCAAATCTGAATACACCAAAACCTTCATCAGCTCTCTCACGCTCCGAGCGGCATTGTATGGATCGCTTCTCCAAGGCTTCTCCGAAGGGAAGTCGGGCTAGCTCTCGGATTGAGCTAGGGACGCAGTGAAAAAACCGTGTCGAGGGTAGCGCGCTTCCTGCAACCATCACCTAGCAGAAGGTAAACCGTGCTCCTGGTTTCGAACATGCATGGCTGGCGGTGCGAGATTCCAAAGTTGCTGCGCACCCAGTGCCCAGGGGCAAATCGATTGCGACTGTCTCGGACAACTTCATGAGCAAAAAGCACCAAAGGCTGTACCGCCTCAGATTTCAATCGTTCCAGCTCTGCCTGTGACAGTTGCAGGTCGGCAACGATCCACTTACGCACCAAGCAATACGGCTTACCCGGGTGATACGCCTGAGCGAGCTCTATCAGCTCGCCATCGTCACCCTCCCATCCCGAGACAACCTTCCCTTGCCCGTAGAAAAACTCACTAACCTCTTCCAGCGTTACAGCCATCGTCAGACCTCGTCGCTGCTGAAAACATGACCTGTGTCTGTGACGAACTCATAGACAGGAGACCTCTCGCTACCACCGCTGATTCGGATCTCAGAAAGCGGCTCCATGTAGCAACCGGTCTTGCGTAGGGCCAGTGGAGGAATCACGTACACCCTGTGCACGTTCAGGAGCTCCGCTGATCCGTTTTCCCAGAGTGACTTGATCGTTGATACGTCACACACAAGCTGTGATGTAGGGCCAAGGGCACCTGCATCGAAGCCTACCCCTTCGACCAGAAACACATACGTGCAGCGGCTCAGGTTGATGGATTTCCAGAACAGGACTTCTGAGTCCTCAATCCTGAATCTCCCTTGGAGCTCATCGCTCTTCGTCAAAAACACATTTCTTCCTAGCATTGCTGGTCGCATGAGGGGGAACTCCCTACGACGGGATAGTCCACACGCAACGGTCACTGAAGGCCATACTTCCGACCATGATCGTCATTTTTTGCCATTCGTTGGCTGGAGGCCGCTAGCGCTAGCCTTAGACTCCACGCGGGTTGCGAGACCCAAGGTGGCCATCCTATGCGCGCCATGAACTATATGTCATGGCGTGCATAGGATCAATATGGCCTTATCCTCACTTTTGGGGATTTGACATGGTATCGAGGGAAGCCCTCGCAGCAGTGCTGCGTCTCGCGCGCGCCAGCCGCGGGATGTCTCGTGATCAGCTGTATGCAAAGATCAAGACCAAGATTGAGCCTCGCCACCTTCAGCGACTGGAAAACGCCAAAACCGGCGTTACATTGGAGATGCTAGGCAGCATTGCTGAAGCCCTATCCTTCGATCCGATAGCTTTGTTGATGGTGGCATCAAGCTACGACGAACAGTTGTCCATTGGGGAGCGTCGTGCGGCACTGAAAAAGGAGATTCAGCAGCTTGATGCGCTGGGCATCGTTGCCGGCATGCCAAAACATTTCTCGGAGGGTGAGCTTGTCGGAGAAAAGGCAGGAAGGAGCCTTCCTGATAAAATCACCCAAGAAGCATTGATCTATCGTGATCAGGGTTTAAGTCAGAGTGAGGTTGCGAGAAAACTAGGCATCCACCAGACAACTGTTGGTCGAATTTGGCGAAACAGTAAGATTGAGTGACCTAACCACCGCCGTCCATAAGCGGTCATCTCAGAGACTTCACGCCGGCGTTAAGTGAATCTAAAAAATCACAGATGCTCCTAATATTATAGTTTTTTAGCGGTTGCAGTTTTTTTGCGACTAACTCGCCCTCTTCTCGTGAAATAAATATGCGCGCAGCTAAAAAGCCGAGCATGCGAGGGCTTCTAGGTAATGCACGCCTTACCATGCGATTACTTCGAATTGCACCGTTAATGTCAGTCGTTGGGAACAGCTCTAAAAGCCACCCCATCATAAGAAGCGCTCCACCCCGCTGAGTGCCATTGGCAGAGTGCATCCCATAATCTATCCGGTCGAGGACATCTAGATGCGTGCGGCAGGGTGATCTGGGGGGATGAGCAAAACCTGATGCGGCGACCCCCTCAACTGCGTATAACGTACGTCTACTCAAAAATAGCCCATAAAGAGTATGTAACACGTCAGATTCTCCGGGGTGGTTTACAATACGTCTTTGCACCCATGACTGAGCCTTCACCACCAAGAGGGCCAATCGTTTTTCTTCATAATTTACCGGGTTAAGTCCCAATTGCAAAGTATGTAGATAGCAATTCCACATACGACTTTCGACAGGTGGTTGAGTGAATGGTGACCGGAGGGCTTTAAGGTGAATTGGACAATATGCAGAAGTGAGGTAACACCAATTTATCTTCCACACTGGAAACCTAACTGCCATAAAGCTGTGAGATAGACAGTCTTCACATGAATTACTCCTATAGAGCAAGTTTGTCAAGGGTAGTTTGTCACCCCCAAAATAGATTCGAATGACATCGATGGATACATTGTAGATTTCAGAATAAAGGCACGCCAACTCGCTTGATGCATCAAATTCTATGTCTGAATCTAAATGCATTGGCCACTTTGAAACCTCGCCTGATTCGCAATACTCAGATTTGACTGCCTTTTGAATGGCAGCACGGAATAAGTGTGGATTTCTGAGGCAGCCCAACGATAGGCCTCTATACACCCAAGAGAGAATGGTCTCGCCTATAACTATTTTATGGTTATCAACAATATCCAAGAATCAGAACCTCCAAAGCTGCCCAAGGTGAACGGGGCTTGCAACTTCCCCGCCTTCAAACACTCCACTCATGACTAATATCTTGATGGTTGTCAAAATGGCACCAGTCGCTCCGCGCGTTGACTCAAACAGGGCTTGCAAAAAAGCCTTGTCGGAAACCTGATGCTCACTGAGTCCAAAATTTTTTCCCACATATTTTACAAAATCACAAAATTCAGTGGTAGCCGGCCAGCACTGCAACTCAAGCACGCAATGATTCTCCATCCTCAGGTCTTTAGCGATGCTTCTGATTTTTTCGAACCGAGAAAAAGTCCCCACAATTTTTAAGCGGGAGAGTCTTTTGGAGAGATAAAATATAAAATCACAAGCATCTTGGTATACTTTTGCGGCCCCTAAAAAAAATATATCAATATCGTCAATAGCGAGCACTACCGCAGCGTCTTTACTGTTGAGTTCGTGTAGTACACTATTTAGCGCTCTAGGTGAAGAGCACACAACAGAGCTTGGCAAGCCTAATGCATGAGCAAATGCAAGCCTTAACGATTTACCTACATGCACATGCGGTGACCGAATCACTATCGGCCATAGGCACTTCGGATCGTTCATCGACGAAAACAACACAGACAAGACTATGCTCTTCCCAGACAGTGGCGCCCCTCGCAATAAAATCAGATCCTTATCTAGGAGAGCTCTTGTTACCGAAAGTCTAGCTTGTCTCTGTAACGGGCACCGGAAAACTCTCATTTTTGGTTAGCTGGAATTTCTTGGAGCCATTTCGATTTGCCCGCCCTTTCCAAAACCTCAATTGTAATCTTCTCAATTCCAGACGAAATAGCATAAGCTCCTGCTGCTTTGAGTAGGTCGCAAATGCGACCGACGACTCCTTCCGTTTTTTTGTAAATCGCGCTGCTGAGTTCCGCAGAGGACAATCGAGAGGGCATTGCTAAGGGCATAATGCTCTCCCAAGTATCGAGGAAATTGAGGTATTCTGAATCTACCTGCTGCCATGGTGTCACTTCATACTTCTCAAACCGACGGACGTACTGTGGGTCGAACTGCAAGGCATTTAGAGCCTCACCCACACCAAATACAAAAAAGCTCATATATGTGGGCGGGCCACACATACCTCGCAGCATTGACAAGAAGGCCAACTGCTCCTGATTGGAAAGTTGCAGAATAGAGTCTTGGAACTCATCCATAAAAATTGCCCTGACATCATTTGCGAGGCAGTATTCCATTACCATTCCAATGTCTAATCCCGTCTTACCAGGATCCAAACCCAATGCAATCATCAGCTTCTCGCCGGGCCGCGGTCGGACTCGAACATTTCTTGTGTCCCGTACAAAATTCACATAACGAATCTTACGACACCAATCCTCGTTCAAACCTCTGATTTCGTTACAAATGGTAGACTTTCCGTAATTGCTGCCAGCCGTTACTACAAGGCAAGGTGCCTCCATGCACCCTCTTGGGATATGAATCATGTTGTAGGCAATCAGCTTGACGTTCCTCAGGTGCTCCGTGGAAATTAGTACGTCTTTCCGTATGAAGTCCATACGTTCCTGATCAGACAATTCCATTGCGAAACGGCGGCTTTCATGTATATGTTCGAACGGCATAAATTTACCCCTTCCAGTCAAGTTTTTTACGGGCCTGATCAGCAGCAAGTGGTTTGAGCCCGGAATCATCAAACGACTTATTTTCTAGTAGAGCCGTTATTCCCACGCCGTGAGCTTTTTTTGCAATGTGCTGTCTGACGCGCTTAGCTTCTGCCACAGCATTATCAATATCATCGTGAGCCTGAAGCCTAAGTTCGTGAAGCGTTGGGTCGATAAGCTCTCCACGGCGACGTTTGCCTGATCTGTTACTAGCATAATACTCGCTCAAAGATATAGGCTGCTTGGTTATATCTGAATACGGTATCTCATAATACCTGCCCTCTAAGCGAAGCCAGATCTTCCCGAGATTTAGAGGGTTGTATTTGAAGGTTAGGCGCTGCCCTACTAACCTTCGGATTACAGATGAAACGTAGAAGTCCCCTTTAAACTCAACCCCTTTCGTCTGCACAGTCCTCGTAAAAGACGGAAAAAAATCTAAAGCAAAAGTTCGAAAATCACCTGGTATAGGCTGAATATACTGTGGCCCTAGTTTCGCCATCTCTTCATCCCACACTTCACTAGGAGATCGACGCCCCAAACCTTCGTGAGCACGCCCATGATATATAGCTACCTGATCCGCAAACCACTTGCAAAGTTGCTGATATGTCAGCGCCGACTCTTTAGCAGAGTCATAATCTGCTTTAGTTAAGACATTTGAATAGGTAGTCCCTGGCAGCATATGCACTTTACCCATCAATGTACCAATGAGCCGTTCGACATGTCCACCGTAATGCTTTTTACCAATCGGCCTCAGTAGCAACTCTATATCGTAGAGTCCTAAAGCGGCTGCAAACTCGTCCGAAGTAAACTCTGCAGCGTTATCAGTACCCACTGCGACTGGAGTACCCCAAAAACGATGCAATGTTCCTATCCCTCCCCCCATCATCATCGGCTGCTCGCTTTTTGGGTAACAGGCAGACAACAACGCCATGGCGACACTCAATGCGCTTGGAGGATGCAGCGCTAAGTAATAGCCCAAAACAATCCGGCTTTTAAGATCTATGACTACAGTCAGCCAAGGCCGCATTAGCGGCAAGCCGTTCGAGTCCCTGATGATTACGTCGACTTTTGTATGATCGACTTGCACCATAGATAGAATAGTTTCGACATCTATAGACCCTGGTTTCATTTCAAACTTCTGCAGCATCGCCTCACGGCCACGCCTTATAGAATAAATTGCGCGATCACCAAAAGACTCCAACCGATTTTTTATTGTATTCGGACTTGGAGGCTTTAGGCCATTCACAACGCATTTTGATTCTACATATTCATACATCTCAGTAAAAGTGCAAAGTTTTTTGGTCTTATTGAGATATCGCTTTATCCCATCCTCAATGATTTGTTCATGAAGAGGACTCAGCATGCGAGTTGCAGCTTTTCTACCGCGAACGTTTCGCATCAAAGAGACTGCACCCAACTCAGGATCATATCGTCTAAGAAGGCGTGTCAAAGTAGGTACGGATATTTCAAGCTCTAATAACAAATTCGCACGGGAGATTTTACCTGAGAGCAATCGATCGATGCACTCTGCACGAGTTATTGCTACTTGCATTTCCACTGGATTGCTTTTTGATTGTTCAAGCCAAGCAAGTCGGCGTTCGGTGATGTATTCCTCACGTGCACCTTCTGTCTCAAGCAGGGAAACTTCTGTAAATGGAACACTGAAAGTATTCCCCGCATCCAGATTCTCCAGAGTGACAGAGCCATCCTTGGATACTTCTATGACACGGTATGCGTTCTCTGAATGTTTGACGAGACTTCCCTTGTTCACAAATCTTTTCATTCAAATTCTCAGCACTTGAAATTTTGTCGAAGTTAAACCGATTTGCGAGCACACGTCAAAAAAGAGCATCACTCCAATGCAGCTCTAAACAAATAATGAGTATTGACGCCTAAAAAAGCCACTTAGCCTTAAGCAAGTTTTAGGCCACCAGATAAGTAGTGGTTTTCAAAAGAAAATTTCAAACTTGTCAATTTATATCTATTATATGAAAATAGGGCATTTGATTCATTAACGAGAGCGTCGCTAATGCAAAGCAGTGGCATGCATGAAAAAAAATCAAGCAAACTATGCGAAAACAGAGCTTTCAGCTACCTGAAGCTGTAACGAATGTGGGATTTTGCCATAGAGTAGATCCTGGCTGGGGATTGGAGACCAACTAAAAATGATCATTCGCGAATGGAGCATCTAAAAATTCAGATAAAAATTTTAGCTCTATCAATAGGTTATAAAATGATCATTTATAAGTGATCGGCTAGCATCAGTGGATGCCTTATGATTACTGGGCTGGAGCGCTTAAGTTTGAGAAATGATCAAATGCGGCATTTGACGCAGAGAAACAATCATTTTTAGTTGATGACCTCGCTGAAAGCCCTAAGCTAGAGGGTGCCGAGGGAAGTTTCATTTTTAACTGAGCGTCACAGGTGCTGCAGGATTCATCGGCAGCAATCTCGTTCAAGCGCTCAACCAGCGCAACGAAACCGACATCATCGCCGTCGACGACCTGACCGATGGCGACAAATTTCGTAACCTGGCCGACAGTGAAATTGCCGATTACCTGGACAAAGACGATTTTCTCGATCGCTTTGCTCGCGGTGAGTTTGGCAAGGTGCGTGCTGTGCTGCACCAAGGCGCGTGTTCAAGCACCGTCGAGGCTGATGGTCGTTTCATGATGGACAACAACTACCGGTTCAGCCGTGAGTTGCTGGCGTCTGCTCAGCAGCAACAGGTCCCGCTTTTATATGCATCATCGGCAGCTGTCTATGGCGCCGGGCAGGATTTTCGCGAACAACGTGAGTGTGAGCGCCCGCTAAACGTCTATGGCTATTCCAAGTACCTGTTCGATCAACAGGTACGCCGGCATTTGATGACAGCGCGCAGCCAGGTCGTCGGGTTGCGTTATTTCAACGTGTATGGCCCACATGAACAGCACAAAGGTGCGATGGCGTCAGTCGCCCTGCATTGCTTCAATCAGTATCAGTCCCATGGAAAAGTCAGCCTGTTCGGCAGTTATGGGGACTATCCCAGCGGTGGCCATCTGCGTGATTTCGTTGCGGTGGATGATGTGGTCAAGGTCAACATGTTCTTCCTTGATCACCCACAGTTGAGCGGTATCTTCAATGTCGGTAGCGGGCGCGCCCAGTCGTTTAATGACGTCGCCCTGACGGTGATCAATCGGCTGCGCGGGTACCAGCATCAACCCCCATTGTCCTTGGAGATCGCCTTGCTGGAAGGCATTCTGGAATACGGCGAATTCCCTGAGCATTTGCGTGGCAAGTACCAGTGTTACACCTGTGCCGATCTGGAACGCTTGCGCGCTGCAGGCTACGAGGCGGCGACATTGACCGTCGAACAAGGTGTGGGCCTTTACTGTGACAGGTTGCAAGGCACTCAGGCCCCGGCACTTGACCTAGCCAGGCAGGCGACGGCTGCTTGATGCGCCCTTTTATTCACCTCGCCACCTGCCTCTTTGGTTGCTTCTGAATATAACTACGCTAAATGTTCATTTAGTTTAGTTATATTCAGACCGTGCTGAACATGGCCTGCAAGATCACCATCGGTGGGTATAACTCGCTGTGATTACGGCACCGGGCGCTGGCAAGTGGCTGGTGTTGTTGCTGTTCCGCATCAGCTGGCTATAGAGCGGATAATAGTACCGATTGAACAGGTTCTGTACGCCTACGCTGATCTGATCCCCTTCACTCAGTTGGTACTGGCTGATGACGTCCACCGTGGTGTAACCCTCCACCCTGCGTCTGCCAAAACTCTCTACGCCATTGAGGCGGTAGTCCTCTGCGCCAAAGTAAGTCGCCTGCACGCGGTGGGTCCAGTCTTCGTCAGGTTTGTATTGAAGATAAGCCGTCAGCTTCAGCGGTGGAATACGGTAGCCCGTCATGTCTTGCCAATCGCCTCCGTCCGGTTGCTCGCGCCCTTTCATCCAGGTGAAGCTCCCCCCTGCCCCCCAATGCTCGTGTCGGGTCAGCCAGTCGGCACTGCCCTCAACACCGTAGATCCGTTCCTGGGTGCGCGTGAGGATCAGGCCATTGTTGAAGCTTTGCACATCCCCCAATTTGGAAGTGGTATAGAAAATGGCCAGCGATGCCAGGGTCTGCTCGCCCAGGTCGCCGCGCCAGCCGAGTTCGTAGTTGTTGGTCTTGACCGGTTCCAGATTGGAAGATCCGACCTCGAAGTCCCGCCGCGCATTACGCAATTGCACGCCAATGTCGGGCAGTTGGAAGCCTTGGCTGAAGGCGGCATATATCGCCTGTCCGCTGACCGGCGAGTAAGTCAGGCTGATATTGGAAAGCAGCGCATCGTAATGCACCTTGCCGCCTTCCACCGTGGCTGGGCTCGCTGCAGTCGATTCGGACAGCGGCACGAAGTCCCCGTATTTAGCAGTGGCATATTCATAACGCACGCCGCCCTCCATTGACCACTGCTCGGTGAAGCGGTGCTGCAACTGTGCAAATGCGCCTACGCTGCGGGACGTCAGGTCTGGCATGTACGTCAACTTGCCGATCTTGTTGAACACCGCCCCACCGCTCGCATCGAATTCCTGCGGGTCGAAGATATCGATGGGCATGTCGCTGCGCTCCTGGTTGAAGTCGCCACCCCATAACACCTCGGTATCCGAGCCGCCTAACGGGGTTCGCAGCGTGATGCGGCTACCAAAGACTTCACTGTTTTGCATGACTTGATCGACATTGCGCCCGCGGGTGGCCACGCCTCGCGCATCGAATGGTGTGAAGCGGGTGAAATAGTCGCGATAGTAAAGCTGGGTGTCGAGTGTGCCTCCGAGCACCTCTGTGTGGGCATACTGAAGATTCACTAATGTGTTCTTGATCTGGTTTTGCTCGTCGAGTGACAACCCGGACAACGGTTGCGCAGGGACTGAACCCGGCGGCAACCGGCTGACCGAGGGGTCGGCGGTATAGTCACTGTCCTGCTCGGCGTTGTAGTGGCTAAGCGAAAGCTGAACGCGCTGTTGCTCATCAATGCGCCAGCCGAATTTGCCGCCAATGTTGTAAGTGTTGGAATCAAACAGGTCGCCTTGGCTCGGCTCGGGCGCAATACGATGCCCTTTGGCGTCGTAAGAGGCGCCGATATGGCGTGCACCGAAATCAAGCGCGTAATCCAAGGCCCCTTGTGAGCCGGCAACATGGTGCTGTAACTGCCCTCCCAGGCCATCGCTGTCCATCTGGCTCAAGGGCGACACGCCGGTCAACGTAGTTTCGGCCATTGCTTCACCGCCGGCTGGCCGCGTGGTGATAGAGATGATCCCGCCCGTTGCACCGGCGCCGTAGATAGCACTGCTGCCGCGAATCACCTCGATGCGCTCGATCAATGCCGGGTCGATGTTGGCCAGGTTACGCGAGGAGTCACGGTTGGTGTTCAGGGGCACGCCATCGACCAGGACCAGCATCGTACGTCCACGCAGGGTTTGCCCATAATCGGTGATGGTTCGGCTTGAATCGGCCATCCCCGGGATGCTCTTGGCCAGTAACGTCGCCAAACCATCAGAGCCTTGGCGCAGTTGCTTCAGTTGCTCTCGCTCGATGACATTTACCTGGCGAGCCTGCGCTACCACGTTGCTGGAAAGCCGAGAGGACGTGATCTCCACGTTGGCCAGCTCCACCGTACTGCTGGTTGAAGCCAGCCCCCTGCCCATCATGGCATCGTTTGGCGGCACAACAATGAAGGTACGCTCGTCACGCGCCTTGCCGACCAGCCCGCTGTGCTCAAGCACATGCTCCAGCGCCTGCTCCAGTGTGTAACGCCCTTGCAGCGCCGGCGCCTGCTTCCCCGCAGTCAGTTCACTGGAAAACAGCACCTGGGCGCCCGCCTGGCGAGCCACGGCATTCAATGAGCGCTCCAGTGTTGATGCGGGAACATTGAATTCAACCACCACCAACGCTTGTGCGTGCGACCATTGGCTGGCCATCAGGGTGCTGGTCAAGACCGATACGTGCCAAGGTGCACGCAGGAAGAGCTGACTCACTTTTATTCTCCAAGAGATGGGTACAAAGTGATAGCCGCCTCCCAGCGGTCGCAACCCTACCTCGTTGGCGAATTATTTTTTGCCCCTTTGGGGTGAATGCGCAGGTTTGCGCCTTCCCTGGTGACCTTTACCGGAAGAATTTCAGGCAGCAGCGCCAGCAAGGTTTCGGCTTGGTCGCTGTTGAAAACACCTGAAACCGGCAAGCGCCCTACTTCAGGCCCCACCAGCTCGACCGGCTGGGCGTAGTAACGTTGCAGTGCGGCAACGACCTCAACCAGTGGTGTGCCTTCGAACACCCATCGGCTTTGCTGCCATGCAATCGCGTCTTCGACACTGCTCTTGACCACGTCAGCGGGGATGCCGCTGTGGACGAGCAACTGCTGCCCGGCCAGCAGCTGCGAGGTACGGTCCAAGGCGCGCCCTTTGACTTCCACCTGGCCTTGGGCAACAGTCACCCGGACATCATCCGAGTATCTATTGACGTTGAATCGGGTGCCGACCACACGTATAGCGGCAGTGCCTGCATCGACCAGAAACGGCCGATACAGCATGGGCGAAACGGCGAACAGTGCCTGGCCCCGTACCAACTCAATGTTCCGACTACGCAAATGCCAGCTCACGCGCACCTCGCTGCCACCGTCCAGCTTGATCTGGCTGCCATCGGCCAACTGCACCGACTGGCGTTGCCCCACCTGGGTGACATAGTGCTCGTTGCGGTACGCAGGGTTCTGCCACACAGCACCTGCCACCAGGGCCAACACCAGCAACGAGACTGCCTTGGTGCTTTTGCGAGGCTTTCTGGCAGGTGGCGGGCTGGGTAGAGGGAAACGCAGCTTCAAGTCCTCGCGACACGTGGCCAGCGCATCATCGACTGCGGCATCGTCTTTATCGCGTAGACGGCTCACGGTGCCCCCTCGCTTTGCAGATATTCACGGCAAGCGATCATACCAAGGCGCAAATGCTTTTCTACCGTTTTCAGGGAAATGCCCAGGCGCTCTGCGACCTCGGCCTGCGGTATCTGGTGCAACTTGTGCATGATGAATACTGCCTGGCAGCGAGGAGGCAATCGGGAAATGGCGGCAACCAGCTTGTCCAGTGTCTTCGCGGCATCGACCTGGCGCTCCTGTGGTGCTGCACTGCAGGCTACTTCAGGGAGCTCGGCCAGTGTGATGATCACGTTGCCCCGCCGGCGCTCGCGACGACAATGCGAAACCGCATTGTCATGGGCGATCTTGCGTAACAGCGCCAAGGGCTGCCGCACCCCTTCTCGCTCGTCATCCTCCAGCAACTGCACGCAAAGGTCATGAACGACTTCACGCGCGAAGACCCGTTCACCGAAGCGCCGGCGCACATGGTCGACCAAGTCGTCGTAATGACGGATCAGGGTGGCGAGCAATGATGGCTTTGGAGGATCTGCCTGCACGATAGCGTTGAACAGAGAGGAAATGAGATGCAAGTATAAATGGGAATGCATGTCATTTAAAAGCGAAAGACGCTCGCTCAGCTGAGCATCCGCACCGCACTCGCCGCCTCACACGCCATGCGCAAATCTTCCCCCGCAAGCAACTGCTGGTAATGCGCCTTCAACGCCTGCTCCCACCCCGCCACTTCTTCCAGTAGCTGCTCGGCCTGCTCCCGCGTCAAGGCAAAGTGAGCGTGGTGACTGAGCAGGTTTGCGCGGCTGATCTGGCGGCCTTCACGGCCAACAGCCATGGCCAAGGTCTGGGCCGGCCCTTCTTCGAGCATCGGCAGTACGTCGTACATCGGTGACAGACGCCACCCGCCGGCCACCCAGATCACCGCATGGTTGCGTGGATGGTCGTCAGAGTTCCCCACCAGGGCGTTGTAGCACATGCGCTTGAACAGCTCCTGCAGATCAGCGTCGGGCACACCCCGCCGGCGCATTTCATCGGCTACTGCGGCGTAGCGCCAATCCCGGTGGTGTGCGCCGTTCCATTCCGAGTCCAGCAGGGTCAATGCGCTGAGCATGGGAATGCGCCGGGCGCCCTGTGCAATCGGCGTGCGGTCGAAGCGCTCGATCAGCAAGGTTGAAGGGTTTTCGGCATGCAACGCGGTTTTTGCGACGTTCAAGCCTTGCCCTGCTGCAAAGGTCATGCAGGCATATTCGATCGAGGGCAGGTCGTAGTGATCGAAGCGATCACGGGGCTTGGCCAGAATCAGCATACCGTTGTCCTGCAGCGTACGTTTTGGGCGCGCGCCGCCCAGGGCGGAACGCTGCTGGCGTACGTTGAGGGTTGCCACCGACTCGGCGTCGAGCTGGCCGTCGTACACCGCTTCGCACGCGGCGACGAATTTCGCCAGGCCTTTCAAGGTGGGTACCGCACCATCGCCCAGGCCAGGTGCGGGCGTGGTTGCGCCGCCGGCCATCAGGTTGCCGACGCGGTCGTTGTTCGGTGACTTAAGCAAGAAATCGAGCGTGCCCAGTTCCTGGCCGTACGCCCGATGCAGCAGCCGCTCACCCCAGCCATCAGGCATGGCGTCATTGATGAAGCCGGGTATGCCGCGGTTCTTGGCGATCCCTGTATAGGGCTCGGCACGCAGGGGGTAATTGATCGGGTCGGGTACCCAGCCACCTCGCGCCACATGGTCAGGCGCATAGAGGAACTCACCGACCTTGCCTTTTAGGGTCAGCCGGCCAAGGGTGATGACCTCAGCTGTGTCGGGGTGCTCCATATAGATGTAGGCACGGGACATCAGAATTCCTCAGGCTTGGGTTTTGCCAGCCGCACGCGGCGGGATGCGAGGCGCTGGTGGGCATCGTCGTCATCACTGAAACGGGTGATCTGGGAGGTTTTTTCAATGCCTTCCAGCGAGGCGAAGACTGTGTCGCTGATACCCAGGCGCCATAACACCAGCATGAACGAACGCAGGTCCACGCGCGCGGAGCCGCCTTCGATCTTGCGAAGGTTATGCGCGGAGACGCCGATTGCTACCGTGAGGTCTGTTTGGCGTAAACCGAGCGACAAACGCTTTGCCTTGACCAGAAGCCCTATTTTATTAAGGGTATCGGCGCAGGCGACGGGAAAAAAGTCATCCATAAAGTCAACCAGCACTAATATTAAGTTGTATAAGGTAAACCATAGCACGCTTTAAAGGTTTTCACGATCAAGATAACACGCACCACCATAAGCCTTAAGTGTCATAAAGATCGTTATGGTTAACCTTATATTTGGGTATTTACGGCCTGGTTACCCGTGGACGCGATGCTGGGCAGGCCAGAAACCCGACTATGCTGGAAGCAGCCCAACCTCGGGTCGCAGGGGAGCGAAGCATGAGGATCATGCGTGGATGCAGGCAAGCGTGTTGGCTGGCTCTGGCGCTACAGATGCTGTGCTCAACCCTCCTACATGCAGAGGGCCTGGAGCCTTCAGCGACGCCAGCCGGTGCTGCAACGCCTGAACCTGCAGCGCTGCAAATCATCAACCGCACGGTATTTGTCTTTCGTGCCACCTTGCTGGGTGAAACACCACAGGTTCGAGCCCTTCGGGCCAAGTCGGCCATTGAAGAGGCGTTGCAGGATGAAGATGACCAGGGCATTAGAATCGACTCTATCCTGAACAGTTACCTGGTACTGCTGGGCGATCGCCGCGCGTTCATCGTCACACCGCAGGACGCCGCCGCCAACGATATCACCGCGCGCGAAGCCGCCGAGCTGGCCGCAGAGAACCTGCGCCTGGTGGTCGAGGAAACACGCCAGGCGCGCAGCGTGCGCTTTCTGCTCAATGCTGTCGGCTATTCGGCGGCGGCCACCTTGCTGTTCATGCTTCTGGCCAAGGGCGCGCGAGGTGTGCGGCGCAAGCTTTTGGGGCTGTTGCCCAGACTGATGGGCAAGCACTCCGAGCGTTTCAGGGTGGGTCAAACACCCCTGTTCGACCTGCAGAACCTCTACTACCTGGCCGATCGTTCGCTGTGGCTGGTGTACTGGCTGGTGCTGCTATTGCTCTGCTACCAATGGCTGGGCTTCGTACTGTCGCAGTTCCCCTATACCCGGGCGTGGGGTGAAAGCCTGAATGTCTACCTGATGGCGCTGCTCGGCTACCTGGTCAGCGGTATCCTACACGCCATCCCTGGGCTTGCCGTTGCCCTGTCGATTTTCTTCATTGCCCGCGGTATCAGCGCGTTTTCCAAGCGGGTGCTGCGGCGCATGGCACGGCCGGGCACGTTGAAGTGGCTTACCGAAGAAACCCTGCAGCCCACCATGCGGCTGACGTCATTGGCGATCTGGCTGTTCGCCCTGGTGATGGCCTACCCGTACCTGCCTGGCTCAGGTACCGATGCGTTCAAGGGCCTGTCGGTACTGCTCGGGCTGATGATCTCGCTCGGGGCCACCAGTGTCGTCGGCCAGGCTGCGGCCGGGCTGATTCTCACCTATACAAGGACGCTGCGCGCCGGTGAGTTCGTGCGCGTGGGCGACTACGAAGGCACGGTGACCGAGGTGGGCATATTCACCACCACCATCCGCACCGGCCTTGGCGAGGTGCTCACGCTGCCCAATTCCATGATCACGGGCACCGTGACGAAAAACTACTCACGCATCGTCGAGGGGCCAGGCTATGTGGTCGATACGGTGGTGACCATCGGCTACGACACGCCGTGGCGGCAGGTCGAAGCCATGTTGCTGGAGGCGGCCCGGCGTACCGATGGCGTACTGGCAAAACCCGAACCCCAGGTGTTCCAGACGGCGCTGTCGGATTTTTATCCGGAGTACCGCCTGGTGGCCCAGGCCATTCCGTCGCTGCCCAGGCCACGCGCCCTCCTCCTCAGCCTGCTGCACGCCAATATCCAGGACGTTTTCAACGAGTACGGCGTGCAGATTATGTCGCCCCACTACCTCGGCGACCCGCTGCAGGCCAAGTGGGTGCCAAGGGAGCAGTGGTACGCCGACCCTGCCAAGCCAGAACATCCGCAACCACCCAGCAAGCCTTGAAAGGGAATATCGCCGGCTTCAGCCCAAACCACCAAACCGCTTGTAGAAGCTCTCGTTGACATCCGGCAGCGGCCCATCCGCCGTCTCCAGCGCGGTCCCCAGCCACGCTTCGGCCTTGTCCCACACCAGCCGATAGAGGTTACGGCACAACTGGCGAGCAGCCCTGCCTTCCCAGTCCCCAGGCAGCAGCTCATCCGGCAACTGCGGGTCACGCAGCAGCAGCCGGCGGTACTCGTGGATCAACAAGGTCCGTGCCAGGAAGCAGTCCTGGGCATCGAGCTCTTTCTGCTCCTTGAGCGCCTGCCACAGCGGCCGGAACAAGCGGATGAATTCGCTGTAGTGCTCGCCCAGTTCCTGGATCCGCCAGCTCTCCCGCACCTGGGCGCGCATGGCCTTGGAGGCCAGTACTTCCTGGGTGTGGGTTTCGAAGACGATGCTGTCGTCAGTGGCGTCCAGCTCGCGCAAGGTGGTCGCCAGGTCGGCACGATCAGCGCGCGGGCAGCCGAGTACGTTCGGGGCGATGGCGCCGTAGCCTTGCCACTCCAGTTCTTCGCGCACGGCCTTGCGCTTGCTGGCCTCCAGCTGCGACAGCAACACCAGCGTCCAGGCGCCGTCCCAGGCGGGCAGGCTCGCACTGTAAACGCGCTTGAAGGCTTTTTCGAAACGGCGCCGGCCCGTGCCGGTGAGGCTGTAATAGCTGCGCCGGCCGACTTTTTCGGCGGTCAGCCAGCCTTCCTTGGTCAGGCGAAAGATCGACGTGCGGATCAACCGCTCGTTGATACCTATCGGCTCCAGCAGGTTGATCAGGCTACCCAGCCAGACGGTCCCGCCGTGAGGCTCGATGGCATCGCCGTACAGCGTGATGATCAGCGAGCTGGCGCGGATTGGCGTCTGCTCCTGAAAGCGGGTGATCAAATGGTTCAGTGGGGCAAGATTGCTCATGGGCGAACTGTGCGCGGATAAAGCACCGACTATACCTGTGCGGCGGGCCGCCTGGCCAATGCGGGTGGCTGCCAGGCTCATGCGCTTGCCTGGCCTTTGGGCCTGAAGCCGGTGTCTTCCATACGCGGGCGCCCCACTTCTGCCTCGGCCAGCGGCGGGCATTCGACCATGCTGGTCATGCAGCGCTGCGTCAGTTCCTGGTACTGCGCAGTGCCGGCCTGCTTCCAGGCCAGCTCCTGATCGGTCAACGGGCGCTTTACCAGCGCTGGCGAACCCATCACCAGGCTCTGAGCCGCACATTCGAAGCCGGCCTTGACGAAAGCGGTGGCCGCAACGATGCAGCCTGGCGCTACGTGGGCGCCATCCATGACCACTGCGTTCATGCCGATCAAGGCGTCTTCGCCCACGCGGCATCCGTGCAGCACGGCGCCATGGCCGATGTGCCCGTTGCGCTCTACTACGGTGTCACCACCCGGGAAGCCATGCATCACGCAGGTGTCCTGAAGGTTGGCGCCCTCCTCTAGCACGATGCGGCCGAAGTCGCCCCTGAGCGATGCCAAGGGGCCTATGTAGCAACGAGGGCCGACGATGACATCGCCGATCAGTACTGCACTGGGATGCACGTAGGCGGTCGGGTGAACCACGGGCGTCAGGCCGTCCAGTCGATAGCAAGGCATGCGAACTCCAGAAATGATTTGAAATGGGACCTGATCTTTTATCACAAGGAAATTTCTCGTCAAACGCCATCGCTGTATCACTTTATATCTGCTTGGATCGACAGGCGAAAACACTCGAAAATCAGTAAAAAATCGACATTATACGGTTTAAAAGTCCTTAATTTTAACGATTGAAATAGTTAAAGATCTCATTAAAGGGATACGACATTGCATTTTTTATGTTGATTTCGTGTATCGCATAATGCATATACTGGGCTCACCTGTTCGTGACCCAGCATCACGACCCTGCAAACAATTCCAAGAAATGCCGGCCCCACGATGTGCCGTGCGTGCAGCCAGAGGACCCCGACATGCCGCGATATCTCAATGTGCAGGCGCCGGAAAACGGCGTTCAGCTCATCACCTTGCAACGGCCAGAGGCTCTCAACGCCCTGTGTACCGAGCTACTGGCAGAGCTGGCCACTGCACTGGATACAGCCGCCCAAGATGATCAGACCGCTGCGGTGGTGGTCACTGGCAACCGCAAGGCATTCGCCGCAGGCGCTGACATCCGCGAAATGGCCGAGCGCGACCTGGTCGGCATCCTCAACGATCCTCGGGTAGCCCACTGGCAGCGCATCGCCGGCTTTGCCAAGCCGCTGATTGCGGCAGTCAATGGCTATGCCTTGGGCGGTGGTTGCGAGCTGGTGATGTGCGCTGACATCGTCATCGCCGGTACCGACGCCCGTTTCGGCCAGCCGGAGATCAACCTCGGCATCATCCCCGGCGCTGGCGGCACCCAGCGCCTGTTGCGCGCCGTTGGCAAGCCATTGGCCATGCAGATGGTGCTGACCGGCGAAGCCATTAGCGCCCGTCACGCCCAGCAGGCAGGCCTGGTCAGTGAAGTGACCCAGCCCGAATTCACCGTAGAACGCGCCCTGCATGTGGCCCGCAGCATCGCCGCCAAGGCGCCGCTGGCCGTGCGCCTGGCAAAAGAGGCGCTGCTGAAGGCCGGCGATACAGACCTGGCCAGTGGCCTGCGCTTCGAACGCCATGCATTCACCCTGCTGGCCGGCACCGCCGACCGCGACGAAGGTATCCGGGCCTTCCAGGAAAAGCGCCAGGCCCGTTTCCAAGGCCGCTGATCACCTTTCCCTCGACTGACGGAGCGAGTCTGTCATGACTTTCCAGCACATCCTGTTTTCCATTGAGGACGGCGTCGCCCTCCTCTCCTTGAACCGCCCCGAGCAGCTGAACAGCTTCAACACCGCCATGCACCTGGAAGTACGCGAAGCACTCAAGCAAGTGCGCCAGAGCAGCGATGCGCGGGTGCTGTTGCTGACGGCTGAAGGCCGCGGCTTCTGCGCAGGCCAGGACCTGTCCGACCGTAACGTTGCTCCAGGCGCTGAAATGCCAGACCTGGGCGCTTCAATCGACACGTACTACAACCCGCTGGTACGCACCCTGCGCGACCTGCCACTGCCGGTAATCTGTGCGGTAAACGGTGTTGCCGCCGGGGCCGGCGCGAATATTCCGCTGGCCTGCGACCTGGTACTGGCCGCCCGCTCGGCAAGCTTCATCCAGGCATTTTGCAAAATTGGCCTGGTGCCAGACTCTGGCGGGACCTGGCTGCTGCCGCGCCTGGTCGGCATGGCACGGGCCAAAGCCTTGGCCATGCTGGGCGAACGCCTTGGCGCCGAACAGGCACAGCAATGGGGGCTGATCCATCGCGTGGTTGACGATGCTGCACTGCGTGACGAAGCCCTCACACTGGCCCGCCAGCTCGCCACCCAGCCTACCTACGGCCTGGCGTTGATCAAGCGCAGCCTCAATGCCAGTTTCGACAACGGCTTCAATGAACAACTGGAGCTTGAGCGCGACCTGCAACGCCTGGCCGGGCGTAGCGAGGACTACCGTGAAGGCGTCAGCGCCTTCATCAACAAGCGTACTCCCGCATTCAAGGGGCGCTGAACATGGGCGCACTCGCAAGCAATGTGCCCGTAGCGGTGATCGGTGCCGGTGCCATGGGGGCCGGCATCGCCCAGGTGGCGGCTCAGGCCGGCCACCCGGTAAAGCTTTACGACAACCGCCCAGGGGCCGCTGCCCAAGCAGTGGCCGGTATTGATCGCCAGCTCGCCCGGCTCGTGGAAAAAGGCAAATTGCAGGCTGTCGAGCGTGAAATGATCAGCATCCGCCTGTGCCCGGTCGACACGCTCGACGCGCTGGCCGATGCCGGCTTGGTGATCGAAGCCATCGTCGAGAACCTGCAGGTCAAGCAGGCGCTGTTCAATCAGTTAGAAGCCCTGTGCACAGCAGATTGCATTATTGCCAGCAACACTTCATCGCTGTCCATCACCAGCCTTGCTGCCGGCCTTGAACGCCCGCAGCAGGTGGTGGGGATGCACTTCTTCAACCCCGCACCGCTGATGGCGCTGGTCGAGGTGGTGTCGGGCCTGGCAACTGAACCGGCCGTGGCCGCGTGCATCTACGACACCGCCCAAGCCTGGGGCAAACAGCCGGTGCACACGCGCTCGACACCGGGCTTTATCGTCAACCGTGTGGCGCGGCCTTTCTATGCCGAAAGCCTGCGCCTGTTACAGGAAGGAGCGGCCGATTGCGCCAGCCTTGATGCGCTGCTGCGTGATGCCGGTGGTTTCCGTATGGGTGCGTTCGAGCTTACCGACCTGATCGGCCACGACGTCAACTACGCCGTGACCTGCTCGGTGTTCGACGCATTTTATGGGGACTTCCGCTTCCAGCCTTCACTGGTGCAAAAAGAGCTAGTGGATGCCGGTCGCCTCGGCCGCAAGACAGGCCAAGGCTTCTATAGCTACGCTGAAGGCGCGCAGCGCCCAGTGCCGGCCGAACTGCACAGCCCCGCCAGTGTTGATGCCTGTGTTGTCGAGGGGCATCTGGGGGTGCTGCAGCCACTGGCTGAACGCCTGCGCGATAACGGCATTGCCATCACCCAGCGTGCTGGCAGCGGCGTGATCCAGGTCGGTGATGCCACCCTGGCACTGTCCGATGGCCGCCTCGCCAGCCAGCGCGCCCGTGAAGATGGCCTGCGCAACCTGGTGCTGCTTGATCTTGCGCTGGACTACAGCACCGCCTCACGTATTGCCATCAGCTGGTCGGCCGATACCATCGCAAGCGCTCGTGACCAGGCTGTGGCCCTGCTGCAGCGGGCCGGCCTCAAGGTTACTGCTGTCGCCGACCTGCCCGGCCTGGTGGTGCTGCGCACAGTGGCAATGCTCGCCAACGAAGCTGCCGATGCCGTGTTACAGGGCGTCGGCAGCGCCGCTGACATCGACCTGGCGATGCGCGCCGGTGTCAATTACCCCTGTGGCCCGCTGGCCTGGGCTGCGCACATCGGCATCGCCCACACCTTGCGCGTGCTCGACAACCTGCAGCGCAGCTACGGCGAGAGCCGCTACCGCCCTTCTCTGCTGTTACGCCGTTGCGAGGCCAAAGGAGGCACCCTGCATGACTGAACTCGAACTGGCACAAGCCTGTGCCGACGCCATGTATGCCCGAGATCTGGCCACCCAGGGCCTGGGCATCAGCCTGCTGGATGCCGGCCCGGGCCGGGCAAGCCTGCGCATGCCGGTACGCGCCGACATGATCCAGGGCCACGGCACCTGCCATGGCGGTTTCCTCTTCGCCCTGGCCGACTCGGCGTTTGCCTTCGCCTGTAACAGCTACGACCAGGCCACCGTGGCACTGGGTTGCAGCATCGACTATCTGGCACCGGCGCTGCGCGATGACGTGCTCACCGCCGACGCCAGCGAGGTCAGCCGCAAAGGCCGCACCGGCCTGTACGACGTGCGCATCCACAACCAGCGCGGTGAGCTGGTGGCGATGTTCCATGGCAAATCCTACAAAGTGCGCGGCACCGTGCTGGCGCAGGAGACGCAAGATGACTGAACACACCCTCGCCGACGCCCTGATCATCGACGCCGTGCGCACCCCCATAGGGCGCTATGCCGGGGCTTTGAGCGGCGTACGTGCCGATGACCTCGCCGCCATTCCGCTGAAGGCCTTGATCCAGCGCCACCCCGAGCTGGACTGGAAAGCGGTCGACGACGTGATCTTCGGCTGTGCCAACCAGGCCGGCGAAGACAATCGCAACGTGGCCCACATGGCCACCCTGTTGGCCGGGCTGCCCCCCGAAATACCGGGTACCACGATCAACCGCCTGTGCGGCTCCGGCCTGGACGCCATCGGCAATGCTGCCCGCGCCCTGCGTTGCGGCGAAGCCGGGCTGATGCTGGCTGGCGGCGTGGAGTCGATGTCGCGCGCGCCCTTCGTCATGGGCAAGTCGGAGCAGGCCTTCGGCCGCGCAGCCGAGTTGTTCGACACCACCATCGGTTGGCGCTTCGTCAATCCGCTGATGAAGGCTGCCTACGGCACCGATTCGATGCCGGAAACCGCTGAAAACGTCGCTGAACAGTTTGCTATCTCCCGCGCCGACCAAGATGCCTTCGCGCTGCGCAGCCAGCACAAGGCGGCCGCTGCTCAGGCCCGCGGCCGCCTTGCGCAAGAAATCGTGCCGGTCGAAATCCCCCAGCGCAAAGGCCCGGCCAAAGTGGTCGAGCACGATGAGCATCCGCGCGGCGACACCACGCTGGAACAACTCGCCCGTCTCGGCACCCCGTTCCGTGAAGGAGGTAGCGTCACCGCCGGCAATGCCTCCGGTGTCAACGACGGCGCTTGCGCCCTGTTGCTGGCCAGCAGCACCGCTGCCCGCCGCCATGGCCTGAAGCCCCGCGGCCGTATCGTCGGCATGGCCGTGGCCGGGGTTGAGCCACGGCTGATGGGCATCGGCCCGGTGCCGGCAACCCGAAAGGTACTTGAGCTCACGGGATTGTCACTGGCCGACGTGGACGTCATCGAGCTAAACGAAGCCTTCGCCGCCCAAGGCTTGGCGGTGCTACGCGAGCTAGGCCTGGCCGACGACGACCCCCGGGTCAACCGCAACGGCGGAGCCATTGCGCTGGGCCATCCGCTCGGCATGAGCGGTGCACGCCTGGTAACCACCGCGCTGCACGAACTGGAGGAAACTGCCGGCCGCTATGCCCTGTGCACCATGTGCATTGGCGTTGGCCAGGGCATCGCCATGGTCATAGAACGCCTCTGAGCGGGTCACACCTTCAGCCTGTTACCGAACCGAACGCAGCCGTATATGCTGCGCTCATGACACTCACCGCGCGGCCCGTAACCGGCCCCGCACGGCGTACAAGAACAATTCGAGTGAAGCCATGAACATGTACCATGATGCCGACCGTGCCTTGTTGGACCCGATGGAAACCGCCAGCGTCGATGCCCTGCGCCAGCACCAGCTGGAGCGCCTGCGCTGGAGCCTGAAGCACGCCTACGACAATGTACCGTTGTACCGCCAGCGCTTTGCCGAATGCGGCACCCACCCCGATGACCTCAAGTGCCTGGCCGACCTGGCGAAGTTCCCCTTCACCGGCAAGAACGATCTGCGCGACAGCTACCCCTACGGCATGTTTGCCGTACCCCAGGAGGAAGTGGTACGCCTGCATGCTTCCAGCGGTACCACCGGCAAGCCTACGGTGGTCGGTTATACGCAGAACGACATTCATACCTGGGCCAATGTGGTCGCCCGCTCGATCCGCGCTGCGGGTGGGCGCAAAGGTGACAAGGTGCATGTTTCCTACGGCTACGGCCTGTTCACCGGCGGGCTGGGTGCGCATTACGGCGCCGAGCGCCTGGGCTGTACGGTAATCCCGATGTCGGGTGGTCAGACCGAGAAGCAGGTGCAGCTGATCCGCGACTTTCAGCCCGACATCATCATGGTGACGCCGTCCTATATGCTCAACCTGGCCGACGAGATCGAGCGCCAGGGCATCGACCCCCATGACCTCAAGCTGCGCCTGGGTATTTTCGGTGCCGAGCCGTGGACAGACGAGCTGCGCCGTTCGATCGAGCAGCGTTTGGGCATCAATGCCCTCGACATCTATGGCCTGTCGGAAATCATGGGGCCCGGGGTGGCGATGGAATGTATCGAGACCAAAGACGGCCCGACCATCTGGGAAGACCACTTCTATCCCGAGATCATCGACCCGGTCACCGGTGAGGTGTTGCCGGACGGCCAACTGGGCGAACTGGTGTTCACCTCGCTAAGCAAAGAGGCGCTGCCGATGATCCGTTACCGCACCCGCGACCTTACCCGCCTTTTGCCCGGCACAGCCAGGCCCATGCGGCGGATAGGCAAGATCACCGGGCGCAGCGACGACATGCTGATCATTCGCGGCGTCAACGTGTTCCCGACCCAGATCGAAGAACAGGTATTGAAAATAAAACAGCTTTCCGAGCTGTATGAGATTCACCTGTATCGCAATGGCAACCTGGACAGTGTCGAAGTGCATGTTGAATTGCGTGCGGAGTGCCAGCACCTCGATGAAGGCCAGCGCAAGCGGGTGACCGGGGAGTTGAGCAAACAGATCAAGACCTACATCGGCATCAGCACCCAGGTGCACCTGCAGCCTTGCGGCACGCTCAAACGCTCCGAGGGCAAGGCTTGCCACGTGTATGACAAACGGTTGGCCAGCTGAGTCATTCATCTGCCTGTGCAGCCCCGGCACTGTCCGGGGTTTTTTTTGCGTGTTATTCGCGCTCACAGGTACCGCGCGCCCCTGTGGGAGCGGGTTTACCCGCGATGGGACCCCAAAGCGATACACAAATCTTATTTGATACATATAAAACTGTTTGACGTTATGTTTTGTATCGCTTACAAATGACTCATGCCTTAGCAGGAGTCGCCGCACATGTACGCACAGCTAGTGGAAACCGGAGTCAAGCGCGTCAAATCGCTGGAAGAAATGTCCGCCGCGGAACGCAACTTCCAGGAAAAGATCGACGCCGAAATCAAGATCGAAGCCAAGAACTGGATGCCAGAGGCCTACCGCCAGACCCTGATCCGGCAGATCTCCCAGCATGCCCATTCGGAAATCGTCGGCATGTTGCCCGAAGGCAACTGGGTCACCCGTGCGCCTAGCCTCAAGCGCAAGCTGCAACTGATGGCCAAGATCCAGGACGAAGCCGGCCACGGCCTGTACCTGTACAGCGCCATGGAGACCCTGGGCGCCGATCGCGACGAAGAAATCGCCAAGCTGCACAGCGGCAAGGCCAAGTACTCGAGCATCTTCAACTACCCCACCCTCAGCTGGGCCGACATGGGCGCAGTGGGCTGGCTGGTCGATGGCGCTGCAATCGTCAACCAGGTGGTACTGCAGCGCACCTCCTATGGCCCCTACTCCCGCGCGATGATCCGTATCTGCAAGGAAGAGAGCTTCCATCAGCGCCAGGGCTACGAAATGCTCCTGACCATGATGCGTCACGGCACCCAGGCACAGCGCGACATGGTCCAGGACGCAATCAATCGCCTGTGGTGGCCATCGCTGATGATGTTCGGCCCCAGCGACGAACATTCTCCAAACAGCGCTCAGTCCATGGCCTGGAAGATCAAGCGCCAGACCAACGATGAACTGCGCCAGCGTTTCATTGACCAGACCGTGCCGCAGCTCGAACTGCTCGGCTGCACGGCCCCCGACCCTGAACTGAAGTGGAACGCCGAGCGCGGTCACTACGACTTCGGCGAAATTCAGTGGGACGAATTTTACGAAGTGATCAAGGGCAACGGCCCGTGCAACCAGGAACGTGTCGCCACCCGCCGCCAGGCCATCGAGGGCGGCGCCTGGGTCCGCGAGGCCGCCGTGGCCTACGCGCGCAAGCAACAGAACAAGAACGCCGCCTGAGCGGCGATTGATGCGGAGATCGAAAATGTCTGTCTGGACCCTCTACGAAGTGTTCGTGCGCAGCAAGCACGGCCTTAACCACAAGCATGTCGGCAGCGTGCATGCCGCCGACGCCGCCATGGCCATCGAAAATGCCCGCGAGCTGTACACCCGACGCAGCGAGGGCGTCAGCCTGTGGGTGGTGCCTTCGGCGCTGATCACCGCCTCCTCCCCTGACGAGAAAGACCCGCTGTTCGCCCCTTCGGACGACAAGGTCTACCGCCATGCCAGCTTCTACGAGCTGCCCGATGAAGTCGGACACATGTGAGGTTGGCCATGCACAACGAAGCCCTTATCCCCTACCTGCTGCTGCTTGGCGACAGCGCCCTGGTACAAGGCCAGCGCCTCTGTGAATGGTGTGGTCACGCCCCGGCCATCGAAGAAGAACTGGCCCTGATGAACGTTGGCCTGGACCTGGTCGGCCAGGCGCGCAACTGGCTGGAATACGCAGCCGAGCTGCTGGACGACGGCCGCGACGCCGATGCCCTGGCCTTCCGCCGAGACGAGCGGGCCTATCGCAACCTGCTGCTGGTCGAGCAACCCAACGGCGACTTTGCCGTGACCATGACCAAGCAATTCCTCTACGACGCCTGGCACTTTGCCGTGTTACAGGGTCTGGCCGGCTCAAGCGATGAGCGTATCGCCGGTATCGCCGCCAAGGCACTCAAGGAAGTCACCTACCACCTGCGCCGCTCCAGCGAGTGGGTACAGCGCCTGGGTGGCGGCACAGAAGAGAGCCGTCAGCGCATGCTTGCCGCCATTCCTGCACTGTGGCGCTTTACCGTCGAACTGACGGCCGCCAGCGATAACGAGGTGCAGTTGGCCCAGGCAGGTATCGCTGCCGACCCCGACACCGCTGGTGCTGCCTGGCTGAAACAGGTGAGCGAGACCTTCGCGTCGGTCGAGCTGCCGCTGCCCAAGGCTGCCAGTCACTTCTACCTGGACAGCCGCAAAGGCCTGCACACCGAGCACCTGGGCCTGCTACTGGCCGAAATGCAGTTCCTGCCAAGGGCTTACCCCGATGCAACCTGGTGAGCTGATTGCCGGCGACCGTGGCGCGCGGGCGCCACGCGGCGAGGACCTGGCCCGGGCCTGGGAGGTGCTGGGCCAGGTCATGGACCCGGAAGTGCCCGTGGTGAGTGTGGTCGACCTGGGCATCGTTCGCGACCTCGACTGGCGCGCCGGCCATCTGCACCTGGTGGTGACACCGACCTACTCCGGCTGCCCGGCGACCGAGGTGATCGAAGGCGATATCCGCCAGGCGCTGGAGCAGGCGGGTTTCCCCGCGCCGGACCTTGAGCGCCGGCTGACCCCGGCCTGGAGCACCGACTGGATCAGCGAGCTGGGCCGCGAGCGCCTGCGCACCTACGGCATCGCCCCGCCGCAGGGCAGCGCCAGCAAGCGCAGCCTGCTCGGTGAAGCCCCCCAGGTGTGCTGCCCGCAGTGCGGCAGTAACCGCACCGAAATGCTCAGCCAGTTCGGCTCTACCGCTTGCAAGGCGCTGTACCGCTGCCGCGAGTGCCTGGAGCCGTTCGATTACTTCAAATGCATTTGAGCCGTGGAGAACGCCATGAGCCAGTTTCACAGCCTGACCATCAAGCAAGTGCGCAACGAAACCCGTGATGCGGTTTCGATTGCCTTCGACGTGCCCGAGCACCTGCAGGCACAGTTCCGTTTCACCCAGGGCCAGTACCTGGTCATGCGTACTCAACTGGACAACGAAGAGGTCCGCCGCTCTTACTCTATTTGCAGCGCCGTGCAGGACGGCGAGCTGCGCGTGGCTGTCAAGCGCGTGCCAGGTGGGCGTTTCTCGGCGTTTGCCAATGAAGTGCTCAAGGCCGGCCAGCAACTGGACGTGATGCCGCCATCGGGCAGCTTCTTCGTGCCGCTGGACCCTGCCCGTCAGGGCAATTACCTGGCCGTCGCGGCCGGCAGTGGCATTACTCCGATCCTGTCGATCATCGGCACCACCCTCGACAGTGAGCCGCACAGCCGCTTCACCTTGCTGTACGGCAACCGTTCCAGCTCTGGCGCGCTGTTCCGCGACAAGCTCGAAGACCTGAAAAATCGGTACCTCGACCGCCTGAACCTGATTTTTGTGTTCAGCCGCGAGCAACAGGATGTTGACCTGTACAACGGCCGCATTGACGCCGACAAGTGCGGCCAACTGTTCTCCCGCTGGCTGGACGTTCCAGGCCTGGACGCGGCTTTCATCTGCGGGCCTCAGGCAATGACCGAAACCGTACGTGACAGCCTGCAGGCCAATGGCCTGGACAAAGAGCGCATTCATTTCGAGCTGTTCGCCGCCGCCGGTAACGAGACCCGTCGCGAGGCCCGTGAAGCAGCGCGCCAGGTGGATTCGGCGCTCAGCCACATCACCGTGATCAGCGACGGCCGCGCCCTTACCTTCGACTTGCCACGCAACACCCAGAACGTGCTGGACGCCGGCAATGCCATCGGCGCCGAGCTGCCCTACTCGTGCAAGGCCGGCGTGTGCTCGACCTGCAAATGCCGGGTGGTCGAGGGGGAAGTGGAAATGGACAGCAACCATGCCCTGGAAGACTACGAAGTGGCAGCCGGGTACGTGCTGTCGTGCCAGACCTACCCGGTGAGCGACAAGGTGGTGCTCGACTTCGACCAGCTTTAAGACCGCGCCGCCTGCTTCGCGGGCGCGCCCGCTCCCACCAGCACCGCACAAGGGCTGAGGGCAACACCCTCCCTGTGGGAGCGGGCATGCCCGCGAAGAGGCCCTTTTGCAATACCGCAACCCCCGCGTGACCTCAACAAAACAATTACAAAACCAAGAGATCGCTTGCCATGACACCCGAACGCATAGAAAGCATCGCCAACCACCCCGACTTCCAGCACCTGGTGCAGCGCAAACGCCGCCTCAACGGCAGCCTGACCCTGGCCATGCTGGTGATCTACTACGGCTTCGTCCTGCTGGTGGCGTTTTCGCCCAGCACCCTTGGCCAGTCGCTCAGCGGCGGTGTGACCACCGTCGGCATGCTGGTGGGTGTGCTGATGGTGCTGCTGTCCTTTGCCCTGACCGGCATCTATGTGCACCGCGCCAACAATGTGCTCGACCCGCTCAATGAAAAGGTCAAGCAGGAGTGCGCACAATGAACTGGACAGCCATTTCGATGTTCATGGTGTTCGTCTGCTTCACCTTGCTGATCACCCGCTGGGCGGCTTTGCGCACCCGCTCGGCCAGCGACTTCTATACCGCCGGCGGGGGCCTGACCGGCATGCAGAACGGCCTGGCGATCGCAGGCGACATGATCAGCGCCGCCTCCTTCCTGGGCATCTCCGCGATGATGTTCCTGAACGGCTATGACGGCCTGTTGTACGCCCTGGGCGTGCTGGCCGGCTGGCCGATCATTCTGTTCCTGATCGCCGAACGGCTGCGCAACCTGGGCAAGTACACCTTTGCCGACGTGGTCAGCTACCGCCTGGCACAAACCCCGGTACGCCTGACCTCGGCGTTCGGCACGCTGGTCGTGGCACTGATGTACCTGGTGGCACAGATGGTCGGCGCCGGCAAGCTGATCGAGCTGCTGTTCGGCATCAGCTACCTGTATGCGGTGATGCTGGTCGGTGTGCTGATGGTCGCTTATGTAACGTTCGGCGGCATGCTCGCTACCACCTGGGTGCAGATTATCAAGGCAGTGATGCTGCTGTCGGGCACCAGCTTCATGGCGTTCATGGTGCTCAAGCACTTCGGCTTCAGCACCGAAGCCATGTTCGCCAGCGCGGTGGCCGTGCATGCCAAGGGCCAGGCGATCATGGCCCCGGGTGGCCTGCTGTCCAATCCGGTGGATGCCATTTCCCTGGGCTTGGGCATGATGTTCGGCACCGCCGGCCTGCCGCATATCCTGATGCGCTTCTTCACCGTCAGTGATGCCAAGGAAGCACGCAAGAGCGTGTTCTATGCCACCGGTTTCATCGGTTACTTCTACCTGCTGCTGATCGTCATCGGCTTTGGCGCCATCGTCATGGTCGGCACCGAGCCGTCCTACCGCGACGCCACCGGTGCAATCATTGGCGGCGGCAACATGATCGCCGTGCACCTGGCCCAGGCTGTCGGTGGCAATTTGTTCCTTGGCTTCATCTCTGCTGTGGCCTTCGCCACCATCCTTGCCGTGGTCGCCGGCCTTGCGCTGTCCGGCGCATCGGCGGTATCCCACGACCTGTATGCCTGCGTGATCCGCCAAGGCAAGGCCACCGAGCAGGAGGAAATGCGCGTATCGCGTGTCGCCACCCTGCTGATCGGCCTGCTGGCGGTCATGCTCGGCCTGATGTTCGAGTCGCAGAACATCGCCTTCCTCTCCGGCCTGGTGCTGGCGGTGGCTGCCTCCGTCAACTTCCCGGTGCTGCTGCTTTCGATGTTCTGGAAAGGCCTGACCACCCGCGGCGCAGTGTGCGGCAGCATGGCCGGCCTGGCCTCGGCAGTGCTGCTGGTGGTACTGGGCCCGGCAGTGTGGGTCAACGTGCTGCATCACGATAAAGCGCTGTTCCCTTACAGCAACCCGGCCTTGTTCTCCATGAGCCTGGCGTTCCTGAGTGCCTGGGCGTTCTCGGTCACCGACAGCTCCGAACGTGCCAGTGAGGAGCGTGGCCGCTACCTGGCCCAGTTCATCCGCTCCATGACCGGTATCGGCGCCGCTGGCGCCAGCAAGCACTGACATCAAGGAAGAACCACCATGTCGGGTAAAACAACAACAATGAACCGCACGCACATCATGTCAGCTGCCTGGCTGGCCACGCTCGCCTTGCCATTGCCGGCGCTGGCAGACTTTATCGGCGACAGCCACGCACGCCTGGAGCTGCGCAACCATTACATCAACCGCGACTTCCGCCAAAGCAACGCACCACAGGCCAAGGCAGAAGAATGGGGCCAGGGCTTTACCGCCAAGCTGGAGTCCGGCTTCACCGAGGGCCCGGTCGGCTTTGGCGTTGACGCCATGGGCCAGCTGGGTATCAAGCTCGACTCCAGCCGCGACCGCCGCAATACCGGGCTGCTGCCCTTCGGCCCGAACAGCCACGAACCGGTTGATGATTACAGCGAACTGGGCCTGACCGGCAAAATCCGCGTGTCCAAAAGCACCCTGCGCCTGGGCACGCTGCAACCGATCCTGCCGGTGGTGGTATACAACGACACCCGCCTGCTGGCGTCCACCTTCCAGGGCGGCCTGCTGACCAGCCAGGATCTCGATGGCCTTACCGTCAACGCCGGCCGCCTGACCAAGGCCAACCTGCGCGACTCCTCGGGCCGCGACGACATCGGTTATGGCGCTGCCAGCAGTGACCACCTGGACTTTGGCGGTGGCAGCTACGCCATCACCCCGCAAACCAGCGTCAGCTACTACTACGCCAAGCTCGAGGACATCTACCGCCAGCAGTTCGTCGGCCTGATCGACACCCGCCCCTTGAGCGAAGGCGTGAGCCTGCGCAGCGACCTGCGCTACTTCGACAGCCGCAACGACGGCGCCGAACGTGCTGGCAACATCGACAACCGCAACTTCAACGCCATGTTCACCCTCGGCGTGCGGGCGCACAAGTTCACGGCGACCTGGCAACAGATATCCGGCGACAGTGCCTTCCCGTTCGTCAACGGCGGCGACCCGTTTACCGTCAACCTGGTGACCTACAACACCTTCACCCGCGCCGGGCTGGACTCCTGGCAAGTGCGCTATGACTACGACTTTGTAGCGATGGGCATCCCCGGCCTGAGTTTCATGACGCGCTACACCGACGGCCGCCACGCCGAAACCGCCACTGTCAGCAATGGCCGCGAGCGTGAACGCGACACCGACATCACCTACGTCATCCAGAGCGGCCCGTTCAAGGACGTCAGCCTGCGCTGGCGCAACGTCACCTTCCGGTCCGGCAATGGCCTGACCAACGCCGTGGACGAAAACCGCCTGATCATCGGCTACACCCTGGCGCTGTGGTAACAGCGCCCACTACATTCGAACAGTATGGAGAACAGCATGTCTGCCGCCCCTACCCTGCAAAGCTTCATCGCCGGCCGCTGGCTCGGCCAGCACGGCGCGCAAGCCCTGCGCAGCGCCCTTGATGGCCACGTACTTGCCTACAGCCACGAAGAGCGCCCGGACTTCGCCGAAGCCGTGGACTTCGCCCGTGCGCGTGGCCTGGCCAGCCTCATGGCCATGGACTTCCAGCAGCGTGCTGCACGCCTGAAAGCGCTGGCCCTGTACCTGGCCGAGCGCAAGGAACAGCTTTACGCCCTGTCGCACCATAGCGGCGCCACCCGCGCCGACAGCTGGATCGATATCGAAGGCGGCAACGCCACATTGTTCTCCTATGCCGGCATCGGCAGCCGCGAGCTGCCGTCGGGCAACCTGGTGCACGAGGGCCCGGCCATCGCGCTGGGCAAGCAAGGTCATTTCGCCGGCAGCCACATCCTGGTGCCGCGCGCAGGCGTGGCGGTGCACATCAACGCCTTCAACTTCCCTATCTGGGGCATGCTGGAGAAGTTCGCCCCGACGTTCCTGGCGGGCATGCCGTGCATCGTCAAACCGGCGACTTCCACCAGCTACCTGACCGAAGCCGTCGTCCGCCTGATGAACGCCTCCGGCCTGCTGCCGGAGGGCAGCTTGCAACTGGTGATTGGCAGCACCGGCGACCTGCTCGACCGCCTTCAAGGCCAGGACGTGGTGACCTTCACCGGGTCAGCCGATACCGCCGCAAAATTGCGCGTCACGCCGAACCTGGTGCGCAATTCGGTACCGTTCACCGCCGAAGCCGACTCGCTGAACTGCGCCATTCTTGGCCCGGATGTGACCCCGGACAGCGAAGAGTTTGACCTGTACATCAAGGAGGTGGTGCGTGAAATGACCACCAAGGCCGGGCAGAAGTGCACCGCCATCCGCCGCGCCATCGTGCCGGCCAAGCACATTGATGCGGTTGCCACGCGCTTGCGCGAGCGGCTGAGCAAGGTGGTTGTGGGTGACCCGTCGCTGGAGGGCGTACGCATGGGGGCTCTGGCTTCCCACGACCAGCAGCACGACGTGACCGAGCGGGTGCGCAGCCTGCTGCAAAGCTGTGACCAGCTGTTCGGCGCCAGCGACGGCTTCGCCCCGCGTGGCGATGGCGTGGCCGAGGGCGCATTCTTTGCCCCGACCCTGCTACAGGCCCGCGACCCGCACGCCGACGGCGGCGCCCACGACATCGAAGCGTTCGGCCCGGTCAGCACACTGATGGCCTACCACGACCTTGACGAAGCCTTGATGCTGGCCGCCCGAGGCAAAGGCAGCCTGGTGGCGACCTTGGTCACCGCCGACCGCAGTATTGCGGCCAAGGCCATACCGGTGGCGGCTGCCTGGCATGGCCGCCTGCTGGTGCTCGACAGCGAGGCCGCCAAGGAATCCACCGGCCACGGCTCGCCGTTGCCACAACTCAAGCACGGCGGGCCGGGCCGGGCCGGCGGCGGTGAAGAACTGGGTGGCTTGCGCGCGGTCAAGCACTACCTGCAACGCGCCGCAGTACAAGGTTCGCCGAGCATGCTCACGGCGGTCACCGGCGAATACGTGCGCGGTGGCGAAGTGATCGAGACCGAAGTGCACCCGTTCCGCCGATACTTCGAGCAGTTGCGCATCGGCGAGTCGTTGCTCACCCACCGCCGCACCGTGACCGAAGCCGACCTGGTCAACTTCGGCTGCCTGTCGGGGGACCATTTCTACATGCACTTCGACGAAATCGCGGCCAAAGAATCGCAGTTCGGTAAACGTATCGCCCACGGCTACTTCGTCCTCTCGGCGGCGGCCGGGCTGTTCGTGTCGCCCGGTGCCGGGCCGGTGTTGGCCAACTATGGCCTGGATACGCTGCGCTTCATCAACCCGGTGGGCATTGGCGATACCATCCAGGCACGGCTGACCTGCAAGCGCAAGATCGACCAGGGCAAAACCAGCCCGCTGGGCCAGCCGCAAGGGGTGGTGGCGTGGGATGTGGAGGTAACCAACCAGCTGGGTGAGCTGGTGGCCAGCTATGACATTCTGACCCTGGTGTTGAAACAGCCGGCGTGATGTGTTCACCTTGCGGGCCCCTTCGCGGGTAAACCTCGAAAGGGCCCGCACAAGTGTCCCAACACGGTGCCACCGTTGGTCAGCGACTGCCGCTATCCAGATGACTTTTAAGACAGGTCTTTCGCTCCTAACCATGAGGATCACAGACGAGGATGGCGCGATGGATTACTTACTGCGGATGGGTGGTGGCAATGTGCAGGATGACTGGCCGGAGCTTGAGCCGGATCGCCGCAACGACCAAGCGGATGACCCGGATGCCGACCCCAATGTGACTGACGACGAGGAAAATCGCCCCGGCGTCCCGGCCAGTGACCCCGAGTCCGGCGCCTGACAAAGGGTTTATCCAGGCACCATGCTGCAGCCGGGGACCCCGTTGCAGCATGGTTAGGTGTCAGGCTGAGGTGGTATTACATCATCGCCGCCGGGTCTCCCACCGACTGGCTCGGCTTGCTCCCCGAAATCCGCCAGCTTACGCCGGTAATCCCGTAACGCTCGGCCATCGGCCGGCTGATCTTCTTGATCTTCTCACGCCCGAACTTGGGAATAATGCCGATACCCGCATCGCAACTTGCCCAATGCCAGGCCTCGGCATTGTCCAGGCGTTCCAGGCGAATGATGAAACTGCGCGGTTGGCCATGCAGTTGGTAATCGATGATGTACAGCTGTGGGCTAGGCATCGCAGGGGCCTCCTCTTCTCCATGGATGACACCCTGATTGATCGGGCCATGGCCAGAAGATTCAAAATTTTGTCGAACATTCGGCACAAGCGGCCGTTTCAGCGCACTGCGGCACCCTGACCGCGTGGGTCCGGGGCCGCACCGGGCACCAGAATCACCTTGCGACACTGATCCTGCTGTCCATTGAACAGTTCGTAGGCACGCGGGGCATCTTCCAGCGCCATGCGGTGGGTGACGATGGCCTGCGGGTCCAGCCGGCCTGCTTCGATATGCGCCAGCAACTCAGGCAGGTAGCGTTGCACATGGGTCTGCCCCATGCGAAAGGTCAGGCCCTTGTCGAAGGCGTCGCCAAACAGAAAACCATGGATAAACCCCGCATATACCCCCGGCACACTGACCACCCCACCCCTGCGCACGGCCGCGATACTCTGGCGCAGGGCCTTGCCGCTACTGCCTTCGAGCTTAAGCGCGGTGAGCACCGTTTCCGTTGTGCTGCCCTTGGCTTCGAAACCCACCGCATCGATTACCGCATCCACACCACGCATGCCGGCGGTATGGCGCACGATGCTATCGGCTGGGTCATCATCATAGGCAAAATTGACAGGAATCACTCCGTAGGCCTGATGAGCATAATCCAGCCGGTAGGCACATTCATCGACCATGAAGATCTGCTCCACCCCCAGCATGCGTGCGCAAGCAGCAGACAGCAGCCCGACCGGGCCGGCGCCATAGATTGCCAGTGACGAACCCTGGCCAACTTCGGCATTGAGCACTGCCTGCCAGGCTGTAGGGAGAATGTCCGAGAGAAACAATACCTGATCGTCAGCCAGGTGCCCCGGTACCTTGAACGGCCCTACATTGCCCTTGGGCACCCGCACATAATCGGCCTGCCCGCCAGGTATGCCGCCATACAGGTGGCTGTAGCCGAACAGCGCCGCGCCAGACGGTATGGTCTTCTTGTTCAGCAGTGCGCCTCGCCCCGTGTTGGTCGTTTCGCAGGCGGCAAACAAGTCGTGTTGGCAAAAAAAGCAGTCACCGCAGGCGATGACAAACGGGATCACTACCCGGTCACCCGGGCGCACCGCGGTTACCGCGCTGCCCACCTCTTCGACGATGCCCATGAATTCGTGGCCAAGAATATCGCCTTGCTCGACCATGGGGATCTTGCCCCGGTACAGGTGCAGGTCGGAGCCGCAAATGGCTGTGGCCGTTACCCGCAGCAGGATATCGTCGTCTTCCTGCAGACCGGGCTCTGCAACGGTGTCGACGCGGACATCCCCTGCGCCGTGATAGGTCAATGCGCGCATGCTCGTTTCTCCTGACGAAGTCATGGCGCGATTCCGGATCCGCAAACCCGAAATCGCTGCCGGGCACCACATGTGTTCCTGAGCATTCAGCGAGCGGTTCCCCTCACGGGTTGCGCCCCCCGCCGTGGCTGTTCTGGCCACCTTTGCGGCCAGCTTCCGATGCACGCTGTCGGTCGTTGGCGAAATTGCCGCCAGATGCCTGCCCCCCCTTGTGGCCCGCGCGCGAAGCACGCTCCCGGTCATTGGCGAAATTGCCCGGGTTGGTTTCCTTGGTGCCGCCGCGCTGGCTTGTCCGCTCTTGATCCTGCGCCATGTGGGTTCTCCTTGCGATGGATAGGCTGGTGACACGAATCTGTGCCATGCCTAGTTTCCGAGCCACTGTTGCCCGGCTCTGCTCAATGCTTTTGCTGGCAACTGACCAGCGGCACAAATCTTGCGTCGGCAAAATGTTTGCGTGACGGGCGAAAGCCCTGGTGGCACGTTACGTGCTTTGACCGTTCGTCGGGTTAAACGCAACGTTTATTGCCGCCAACGGCCATATCTTCATGCAATAAGCGCATCACCAAGGAGCATGAATGAAGCTGAACAAGGATCGCGCCACCATCATCTGCCGGCACGGCAAGCAAACACAAAAATGGTTATGGGTGCGAAAATCCAACGGTGCCTGGACCCTCCCCGGCGGCAAGATCGAGCCTGGCGAGACGCCAGCGCAAGCTGCAGAGCGTGAGTTGCTGGAAGAAACCGGGCTGCAGGCAGCGTCACTGACCTTGCTGATGCGTCACGAGGCCCCCGCGCGTATGCATTACGTGTTCGAAGCAGAGTTTGCCGACGCGCCGCAGCCCAAGGCGCAGCATGAAATTACCGACTGCCGCTTTGCCCATCTGGACCAGGCGCCTGGGCTCAAGGGTGAGATCAAGTTGCTGATCCGCTCGCTGCTGGCCTGTGACAGAGCCACCGCCGCGTCAGTTCGGTAAGCCCGGTTACTCGGTGCGTGCCTTCGCGCAACTGTGAAGAGGCACGCACAGCCACAGCCTAGGCATGCACACTCCACTGAACCGACTGCGCCTCGATTGGCATTTCGTCGATGGCATGAATCATCCCGTTATCCAGCGCCTCACGTGGCCCCAGAATCCGCGGATAGGCCATCAGGTACCGCGGCACGTCCAGTACCTCCGTTGCCCCCTGGGTTCGTTCGGCGACAATCTGCGCATACAACTTCAAATCATAATCCAGGCTCATGGCGTACTCAGCCATGCGCGAATGATCCACCGAACCGTGCAAGGTCCAGTGAAACGGGTGGAACAGGAACTTGCTGAAACTGCACGCCGTGCGCCGTTCCCCTGCCAGGAACAGGATATTGCCCATGGACTCCACCGTGCCCAGGTTGTGGGTATGCACCTCGACCGGTAACGCCCGCAGGAAGTTGTACAGGGTGAAGCCATAACTGCACTCGCCGCCCATGGTAGCGATGTTCAGTTGCAGGATACCGGCGCCCTGTTGCAGCGCCCGCGAACAGGTGTTGATCAGGTTGCCACAGGTCGACGAGTTGATCGGCCCGGTGAAATGGATGATATGTCTGGCCATGCTTGCCTCGATTTTATCCTGACACCCTTCCACGAAGCGGGTATCCGGTGGAAACGCCAAGCGCCGCAAAGTTCAACCTGGTATGAGCCTTTCCCGTTGGTCAAACGTGCTGAACCCTGGCCTGTCTTTATCGGTCGCACTTTGGAGCGACCGAAATAGAACCGGCAATGAGGACGGCAGCGTGAGCGATATCCGCATCGGTATCTCCGGGTGGCGCTATGGCCCCTGGCGCAAGGACTTTTACCCCAAGGGGCTGAGGCAGGACGACGAACTGGCCTTCGCTTCGCGGGCGGTGAACAGCATCGAAATCAATGGCTCGTTCTACAGCCTGCAAACGCCTGAACGTTACCAGGGCTGGCGTGACGAGACGCCGGACGACTTCGTGTTCGCGGTGAAGGGGCCGCGGTATATCACGCACGTACGGCGGCTTAGGGACATCGAAGAACCGGTGGCGAACTTTTTCGCCTCAGGCCCACTGTTGCTGGGCAAGAAGCTTGGCCCGATCCTGTGGCAATTTCCACCGAACATGAAGTTCGATGAAGAGCGTTTTGCCCGGTTTCTCGAACTGCTGCCGCGTAACCATAAAGCGGCTCGTGAATGTGCCAAACACTGCGCGGCACGCTTGCAGGGCAACGGCAGCTTGGGCATACACGGCAATGCACGGTTGCGTCATGCCGTGGAGATCCGTAACGAGAGTTTCCTCTGTGAGACCTTCATCAAGCTGTTGCGCAAGCACCGGGTCGCTTTGGTAGTTGCCGACAGCGCCGGCAAATGGCCGTATGTGGAAGACGTTACCGCCGACTTTGTGTACATGCGCCTGCATGGCGATGTCGAGCTCTACAGCAGTGGGTATACGGCCAACGCACTGAGGCGCTGGAAGCAGCGCATCCAGCGCTGGAGCCAGGGTAGCCAGGCTGAGGATGCGCAATTGGTCGTCCAGGGCTCGCCGCCGCGTCGGGCGACCCGCGATGTCTACTGCTATTTCGACAACGACCAGAAGGTTCACGCCCCCTACGATGCGCGACGCCTGCTGCAGAAGCTGTCGCTGGACCATGAGCTCATGACCGAGCCTGGCGTCCTGCCGGAGGTGGCCTTGTGAACAAGACCCTGCCCGCCCCACGCAGCATCATCGACAAGGTCACTGCGGTACGCCGGCTCAATGTGCTGACACTGAACGTGCACAAGGGCTTCACCTTCTTCAATCGGCGCTTCATCCTGCCGGAATTGCGCGAGGCCGTGCGTGCCACGGGCGCCGACCTGGTGTTTCTCCAGGAGGTGCACGGCAGCCATCAGCAGCATGCCCTGCGCCATGCGGCCTGGCCAGAAATGCCGCAGTACGAGTTTCTTGCCGACAGCATGTGGCCGCAGTTCGCCTACGGGCGCAATGCCGTATACCCGCATGGCGATCACGGTAACGCGCTGCTGTCGAAATTCCCCATTACTCACTTCAACAACCTCGATGTGTCAGTACAGGGCAATGAGCAGCGCGGCCTGCTGCACTGCCAGCTGGACGTGCCAGGCCACGACCAGGTGCATGCGGTGTGCGTGCACCTGGGCCTGCGCGAAGCCCACCGGCAGCGCCAGGTGAAGCTGATGCTCGACCTGCTGGCCAGTCTGCCGCCTGAAGCGCCGGTCATTATCGCCGGCGATTTCAACGACTGGCGCCTGAAAGCAGATGCCGTGCTGTGCGAACACCTGATAGAGGCTTTCGGCGAGCACTTCGGCACCCCGGCGCGCAGTTTCCCCGCACGCCTGCCGTTGTTGCGGCTGGACCGCATCTATTTGCGCAACGCCATGCCCGGCACTGCCCAAGTGCTCTCGACATACCCGTGGTCGCACCTGTCCGACCACGCCCCATTGGCTGCGGAGATCAACCTGTGAATCGACCTTGGGTGGACGGCAACAGCGTGCAGTTGCTGATCAATGGCGAGCAATACTACCCCCGCGTCTTCGAGGCCATGGCCCAGGCGCGGGAAGAAATTCTGCTGGAAACCTTCATCATCTTCGACGACAAGGTCGGCCAGCAGTTACAACAGGTGCTGATCGACGCTGCCCAGCGCGGTGTGCGGGTGGAGGTAGCGGTGGATGGCTACGGCACTGCCGACCTGCCCACCGAATTCATTGCGGCCATGACCGATGCCGGCGTGAGCTTTCACGCATTCGACCCACAGCCCCGGCTGGTGGGCATGCGCACCAACCTGTTCCGGCGCCTGCACCGCAAGATCGTGGTAGTCGACGGTGAGCGGGCATTTATCGGCGGTATCAACTACAGCGCCGATCATCTTGGCGACTTTGGTGCCATGGCCAAGCAGGATTATGCGGTGGAGGTCACCGGCCCGGTGGTAGCGCAGGTGCATGCTGCCAGCAAGCGCCTGATGTCGCCGGTGCTGCAGCCACCCAGCGCGGTACGCCCGGTAACCGAGCCGGCCGGGGCCAGCAGCGCCGTGCTGGTCGAACGCGACAACGGGCTGCGCAGTACCGATATCGAAACCCACTACCTGCAGGCTTTTCGTGGTGCAAAGCAGCGCATCGTGGTTGCCAACGCGTATTTCTTCCCGGGTTATCGATTGATGCGGGAGCTGCGCAACGCCGCCCGGCGTGGCGTGGATGTGCGCTTGATTCTGCAGGGCCAGCCTGACATGCGCTGGGTCCGTGCACTTTCGAGGCTGCTGTACAACTATCTGCTGCGCGACGGCGTGGCCATCCACGAATACTGCCAGCGGCCTCTGCACGGCAAGGTTGCACTGGTTGACGATGAGTGGTCCACCGTTGGCTCCAGCAACCTTGATCCGTTGAGCCTGTCATTCAACCTGGAGGCCAATCTTTTCATCCGTGATCGAGCCTTCAACCAGCAACTGAACCAGCATCTACAGGCCCTGGCCAGCGAGCAATGCAAGCCGGTCACCCTGGAGCGCATGATTCGCGGTTACTGGTGGCGGGCACCGCTGATCTTCGTGTGCTTCCACGTGATCCGCCATTTTCCGCGCATTGCTGGCTGGTTCCCGGCACACCGCCAGCGTTTGCGCTCGGTGCAGCCGGAAGTCGAGGCTCAGGGTAACCTGCACGAGGGCAATACCTGATGGCGCGCAAAGGCTGGCAAACCTGGGTGAAACGCCTGTTCACGCTGGCGTTCCTCATTCTCATACCTGTTCTGCTGTTTATGCTGGCACGCAATCTGGACTGGAACGAAGTGCGCCAGTCGTTGCTGGCCTACAAGCCCGGCACCCTGGCCATCGGCCTTGCGCTGGCGCTGTGCAGCTACCTGACATTTGCCAGTTACGACCTGCTGGCACGGGCCTACACCGGCCACCAGTTGCCCGCCCGGCAGGTGCTGCCAGTCGCCTTCGTGTGCTACGCCTTCAATCTCAACTTCACTACCTGGGTAGGCGGCGTTGCATTGCGCTACCGGTTATATGGCCGCCTGGGCCTGGATACCCCGACCATTACGCGCATCCTCACCTTGGGCCTGTTGACCAACTGGATGGGCTACATGCTGCTGGCCGGCACCGTATTCGCCCTCGGCTTCGTGGAGCTGCCCAGCAGCTGGGCGGTGGGCGCTACAGGTCTGCGCCTGATCGGCTTGCTGCTGTTGGCGATCGCGGGTGGGTACCTGCTGGCCTGTGGTTTTGCAACCAAGCGCACGTGGTCCTGGCGCAACCACGAAGTGACGCTACCGTCGCTGCGTTTGGCACTGTGCCAGGTTGCGCTGGGTGCCAGCAACTGGGCGCTGATGGCGCTGCTGATCTTCTGGTTGCTGCCGGGCGAGGCTTTTTACCCGTCCATTCTCGGCATCCTGCTGATCAGTTGCGTGGCTGGCGTGGTTGCGCATATCCCTGCGGGGCTGGGCGTACTTGAGGCAGTGTTTCTGGCCTTGCTGCACGGGCAGATGGCCCAAGGCACGCTTGTGGCTGCCTTGCTCGGGTATCGCACACTGTACTACCTGATTCCACTGCTACTGGCAGTGGTTACCTACCTGGTCCTGGAAAAACGCGCCAAGGCCATGCGCCAAGGCGACAAGCCCGCCCAGACCTGACGAGGGCCGCTGGCCCTGGAGGTGGCAAATGCGTGTACGGATCTTGACGCTGATGGTCGTCAGCCTGGTCTGCGGCCAGGCCGTGGCCGAGGGCTGCAACGTACTGACCCGCTCATCCAGCGATGCAGTAACACCCGTGGAGCGGCACACCTGCTACAGCTACAGCAACCTGCCCGCCGAAGCGATCAACTGGTCGTGTAGCAACGAGAGCAAGGACATGCTCAACAGCGAAAAGAGCAAGGTAGCGCGCTGTGCGGATGGCAGCGTGGGCAGCTGCATCGCGCCTTTGACTCAGGAAGCGCTGGCCAACCCCAAATCCGTAGGAGGGGACAAACCAGCGTTGCCCAAAGATGCGCGGGTGATCACCTATTATTACGACACCCCCAGCCTCGGCCAGGCCCGCACCGATTGCGAACGAAACAACGGCATCTGGCAAACCCACTAACCCGCCACGCCTACCGCCGCTTCCACAGAAAGGGGCTCTGTGGGAGCGGGCTCGTCCCGCGAACACCAGCACAGCCGGTGCCAGGCATCGCATGCCCCCAATTCGCGGGACAAGCCCGCTCCCACAGCCTAAGCCCGAAGGACTGAGCAATCGCCAGTTAGAACAGCTCACATACCGGCGTATCCAAGGTGCAGGCACAGTGCGCGCAGGTACAGCGGGGTTCTTTCACGGCTTGCCCTCCTCGTCTTCGATCACGTCATCAGTCCACGGTTTACCATCCAGCGGCGCTGATCGGGCCAGTTCGGCCTCATCCAGGCCTATGCCACCGCCGATCTCGTCGGCGTCCACGTGCCGCAGGCTCTGGTCTGCCGGGCCGCCACCACCACCCGGTTCGTGCGGGTCACGGGCACCGGTTTCATCCAGCAACGTGTCCGGGCTCAAGTCGTCATAGGTAACATTGTCCTCATGCAAGCTGTCGCTCAGGGCCTCGCCGCCGGTCATGCCGCTTTCGGCCACGCGCCGAGGCGGAAACTCCCGGGCGACTTCATCGGCCGGTCGCTCATCGCCCACACGCCCCTCACGTTCATCAAGGCGGTCATCAAAGTCCAGCTCACGGACGCTGCCCATGCGGTCTTCGGTGTCGTCGATCTCTGGAGGGGTATACGGCTTTGGTTCATCTGTGCGTGCCATGTGCGTTCTCCGTCAGGTGGCTTCATTAAGTCGACTGCACCTGCGTGTGGAAGATTCAGAGTTTTTTGAACTACCACCCTACGCGGCGCCTCCCACCTTAGAGACTGCGAACTGCCCGGAAACCGCCATGGCCAAGCCCCTGCAGGAATATGCGCGCAAGCGCGACTTCAATGCCACGCCCGAGCCCAGCGGCAAGCGCAGCCGTGGCAAGCGGGTGCAGGCGCTGCAGTTCTGCATCCAGAAACATGACGCCAGCCACCTGCACTACGACTTCCGCCTGGAGCTGGATGGCACCCTGAAAAGCTGGGCGATCCCCAAAGGCCCGTCGCTCGACCCCAAAGTGCGCCGCCTGGCCGTGCACGTCGAGGACCACCCGCTGGATTACGCCGACTTCGAGGGGCATATCCCCGAAGGCCACTATGGTGCAGGTGATGTGATTGTCTGGGATCGCGGTGTATGGGAGCCCGAAGGCGATGCGCATGAAGCCTACGCCAAAGGCAAGCTGCGTTTCCGCCTGCAAGGCGAAAAGCTCAGCGGTGTGTGGAACCTGTTTCGCACCCGCCTGGATGGCAAGAAAGAGCAATGGATGCTGGTGAAATCACACGACGACCAGGCTCGCAGCGAGGCCGACTACAGCGTCGTGCAGGCTCAGCCCGATAGCGTGCTTAGCGACCGCACCCTGGTACCGCGCAAAGCCGCTGCGAAAAAAGCCGCCGCACCGCGCGCCAGCCGCAAGCGCACCGTCAAAGGCCCGAAGGTGCCCCTGCCTGCACAGCTGAGTCCGCAGTTGGCAACCTTGGTCGACTCGCCCCCCAGCGGGGACTGGCGCTACGAGGTCAAATTCGACGGTTACCGGATTCTGGCCCGTATCGAGGGTGATGACATCCGCCTGTTCACCCGCAACGGCCATGACTGGAGCAGCAAGATGCCCCGCCAGATCGCCGCACTGCGCGAGCTGGGCCTCGATGCAGCCTGGCTCGATGGTGAAATGGTGGTGGCTGACGAAAATGGCGCAGCCGATTTCCAGGCGTTGCAGAACGCCTTCGACACCGAGCACGATGAAGCCATTACCTACTACCTGTTCGACCTTCCGTTCCTCGGTGGCCAGGACCTGCGCCAGGTAGCGCTGCAGGGCCGGCGCGACACCTTGCGCCAACTGCTTGAGCGCGATGAGTCCGGTGTACTCAAGTTCTCTGCCGACTTCGACGAGCCCGTGCAATCTTTGCTCGACAGCGCCTGCCGGCTTGAGCTGGAGGGTTTGATCGGCAAGCGTGCCGACAGCCCGTACAGCGGCCGTCGCAGCCCGGACTGGGTCAAGCTCAAGTGCAAGCAACGCCAGGAGTTCGTGGTCGTCGGTTATACCGACCCCAAAGGTAGCCGCAGCGGCTTCGGGGCCCTGTTGCTGGCCCTGCATGACGACGACAGCGGTCAGTTGCGCTACGCCGGCAAGGTTGGCACCGGCTTCAGCACGGCGACCCTGGCCAGCATCCATGCTCGGCTCAAACCCCTGCAAATCGCCAAGCCAGCGTTGGCCAAGCCGCCTACCAGTGCCGAAGCGCGGGGTGTGCACTGGCTGCAACCGCAATTGTTGGCCGAAGTCGCCTATGCCCAGATGACCCGAGACGGCATCGTGCGCCACTCGGTGTTCCATGGCCTGCGCGATGACAAGGCGGCCACCGCCATCGACCTGGAGCGCGCCATGCCTACCCAGACCGTGCCCAAACGCAACAAGCAGGCGAAGGCGCCTGAAAACCTGGGTGAACTGCGCCTGACCCACCCCGACCGGGTGATCGACGCCACCACCGGCGTGACCAAGCGCGAGGTCGCCGAGTACTACGCCAGCGTCAGCCAGTGGATCCTGCCCCAGCTCAAGCAACGCCCGGTGGCGCTGGTGCGCGCCCCGGACGGCCTGGCCGGGGAGCTGTTCTTCCAGAAAAACGCAGGCCAGCTGCACATACCTAACGTCATCAGCTATGAAAAGGCCGAGGCCGGCCAGGCGGCGATGGTCATCAACCGCCCGGACACCCTGCTAGGTGCTGTGCAGATGAACATGCTCGAACTGCACACCTGGAACGCCACGGACAAGGACTTCGACAAACCGGACCGCTTCGTACTTGACCTGGACCCCGACCCCGCGCTGCCCTGGAAGGCCATGCTGGAGGCCACCCAGCTCACCCTCACCCTGCTCGACGAACTGGGCCTGAAGGTGTTCCTGAAAACCAGTGGCGGCAAGGGTATTCACCTGGTCGTGCCCTTGACCCGGCGGTCGGGCTGGGACGAGGTCAAGGACTTTAGCCACGCCATCGTCGATTACCTGGCCAAGCTGTTCCCGGATCGCCTCAGTGCAGTGTCGGGGCCGAAAAACCGCGTGGGGCGGATCTTCATCGACTACCTGCGCAACGGCAAGGGCGCCACCACAGCCTGTGCCTACTCCTTGCGTGCCCGTGAGGGGTTACCTGTGTCGGTACCGATCTGGCGCGAGGAACTGGCGCACATCAAGGCTGCCAACCAATGGAACATCGCCAACCTGCACGAGCGGCTGGCAGAAATTGATGACCCATGGGCGGAGATGGGCAAGGTACGCCAGTCCATCACCGCACACATGCGCAAGCAACTGGGGCTGAAATGATGGGGCAACGGCGATTGGACATGAACCTGGAGACACAATGATGAGCATCGTTCAGGACTTCAACCTGACCACCCTCGACCGCCTGTTACGTACCTTTGGCGAGCGCCAGCAACCCCTTAACCTCGATACGCAACTGCCGCAGCTGATCCAGGCGCTGCACGCCGACCATCTCGACCTGTTGCCATTGCCGGGCCAAGGCAACACACTGCGCCGCTGGCAGACCCTGGCCCGTGTGGCCGGTTGCGACCTGGCGCTGGCCAAGCTCTATGAAGGCCACACCGATGCCCTGGCCATCCTTGCTGAATGCGGCGCCGCCCACCACGCCGTAGACGGCATCTGGGGCGTGTGGGCCGCTGAGCCGCCCGATGCACGTGCGCAGGTGACGGCGCGCGAAGGTGACCAGGTGCGCCTGCAAGGCCGCAAGGCCTGGTGTTCAGGGGCCTTGCAGATCGACCGGGCGCTGATCACTGCCTGGGATGAGGCGGACCAGCCGCAACTGGTGGCGATCGAGCTTTCACAGCCGAACCAGGGGCTGTGCATCGAACATTGGCAAGCAGTCGGCATGGCCACAACTGCCAGCGTCGAGGTGACATTCAACGACACCCCCGGCACGCTCATCGGCACGCCGGGCCAATACCTGGCACGCCCTGGCTTTTGGCATGGCGGTGCGGGCATCGCTGCCTGCTGGTACGGCGCGGCCGAGGCACTGGCAGACTACCTGCGCGAACATTGCCGCAAGCCCCGCCCCGACCCCCATGCCGATGCGCACCTGGGGGCAGTGGATGCTGCGTTGTACGGTGCCCGCGCGGCGCTGCGCGAATGTGCTGCCTGGATCGACCGGCAACCTGGCGCAGATGCCAGCTTCGAAGTGCGCCGCACGCGTGCCCAGGTGGAACACGCCGTGGAACGCGTGATCAGCCACGTTGGGCGAGCGCTGGGAGCCACGCCATTCTGCCGCAGCAGCCATTTTGCCCGGCTGAGCGCTGACCTACCGGTATTCATGCGCCAGAGCCATGCCGAGCGCGATCTGGCGGTGCTGGGCCATCAGCTCACCCAACTACCGGCCGGGGTGTGGCAGCTATGAGCCAGAACCTTATTCAGTCCGCCAACGGAACGCCTTGGGCAGCCTGGCAGCAAGGTGCGCATCTTGCACGCGCTACATGGCTCGATCCAATGCAGCTGTGCCCACCTGGGCGCCGGCTGGTGTTGATCGCGCCGCATCCGGATGACGAAATCCTCATGGCAGGTGGTCTGCTGGCGGGTTTCAAGGGACGCGAGGATGAACTGGTGCTGATTTCCGCCACCGACGGTGAAGGCAGCCACCCCGGCTCCAGCCACTGGACCGAGCACCGTTTGCGTCGACAGCGGCCGCAAGAGAGCCGCCAGGCCCTGCTGCAGCTGGACCTGGACCTTACCCATCTGGACTGGCGCAGGCTGCACCTGAAGGACGGCCAGTTACCGCGCGAAGAGGCATTCCTGGTCAGTCACCTCACCCAGTTGCTGCGGCCAGATGACCTGTTGATGGCCACCTGGCGTAATGATGGGCACTGCGATCACGAGGCCGTAGGCCGAGCTGCGGCACACGCGGCGGCCGCCCGCGGGGTGCAATTGGCAGAGGTGCCGGTGTGGGCGTGGCACTGGGCTGAGCCCGATGACCCGCGCCTGCCATGGCCGCGTGCGCACCGCCTGCAGCTCGATGAAAGCCGCCTGGCCCGCAAGCGCAAGGCCTTGGCCGCCCACGTCAGCCAGCTGGAGCCGGACGCCGAGCAGCCGCCGGTGCTGCCACCCCGCTTGATGGAATGTCTGCTGCAACCTTTCGAACTGGTGTTCCTGTGAATGGAGCTGTCATGAGCCTGGATCCGCAATATTTCGCCGAGCTGTACGCCACCAATGAAGACCCTTGGGCTTTTCGCACCCGCTGGTACGAGAAGCGCAAACGCGAGCTGGTAATGGCCAGCCTGCCCCGCCAGTGCTATCAGCGCGTATTCGAGCCAGCCTGTGCCAATGGTGAGCTCAGTGCGTTGCTGGCCGATCGCTGCGCCGACTTGCTGTGCCAGGACCTTGATCCAACGGCCGTAGGCCTGGCCCGCGAACGCCTCGTCGATGTGCCCAACGCCTCGGTGGAAATGGCCCGGCTACCAGCGGACTGGCCGGGCGGGCGCTTCGACCTGATCGTGCTCAGCGAAGTCGGTTACTACCTTGATCCTACAGACTGGCTGCAGGTCATCGAGCAATCGGTGGCCAGCCTGACCTACGACGGCGCCCTGCTCGCCTGTCACTGGAAACACCCCATCGTGGGTTGCCCACAGGATGGACGGGAAGTGCATCGCATGCTGGCCCAGCACCTGCCTCTGCATCACCAGTTCCGGCATGAAGAGGCAGACTTCGTACTGGAATACTGGTCCTGCCAGCCCAGCGTGGTTGACCTGGACGAGACCTGCCCATGATTGCCGTGGTCATTCCGGCGCACAACGAAGCCCGCCGCCTCGGGCGCTGCCTGCGGGCGGTGTTGGTCGCTGCCATGCAAGCGCAACAGGCGGGGCACCGGGTAGACGTGTTGGTGGTGCTGGACCGTTGCAGCGACGGTAGTGCCGCGGTGGCGCGGCGCTTCGGTGTGCGGGTTTTGGAGGTGGATGCCGGTAATGTCGGCATGGCGCGCCGGGTGGGCGCAGCGCACATGGTCGAGCGTGGTGCGCAGTGGCTGGCGTGCACCGACGCCGATAGCCAGGTGCCGTCGCACTGGCTGGTGTCGCAGCTGGCCTGCAGCGCCGAGGTGGTGTGCGGTACCGTGCATGTCGAGTGTTGGCAGCCCTGGCAGAAAGCTGCCCTGCGCAAGCTGTACCAGAGCCGCTATGAAGCGCGCGAAGGCCATCGCCATGTGCACGGCGCGAACCTGGGTGTGTGCGCCGCTGCCTATCAACGCGTGGGTGGCTTCCAGCCCCTCGCGGCGCATGAAGATGTGCAGCTGGTCAGCGACCTTCAGGCCAGCGGCGCGCAGATTGTCTGGACCGCCAGGCACAGCGTGGCCACCAGCAGCCGCCTCGACAGCCGCGCCCGGGAAGGGTTTGGTGACTATCTGGCGGGTTTGCAGGCGCAGGTGTGATGAGGCTTGGTCACACCTGGCTGAACAGCACCCGCTTGAACGCCTCGGCCGCCAGGTGAACCTGCACCGCCCAATCCCCTGCTGCATCGCTGCCGGCATCATCGGAAATGTATTTCAGGCACACAAACGGAATGCCTTCACCGCGTGCGATCAACGCCAGCACATAGGCTTCCATGTCGACCACGTCATAAGGCGCGTCGCCATGGTTGATCTCGAAACTGTCACCGCTGCCACAGGTTTCCAACGGTAGCCCGGGGATTGCTGCGCCATGCTCCAGGACTACCGGGATATCCGACAAGGGTGTCTCGTATCGGGCAAAGCCCAGCGGTGTGACGTCCATGTCACGTTGTACGAAACGGTTGCAGCACACCACCTGGCCTTTGCCGTGGCGCTGGCTGCCAGCCGATCCAAGGTTGACGACAAGTCTGGGCCTGCGGGTTGCAATCGCCTTGGTCAGTGCAATCGCCGCATTGACTTTGCCAATGCCGGTGAACACGGTGTTCACCTCGGTGAAGACTTCTCCCGCCTCGGCCTCGAGGGCAAAGACGAACAGCGTGTCATCCAGGGAAATGTCAGGGAATTGCTTGATCAGCATCATGGAGCAGGTGTTTCCGCGTGGCTGCAAGGGGCGCGGCCATTGTCGGCCAACGCCGGCTAATTGCAAGTCCCGGCGGCCACCACCGCTTGCAGCGCCTGTGCCTTGCCGACCCCGCTCGCGATAGCCTGTGTCAGGCAGTGCAACTGCTGGTCGGCATGAGTGCCCTCGCGCAGCAGGTGCCGTGCATGCTGGCAAGCACGCTCGGCATCCACGCTGTCGACCGGCACCAGCGCCTGCAACTGACCAAGCCAGCCCTCAGCCGTGACTGGCTGTTGTTCGTGCATACCAATGAACCGTGCATGACGCCCATAGCGCATGGCGCGCCAGTAGTTCTCCTGAGCGATCCAGCGAAGCTCACGGTTGCAGGGCAACAGGTCATGGCGACCGGTAACCTTGTGCTCTACCAAATGGCGAAACAGCGCGGCGATACACAGGGTATCTTCCAGTCGCGGGCAACCATCGCAGATACGCAACTCCACCGTCGGGAAGCGCCGCGAAGGCCGAATGGCCCACCAGAAGTCGCCATCCACAGCCAATGCACCGGTCCGCTGCAACAAGGCGCGGTAGCGTTCATAGGCAGCCCAGTCCGGCAAGGCTTCGGGCAAACCCATGTGCGGCCATTCCCCGCAAATCACTCGGCGATAGCTCATGTAGCCGGTCTGCTGACCCGCCCACATAGGCGATGAGGTGCTCAGCACCAGTAATAACGGCAGCCAGACCAGCAAGCGGTTGATCAGTTGCATGCGGTCACAACCTGGCGGAACGCCAACGTGCACGTGCAGCCCATTGAGCAGGCTTCGCTGGGCTACATGCCGGTAGTCATCGAACAGTTGCTGGTAATGTGCCGGGGCAGCGGCCTTCTGCCGCAGCCAGGCGGTGCTTGGGTGGCTCGCCGCGCCGTACAACCCCATCCCCTCCTCTGCCAGCGCAAGACTCAGCCGCTGCCGCCGCAGTTGGAAGAACTCATGGGCTTCATGAAGGTGGGTGAACACCGGCGAGGCCAACTCAATCTGGCTGCGGAACATTTCCTGCACAAAATATTGGCCCAGCGCTTCGCGGCAACGCCCGATTACCGCAGACGATGGTGCTGCCGGGACCTGTCCCGAGCCCAGCCTTACCAGCAGGTATTCTTCCTCGATGCCGAATGTGCAGGCCCGGGCCATATTGCTTCAGCGATGACGGGTTACGGTGAGCGCCACGGCGGCGATCCGTTCGACTTGCTCATAGCCCGGCTCGGCCAGTTGCTCGCCAAACACGTCAGGGTCGATCTCCCGGTACACCCAGGCCCATTGTGGCCCTGCGAGGCGCAGGCGGATGGCTTCGAGCAACGCATCGCGGCCATCGACAATGGCTACGCCGGTGTAGAGCAGCAAGGTACCGTGGCGGCTCAGGCGTTCGCATCCTTGTTCAACGATGCGCAGCGACAGTTCGGCGCCCAAGGCGCCGCCGCCGTGGCGGTAGGTGCGGGCGCTACGGTCGAGCATGTACGGCGGGTTGGCGACAATCAGGTCGAACGTACCGGTAAGGGCGTCCAGCAGGTCGCTGGCCACTACGGACACATTGCTCACCCCCGCCAGCGCCGCGTTGATCGTAGCGTAGCGCAACGCCAAGGGGTTGATGTCGACGGCGCTGACCTGGGCATGCTGGGCCGCACGCGCGATCAGCAACGCCCCCACCCCGCTGCCACAGCCGATATCGACTGCGTGCTCCACCGGCATGGGGTTATGCTGCAGGTGCTCGTGAATGACCTGGGCAAAACGGTAGCTGTCCGGGCCGAAGAACACCGCATCGCTGCCATCGGTGGGGAACGCCGAATGCACCAGCAGCAGGTCGTCCAGGCTGGACCAGCGCACTGAGCTGCCGAGTAAGTCGCCCTTCGGGACCAGCACCTGGGCGCGTTCGAGCAACAGCAATTCATCCGTTGACAGCAGGCCCGGGGCGAAGGGCCGACTCCAGCCGAACACGTCGCGCAGGTTGCTGGCCTGCCCGGAACCCTCACGGGCGTTGACGCGGGTGTGAGTCGCAGGTGTCACACTGGTAAATCGGTAGCCGTCGGCGCGTAGCCGCTGGCCCAGCTGCAGCAATGCCTGATCGGCTTCGAACTGTCTGGCGGTCAGCCTCATCAGCGGGGTTCCTCCTGAAGCAGCCCGGTGGTGCGAATGTATGCCCGGGTCGCCGCCAGGCCCTCGGGTGTGGCGTGGCGGTTGCCGGCCATGCGCTCGATCAACGTTGCGGGTCGGTCACCCGACATTTCGCTGTGTGCTTCGTCCGGGGATTCGGGCAGGCCCCAGCTACCGGGTGCTACACGGCGGATCGGGGGGCGCCAGGTGTCGGCAATCCAGTCGTGCCACAGTTGTTTCTCATAACTGTTGAATACGCCGAACATTGCCGCTGCAGGCCCTTCGATCAGCTTCCACCAGCGGCTCTGGGCCGGGTCTTGGCCTCGCTGAATCCAGCCTTGGGCCTGTAGCGCGGCAACGAACGCGGGCATGGCGCCAGGGGTGGCCAGCCATTGGTTGACGGTGCGCTGTTCAAGGCGGCAACGGTCGGCATGCATGAATTGGCCATAAACCCGTTTGCGCTCCAAGGCGGCGAACAATTCATCCTGCAGGTCGAACTGGCGGATAAGCTCAGCCGCAGCAGTACCTAGCTCGTTCAGGCGATAACCGTTGCGAACCCTCGCGTAGAACGACTTTTGGTCGTGCTGAGGGCAGAGCTGGCGCAGCGCCTGCAGCGATAGTTGAGCGTGGCCACTGGCAGCATTGTCAATCGTCACATGCAACTGGAAGTAGTGGCCGTCGATGCCCAGTTCTGCCAGTTCGCTGGTGGTAATCAGCAAGTGCAGCGGCGGTTGTTCATAGCCGAGGTTGTAACCAATGACCTCAGGCAGGTGGGTGTCGCAACAGTGCCCCAAGGCCAGTTGCAGGCAACCCTGTAAGTAGCGTGATTCGTCAAGCGGCATTGCCTCGACACACCCGAGGCGGCCCAGCAGGCGCTGATAGATCAACACATGGTTGCTACGCGGGTCGCCGTTGCCGAGCTCTTCCAGGTAAGTTCGGATCAACCCGTGAAAACGTGGGTCGCGCCAGTGGCACAGCGTGCCGTGCAGCCAGGCACCGTCCACCGCTTTGGTCGGGGCGACCTGCTGCAGAAACCACAGCGCGTGAGCGCGATTGACAAAGAAACGGCGTGGAGCGCCTTGCCGGCGTTGTTCCAGGTAGTCGGCGTAGCCGGCGGCGACATCGGCAGCACACCTGGCGCTCCAGGCAGGCAAATCCGAAGGTGAGTCTGGCAGGTCATCCGGCAAGCGTTCAGCACGTGCAAGTTGCTCGTCGAGCCACAGGGCGCTGGCGTCATCTTCGCCGGCCAGCATTGCCTCATAGCGCTGTTGCAGGCTGGACCGCCCAGCGATCATTGACGAAGCTAAAGCGTTGTCGCGGTTCATCACCCTCATGCCGTGCTCCTTATTGCGCCTTACTGGCTCGGTTTCTGACCAGGCATCGGCTCAGGGTCGGGCGCGGGCTGCGGGGCCGGTTTACTGTCGGGTTGTTGCATCTGCAGCGATGGCTTGCTGAGGTCGCCATCCTTGCCAGGGTGATCGTTGTCGCGGTCGAAACAGCCGCCGAGCATCGTCAGCGAGCCCATCAGGATGATGAGTGGAGTCAGTCGCATGGGGCCTCCCCCTCTGGTTGATTGCAGTGCCAGGCAGTCCCGGCACTGCAAGTCGGTCATTTACGAACGGCCGCCCTTGCGGCCCGACTCGCGATCGCTGGGCGTGTGGCTGCCCGAGGACTGGCCGCCTTTGCGCCCGGCTTCGGACGCTTTTTCGCGGTCGTTGGCGAAGTTGCCTGGGTTTTTGTTACCGCCCTGGCTGCCTGTTTGATTGCCGGTACGGCTGTTGTCTTTAGTGGCCATGGTCTTCAAACCTCGTATGACTTCGAAATGCACGGCAGGCTGCCGTACACAAGTTCGGAGTTCGGCGATATGCGGGGATTCGTTTTATTGCGAAGGGTTCGGACCGGTGGCGTTAAATAAGCGACAATGCCATATTTGGCGCCCCTGTCAGTCGTGCGGCGGGTTATCCATGCGGGCCTGCTGCCGACCCAGCCAGCCCCCCGTCACGGCCCAGCCCAAGGCAATGATTGCGCCGATCAGCATCGCCAGCTGTGGGTGCTCGCCCATCACGTCCAGCGCGCGCTTGAGCCAGCCGCTCAGGGCATCGCCGCCACGGTAGATCACGGTATCGATAAAATTCTTGGCTTTGTACTTGTCCTCGGCGGACAGCACGGTGAACAGCATCTCCCGCCCTGGCCGCACCAACGCGTATTCGCCGGCGCGGCGCACTACCATTACCACCACGAATACCGCGAACACCGGTGCCAGTGCCAGCCACAGGAACCCTGCTGCCATCACCAGCGGTACAGCTACCAGCAACACCCCGACGCCCAAGCGCCGGGCCAGGCGCCCGGTCAGCAATACCTGGGTGAGGATTGCCAGGGCCTGCACCACGGTGTCGATCAGGCCGAATACCTGGGTTTGCCGGGTACGGTCGGTGAAGGTTTCGCTGACGATGCGCGCCTGCTCGAAGTACAGGAAGGTGCTGACGCTGGCCAGCAACACCACGAACAGAGCAATGCCTAGCAGATAGGGCGAACGCAGCACGGCGGTAGCGCCGGTAAACGGGTTGCCACCCAAGGGGCGCGAGCCCGGGGACTCGACCTGTTGCGGTAGTGGGTGGCGCACTCGCCAGCGTTGCAGGAACAGGGCCGCACCCATACTGCCTAGCAAAAGCGCTGCCGTCAGTATCAGCAGCCCGCAATGGCCCAACGGTGCGACAAGCAAGGTGCCGAGAATGGGGCCGCTTAGCCCGCCCAAGCTGGCCCCGGCTGCCAGCAGGCCGAACAGCCGCTTGCCTTGTGCGGTGGAAAACAGGTCAGCGAGCACGCTCCAGGCCAGCGAGATGGTCAGCAAATTGAACACCGATAACCAGACGTAAAAGGCCCTGGCTGTCCAAAGATTGTCCGAATTACCGGCAAACAGTGCCGCGAACATCAACAGGTTGCTGGCAAAGAAACCGTAGGTCCAAGGCAGGATATGCCGGCGTTGCACCCTTGATGCCAGCCAGCCGAACAGCGGCAGGCACGCCAAGGTGGCGATGAAGGTGCCGGTGAACAGCCATTGCAGGTTGTCCACGCCGCCCGCAACACCCATGGTTTCGCGCACCGGGCGCAGCATGAAGTAACCGGTGAACAGCAGGTAGAACAGCAGCAAGCCGGCGATTACCGCCGGCCCCTCGCCGGGCTGCATGTTCAGCCCTTGGACAAGGCGCCGCCGCCAGGCTTGCATGATGTCAGGCAAACTGCTGGATCAGCGCCTGTTGCTGCGCCTGGGTGAGCATGGGTTCATGCCCGGCCTTGAGCTGATCGAGCTGGCGATCAGGCCGGCCGGTGGCGGGGATAACCGTGGTCACTGCCGGGTGGCTGATGGCGAATTTGAGAAACAACTGCGCCCAACTGCCGATGCCCGCTTCGCTGGCCCAGCCCGGCAAGGCCTGGTCCTTGACCTTGGCAAACAGGCGGCCATCGTCGAAGGCACGGTTGATCAGCACCGCAACGCCCCTGTCCTGGCACAGCGGCAGCAGTTCGCGGGCGGCGTCGGGGGCATTGACGGAGTAGTTGATCTGGATGAAGTCCAGCGGCTCGCTGCGCACGATTCGGGCAACGTCGTCCTGGCCACTATTCAGATAATGAGTGATGCCGACATAACGGGTCAGGCCTTGCTGCTTCAGTTCGCGCGCATAGGGCAGTTGGGTCTGCCAGTCACGCAGGTTGTGGATTTGCAGCAGATCGACTTTGTCGGTACGCAGGCTCCTCAGGCTGCCGGCCCATTGCGCTTCGGCGTCGGCCCGGCTGTTGGCGGCGATCTTGGTGGCAATAAAGCACTGCCGGTGCCAGCCGCCCTCTTCCAGCAACTGGCCAAGAATGCTGTCGGCACCGCCATAGTTGGGCGAGGTGTCGATTACCCGGCCGCCCCCTTCGAAAAACGCCTTGAGTACCGCTTTCAATTGCTGATACTGGGCCGAGCCGGTTTCTACTTCGAAACTGCCGGAGGTACCGGCACCAATCACCGGCAACGCTTCACCGGTGGACGGTATTTTGCGCGTCAGCAAGCCCGCCGGGGCGGCGGCGTGCAGCCAGGGGCTGGCGGCGGCCAGCAACCCCAGCGTGGCACCTGCGCGTAGGACGTCACGACGTGCGTACATGGAAAGCTCCCGTCATGAAGCGGAAACTTTCAAGGCTAGCCGCTCCATACCGGGCCGGCAGGTGTTTCTGTATCTGGATGTTAAGTGATCAGGCTCGTAGCAGCTGGCTCAGGTCCACACCCGTCTCGCCCATGGGCGGGCACCAGTAATAGCCGCCCGTCAGTGGCCGGCTGAAACGGTACAGACCGTCGATGATACCGTCCTCCAGGCCGCTCATGCGCCGCAACTGCACTTCGAACGCATCGAAGCTGTGGCCCAGGGCAACGAAGGCCAAGCCGGCGCCACGCGGGTCAGCCCAGGCTACCGAGCGACGGACCATGAACGCCTCCGGCGCAAAGCTTTCCTGGGCGGTGCGCTTGACGTGTGCGGACTCGGGGGCATCGTCCAGCTCTTCGTTATCGCTCAGCCGGCGGCCCATGATGTTGTCCTGGTCAGCCTGGGGCAGCGACTTGAAGTACTCCAGGTCGTGTTTCCACAGCTGGAACGCGGCAAAGCTGGAACCATCGGCAGCAATGGCCGCCTGTACGGCGTCTTCGTCCACCGGGTTCTCGGTGCCGTCTTCGTAGCCTGTCAGGTCATGGCCGCCGCGGTGCAGGAAGCCATCGACACTGTCGGCCAGGCGCAGGGCCGGGGCCAATAGATGTTCCAGGGCCTGGGCCCGCAGCAGCAGGTCGCCGCGCTCGTTACCACGCAGCCACAGCCACAGGGCATGTTGGGTGCTCGGGTTCTCCACAGCAGCGTCCAGCACCGGAAAAGCACGCAGGCCTGGCACTGCACGGCCCAGGGCCTTGGCCAGCGGGGCGCCGACCCCCAGGATCAGTTGGTCGCCATCGACCTGTTGCAGCAAGGCATCCAGAGCGGCAGGCAACGCCTCGGGCGACTGCAGGGTGAAAAACAGGTGACGGGCATGGGCCGGCACCGGGGTGGCAAGCAGCCCTTTCTGGAACGGCATGACAGGCTAATCCTCGGACAAAAGCGGAATGCTACTGCGCCTGCAGGCCCGCTGCAATGCGGCATGGAGCCTCGCTGATCGCTGCGGTTGGTAACAAACGGTTACCAAGAGCTGGCCCTTTGCAATTAGCTATCAATCAACGCCAGCCTACACTCCTCGAGATCCTTCGCCCGAGAGACCGCTCATGACCGCCTCGCCCCTGTTAACCGCCTTCCTGCCGCTCGCGTTGGGCATCATCATGCTCGGCCTTGGGCTGTCGCTGACCCTGGCCGATTTCGCGCGCGTGGTGAAATACCCCAAACCGGTGGTGGTAGGCCTGGCCTGCCAGATCTTGCTGTTGCCACTGGTGTGCTTCCTGATCGCCAATGGCTTTGGCCTGGAGTCGGCCCTGGCGGTGGGGCTGATGCTGCTGGCAGCTTCGCCGGGCGGCACCACGGCCAACCTGTTCAGCCACCTGGCCCATGGCGATGTGGCGCTGAACATCACGCTCACGGCGGTGAACTCGCTAATCGCGATTCTGACCATGCCGTTGCTGGTGAACCTGTCGCTGAGCTGGTTCATGGCCTCGGACCAGGCCATTCCACTGCAATTTGCCAAGGTCTTGCAGGTATTTGCCATTGTCCTGTTGCCGGTCGCACTGGGTATGCTGATCCGCCGTTACGCCCCTGGTTTTGCCGCACGCATGCAGAAACCGATGAAACTGGTGGCGGCGCTGTTCCTGGCCTTTACCATTGTCCTGGCGCTGGCCAAGGACTGGCAGACCGTGGTCGAGTACGCGCCGGTGGTGGGCCTGGCTGCCCTGCTGTTCAACCTGCTTAGCCTGGCCGTGGGCTACTGGGTGCCGCGCCTGTTGAACATTCCCAAGCGGCAGGCAATTGCCATTGGCATGGAAATCGGCATTCACAACGGCACGCTGGCGATTGCCTTGGCGCTCAGCCCTTCATTGCTGAACAACGCAACCATGGCGGTGCCCGCGGCGCTGTACAGCCTGATCATGTTCTTCACGGCGGCAGGTTTTGGCTGGTGGGTCAGCCGCGGGCACGTGGCGGCAGCGCCCAAAGGGGAAACAGTGAATTGAAGCAGTGACTGGTATGGGAGCGGGCTTGTCCCGCGAAGCAGGCAACGCGGTGTATGGCACCGGCTTTGCCGGTGTTCGCAAGACACGCCCGCTCCCACAAGAGGCAAATCCAGGTTGTCACTGCTGGCTGCGCTTGCTGCGCAATTGCTGCTTCAGCACTTTCAAAGGCGGCGCATAAAAAAAACCGAACGACACACTCCCGGTGCGCCCTTTCACTGCATGGTGCAAACGGTGCGCACGATACAGTCGCTTGAGGTAGCGGTTGACCGGCCGTGGTTTGCGCGGCCAATGCCGGTGAAAGAACCCGTCATGGGCCAGGACATACAACATGCCGTACCCTGCCACGCCGCCGCCAACCCATTGCAAGGGTGCATAACCAGCCTTGCCCAAGGCGACCAACCCCGTGGCGATGAGCCCCAACGCCAGCAGGTACAGGTCGTTGGTCTCGAGCATGCCCAAGTGTGGCTCATGGTGCGAGCGGTGCAGCCACCAGCCCCAGCCATGCATGATGTACTTGTGAGCCAGCGTGCCAACGCCCTCCATGGCCACCAAGGTGCCGAACAATACGGCGAGATTGAACAGCATGAAACAGTCCGGGTGATGGCAACGGGAGGCGCAAGGGTACCGTCAACCCAGGTTTTTTTCCATGCAGGGATGACCGTTGCAAACCATTCACCCATGAAGCCATTGTCATGTTTTCGCCCTTGACCTGCTCTGCCACGCGGCGTATGGTCCGCAGCGCAATTTTGCTTTGCTCAACAGGAGACCTGCCTTGGACAGTAGCCCCAGTCGCTTGCGACAGGCCCACGTGGTGCGCTAGCCCGGCAGTGTCCTGCACTGTCTGGCCGCCCTGGCAAGACGGTGGTTTCCTTTAACCCCGCTTCTCCTCCTCTCCTCGTGGTCCTGCGCATTTTTCTGGTTTTTCAACCACGCCAACAGATGGCGTTCATGCGGGTGTTTGCCCGCGGAAGAGGTTTGCTATGGATTGGAAAGTTTTTTTGCTGCGCGTCAGCATTGCCCTGCTGCTGGGGGCACTGATCGGTGCCGAACGGCAATTGCGTCAACGCCTGACCGGGCTGCGCACCAATGCGCTGGTGAGTACCGGTGCCTGTCTGTTCGTGCTGATGACCCAGGCAGTGCCAGGCATGGCGCCTGCCGATGCCTCGCGCGTTGCCGCCTATGTAGTGTCGGGCATCGGCTTTCTCGGTGGTGGCGTGATCATGCGCGATGGCTTTAACGTGCGCGGCCTGAACACGGCGGCTACCTTGTGGTGCACGGCTGCGGTCGGTGTGCTGTGCAGCCTTGGGCTGGTGCTGGAGGCGGCACTGGGCAGCCTGGTGGTGCTGTGCGCCAATATCCTCTTGCGGGACATCGCCCAGCGCCTGGACCGTCAAGACGTAGTGCCTGCCAGCGAGGTGGAGCAACACTTCGAGGTGCGCATCGTCTGCCGCGCCGAGGACGAAATCCAGGTGCGCAGCCTGATGCTGCATAGCCTGGGTGATCCGCAGCTGCGGTTACAGTCGCTGCAAAGCGCAGACCTGGACAGCCCTGCACGCCTGGAAGTGCGCGCCGAGCTGCTGGGTACCGCACAGGCACCGGCTCAACTGGAGCGGCTGGTCAGCCGGGTCAGCCTGGAAAAAGGCGTCAGCTCGGTGCGCTGGCAATTACAGCCGCACGTGTTGGCGGCCGACTAGCACGACAGGAGTGCTTCATGCTTATCCGCCCTACCCTTGAGCACGATATCCAATACCTGCCGGACGTGGAGCGTTCGGCAGCCCAGGCTTTTGCTGGCTGGCCGGCGCTGGCCTGGCTGGCCCAAGCCGATGTGATGGACTGTGCTGCGCACAGGGCTTTCGCCGCGGGCGGTGGTAGCTGGGTTGCTGAAAACCCGATCGGGCAGATTGTAGGGTTTGCGTGCGTGCGGCGTGCGGGCCAGGCATTGCACCTTCATGAGATATCGGTGCGTCAGGATGCCCAAGGGCAAGGCGTCGGTAGCCGATTGCTGCAGCAGATCATCGATGTAGCGCGTTGCGCAGATGTCCGCGAGCTGACGTTGACCACCTTTGTCGATGTGCCCTGGAATGCGCCGTTTTATGCACGGTTCGGGTTTGAGGTGATCGATGAGGAGCGGCTGGGCGAACGACTCCTGCGTATGCTGGCCAGTGAGCACGCTCAGGGCCTGAAGGGGCGCTGTGCCATGCGTCTTTGCATGACCCATTGACCGTTGGGGTGCAGAGCGCACGGCCATACCGTGTTCGCCGGTTTTCCCTGCGTTGGCGCGTGGTGCGGTCGAAACCGGTGGCGAAAAAAATTAAACCTTTGCCTCACTCTCACCCTCAACCGTACGCGACACTGAGGTCGCCCCACGGTTTAAGGAGTGAAGCATGAGCAATCTCTTCATCAAGCGCGTTGGTTTCTCCATGGTGTTGGGCCTGGCATCGGCGCACGCACTGGCGGCGAGCTCCGATGACTTCGTCGATGCGGCCACCGAGGCCGGCATCGCCGAAGTGGTCACCGGCAACCTGGCTAAGGAAAAAAGCCAGAATGACGAGATAAAGACATTCGCCCAGCAAATGGTCACTGACCACACCCAGGCGAACCAGAAGCTCGGCGACATCGCCCGCAAGTTGGATATTTCCGTTCCGGATGACGCGGCCATGACCGACAAGGTCAAGAAGATGATCCTGGAATGGCGTGATGAATCATTCGACAAGTCGTACATCAACAACCAGGTTGATGCTCACGAAAAAGCGGTCGAACTGTTCAAGAAAGAGGCTGCATCGTCCGACAAGGCCGAGCTGAAGGCCTTCGCCAGCGAAACCCTGCCAAAACTCGAACAGCACCTGGAGCATGCCAAGGCGCTTCAGGCCAAGCACGCCAAGTGAGGCCCTCCATGAGCAACGATGCACTGAAAACAGAAGTCCTTACCCGCCTGCTGCATTCGCATCCGCAAGGGCTGGGCAAGGAAGTGCTGGACAACTACCGCGGTGAGAAGGCGGTGGCTGACGTACTGAAGACGCTGCAGGAGGCCGGCTTGATTCACGACGGCAGCGTGGTCGTGGGCAGTGACCAGCAGGTCAGCGTGCACTACCCGATCAAGCTGTCGGCAGCGGGTGTCGAAGCCGCGCGACAAGCCGAATCCTGAATACCGGCCGTCGGGCCAAAAGGCCGCTCTCATGGAGCCCCTGCTAGCTCATTGAGCTAGCAGGGGCTCTGTTTGAGTGGGCGGGCCAACACCCTCACGTGTTCTTTTCGATGTCTCCAGGCGCCTTGGCCGGCCCTTGCGGATCCACCTGCGGGTCGTCAAGATCCGGGGAATCAGGGTCGAAACCAAGATCGTCCGGTTTGTCGGCCTGCTCCGTCGAGTGAGGCCCTTCTTTGCGTTCTGGCTCAGATGGCTGCATGGCGTTTTCTCCCGTGAGTGTCAAAGGAAGAACGCGCCAGCCACAGAAAGTTTGATTAATCTGCGGCGGGAGCCAGTTGCGCGCGACAGTGCGCCAGCGCCTGATCACGCTCCTTCAGCTGCTCCTCATACCGCTGCAACTGCCGCGCCTGTTCAGCGCACACATCGCGCCTGTGCTCCAGGCTCTGCGCTTGCACATCCAGCTGCCGGCGCATTTCCTCACTGGCGCCCTGGGCCTGGGCCAGAATCGTGCGCAAGCCCTGAATCTGCGCATCGCGTTGTTCCAGCAACTCTTCCTGCGCCCGGCACTCACTGGCAGCCTGGCGGTGCTCACCCAGCAACCGCTCGTTGTCCCGGTGCAGGCGGGTGAGTTCGTCCTGTTTGACGATCATGCCCTGTTGCAGCTGCCGCACCTCCACCTGCATCTGCTGCAACTGCGCTTCGTGGCGGCGCTGTTCCTGCTCGCGCTGTTCACGGCTGGCATTGCGATAGTGTTCCAGCGCATCACGGGCATGGCGGTGCTTGTCTTCCAGCGACTTGACCTGTTCGTCCTTGTCAGCCAGGCGCACCTGCAATTCACCCAGCGACTGGTTGAGGCTGGCACTGCGTAGCTGTTCGGCCTGCAGCGTGCTTTGTGTGGACAGCAGTTTTTCTGTCTCGGCGGCCAAGGCCGCTGCATCGATCTTGTGTTGCTGATGCGCTGCAGCCAGGGCTTGCTGGGCAATTTCAAGCTGCGCCTCAAGTTTTTCCCGCTGTTGCGTGAACGTGCTCTCGGCCTGCTCGATCTTCAGGTCGGCCTCGTCCTGTAACTGCGTTGCCAATTGCCCGACCAGGCGGCTCAACACATCACTGAGCGCCACGCCACCTTCAGAAGCCACCGGCTGCTGGCCGTTCAACTCCTTCAGGTAACGGTGAATTGTGGTTTTGGAGCCGGTATTGCCCAGCTCGATACGTATGGCATCGATGCTGGGGTTCTCCCCCCGGGCAATCAGCGCCTGACGCGCCTGCTGCACTACCACCTTGTTGATACCGCCCCGGGCCATGCTTGCTCCTACGATTTTGTACTGTGTTATGTAACATGTAATTACGTACCAATTATGGCGATAACAGACCACGCCTGCAAACATTTCCTCAGGTGGAATAATCACGGCTTATCGCATGTGATAGGCAAAATATGGGGTTCTGGCGGTGTGGCGCCCTCAACCAAATGTTGCGTGCAGTCGCGGCGCGTCATCGACCGGCTGCTCGAGGCAGAACGCACAACCGACAATTGCGCCCGCTCGCAAGAACAAATGATGCACAACGCGCCGCAGTACGTTTGGCCCGCAGCGGCATGACTCTGCAGGTGCCAGCTGATCGCAGCGTCTCTGAAGTGCTGGAGGACGCCGGAGTGTGCGTGCCCCTTGCCTGTGAGCAGGGTATCTGCGGCACCTGTTTCACCGGCGTGACAGATGGCGAGCCGGAACACCTGGAGAGTTTCCTGACTGCACAAGAGCGCGCACGCAACGATCAGTTCACGCCCTGCTGCTCTCGCTCGCGCAGCGCCTGCCTGGTGCTCGACCGTTGACCCATAGCGCCCTCTGCCATGAGCCTACACCGGCTTAGCAGAGGGCGCCTTTGTGAAGGCTTGTCAGGAAAACCGGTAGTGCGCTCCAAATGGGAAATACGTGATGGGTTTACACAGCTACCCGGCGATCTCCAGGTCTACCTGACCGAGGCGCTCACTGAACAGCCAATGGCCTTTGACCAGACGCAGTTTATCCCTGAAGGTGCCAATCAGATGGGGCGGGGATGCCATTGGGGCCTCCCCTTGCGCTGCCGATGCATAAGCCAGGTTCTCGTAGTCCCCCGCATCGTTAAGTAATGCAAAACGTTTGATCAGGCGAGTGCAGGCATGCTCAATCCGCATCTCATTCATCAATTCGGCTTCGTTCATCCCAACTCTCTCAAGGGCGATATCGCCCTAAACAATATCGTTCGTTCGGACAGTAACCTGCCCCGAAGCACTTCGAAGCTAGTCTTGAAGCTAGTCTTGTAGCCAAACCCGCAAGGCCGCATTGACAGCCTCCGGTGCCTCAAAAGGGGCCATGTGGCCGCAGCGTTCAAAAATCACCAACCGCGCATGAGGTACTTGCTGGGCCATCACCTGATGCTGCGCAAGCGAACTCCAGGCATCCTCTCGACCCACCCCGATCAACACTGGACATTGAATCGTGCGCAAATGCTCGCCAGCATCCGGTCGCTCCAGCAACGCCTTGATCTGGCCTGACAGCGTATCGAAACTCATGCGTTCGACCATCGCCAGCAATGGGCTCATGATGCCCGGGTCATCGACATGCGCCGGGTGCAGCATCGGCGCGAGCCAGCGTTGCGCCACTGCCGCCATGCCATGCTCGCGAGCCAGGTCAATCAGCACCTGCCGTGACTTCGCTTCCCCCCTCGCGGGCCGGGTGAGTCCCCGTATCGAGCAACGCCAGGCGGTCGACCCGATGCGGCGCCAACCGATGGACCTCCAGCGCTACCCGCGCGCCCATGGAATGGCCAGCCAGCGCGAACCTGTCCGGCGCGTCATTCAGTACCCGCTGCGCCATCGCCGTAATACTGTGGTAACCCTTGAAGTCGAGGGCATGTACATCCGCCCGCTCTTGCAGCGCGTCGATCTGGGCACGCCAGACAACCTCGTCACACAACAGCCCGGATAACAAATACAGACTTTGCTTCATTTTCGGTTTCCCAATCAGAGGGCAATAAGCATCTCATTTGCCAGGCAGCGCCCATGGTGCGTCTTCGCCTTTCGAAGCCGCGGGCATCTCAATAATCAGCGGAGTGTTCGCTTTCCTGTTTCGCGGTCAGTCCGATACCGGGATCAGCGCATATCGGGAACGCGACGGGTGTTGAGAAAGTCCTCATAGGACTCGCCACGCATGATCGCGTAAACCTGCATATTGCTCATCTTGGCAACCCGGGCGAACTTTTCGACGACGAAAAAGTTTGCACCATACTGGACCAACCCCAGCCAGTCACGACGGCGTACCAAGTCTTTCTCACACGCGTCGAGACCGGCCTCAGTCATCAGGCTCTCGGCGTCCTGCAGATAACGCGCTCGCCACTCTGTGCCGATCATTTTCCAAAAGAAGCGATTCAACTTGAGCGCCTTGTTGCTGACCCGAAGATCAAACACATAGGTGCCACCAATCTCTTCCATGCCAACGACCTGTGGATTCATGTGATAGCTCCTAGTTGTCTTTAGCTGAAGGTTCCAGCGTTTCATAGAGCACCGCGGTCATGGCCGTGGTCGTTGCGAGATAGTAGTTCTGATGCACTTTACGAAGGGGCCCCTCAGCGGCACCTCGCATCGCCAGCCACATGATCTGTTCAACGCTTTCGGCCCCACCCAGTCGCACATATTCGGCATGCGTCATACGTGTCAGAACCTGCGGATCGTGCTCAAGCGTGGTGGACTGGCTGGAAACCCGCGCGGATGTCGATGCCAATCGTATCGGCATCTAAGGCGTTTCGTTGGGCGGGTACTACTGCCCGCGCGCCGTCGCTTTCGAGCCACGTTTCGCCTGTGGTGTGTCGTGGGGCGCCAACCACGACTGGCGCGACGTGCAGAAGCGTCGCCTGGAAAAAGAGGGCGACTTCCCTGTGCCGCATTATTGGGCGCATGTGCGTTGGGTCTGGGGCGCCAAGGACATGGACGAATTCATGATCATCGCCGAGAACGTCCATCTCGATGGCGTGCTGGACCGAATCAAGGTGCCTTTCCTGGTCACCCACGGCGAGAAGGACTCACAGATTCCGCTCAAGTGGGCGCACCGTACTTATGAGCAGCTGGTAAACAGTCCCAAGCGTGAGCTGAAAATCTTCACGGAGCGCGAAGGCGGCGTGCAGCACGCGAGCTTCGATAACAGCATGAATGCCGGCCAATACATTGCAGACTGGGTCGCTGAGACCCTCGGCGGCCGAGTAGCCTGAATGTCTCGGTAACGAGGTCGATCACGCCAACGGCAGGCACGTCAGCCTGCCGTTTTCAATACAGCATTCAGTTACTCCCGCTTGCCACCCAATCAAACGCAGCATCGTTGCTATGTCAGTCACTGCTCCAAGCTCCCTTCTCGCATTCCCAGTCGCAGAGAACATATGGAAAAATTGCATCACCGCTATGCACTATCAAGGCGCAACTTCAGAAATTTAGTGTCTGAGACCTTCCTGGCGGCCTACCCCCCTTCTGGATGAAAACTGAATCTGTGAAACGTTAAGCGCCAAAATTCCAAGCTCTTGTTTTTATTGAAAGTTTATGCCAACTGCTTTCAGGCTTTCAGTTTCGAGGGCTTTGTCAACGTACGCACGCTGCAAGAGCGCCACCTTGTGCCGGTTACGCTTTGCCGCCACCATGGGCGTCCAGCACTGATCACCGACAAAAAATGACCCTGGAAAACTACAAAGCAATCGCCGACAGCATCGCCCTGCTGCTGTATCCGCACGCTGAAGTCATCGTCCATGAGCTGCGCAGCCAGACCGTCGTGCACATCGCCAACAACTTCTCCCAACGCAAGCTGGGCGATGATTCGGCGATTGATCACGAACTGGGCGATTTGCTCGAGGGCGCCAACCTGGGCCCCTACGAGAAGCTGAACTGGAACGGCCAGAAGGTCCGCTCCATCAGCACCGTGCTACGCAACGCACAAGGCGAAGCCCAGCACCTGATGTGCATCAATCTGAACGTGTCGGTATTGGAGCAAGCCCGCGTAGCGCTCGATGCGTTCTTCCAGATGAGCCGGCTGGTACCGCAACCTGACGCGTTGTTCCGCAACGACTGGCAGGAACGTATCAACACCTTCCTGCATGCGTGGCTACAAGCGCGCAACCTTTCGCTACAGACACTGCAGATGAAAGACAAGCGCAGCCTGGTGCAGGCGCTGCATGCCGAAGGCGCATTCGAGGGGCGAAGTGGGGCTGACTATGTGGCCAACGTGCTGAGCATGGGCCGGGCCACCGTTTACAAGTACCTGAAAGAACTCAAGACCTAGCGGCGCGCTGCCACCGGCAAGAAGCTGCAAGTGGCTGCGCTCAGGGACTTGTCTATCGTGGATAATTATTCTACCGTGGACATATATTCCATAAGGAGCGCAGCATGCCAGCCTCTACTGCTTCACCGACTGCCGCCAATGCCGTTGACCTCGATGCACTGTACACGTCCATTGAGGAAGCCCACAGCGCACTGCGCCCCGCCGTCAGCATCACACCCCTCAGTCACAGCGCGCGGTTGTCGGCACTGACCGGCTGCGAAGTCCTGCTCAAATGCGAGCACCTGCAACACACCGGCTCGTTCAAGTTCCGCGGCGCCAGCAACAAGATCCGCCTGCTGCCGGTTGATGTGCGCAAGCATGGGGTTATCGCTGCCTCGTCCGGCAACCATGGGCAGGCGCTCGCACTAGCCGGCAAAACGGCAGGTGTGCCAGTGACTGTGTACACCGCCACTTCGGCTTCGCCATACAAAATCGAGGCGATGCGCACCCTAGGCGCCGAAGTGCTTTGCCTGCCTACGGACCCACTGGGTGCAGAGCTGGAAGCCGCCAGGCAAGCCAAGGCTCAGGGTGTACCGTTCGTGTCGCCCTACAACGACCTGCAAGTCATTGCCGGTCAAGGCACCATCGGCATGGAATTGTTCGAGCAGGCACCAGACCTGGACGCAGTGTTCGTCGCCGTAGGCGGTGGCGGGATGATTGCCGGCATAGGTGCCGCCCTGCGCAAGCTCAACCCGGGCACCGAGATCATTGGCTGCTGGCCGGCCAATGACCCTGCCCTGGCGCAGTCCATCAAGGCCGGTGAAATTGTCGAGGTCGACGCCCTGGAAACGCTGTCGGACGGCACGGCTGGCGGCGTCGAGCCGGGCGCCATCACCTTGCCGCTGTGCCAGGCGCTGGTCACCGATACCGTGCTGGTCAGCGAGGACGAAATCCGCGCCGCCATGCGCGATATCGCCAGCAGTGAACGCTGGATCATCGAAGGTGCTGCAGCTGTCGCGGTTGCCGGCATGCAAAAGCTCGCCGAGCGCTACCAGGGCAAGCGTGTCGCCGTGATCCTGTGCGGCCGTAACATCCTGCTGGAAAAGTTCCTGGAGGCCGTTCGATGAAGGTTTTCAGCAAGGCGCAGATCGTCGCCAGCTTCAACCCGGCGCTGGCGGTAAGCAGGCTGGAGGAAGGCTTTATCGCCTACTCCGAAGGCGCGGTACAGGTGCCGCCCGTGCAGGCCTTTGCATTTACAGGGGCGAACGGTGACTGCTGTGTGAAATCGGCCTATATCGAGGGCAGCCCGACCTTCACGGTCAAGCTTTCAACCGGTTTTTATGACAACCCTGCCAAAGGCCTGCCGAGCAATGATGGCCTGATGCTGGTGCTGTCTGCGCTCACTGGGCAACCGCTGGCGCTGCTGCAGGACCAAGGCTGGCTGACCGGCATGCGCACCGCCCTGGCCGGGCGTATTGCTGCCAGGCTGCTGGCGCCGGACCAGGTCAAGGCCATTGGCATCCTCGGTACCGGCATGCAGGCGCAGATGCAGCTTGAACAGCTGCGCGCCGTTACCGATTGCCGCCAGGTCGTTGTCTGGGGCCGTCATGAAAGCGGGCTTGCGGCCTATGCGACATTTGCCCGTGAACTGGGCTTCGAGGTTCGCAACACGCAGGATGCGGCAGAAGTTGCGGGCGCTGCAAACCTGATTGTCTGCACCACCCCTTCCCGCCAGCCGCTGTTACACAGCGAGTGGGTCCAGCCGGGCACGCATATCACTGCCATCGGCGCCGATGCACCTGGCAAGCAGGAACTGGACCCGGCACTGGTGGCCAGGGCGGACCGTATCATCGTCGACTCGGTCGCCCAGTGCAGCCAGTACGGCGAAGTGGCCCACGCGCTCGACAGTGGCCGGATAAAGGCGAACCAGCTGATCGAACTGGGGGCACTGCTGGCCGGGCGTGCCAAGGGGCGCGAGCACGACGGCCAGATCACCCTGGCAGACCTGACCGGCGTGGCAGTGCAGGACACGCAAGTCGCAAGCTGCGCCCTCGCTGCATTGGGCACCTGAGGCGACAGCGAAGTCAGAGCAGACGCTGCACCTGGGCCGGCGTACGCTGCATCAGCACCTTGCCATTGCGTACCGACACCAGGGCATGTCCCTGGGTGCGCACCATTTCGTAGTCGTCAGGCGCCGACAGCAGCAGCAGGTTCGCCGGCCGCCCCACTTCGATGCCGTAGCGCTCGCCCAGGTTCAAGGTGCGGGCGCTGTTATCGGTGATCAGGTCAAGGCAACGCTGAAGGTCTTCGTAACCAAGCATGTGGCAGATGTGCAGGCCGGCCTCAAGAATGCGCAGGATGTTGCCGTTGCCCAGCGGGTACCACGGGTCGACGATGGAGTCCTGGCCAAAGCACACGTTCATGCCGGCACGGTCAAGTTCGGCAACACGGGTGACACCCCGGCGCTTGGGGTAGTTGTCAAAGCGTCCCTGCAGGTGAATGCTTTCGGTCGGGCACGACACGAAGTTGATACCCGACAACTTGAGCAGGCGGAACAGCTTGTAGCAGTAGGCATTGTCATACGAGCCCATGGCCACGGTATGGCTGGCCGTCACCCGGGCCCCCATGCCGCGCACCCGGGCCTCTTCGGCCAGCACTTCGAGGAAGCGTGACTGCGGGTCGTCGGTCTCATCGCAGTGCACGTCCACCAGGCAACCGGTGCGCTCGGCCAGGTCCATCAAAAACTTCACCGACGACACGCCCTGGTCGCGGGTGTTCTCGAAATGGGGAATGCCGCCGACCACATCGGCGCCAATCGCCACTGCTTCGGTCATCAGCGCCCGGCCGTTGGCGTAGGACTCGATGCCTTCCTGCGGGAAGGCGACAATCTGCAAGTCGACCAGCTCGCGTACTTCGTCACGCACCTCGACCATGGCCTTGAGTGCGGTAAGTTGCAAGTCGGTGACATCGACATGGGTGCGCACATGCTGGATACCGTGGTCCACCAGCATGCCGATGGTTTTTTTCGCACGGGTCTTGATGTCATCGTGGGTGGTGAGCTCCTTGCGCTCGGCCCAGCACTCGATGCCTTCGAACAGGGTGCCGCTCATGTTCCACCTGGGTTCGCCGGCCGTTAGGGTCGCGTCCAGGTGGATGTGCGGCTCGACAAAAGGCGCCACCACCAGATTTTGCCCAGCGTCCAGGTCATCGCCAGCGCCAGGTGCTTGCACCCCGCCCTGGGGCGTGATGGCGGCAATGCGCTCACCATTCAGTTCGATGCGGAACAGGCCAGGCTTGCCGCGCAGGCGTGCGTTGAGGATGTTCATGCTGTTACTCCTTGCCGTGGGCTTCGCTCATGCGCCATACCAGCATGGCGACCGAAGCATTCATGCGAAAAAGCGGGTCGTCGATGGACTGCCCGCTCAGTTGTTCGATGCGCTGGATGCGCTGATTAATGGTGTTGCGGTGCAGCCCCAGGCGCTGCGCGGCCTTGAGCCCGTTGCCGTTCTCCATGAGCAAGGCGTCGAGGGTGTGCACCAGGGCGTTGGCCTGCTTGCGCCCAGGGGCGATCAACGGGCCGAGCGTACGGCTGACGAAGTCGTCGATCAGCGAGCGGTCGACGATGCCTTGCAGCAGGCGCAGCACCCCCAGTTCGCTGAAGTTGCAATAGCCGTTGGCCGGGCGCAAGTGCTGCGCTACGTCCAAGGCCTGGCGCGCCTCATTGAGGGCCTGACGGTAGTGCGCACAGTCGTCGGCGAGGCTCGACAAGCCCATGTGCAGGCTCAGTTCACCCCTCACTGCCTGCAACTGCCGATAAAGCCCAGCCAAGGTCTCGGGCAAGTCGTGCGCATCGGCCAGCAGTACCACGAACAGATCACCCGGCAGCTGTGCCATCACGCTCCCTGCCCGTTGGCGGCACCAGGCTTGCAGCTGATCTTCCAATGCCTGGCGGGTAGCTTGCCAGGTCCGCTCGCCGTGGCTCAGCCCGTGGCGCTCGAACAAACCATCCACGCCCGCCAGGCGCAAAGCCAGCAAGCGCCGCGGCTCATCCAGTGTCAGTTGCAGATGCGTTGCCCGTTGCCGGGCAATGGCCAGGCTCGGGTAGTCGCCAGTCAGCAGCTGGCCGAGGATATCGTGACGCGAGCGACGTACCTGGCTCATCTGCACCAAGGCCGTGCCGATCAGGTGGGTGACCACGACCATCTTCAGCGCATAAGGCTGCTCGATCAGCGGCAGGCCAAGTTGTTCGGCACGCGCGATGACAGCCGCAGGGACGCACTGGATAAAGCTGCCGCCAGTGAGGATGACCATGCCGGCGATGCCCACTGCGGCACCATCTTCCACCAGGCTGAGGAGGTTGGCCTCGCCGCGCGGGTGGTTGATGCCAGTGACGAACACCAGCTCACCGCCCATTACCCATTCGGCGATACCTTCGTTTTCCGCCACATAGGGCCAGCGTACCCGCCGTTGCAGGTTGCGCGCCCCGGCCAGCACGCGCATATCGTGCAGGCCGGGCAAATGCAGAATCTCGTCCAGCGCCAGGCTCACGGCTCGACACCCGCCTGACCCGGAGCCCGGCGGCGTGCGCCAAGTTCGAGGATGACGATGTAGCACAGGGCCGAGGCGCCGATACCCACCAGTGGAGCGACCCACGGCGAGGCGTACGCCAGTACCGCGCCCACGGCATAGGCAAACAGCCCGGTGAGGTTGTAACGTGGCAGGCTTGCCATGCCCAGTGCCGGGTACTTGCCGCGGTGGCGATACCAGAAATCAGCCATGATCACCCCGCCCACCGGTGGAATGATCGAGCCCAGCAGCACCAGGAACGGGATCAGCATTTCGTACATGCCACCCATCGCCAGCACAATGCCAACCCCCGCCGCCACCAGCGTTGCCGTGCGCCGGCGCTCGCTGCGCAACAAATGGCAGGCGGCCGCGGACACGTTGTAGATGGTCGGCCCCTGGATGGTCCACAGGTTCAGGCATAGCATCACCACCGCTGCGAACGACAAACCCTGCAGCATCATTACCTCGACGATATCGGCCTGTTGGTAAACCATCGCGCACCAGGCACCGGCCACCACCATCAGGCCGTTGCCAAGGAGAAATGCCACCACGCTGGCGGTCACCGCCACCCGGCCGCTGCGCGACAGCCGTGTCCAGTTGGTGGCCTGGGTGGCACCACTGGCGAAGGTGCCGAAGACCATGGTCACCGCTGCCGAAAAGGTCATGGTTTCGTGCGGCACCACTGCGGCCAGGCCGGCAAAGCCGCCAACATCGCGGGTGGCAATGTACATCGACACCAGCAGCAGCACGAACATCAATGGCACCGATACTCGCGACAGCACGTCCAGCCCCTTGAAGCCGATGATGGCAGTAATGCTGAAGCCCAGGCCAAACAGCACCATCAACGGTACGCTGAAACCTTCCGCCAGCCCCAACAGTTTGACCAGCACGATCGCCACGGTGGCTGTGCCCCAGGCGTACCAGCCAAGTTCAGCGAAACCCAGCAGAAAGTCCGAAAGCCGACTGCCAGCTTCGCCAAAACAGAAACGCCCCATCAACACGGTGTTCAGCCCGCTGCGCGAGGCGATGAATGCCAACGCAGCGGCATACAAGGCCAGCAGGCTGTTGCCGAGGGCGGCTACCCACAACATGTCGACAAAATTGAAGGCCATGCCCAGCTTGCCGCCGGCGAACATCGTGCCGGTGAAAAAGGTAAAGCTGAACAGGACCATGGCAATCGGCAGCAGGCCTTTGCGGGCAGACTGCGGGGCTTCGCTGAGGGGGAATTCGCTGGGTGAGCTCATTGCACGGGGCTCCGGGTAGTAGTTGGGAGCTGGAAGAGCAATATGCGGGCCGCTTTTTCGAGCCCCGATACCCGTGATCAAATCGGGCAAGCAGCCCAGACATCAATGTGCACTGTGAACAGTAAAGTCGCTTTTATGCGCTGTGAAAGTGTGCCGGACGACTTATTTTGAGGCATTCATGCACCAAAGCGGGCTTGGGCTGGGTAGGATTCACCCAGTCGACCAAGCACTTTTGGGCTGCTGCGCAGCCCATCGCCGGCAAGCCAGGCTTCCACAGGTACGGTACAACCCTTCGAGCATTGCGCGGTCTCTGTGGGAGCCCGGCTTGCCGGCGATGGGGCGCAAAGCGGCCCCGGGGGGCTACGCCACCCCGTCCAGCCCCATCTGCCAGAAGTCCGCCTCCAGGCTGGACGCCTGGCCAAAAATTCCCACCAACTCGGCAAACCGCTGCTCGGTCATGCTCCGCGCCGCCAGCTCATCCAGGTGTTTGCGCGCTGCCGCCGCCACCCCCTGGTAGCCTTCCCCGGCATACTCGCCAATCCACTCGCGGTACGGGTGGTTGCTCAAATCACCAATCTGCTCGGCCAGGGTCCGGCCTATTTCGGCATAGCCAATCACGCAAGGTGCCAGTGCCACGTGCAGCTCCAGCAGGTCGCCGGCAGCGCCGCAGTCCAGCACGTAGCGGGTGTATGCCACCGTGGCCTGGTGTTCTGGCGCGGCCTCAATGTCGGCTTGGGTCAGCCCCCAGCGGGCGCACAGGCGCACATGCAGTTCGGTTTCATCCAGAATTGCCGCCAACCCGGCCTGCGCGGCGCGGATGTCGTCCGGCCGGCGGCTCTTGTAGGCCGCCAGTGCCCAGGCGCGGGCGAACTGGATCAGGAACAGGTAATCCTGCACCAGGTACGTCCGGAACGCGGCCTCGCTCAGCGTGCCCTCTCCCATCTGCCGCACGAAATCATGGTCTACGTAACGGCGCCACTGTTGCGTGGCTGCGGCCTTGAGGCGATCGAAGATATCCATGCTCATTTGCTCTGCGGGTAGATGGCATCGAAGAAGGCCAGTTCCAACGCAACCGTGCGCTGGTAGAAGTCACTGGCCAGTGCGGCGTGCTGCGGGCCGACACGGTCCAGTTCGGCCTGCAGGAAGGCAACGAAGGCCTGGAATGCCGGGTTATCGTGCAGGGTGATCCATTCGGCATGGACGAAGTTCTGCGGCATGGGTTTCGGCGCTTTCAGCGCCCAGTCCAGGTACAGGCCTTCGGCAACGTTGAGTACCGCCAGCGCTGCTGCATAGGAGCGGGTGGCTGCCGCTTCGCGCATGATGGCCTTGAACCCTGCGGTGGGCGCCGTATCGGCCGGCTCACTACGTTGCGCCGGGCTTACATCCAGCGCCTCGAAGGCCCGCAGGAAGTAGGTGTTTTCATCGCTGGAAATCATCCCGGCAAAGCGGCCGAAGCGCAGGCGCGCCTCGAATGTATCGGCGGTGGCGATGGCTGCGCCCAGCAGGGTCAGGAAGCTGTCGAGAAAGCGATGGTCCTGCACCAGATAGTCGACCATGATCGGGTCCGGCAGGCTGCCGTCGCACAATTGGGTCACGAAACGGTGGCCAACGGCCGCCGACCAGGTTGGCTCGCTCTGGCGGCGCAGGGACTGGCTGAAACGTTCGGTCATGATGCTGTCCTTGATGAAGGTGACAGCGAGACCTTGGCAGTTGACATGGACGGGCCTCGCAGTGAGGCCGGCAAAAAGGCAGGTTACAAGCCCCATCCCTTCGCCGGCATGATCCGGATCAGGTTCGAAGGGTCACCGCGCTGCAGCGTTCAGCGGTTTCTCAGCCCTTTGCCGGGCTCCCCTTGGTAGCCCACACATATACCGCAGCGCGCCGGGTGTGTCACGCCCCAAACCACCCATCCAGTGGGCATTGGGTCCCCGCTAGTGGGGACTTATACCCATTCTTGACGCCCCGTCATTTAGCGCACCTCAGGTGCCACAAGGATTTGTTTAACAAAGCATTACTGAAACAGTTGTTGGCACAGCCGTTGCTCAGGGCCTTTTATCGGGCAAAACGCCATTGATGGCTTAGAGCCATGCAGCCGCGAGCGAGGCACAAGGCAATGAGAACACATGCCGTGATCCAACCTGTTAGGTACGCATTCCAGCTTTCTTCAGTCACTGCGCTGATGGTCAGCCTCGGGCTGATCACGGTCATGGCCTCGCCCCTTGACGACAACAGTCAGCCGCCGCCGACCGATCCATCGGCCTACACCGAGCAACCGGCTGACCCGACTCCGGCCTTGCTCAACCTCAGTATCTTGCCCGAAGCCAACGAAGGCGCGCTGGAGCTGGTCGATGGCGCGCACGGCGACCGCGATACAGTGCGGATAGACAACGTGCTGCCGCCTGCACTGCAAACCTCGGACAGGTACCCCACCAACGGCAAACCCAGCCCACTGTTCGGAGCCCAACCCTTCACCCAGCAATTGTTGCTGTTCGAAGAATTCGGGCCAGAGAAGCTCGACCCGACCACGCCGGCGCCGGAGCTGACCTTTCCCGTCCCCACCCTCGGCGCGGCCCCGGCGCAGGACCCCAGCGTCGTCGCGCGCAGCGGGCCAAGTGGTACGGCCCTGGAAGCGTTCCTCAAGCAGCCCGGCCTGTATCCGTACCCGAGCCAGTACGCCAATGTGCTGGACCGCAACCCCTGGAAGGCGCAGATCGAAATGTTCCTCAACCGCCAGCCGGTCGGCTCGCCTGCTGAAGGCCGGCCACCAGGAAAAGCCTGGTCGCACCAGCGTTGGAACGAGTTCTACCCGCAGGCGGCGTTCAAGACCGCCCAGGCCGGGGCGCGTATCAACCTCGGTCTGCGTGATCGCAAACAGCTGCATAACTATGCGTCTGGCGAGTTTGCACCCGGCGGCCTGTACTACCAGACCTCCGACATCCCCACTACGCTGGGCACCACCAAGGGCATTGACACGCGCTTTCACCCGAATATGCCCTTGCAGAACCACAAATCACTGTGGACATTCGACGGCACCTTCCCGCCCAAACTGCTGATGGTACGTTACGGCCAGCCGATCCTGATGCGCCATTACAACGCCTTGCCCATCGACCCCTCGGCCAACGGTGGCTTTGGCCTGCACACCATCTCGACGCACGAGCACAATGGCCACTCCCCGGCAGAGAGCGATGGCTTCGCCAACGCCTACTTCTTCCCGGGGCAGTACTACGACTACCGCTGGCCAGTGCAACTGGCCGGCTACGACACCATCAACACCCGTGCCCAGGATCCGCGGGCAGCCTTCCCCTGCTCACCGGGCGAAACCCTGTTCGTCAACGACGGCACGCCGGGCCTGAAAGCCTGCCAGAACGGCAGCATCAAGATTCGCGGCGACTGGCGTGAAACCATGAGCACCCACTGGTTCCACGACCACATGATGGATTTCACGGCACAGAACGTCTACAAGGGCAACGCCGTGATGATGAACTACTACAGCGCCCTGGACCGCGGTAACGAGGCGCTGCAGGATGGCGTCAACCTGCGCTTCCCCAGTGGCTCCGGCATGCCATGGGGTAACCGTGACTACGACGTCAACCTGGTGATTGCCGACAAGGCCTGGGATGCCAACGGCCAGCTGTGGTTCAACCCGTTCAACACCGATGGCTTCCTCGGTGACCAGATTCTGGTCAACTGGCAGTACCAGCCCAGGCTCAAGGTGCGGGCGCGCAGCTACCGCTTCCGCATCCTCAACGGCTCGGTGTCGCGCTATTTCAAGTTTGCCGTGGTGCGGGAAATTGCCGGTACCAGTGGGGAGTTCAAAGGCCCCTCCGGCTCCAACCTGTCGTATGCCCGGGTGCCGTTCCACATGATCGCCAACGACGGCAACATCATGGAACACGCCGTGCCCTTCGACGGGACCATGGACCTGAACGGCGACGGCAACCTGCAGGACAACCATGGCATCCTGCCGCTGCAAGGCATCGCCGAGCGCTACGACATCATCATCAACTTTGCCAAGAATGGCATCAAGGCAGGCGACAAGCTGTACTTCGTCAACCTGGAAGAGCATCGCACCGGCAAGGGCCCGGAAGGTACGATTTCGCTGGCCGACGTGCTGTCGGAAAAGTACAAAGCCGTGATCAAGCAGACCAACAAAGGCCCGCAGTGGGACAAAGGCGACCCAGCAGTCGGCAAGTTTCTGCAACTGCTGGTGCAGCCCTACACCGGCCAGGACCTGAGCATGGACCCGGTGGCCTACGAGCCCGCCAAGCCAGGCAAGGCCGCAGGCCTGAAAATGCTGCCACTGCCCATTGACCGCAACGCCGCGACCGACCAGGCCAGACTCAAGGATGCCCGCCACCGCGCGTTCATCTTTGGCCGCTCCGACGGTACCGACACCAGCCCGTGGACCATCAAGACCGATGGCGGCTTTGGTTACAGCATGGACCCACGACGCATCAGTGCGGCACCGCAACTGGCCAACCAGTCCACCGACGGTGGGTTCAGCGGCGACGGCACCCTGGAGGTGTGGAAAATCGTCAACGGCGGCAATGGCTGGAGCCACCCGGTGCACGTGCATTTCGAGGAAGGCGTGATTCTTAGCCGCGACGGCAAGGCGCCACCGGAATGGGAAAAATGGGCGCGCAAAGACGTGTACCGGATCGGGCCAGAAGCCGATTCTTCGGGAGAGGTGGAAATGGCCATCCGCTTCCGCGAGTTCGCCGGCACCTACATGGAGCACTGCCACAACACCCAGCATGAGGACTCGTCCATGCTGCTGCGCTGGGACATTGAGCACCCGGGGCAGTTCCAGGTGATGCCAACCCCGCTGCCAGGCTGGGATGGCGTGCAATACATGGCTTCGGTCGGCCTGCCGACCTTCCGTACCAAAGGCCATGACGACACCGATGACCCGGCCAACAAGCCCCCCGTCGCAGCCAATGACAGTGCAGCGACTACCGCTGGCAAACCTATCACCCTGAACGTGCTCGCCAACGACTCCGACCCGGACGGCAACGTACCGCTGACCGTGACCGGTCTCACCCAGCCGGACTCCGGTCAGGGTACCGTCAGCACCGACGGCACCCTGGTGAATTACACCCCACCTGCCACGTTCGCCACACCGTTCACTGCCAGCTTCAACTACACGGCGCGCGATGCAAAGGGGGCCGAGTCGTTGACCCCGGCCACAGTCAGCATCGCTGTGACTGCGGCGGCGGCGGTCGACCAGATCCAGGTCAGCAGTGCCACGGTGCAGGTGCGCAGTGGCAACCGCTTCACCTGGGATGTGCAGGGGACGACCACGGTCGCCACGGGCAACAGCATCAGTGTGACTGCGGCAACCACCGGCGGCCCGGTAAGCCTGGGCAACGCCACGCTGACGGCCGCGACTACGGGCGCCCGCTGGCGGGTGTCTGTGACCACTACCGGCTTTGGCCCGGCCACACCCGCGACAGTTACCGTGAAATCGACGCTGGGGCAAACGGTGACAGCGCCAGTCAAATACCAGTGAGTGCAATGCAGGGGTCGCTGTGCGGCCCTTTTTACCCAACAACGAGGATCGCATCATGCCCGGCTCATGGCGTTTCCTGCTGGTGCTCGCGGTATTCGCCGCCAGCATTCCGTTATGGCCACTGCAGCCGCAACAACCGTTGGCCGAAGAAACCGCAAGCCCTTGGGGCGCCGGCTACTTCCCGAATATCCCGCTGCTTACCCAGGACGGCGAGAAGGTGCATTTCTTCGACGACCTGATCAAGGACAAGGTAGTCGCCATCAACTTCATCTTCACCGGCTGCTCCGACTCCTGCCCGGTGGAAACCGCGCGCTTGCGCCAGGTGCAGAAGATTCTGGGTGACCGGGTCGGCAAGGACATTTACTTCTATTCCATCAGCATCGACCCCTACAACGACACCCCAGCTACCCTCAAGCGCTACGCCGAAAAATTCGGCATCGGCCCTGGCTGGACGCTGCTCACCGGCGAGCCCGACGACATCGAGCAATTGCGCCGTAGCCTGGGGCTGTGGATCGAAGGCCTGGAAAACGGCCGTTCCAGAGACCACAACCTGAGCCTTATCATCGGCAACCAGGCCACCGGCCGCTGGATGAAAGCCTCGCCCTTCGAAAGCCCGTACATTCTCGCGGACCGGCTGGGCAACAGCCTGCACAACTGGAAGCAGGCCAGCGCCATGAGCAATGACTACGCCCAGGCCCCCGAGATACGGCCACCCAGCAGTGGTGAGCAAATCTTCCGCACCCGCTGCTCCTCCTGCCACACCCTGGGTAACACCGAGCCAGGGCAGCCCGGTATTGGCCCGGACCTGCTGGGGGTGACCCGACAGCGTGACGCCAGCTGGCTGACCCGCTGGTTGAAGGCGCCCGACCAGATGCTCGCAGAGAAAGACCCCTTGGCCATGCTGCTGTACGAGCAGTACAACCGGCTGGCCATGCCCAACATGCGCCTGGGCGATGCCGAAATCAGCGCACTGATGAGCTACATCGAGGAAGAAACCGCACGCCTGCAGGCGCCCCTGGCACATACAGGAAACCCTTAAAGGCAATTAGCCATTAGTCATCAACCTGTCACCTCCTTGTCGTATTTTTGGAGCATCACCCAGGGTCGGGAACTATCAGCAGTGATACGCCGTTCGCTTTCCTCCGCCAGCCTCCTGCGACTGCTGATCTTGATGCTGTGTGCCGCCACCCTCGCCTTTCTGTGGGGGCTGCACATGACGCAGAAAGCCGCTGCCCGCCAGGACGCGTTGTCGGCCAAGGCCGCCGAGCACTTGAACCTGGCCAGTATCGTGGGCGAAAGCCTGCGCCAGTTGGTCGACCGCGCCCAGGCCGTTGGCCGGGTCACCCAGGACGACATGAAAGTGCTGCGCCAGGGCAATTTCAGCCTGGCGCGGATACTGGCCGAAGACCCGGTGTTCAAGCGCATGAGCCTTTACGACCGGCAAGGCCGGCTGTTGTCAGCCAGCCATACCGACGAAGCCACCGCGCTGCCCGAGGATTGGTTACGCCAGCTGCAAAGGCACGTAGCCCGTTATGGATTCAAGCCCTTTCTACCCAACGTGCAGCCGCCGGGCCAGCAGGCCGCCCTGCCCGACTGGCGGCTGCCCTTTCTGCTGCCGTTGACCGACCTGCCTGGCCGCGAAATCGAAAACATCCTGGTTGTACAACTGGACATCGGCTACCTGGCGGTGCTGTTTCAGCATATCGATCTGGGGAGCAGCGGGCTGGTGCGCCTGCTGCAGGATGACGGCCTGGAGCGGCTGCGCATAGACACCAGCGGCGTGGTGGGCGCCGGCGATGTGTTGCTGCCAGAACTGCCAGATACCGGTAGCAACACTGGCCTGCTCACCCAATACGCGGCCGGCGGTGCGTACCAGAGCCTCTACCGACATGTGCCAGAGCGCGGGTTCAGCGTAGTGGTCAGCCAGCGCCAGGAGGACATCCTCGCACCTTCGGCCCTGGCCTATTCCCGACAATTCTGGTTGAACCTGAGCATGACGCTGATGATCATCGCCAGCCTGCTATGGACCTTGCGCCTTTTGCGCAAGCGCCAGGAGGCCTTCAGCGCACTGGAGCATGCCCAGCAGGTAAACCAGCAACTTATCGGCCGTCTTGAGGACGAACACCGGCGCAGCAGCCATGCCGCCGCCACCGACCACCTCAGCGGGCTGCACAACCGCCGCCAGTTCGTCGAGGTGGCCGGCCAGGCGCTGACCCGCCAGCGTGGCAAGCGCCAGTTGATGGCGATCCTGTTCATCGACATGGACCGCTTCAAGTCGATCAACGATTCGCTCGGGCACAAGATCGGCGACCTCCTGCTACAGGCCGTGGCCGGGCGCATCCAGCGTTTGCTGGAGCCCGGCGACGAGGCTTCGCGCTTTGGCGGCGACGAATTTGTGGTGTTGCTGGCGGGCGAACGCAGCGAAGACCAGATCAATGCCTGGGTCCGTGAGCTGGTCCAGCGGTTGTCGGCCACCTATGCCCTTGACGGCCAGGAGGTCAACACCAGCCCAAGCGTGGGCGTGAGCATCTGCCCGCGCGATGGCCAGGACATCGACAGCTTGATCCGCAGTGCCGACGCCGCGATGTATTCAGCCAAACAGGCCGGTCGGGCCCAGTACCGCTTCTTCGACGCCTCGCTGAACCTGGCCGACATCCAGGCCTTCACCCTCGAACAGGCGTTCGGCAGCGCCTTGGCCGAGCGCCGATTCGTGCTGCACTACCAGCCGCAAATCCGCCTCGACACCCAACAGGTACTGGGCTATGAAGCGCTGGTGCGTTGGGACCACCCCGAATTTGGCCTGCTGTACCCGGACCGCTTCATCGACCTGGCAGAGCGCAGCGGCTTTATTGTCGAGCTGGGCTGGGAGGTGTTGCGCCTGGCCTGTGAGGCTTTGGCGGGCTGGGACGCCCAAGGCCGGGGAACACGACTGGCCGTCAATGTATCTGCCCTGCAACTGCGCCAAGGCGATTTCGCTTCGCGGCTGCTGAGCGAACTGCAACGGTATGCCATTGCCCCGCAGCGGCTGGAGCTGGAAATTACCGAAACCACCATCCTCGACCCCGAAGGTACGGCCGTGGCGCACCTTCACAGACTGCGCGGCGCGGGCCTGGGCATCAGCCTGGATGACTTCGGCCGCGGCTACGCCGGCTTCGCCCATCTGCATTCGCTGCCATTGAGCAAGCTGAAGATCGATCGATCGCTGATCGCGCCACTGTCCAACAGCCCTGATGACAGCCCGATCGTGTCCTCCACCATCATCCTGGCCAAGCGCCTGGGCCTGGAAGTGGTCGCCGAAGGCGTAGAAACCCGCGAACAGGTGGTGTGCCTCAAGCTCGCCGGTTGTGATATCGCCCAGGGTTACCACTTCAGTCGGCCACTGTCGCCGGCGCAGTTGCACGAATATCCGCCTTTCAATGGCGTCGAGGAGAAAGCATGCGTGTAATGCGCACACCGGCGCTGACCCGCGGTGCTGGCCAGGCCGACTATGGTTGCCCCACTGACCCCAGCTGACGCGTTGCGCCTACAGAAACCGCGCTGGCATGCAATATCCCTTGATTCGGTTTATCGTGTACCCATCACCCACCGACACCCGCACCATGACCGATATCGAGCGCTACCTTCGCGCCGCCACCCGTGACAACACCCGGCGCAGCTACCAGGCTGCCATCGAACACTTTGAATCCCACTGGGGCGGTTTTCTGCCGGCCACCGCCGAGAGTATTGCCCGCTACCTGGTCGACCACGCCGACCAGCATGCTGTCAGCACCCTGCGCCAGCGCCTGGCTGCGCTCAGCCAATGGCACGTCGCCCAAGGCTTCCCCGACCCGACCAAGGCGCCGCTGGTGCGCCAGGTGCTCCGCGGTATCCGCACCCTGCACCCGACGCCGCCCAAGCAGGCAGCCCCGCTGTTGTTGCAGCACCTGCAAACTGCGGTGACCTGTTTCGAAGAGGAGGCCCGCCAGGCACGTGAACATCACGACCTGGCCGCCCTGCGCCGGGCCCGCCGTGACAGTGCGCTGCTGTTGCTGGGTTTCTGGCGTGGCTTTCGCGGTGATGAACTGGCGCGCCTGCGCATCGAGCATATCCAGGCTGAAGCCGGTGTCGGTATCACGTTGTTCCTGCCGCGCAGCAAGGGCGACCGAGAAGCCCTGGGCGTGCAACATCGCACCCCTGCCCTGAAAGCCTTGTGCCCGGTCACGGCCTACCTGCAATGGCTGGAGGTCGCCGGCATTGCCCATGGGCCGGTGTTCCGCAAGCTCGACCGCTGGGGCAACCTCGGTGACAGCGCGCTCAACAGCAACAGCCTGGTCGGCCTGCTGCGGCGCATGCTGGAGCGTGCCGGGGTTCCGGCGGCATTGTATACCGGCCACTCGTTACGGCGTGGCTTCGCCACCTGGGCAACCGCCAATGGCTGGGAACTGAAGTCGCTGATGAGCTATGTGGGTTGGAAAGACGCCAAGTCGGCCTTGCGCTATATCGACTCGGCCCAGCGCTTTGGCGAATTGGCCGTTTTACCGGCCAGCCAGACGCCACGGCTTATTCCTTGAAGCTGTGCCGGGCAACGCCGCCAGTTTCCGGGCGAATGGCATACAGGTCGCCCGCATCGGGATAATGGTGCAGTTCTTCGGGGTTCATGTCGAATCGCGCGGTACTGATGTACAAGGTGTTCAAACCGGGCCCGCCAAAGCAGCAACTGGTGGGGCATGGCACCGGCATCAACACCTGGTCGGTCAGGTGGCCGTGGCGGTCATAACGCAGCAGGCAGCTGCCATGGTACTGGCACACCCACAGCCCGCCTTCGCGGTCCAGGGCCAGACCATCCGGCCGCCCCAGTTCGGCCGGGGTTTCGGCAAACAGCGTGACCGCGCCAAGCCGGCCTTCGACGAGGTACTCGGCGCGGTAGATGGCACGCGCCGCCGAATCGACGAAGTACACCGTATGGCCGTCCTGCGACCAGGCCAGGCCAGTGGGCAACGCCATGTCGTCATGGATCACCTGGTCGCTCAACTGCCCGTCGAAGCGGAACAGTGCCCCGGTATTGCCGCTGGGTACTTCGTCCATCAGGCCAGTTACGAAGCGGCCTTGCGGGTCGCAAGCACCGTCGTTGAAACGGTAGGTCGAGCGCGGATGGACTGATGCCGAATGCTGGCTCACCTTGCGCGCCGGCACGTCGAAGATAGCCACACTGGCGTCTTCGGTAAAAATCAGGTTACCCCGGTCGGTCAACGCCAGCGCGCCAATGCGCGCGGCTGACGCGTAAAGGGTGTGGACGTCGCCATCGGCTGTCAGGCAGTTGATGCGCCCGCCAGAAATATCGACGAAGTACAACGCGCCGGTGCGCTCATCCCAGACCAGGCTTTCGCCCAGGTCCGCGCACGTGTTGGCGACTTTGACCGGCACGTAGTTGCATTCCTTGATGCGGTTCCAGCGTTCGGCCACTTGCGCGAGGTCAGCGGCCTGCACACGGCCCAGGTCCCGGGGGTAGCTGACGCCGCTGTTTTCGTTGAAGCGGGTGGCGGTGAACTGGCCGTTGCTGGCGCGCAAGATGTAGCCGGTGTCATGGCACAGCGCACTGGCCAGGTACAGCACGCCGGGCGTGACCCACTCGGGTTTCAGTTCTTCTGGCGGTTGGCTGATGCCCCACATGCGGGTTTTCGCGACCGGTGAAATGGCATTGACCAGGATGCCGTGCTCCTGGCCCTCCATGCTCAGGGCGTTCATGATGCCGACCTGGGCCATCTTGCCGGCGGCATAGGCCACCAGGCCAGGCTGCGCATAGCGCTGGTACATGGCCCGGTCCGAGGTCGTCAGCACTACCCGCGGCGCTGCGGAGCGCTTGAGGTGCGGCCAGGCATGCTTGGCCAGCCACACGGGCGCCTGCACATTGATGCCCAGCGCTCGTTGCAGAAAGGCGGCTTCCTGATCCTCGATACGCTGGTAGTCGACCCAGCCGGCATTGTGAATGAGGATATCCAGCGCACCGAAATGCTCGATAGCCAGCTCGATCAGTTGCTTGCAGGTGCCCTCGTTCTCCAGTTGGCCGGCGTGTCCAACCACAGCAAAACCTTTGCCTCGCATGGCCGTCAGTGCATGTTCGAGCGCCGAGGCGTCCTGGCCTTGCCCGGATCTGTCGGTGCCCAAATCGCTGATGACTACACGCGCGCCGCGCTCGGCCAACGCCATGGCATAGGCAAGGCCAAGGCCTTGTGCGGCACCGGTGATGACCGCAACTTTGTTATGGAAAGGCTTTGTGACGGGCATTTCAGACTACCTTCAATTCTCCTTTTTACGATATCAACAATCAAATCTATGACTTAATATTAAAAGCATGCACGTTTGATATCTCCTGGATATCACCGCCAACTGGCCATGCTGCAGGAATGCTGAATGATCGAAACACGTTTGCTCAGGCAGTTCATCGCTGTGGCCGAAGAATTGCACTTTCACAAGGCCGCCGAGCGCCTGCACATGGCGCAACCGCCGCTGAGCCAGGCCATCAACCGCCTTGAAGAAAAACTGGGTTTCAGCCTGCTGCTGCGTAACAAGCGCGGGGTGCGCCTGACCGCCGCGGGTGCAGCGTTTCTCGACGCGTCTTACCGCACGCTGGCTGAGCTGGAAAAGGGGATCGAGTACGCCCGTAATGTATCTGCAGGGGTCAGCGGCAAGCTGACCATCACGGCCATTTCCATCGCCTATTACGACTCGCTACTTGGCAGCTTGCGCCGTTTTCGCGAGACTTACCCGAACGTGCAGTTGACCATTCGCGAGATGCCATCCGCATCGCAGGCCAAGGCTTTGCTGGCCGGTGAGGCGGATATCGGCTTCATGCGCAGGCTGCCGCTGCCGGCTGGCACCCTTGAAGCACGGTTGTTGCTTGATGAGCAGATCGTCATGGCCATGCCCGCCAGCCACGCCAAGGCGCAACAGGGGGAAGTCGACCTGCGCGAGTTTGCCGATGAGGATTTCGTATTCACCCCGCAAGCCTTGGGCGGTGGCTATCACGCGCAGTTGATCGCGCTGTGCGAGGCGGCGGGTTTTCATCCCAAGGTCGTGCAGGAGGCGGCGCAGATCCATACACTGCTGGGCCTGGTGGCATGCGGTTTTGGCGTGGCCCTTGTACCGGCCTCGTTCGTTGGCTCAACCCCGCGCGAACGCGTGCAGTTTTGCCCGATCCGCCCTATCGATGAGCAACCCGCCCCCGGGATCGGCCTGTACATGAAATGGAACGCCCAGAACGCTTCGCCAGCACTGGCCAACTTCATTGCCATGTTCGAGACGCAGGAGTGAAGCATTTGCAGGAGCGGCCTAGTGTCGCTCCTACACGATGTTCATGTTCGCTTTGCAACGTGCCACAGCCGACCAATGTCACAAGCCCGCGCCTGCAGCAGCTGCGCAGCATCGGCACACGCCTGCTCCAGGCTCATCGGCCCGCTGGCCAACGCAAATGCAGCATCGACCCCATGGGCATACAACTGCTGATAACCCTCACCCAAGGTACCGGCCAGCACCACCACCGGCACGCCATGACGCTTGGCTACCCGGGCCACCCCCATCGGTGTCTTGCCTCGCAATGTCTGGGCATCGAAACGGCCTTCACCAGTCACCACCAGATCTGCCCCCTGCACCAATGCATCGAGGCCGGCCAGCTCGGCCACTACCTCCACCCCAGGGCGGAACTGTGCGCCCATGAAGGCCCGCGCCGCGAAGCCCATGCCACCGGCGGCGCCACACCCTGGGTAATCGCGCACGTCCTCACCCAGTAGCTGTGCGCAATGGTCGGCAAAATGGCCCAGCGCCTGGTCCAGCGCCTGCACCTGCTGCGGGTTGGCCCCCTTCTGCGGGCCGAAGATCGCCGAAGCGCCGTTGACGCCGCACAGCGGGTTGTCGACGTCGGCCGCCACTTCAAATTGCACTTCGGCGAGCCGTGGGTCGAGGTCGCTGGCGTCGATGCGGGCCAGCTTGGCCAGGGCCAGGCCGCCCTCTTCCAGCGCTTGCCCATCCGCGTCCAGCAGGCGCAGGCCGAGTGCACGCAACATACCGCTGCCGGCATCGTTGGTGGCACTGCCGCCGATGGCCAGCACTACCCGTTGCGCACCGGCGGCAAGGGCTGCGGCAATCAGCTCGCCGGTGCCCCAGGTGCTGCTGCGGCAAGCATCGCGCTGGCCGGTTGGTACCAGTTGCAGGCCACTGGCCTGGGCCATTTCAATGATTGCCGTGCGGCTTTCTGGCAACCATCCCCAGCCGGCCTCCACGGTTTGCCCCAGTGGCCCGCGCACGGCCTGGCGGCGCAGTTCGCCGTGGCTGGCGGCCAGGATTGCCTCCATGGTGCCCTCGCCGCCGTCGGCCATCGGGCACTCAACCAGTTCAGCGCCCGGCCATGCTGCACGCAGGCCTGCGGCGATGGCGCGGGCGACACCGGCAGCGTCGAGGCTGTCCTTGAACGAGTCGGGGGCGATGACGATCTTCATGGGGATTCTCCTGTCCTGATGAGCGGCATGCTGACAGCTGTTCGGCAAAGGGGCCTCGGTCAAATGCACAAAACGCCGGACGGGTTGTTTGGGCGGATGCCTTCGTAACTGCTTTCCGGCCTTGTAGGCGCAGCCTTGTGCTGCGAAGAGGCCCGCATGGTCGGAGCGGTTTTTCGCCCTGAGCGGCCCTTTCGCAGCACAAGGCTGCGCCTACGTGAATCGCGTCAATCTGCTGGCAACAGCTGCAACCCCAGATACAAACTAAGCATCCCTTCCATGCGTAGCGGGTCGACCTCGCCCAGCTCGGCAATCCGCTCCAGGCGGTAGCGCAGGCTGTTGCGGTGGATACCCAGGGCATCGGCACAGGCCTGGCTCTGACCGTCGTGGGCACACCAGGCACGCAGGGTGGTGAGCAACTGCCCGCTGTTGTCCCTGGCGCGAATGCGCTGCAGCGGCTCCAGCAGCTCATCCAGCGCGTCATCGTTGCGGTGGCGCCACAACAGCGCCGGCAGCCTGTAGCGCTGCAGGCTGAGCAAGCGCTCGGTGGGCAATACCTCGCGGCCATAGGCCAGCAAGTCACGTACCCGGCGGTAGCCCCGGCGCAGCTGCTCCAGGCTTTGCGCGGCACTGCCCAAGGCCAGCCGCTCCACGTCCCAGCCATGGCGTTGCAGGCGCTCCAGCAGGCGCGATTCATCCAGTGCCACACCGGCTGGCCGGCACCATAGCAATGACTGGCGCGCCGGGCTGACACACCAGCTGTCCGGGTACCGGCTCATCAGCCACGCCGACAACGCCTCGGCAGGGGGCCCCGAGGCCAGCTCGAACAGGCCCGGCACCCGTGGCAGTTGAGGCTTCAGGCCCAACTGCCGGGCTTCGTCGAGCAGCCGAGGTGAATCACCGCTACCACCCAGCAACAACGCCAGCAGATCATCGCAGCGCTGCCGTCGCCATTGCTGGTCAGCCTGTAAGTGGCGCTGGGCCAACAGCATCTCGGCGGTCATGCGTACCAGCTCCCCATAGGTGCGCACCTGCTGCGGGTCACCGGTCAGGCCCAGTACGCCCATCAGCCGGCCATCGAGCATCAGTGGCAAGTTCACCCCGGGCTGCACGCCCTTCAGGCATTTGGCAGCGTCGGTATCCAGCTCGACAATTCGGCCGTTGGCCAAAACCAGTTGCGCCCCTTCGTGGCGGGTGTTGATGCGCTCCGGTTCGCCGCTGCCCAGGATCAAGCCCTGGCTGTCCATGACATTGACGTTGCACGGCAAGATGGCCATCGCCCGGTCAACGATATCCTGCGCCAGGTCATGGTCGAGTTCGAACATTGCGTGGTCCTTTAGGGGTTAGGCTTTTGGGCTCGGGCACAGCAGCCTGAACCAGGCACTGTGCAAAAGCACAAAGACAGGCTAGCCGCAGTCCCCGAGACTCGTCAGAGCGAGCGCCGGAACAGGCGACGCGGCAAAAACCATAACAACAGAGAACCCGATCATGGCACACAGCCCAGCCCCTGACCAAGGCACGGACATCACCCGCAACGCGCTGTACCGGCGCATCACCCTGCGGCTGATTCCGTTCATTTTCATCTGCTACCTGTTCAACTACCTGGACCGCGTCAACGTCGGCTTTGCCAAGCTGCAAATGCTCGACGCCCTGAAATTCAGCGAAACAGTGTACGGCCTTGGCGCCGGCATCTTCTTCATTGGTTATGTGCTCTGCGGCCTGCCAAGCAACCTGGCACTCAACCGCTTTGGCCCGCGGCGCTGGATTGCGCTGATGATGATTGCCTGGGGCAGCCTGTCCACCTGCCTGCTGTTCGTCACTACCCCGACCGAATTCTACGCCCTGCGGCTACTGACCGGCGCTGCCGAAGCAGGCTTCTTCCCGGGCGTGGTGCTGTACCTTTCGCGCTGGTTCCCGGCCGCCCGTCGCGGACGCATCATGGCCCTGTTCATGTCGGCGATCCCGGTGTCGGGCCTGCTCGGCGGGCCGTTTTCCGGCTGGATCCTCCAGCACTTCGCCGCCGGCCAGCATGGCTTGGCCGGCTGGCAATGGATGTTCCTGATCCAGGGCCTGCCCACTGTTGCCCTCGGGGTGCTGGCCGTGTTCCTGCTCAGCGATAGCTACCAGAAAGCTGCCTGGCTAAGCCCGGCCGAACGCCAGATGATCGCCACCGACCTGGAGGCCGACGCAGCAAGCAAGCCCGCCACCACCGGCGAGGGTGTGCTCGCGGTGCTGACCCACCCACTGATCTGGACCTTTGGGTTTATCTACTTTTGTATCCAGAGTGGTGTCTACGCGATCAACTTCTGGCTGCCGTCGATCATCAAGAGCATGGGCTTCGACAACCCGCTGCTGATCGGCTGGCTCAGCGCGATCCCGTACTTGTTGGCCGGTGTGTTCATGATCCTTTGCGGCCGCTCGGCGGACCTGCGCAACGAGCGGCGTTGGCACCTGGTGGTGCCGATGCTGATGGGTGCCGTTGGCCTGCTGATTGCGGTGAACTTCGCCGGCAACCCGGCCATTGCCATTCTAGGCCTGTCCATCGCCACCATGGGCGCGCTGACCGGCCTGCCGATGTTCTGGCCCATGCCCACCACGCTGCTCAGCGCCGGCACAGCAGTCGCTGGCCTGGCGATCATCAACTCCGTGGGCCAGATGGCAGGCTTCCTCAGCCCGTACCTGGTGGGGTTTATCAAGGATCAGACCGGCTCCACCGACGCCGCACTGTACTCGCTGGCAGCGCTGATCGTGCTGGGTAGCCTGGTGGCCCTGCGTGTCACACGGGCAGGTGCGCTGAGTTCTGCACGGGCCAGTTGAACCTGTTCTCATAGAACAACGTAGTGATTTGGCGTCAACTTGTGGGAGCAACTGTCTTCTTGTGGAAGCTGGCCTTGCCGGCGATGGGGCGCGTAGCGCCCCAAGCCCGGCTCTGCCGGTCGTCAGATCAACGCATCCCCTCCCCACCCCAAGCGTCAAATGGTTCCAAAGGCCCCTTTGGAGAACCCCATGACCCAGCACGCCGTGGCCAGCCTGGCCCAACTCGACGAACACCGCCCCCTGCGCGTCCAGGCTGGCAATGAAGAGCTCATCCTCATCCGCCAGGGCAATCAGGTTCATGCCTACCAGGGCAACTGCCCCCACGCAGGTGCCCCGCTGGACGAAGGCGTGGTCTGCGGCGGCCTGCTGGTCTGCCCTTGGCACAAGGCTGCATTCGCCGTCGATGACGGGGTGGTCTGCGAACCCCCTGCGCTGGCTGACCTGCGCCGCTACAAGGCTTGGGTGAAGGACGATGCAGTCTGGGTCGATGACCAACCGCTGCCCGTCATCGACCCACCCAGGCACAGCGACGCCCGCTGCTTCGTTGTGATAGGTGCCGGTGCCGCCGGCAGCGCCGCAGTTGCCACTCTGCTGGCCCATGGCTTCGCTGGCCGGTTGCTGTGGATCGATCAGGAACGCCAGCCGGCCTACGACCGTACCGCGCTGAGCAAATTCGTGATTGCCGGGCAGATGGCGCCCGATGAAGTGCCAGCGTTGCTCGAAGCCGACGCCCTGCGCAAGGGCCAGCTGGAGCGTAAGCACGGTAAGGTGCGCAGCTTGAACAGCCAGAAACGCCAACTGATGATGGCCGACGGCCAGCAAATCACTTACGACGCCTGCCTGCTGGCCAGCGGCGGCAAGGCACTGCGCCCCGACATCCCCGGCGTCGACTTGCCGGGCGTGTTTACCTTGCGCTCGCGGGAGGATGCCGCACAGGTGCTCGATGCAGCTGAGCCCGGCCAGCCGGCGGTGATCGTAGGGGATGGCTTCATCGGCCTGGAGGCGGCCTCGGCCCTGCACGAGTACGGCGTGCAGGTGCATGTAGTGACTCGCCACGAGGTCCCGCTTGCCAAGCAGCTAGGCGATCGCATCGGGCGCAGCATCCGCGAACTGCATGAGCGCAGAGGCGTCACCTTCCATGGCCCCACGCAGGTCCAGCGGTTCGAAGGCCGGGACAAAATCGAGGCGGTGCTGTTGGCCAACGGTGAACGCTTGCAAACGCCAGTGGTATTGCTTGGCACCGGCGTGCAACCGGCCACCGCCTTCCTTCAGGGCGTGCCGCTGAGCGAGGACAAGTCGTTGCGGGTCGATGCCGAACTGCGCGCCGCCGACGGTTTGTGGGCCGCCGGTGACATCGCCACGTTCCCGCTCTCGGGGCGCCCGGTGCGCATCGAACACTGGCGCCTGGCCCAGCAACACGGGGTGATCGCCGCCGCAAACATGCTCGGCGAGCAGCGCCGCTACGCCGATGTACCCTTCTTCTGGACCTACCAGCACGGTCGTACCTATGAAGTGCTCGGCCATGCGCGGGAGTGGAACCGGATCGAGTTCGTCGGTGGGCCGGAACAAGGCGATTTCATTGCCTTGCAGTGTGTGGATGACAGGGTCGAGGCGGTTATCGCCCAAGGGTATTCCGATGCCATGGCGACGCTTTCGCAGCGCCTGAAGCGCCCGTTGAGCCTGCAGGAGGCGTTAGCGCTGATCGGCTGAAGGCTGCCTTTCAATGCCCGGCGGATGTGTGTAAAACAGCGGGATCAGCCGACTGCAAAAGGACTCACGCGCATGATCTACCGCCCCCTCGGCCACAGTGGCCTGCAGGTTTCCGCCCTTACCCTGGGCAGCATGATGTTCGGCGAGCAGACCAGCACCGAAGACGCCCTGCGCATCATCGACAAGGCCTGGGGCCAGGGCATCAACTTCATCGACACCGCCGACGTGTACAACGCCGGGCGTTCGGAAGAGATCGTCGGTGAAGCAGTGGCGCGCCATCGCCATGACTGGATCGTCGCCAGCAAGGTCGGTTTCGGCCCGGCCGAGGGCCTGCCAAACCGCAGCGGCCTGTCACGCAAGCACATCTTCAACGCGCTGGAAGCCACGCTGACGCGCATGGGCATGGACTATCTGGACATCTACTACCTGCACCGCGAAGACCACAAGGTGCCACTGGAAGAGACCGTACAGGCGATGGGCGACCTGCTGCGCCAAGGCAAGATCCGCTACTGGGGGGTGTCCAACTTCCGTGGCTGGCGCATTGCCGAGGTCTGCCACATTGCCGAGCGACTGGGTGTGCCGAAGCCCGTGGTAAGCCAGCCGCTGTACAACATCGTCAACCGCCAGGCCGAGCCAGAGCAGCTGGCTGCAGCCGCCGCCCACGGGCTGGGCGTTGTACCATTCAGCCCCTTGGCCCGGGGCGTACTCAGTGGCAAGTATGCACCGGGTGCTGTGCCCGATGCCGGCAGCCGCGCCGGCCGCCAGGACAAACGCATCATGGAGGTGGAGTGGCGCCAGGAGTCGCTGGCCATCGCTCGGCAGCTTCAGGCTTATGTAGCGGCCAAGGGCGTGGGGATTGTCGAATTTGCCATCGCCTGGGTGCTGAACAACCAATCGGTGAGCTCGGCGATTGTCGGGCCGCGTACCGAGGAGCAGTGGGATACCTATGGTGGTGCGTTGGCGGTGAAGATCACGGCAGAGGACGAAGCGTTCATCGATTCGCTGGTGACGCCGGGGCATGCGTCCACGCCGGGGTTCAATGATGTGGCGCACTATGTAAGCGGGCGGCTGGCCCGTAGCTGATCGCCCGCTTGTACCCGCGAAGAGGCCGGTACTGACAACACCATTGGGGAGCCCTGCGCCGGGCTTCCGGTCCCCCCTTTCCCCAATCATCCCGGTATCGTGCGCACCATTGGTTTTCACCTCTGGAGCTGCAATGAGACTCTTCCAACCCCTGCAAGTCGGCCCGCTCACCTTGGCCAATCGTGTGTTCATGGCACCCCTCACCCGTTTGCGCAGCCTTGAGCCGGGTGATGTGCCAACCACCATGATGGCTGAGTATTATCGCCAGCGTGCCAGCGCCGGGCTGATCATCACCGAAGCCACCCAGATCTCTTTCCAGGCCAAAGGCTATTCCGGCTCGCCCGGCATTCACAGTGCCGAGCAGATCGCCGCCTGGAGGCACATCAACGCAGGCATTCACGCCGAAGGCGGGCACAGCGCCGTGCAGGTGTGGCACACCGGCCGGGTATCGCATACCTCGTTGCAACCCGGTGGCGAAGCGCCTGTCGCACCCTCGGCGCTACCGGCCGACGCCCGCACCACCCTGCGCGACGAGCAAGGCAACCTGGTACGCGTTGAAACCTCCGCACCGCGTGCACTGAGCGAGAACGAAATCGCTGGCATCGTGGCCGATTTCGGCCAGGCAGCGGTCAACGCCCGCGAAGCCGGCTTCGACTTCATCGAACTGCACGCTGCCCACGGCTACTTGCTACACCAGTTCCTTACCCCGAGCGCCAACCAGCGCGAGGACCGCTACGGCGGTAGCATCGAAAACAGGGCGCGCATCGTGCTTGAAGCGGTGGACGCGGCGATTGCCAACTGGAGCGCCGAGCGCGTGGGTATCCGCGTGTTCCCGCTGGGCGGGTTCAATGGCGTGGACAATGGCGAAGACCAAGAGGCCGCAGGGCTATACCTGATCCGGGAACTGGCCAAGCGCAACCTCGCCTACCTGCACCTCTCCGAGCCGGACTGGGCCGGTGGCAAGCCGCTGCGTGACGAGTTCCGCCAGGCGATCCGCGCTGCCTATCCGGGCGTTATCATTGCTGCGGGTGCCTACACCGCCGAGAAAGGCGAAGACTTGATTGGGCGTGGTTTGATCGATGCCGTAGCGTTCGGGCGCAGCTACATTGCCAACCCGGACCTGGTAGAGCGGCTGCGGGCGCAAGCGCCTCTCAACGAACATCGGGCACAGTTCGACTATGCCAATGGGCCCGAAGGCTATACAGATTATCCGTTTCTGCACCAGGCCATGGGCGCTGGCGAAGGTTGCGCTTACCGATAATACGAAAAACGGAGCCCTCCACGGGCTCCGTCTTCCTGCGGCCGGGCACGCCTGGGCGTACCGGACACTCGGGCAACTTACTCGGCGCGCACTTGCGCAGCCTGCATGCCCTTCTGTCCCTTCTCGGCAACAAAAGACACCTTCTGGCCCTCTTTCAGCGACTTGAAGCCGTCCGATTCAATGGCTTTGAAGTGGACGAAAAGGTCGTCGCCACCGCCCTCGGGAGTGATGAAGCCGAACCCCTTCTCATCGTTGAACCACTTGACCGTTCCGTTTTGTCTGTTGGACATACTCTAAACCCTCGAATGCTGGCTGGTGCGTTTACCGGGATGGTTGAGCCGCCAGTCGATCGACTGGCATCTTCACGCTCCATCTTGGGCGATCTGAAGCCAACTGGCCACTCACACTTTTATCAGTACGCAAAAATAGTCGCTGAAAACACACGCACACTACACCAGGTCAGTGCTCCCAGGGCCCGCCCGATTCCCAGCTGGCGACCAACAAGTCAATGAAACCGCGTACCCGAGGGGACAGGTGGCGCTTGCTCGGGTACACGATACGAATCGGGTCCGCCGGTGGCCGGTAGGCGTGCAGGACTTCGGCCAGGGTGCCGGCGCGCAGGTCGTCACCGGTGATGTAGGTGGGCAGGTGAATCAGCCCGAAGCCGGCCCGGGCGCCGTCGAGCATAGCCTCCGAGCTGTCGATGTTCAACCGCCCAGGGTCTTCGCACAGGTGCAGGCCTGCTTCAGTGTCAAAGCGCCAAGGCATGGCTTTCTCGCCCGCGAGGAAGGCGATCTTGTCGTGGCCATAAAGGTCGGCAGGCACCAAGGGAACGCCTCGCGCTTCCAGGTACGCGGGCGAAGCGCAGGTGACGAACTGCTGCCAGGCCACCGTGCGGGTCAACAGCTGCGAGTCTTCCTTGGGTGCGCCAATGCGCACCGCAACGTCTACGCCCTCCTCGACCAGGTCGACGAAGCGGTCTGTGAAGCGGATGTCTGCGCGCAGTTCCGGCCATTGCTTGAGGTACTGGTCCAGCACCGGCAGCACATGGCGCTGGCCGAGCGACAGCGGCGCAGTCAGGCGCAAGGTGCCTGTAGGCTTACCGCGGCGCTGGGCCATGGCGCTTTCCACCTCGTCCAGGTCATCCAGTATCTGCCGCCAGCGTTCGAATGCCACCAGGCCCTCGTCGGTCAGGCTCAGCTTGCGCGTGGTGCGATTGAGCAAACGCACCGCCATGCGGGCCTCCAGGCGAGCAATGCTCTTGCCTACCGCTGACCGGGTCAGGCCCAGGCTGGCAGCGGCGGCAGTGAAGCTGCCGGCCTTCGCGGCGCTGACGAAGGCGGCAATATCGCCGAAGCGGTTGGGTTCCATGACAGGTTCCTGAGTGTGGTGCGGCCGGTTTAGATGGGTATGGATCTGGGAATTGCAAGCGGCGACGCTGCAGCGCTTGGCGAGCGGCCGCGCCCCAGGTACAGCGCAGGTGTTATCCGCCAGGAACGCTAAGCCTCAAGACAAGCTTTTGATCACCAGCAGGTGCACGGGATAGAACAGGTAGCCCCAACGCCCTACGGCAGGTATCCGCCAGGCATCATGACGCAACAACAGCCACCCGACAGGAACTGCCAGCGCAGCGGCAGCCAGCGTCAGCAGGGTAATGGGCGCCAGAAGATGCTCGCGCAACCAGGTGTTGGTCAGGTTGCCGCCAATGGCCATCAGGCAAGGCAGCAACCAGGCTACCCCACCCTGCCTGCGTGCCATCAGCCAGGCGCCAGGTAGCAACACCCCCGGCAGCCCGTACATCAATTGCTCGCTGAACAACCACCCTGCCAGCAGGCCCGCAAGGCCAAGTACGCGCGCCGGCCACAGTGGGTACTGCACACCCCAGGCAACCAGCAACCCCAGTACCAGTGTCGGCATTACACTGAACGTCTGTGAACCACTGTCCAGCCAGCGATAGGCGGGCTCCGAGAGCACCGCGAACAGCAGCATCAGCGACAGGTAGCGTAGGTTGGCGCGGGTATGGAGCACCTTTGCCCTGGCACGCCCCACATTCACCGCAATGGCCAGGCAAAACAGCGGAAACGCCAGCCGGCCAATCACGAACAAGCCATCGGCCTCAGGCCATATGAAGCGCAGGTGGTCGGTGACCATGGTCAGCATCGCTGTCCATTTGACCAGGTCCAGCCCGGCCGAACGCATGCCTCAGCGCCCGCGTTCGACCGCGCCTGCCCCCAGGTACCGGTCGGTCCAGGCCTCCAGCGGCAAAGGCGGCTGCTGGTCGACGATACGACGCCAGATCAGCGCCAGGTCGTGGCTGTTGAACATTGACCCAGGCCCGGCACCCTCCCACACCGAAGGCACATCGGCAATCCAGTTGCCCTGGTTGTCGCGGTGGGCCATGTTGAAACGGAAGGTGTAGTTGCCCGGGATGCCCATGCGCAGGTCGGTGACCACCAACGCATTGCCTATCTGGTCGTACCGCAGCCAGTCGCCGGTGAACCAGCGCAAGCGTTGATGCAAAGGGTCGCCTGCCAGCGCTTTTGCCAGTTCCAGATTGTGCGGCAAGCGCTGCATTTCTGGCGCTTGCCGGTCGAAGCTGCTGTTGATGCCTTCGTAGTAATCGCCATCCTGGGTCTTGGCCATTACGCGCCAGACCAGGCTGTTGAATGCGATGGGCACGGCGCGTACCTCGCTCACGACGATACCTTGCTGGTCCAGTGCCGCTTGGAAGCGTTGCTCGGCTGCCATGCGCCCGGCAAGGCCGAAGCCCAGGTAGGCGGTACTGAACACCAGTGACAGGGTCAGCAAGCGTGTAGCCCTGCCGGTAACGCCCTTGAAGCTTGCGTAGATGACCGCCGCCAGCAGCGGCAAGGTATAGACTGGATCGATGATGAACACAGCGGCCCAGCTTTGGGGGATAGGCTGCAGTGGCCAGAACAGTTGCGTGCCATATACCGTGAAGGCATCCAGCAACGGGTGGGTGACAAGTACCAGCCAGAAGGCGAGGAACAGCCTGGGTAACGTGTACCCCTTGCCGGGCCAGCATTTGTTGACTAACCAGGCCAGCAGCAGGGCCAGCCCGGTGAGCACGAACAACGAGTGCGAGAAGCCGCGATGGTAAGTCATCTGCGACACCGGGTCGGCGTAGCGGATGATCACATCCAGGTCCGGCAGCGTACCCAGTGCTGCGCCATACAGCAGCGAGCGACGGCCCTGGATGCGCCCCAGGAGGGTACCTTGCAGCGCCGCGCCGAGTACAGCTTGGGTGATGGAGTCCAAGGGTAGCATCCCTGAAAAGTGGTTTCTGAAAGCTACCCTCAACCTATGCCGATACGCAATTCCCGTGTAGGGGCGGCCCTGTGTCGCGATGGGCTGCGCAGCAGCCCCGGCTGTCTCGAACCACAAGGGTTATGGGGCTGCTGTGCAGCCATCGCGACACAAGGCCGCTCCTATAGCGATCTGCGAAATGCTCGACATTTTGTGTACGCCTGTCAGAACAGCTGCCAGGTGTACACCAGCGTCAAACGATTTTCATCGATATCACTGCGGTAGTTGGAGCGTGCCATGGCATTGCGCACCCGAATCCCCAGCCCCTTCAGCATCCCGCTCTGCACTGCATAACCGATATCCAGATCGCGCTCACGATCACGGCCTTCATAGCCCAGCCCGGTATCAACATTGTTACCGGTGATGTAGCGTACGGTCGCTGTCAGCCCCGGCACCCCCATGGCGGCGAAGTTGTAGTCGTAACGCACTTGGTACGAACGCTCGTCGGTGTAAGCGAATTCATAGGTCGGCACCTCGTTACCCAGCGGCGAAATGTTGGCGAACACCCGTGGGAACGCGCTGTCGCCATAGATGCCCTGGTAGCCTGCATGGAAACTGTGCCCACCATGTCGGGCGGTGAACATCGAGAAGAACGCCTGGTTGTCGATGTTGCCCAGCAAGGCATCGCCATCCTCACGCGCGGTGAAGTAGCCCAGATTGGCACTGAGCACCCAGTCGCCCACAGGCTTGCTGTGCTTGAGGCCGACAAATCCCTGTTCGTAGATGTCCTCCAATTGCCCGTACCACAGGCTGACGCTGCTCTGGTTGGCATTGAACGCATAATCCCCGCCCACATAGTTGAAGGCATCGCTCTGGGCCTGACGCATCGGCACATGGCCAAGCATCGCGTTCATCTTGCCGTCGCCACCTTCGTTGCGCAGGTGGGTGCTTTTCAGGTGCCCGGCCTGCACGGTCAGCCCGTCGATGTCCGACGAACTCAAGCTGGCGCCCTGATAGGTCGGCGGCAGCAGGCGGATGTCGCTGAAGGTCAGTACCGGAAGGTTGGGTTGCAGTTCGCCCACGCGCAGTTCGGTCTTCGACAGGCGGGCCTTGAAGGTGGGCGCCAGGCGGCTGTACTCGTCGGCAGCACGGCCGTCGCCATGCACCGGCAGCAGGCCGGTGTTGGCGCGGTCCGGGCTGCTGTCCAGCTTGATGCCCAGCAGGCCCAGTGCATCGACGCCAAAGCCGACCGTACCCGGTGTGTAGCCGCTTTTGAAGTCGAGGATGAAGCCCTGGGCCCACTCCTCGGCCTTGGACTGCTTGTTGGCCCCGACAATATCGGAGAAATCGCGGCTGAAGTAGTAGTTGCGGGCACTCAGGGTAGCCTTCGAATCTTCGAAGAAACCGCCGTCGGCAGCCAGCAATGGTTGGCTGAGCAAAGTCAGGCCCAGGGCAACGCAAGGGGTGTGATTCATTCCGAAGCTCTCTTGATCTTGTTTTTATGGATAAAGCGTTGGGAACACGGCAGCTCATGGGGTACGGCGCAGCACCTCCCGTGCACGTGGCTGGCGCAGCCTGAGCAGTGCATGGGCCAGCAGGCCAAACAGCAGCCCCCAGAACGCCGCCGACAGGCCAAGGAATGCCACCCCCGAAGCCGTGACCAGGAAAGTGAACAATCCCGCATCCCGCTCGGCCGGCTCTGCCAGGCTGCGGGCCAGGGCTTCGCTGATGGCGCCATACAGGGCCAGCCCGGCCAGCGCAGCGATCAGCGCCGAGGGAAAGGCTGTGAACAGCGACATCAACGTGGCGCCGGCGATGCCCAGCAGCAGGTACAGGGTGCTGCCAGCCACCGCCGCCACATAGCGCCGCCGTGGGTTTTCATGGGCTTCATGGCCTGTGCACAGGCTGGCGGTAACCGCCGCCAGGTTCAGCCCGTGGCAGCCGAATGGCGCCAGCACGATACCGGCCAGGGCACTGGCACTGATCAACGGGCTGGCCGGTGTGGGGTATCCCGCATTGCGCAGCACCGCCATGCCCGGCATGAACTGCCCGGTCAGCGCCACCAGCACCATCGGCAACGCCAGGCTGAACACCGCCGGCAGGCTGAACTGCGGTGTTATCCACTGCGGTGAAGCCAGCTCCAGCACCAGCGCCTCGCTGCGAAACGCACCGCTGGCCACCGTCACCAGGGTGCCCACGCACAGCACCGCAGCCACCGCATAACGGGGCTGTAGCCGGCGCATCAGCACATAAGTGACGAACATCGCCATTACCAGCAACGGCTGCACGGGCAAGGCGCGGAACACTTCGATACCGAAACTGAACAGGATGCCGGCCTGCATACCCGCCGCGATGGACCCCGGCAGGCGCGCGATGATGCGATCGAAGGTACCGCTGAGGCCGATCAGCAGCAGCACCAGGTTGGCCACCAGGTAGGCACCTACGGCCTGTTCCAGGCCGAGTTGCGGCAACGCGGTGACCAGCAGCGCTGAGCCCGGGATCGACCAGGCGATCACTACCGGCACGCGGTAGCGCAGGCTGAGCAGCGCACCGAGCACAGCACTGCCCATGGACACGGCCCAGACCCAGGATGACAACTGCTTGTGGGACAGCCCGGCAGCTTCGGCGGCGTGGAAAATGATCACCAGCGGGCCGGCGTAAGAGATCATCGTGGCGATGCAGCCCGCGACGATGGCGGACAGCGAACTGTCCTTGATCAGGGTTTTCATGGCGCATCTCGCAAGGCAGTGGCCGGCCTTTGTGGCTGGCTCTTGTTCTGGTGTTGGCTTCTTCGCGGGCTTGCCCGCTCCCACAGGTCCAGTGCACTGCCCCGGGTTCCCGCGCCCCCTGTGCGAGCGGGCAAGCCCGCGAAGAAGCCAACTCGGTGTATCAGGCCTCTTGCAAAGCCCGCGGCCGGCTGCTGCGCTGCTCATCCGCACTGCCCTGGGCCTGCTGCAACTGGAAGTCGAACTTCAGCTGCGCATGCCGCCCCGCCGGGCCATCGACGAACACCACCTCCCCCACCAGCCCATCCCGCGTGGCATAGGCAAAGTCATCCCACAGGTATTTGTCCCCGGAGAGGTTGATCTGCGTGGTCAGGTGGCGATGCCCAGCTGCCGAGATAAAGAAATGCACGTGCGCCGGGCGCTGGCCATGGCGGCCCAGCAGGTCCAGGCATTCCTGGGTTGGCCCCTGCGGGTCGCATCCGTAACCCGACGGCACGATGGAGCGAGCGCGGTAACGCCCTTCTGCGTCTGTGACAATGCGACGGCGCAGGTTGTAGGCGGACTGGCTCTGGTCGAAGAACGAATAGGTGCCACGGGTATTGGCATGCCACAGGTCAACGGTGGCACCCGCCAGCGGTTGCCCTTGGGGGTCGAATACCTGGCCTTGCAGATACATCACCGTGGCCACGCCGTCTTCACTGCCGTCGTCCATGCGCACTTCACCGTGAGCGATGGGCGCGCCTGCGACATACAGCGGGCCTTCGATGGTGCGGGGTGTACCGCCGGTAAACCCTGCCTGTTCGTCCTTGGCATCCTGCAACAAGTCGAGAAAGTGCTCGATGCCCAGGCCCGCCACCAGCAGCCCGGCCTCGCCGCGCCCGCCCAGGCGGTTGAGGTAGTCGACGGCATGCCAGAACTCGTCTTCGCTGACTTCCAGGTCTTCGATCAACCGTGCGGTGTCTTGCAGCACGCGTTGCACGATACGTTTCAGGCGTGGGCTGCCTTCATCGTTGCCAATGCCCGCGGCCTCCTCGAAGAACCGCTGCACTTCGGCAGTGTGGGCAATTTTCACGGTCATTTTGGGTTACCTCATCTTGTTATTTTCGGGTCATGCCTGCGCCACCACGGCCTGGGCTTGCCGACGGCCGCTGGCCAGGTGCACGGCCATGGCCAGCGCGGCAATGGCGCCAGGGATGGCGAAGGCGATGAAGTTGAGTTGCAGGGGCAGGTTGATGCCCATCAGTGCACCGCCCAGCAAGGGGCCGACGATGGCGCCATTGCGGCCGATACCCGAGGCCCAGCCAAGCCCCGTGGAACGCACCGACAGCCCATACATTTGCGCGGCACCGGCATACAGCAGGATCTGCGTTCCAATGGTGGTGGCGCCGGCAATGAAGATCAGCAGGTACAACACCGGCATCGGGCTGTTGACACCCAGCAGGCTGATCGACAGTGCGGCGGCAATGAAGAACGCCACCTTGACCTTGACCAGGTTGTAGCGGTCGCCCAGCCAGCCGCCGAGAATTGCCCCGGCCATGCCGCCGAAGTTCAACGCCAGCAGGAACGACAGGCTGGAACCCAGGCTGTAGCCAGCGTTGGCCATCAGTTTCGGCAACCAGGAGCTGAGTGCGTAAACCATCAACAGGCAGCAGAAGAACGCCAGCCACAACGCCAGGGTGCGCACGGCCAGGCCGTTGCGGAACAGCGCCAGTACCGAGGCCCCGCTGCCTTTGCGGTCAGCCGCCTCCAATACGTCATCAGCCTGCACATCGCACCCTGGGTCCAACCGCTTGAGCAGCTTGCGCGCTTCATCGTTGCGGCCCTGGCGCACCAGGAAGCCGATGGATTCCGGCAGGTAGTAGAGGATCACCGGCAACAGCAACAGGGGTACTGCAGCCGCGAAGAACATCGACTCCCAACCGAAGCGCGGCAACATGAAGATGCCCACGCCCGCCGAAAGCATGCCGCCCAGCGAATAGCCACTGAACATGATTGCCACCAGCGTGCTGCGCAGCCGTTTGGGTGCGTACTCGTTCATCAATGCCACGGCGTTGGGCATCAGGCCGCCACAGCCCAAGCCGGCAATGAAGCGGTAGATGCCAAACTCGCTCGGGCTGCTGGCGAAGCCATTGAGGATGGTTGCCCCCGAGAACAAGGCGAAACAGATGGCAATGCCCTTCTTGCGCCCGATGCGGTCGGCCAGGCTGCCGAAAGCCAGGGCGCCGAACATCATGCCGAACAGCGCGTAGCTGCCCAGCGCACCAGCCTGCAACGGGGTCAGGCCCCACTCTTTCATGATCACCGGCAGTACCACGCCGTAGATGAACAAGTCATAGCCGTCGAAAATCAGCAGCAGGCCGCACCAGGCCATGACCATCCAGTGAAATGGGGTGAAACGCGCGTTGTCGATGATCGGGTGTACGTCAAGGGTTCGCATGGCATCTGTCGCTCTTGTTTTTGTTGTGGAGGAAAGCTGTTGCCTTGAGGTTGCTGCTTAGCCGAGGTCGCCGCCCCCTACCGGCAGGGTCACGCCGGTGATGTACGAGGCTTCGTCCGACGCCAGAAACAGGATCGCGCCCACTTGCTCGTCGATGCTGCCGTAACGGTGCATCAGGCTGCTGTCGAGGGTCTGGTCGACGATCTGCTGGTACCAGTGTTTTTCCTGCTCGCTCTGCTCTGCACTGTTGCGCGGTACCCGCCGCGGCGGTGCTTCGGTGCCGCCGGGTGCGGTGGCGTTGACACGAATGCCACGGCCAGCAGTTTCAAAGGCCAGGCACGCGGTCAGTGCATTGACGCCGCCTTTGGCCGCGCCATAGGGCACACGGTTGACACCACGGGTAGCGATGGACGAAACGTTGACGATGGCGCCGCTGCCGCGTTCAAGCATGTAGGGCAGCGCGGCATGGCAGCACCACAAGGTGGGGAACAGCGAACGGCGCACTTCGGCCTCGATCTGCTCGACCTCGTAGTGCTCGAAAGGCTTGGCCCAGATGGTGCCGCCGACGTTGTTGACCAGGATGTCGATGCGGCCAAAGGTTTCCACCGCGCTGGCCATGACCCGGGCGCAGTCGGTGTGTTGTTCCAGGTCGGCAGTGAGGGTGAGCACGCCCTCGCCAGCCAGCTCGTGGACCAGTTCGGAACGGTCTACCGCCACCACTTGCGCGCCTTCGGCCTTGAGCCGCCAGCACACGCCCCGGCCGATGCCTTGGGCGGCACCGGTGACCAGGGCGACCTTGCCTTGGAATCTGTTGTTCATATGTTTTTCCTGCATGACCCGGTTAATGGCAATTGGGAGGGCCGCAGCGCGGCCCCGGCGATCTGTCAGGCCGCCGCCGCGAACTTCTCGTAGTAGAAGTTGGCCGGGGTAATGCCCTGCTCGCGCACGTACTGGCTGACCGCCTCGACCATCGGCGGCGGCCCGCACAGGTACACATCCACGTCGCCGTCGTTGAGGTGGCGGGGCTCGATGTGCTGGGTCACGTAGCCCTTTTGCGGGTACTGGCTGTCCGGATTGGCCACGCAGGCGCTGTAGGTGAAGTTGGGGATGCGTGCCGCCAGCGCTTGCAGGCGGTCGAGTTCGACCAGGTCAAAGTCGTTGGTTACGCCATAGATCAGGTGCAGCGGGTGTTCACTGCCCTGCTCGGCGATCTTCTCCAGCATGGCGGTGAACGGTGCCAGGCCGGTACCGCCGGCCAACAGCAACAGCGGGCGCAGGATCGGGCGCAGGTAGAAGCTGCCCAGCGGCCCGGTCAGGCTCATGCTGTCGCCGGTTTTGGCCAGGCTGGTCAGGAAGCTGCTCATCAACCCGCCCGGTACATTGCGGATCAGGAAGCTGACTTCGCCGCCCTTTTGCAATGAACTGAACGAATAGGCGCGGCTCTGCTCGCTGCCCGGCACCTTGAGGTTGACGTACTGCCCCGGCAGGAAGGCCAGGCGGCTTAGCGCGTCACCCTTGATCGACAGGGCAATTGTGCTGGCCGACAGCTGGCGCACGTCGCTGATGGCAGCCTCGAAGCTGGCCTGCTCGGTCTTGCACAGCTGCGACGAGGCCGGGATGCGGATAACGCAGTCACTTTCGGCGCGCATCTGGCACGTCAGTACGTAGCCTTCGGCAATTTCGTCTTCGCTCAGGGCATCTTCGATGAAGTTGTCGCCCAGGTCGTAGCGGCCGGATTCGGCCTTGCACTTGCAGGTACCGCAGGCGCCGTCGCGGCAATCCAGCGGGATGTTGATGCCCTGGCGGTAGGCAGCGTCAGCCACGGTTTCATGGCCAGTAGCCTCGATGAAACGGGTTACGCCGTCTTCGAAATTCAATGCGATCTGGTAGCTCATGTTGCACCTCGCAGGCGAGCCAGCCCACGGCGCGTCGCATGACGCACCGGGCAGTGCTCGCAAAACCCTGTATCAGATGTGGTAGATGTCGAGGACCTGGCGCACGTAATCGTTCTTCAGCACCACCTTCTTGGCCTTGATCAACGGCTGTTCGCCGCGCAGGTCGAGGGTGTAGAAACTGGTGCCGAAGTAGCTGTCCGTGGTCTTGTAGCGGAAGCTCAGGGTGTGCCAGTTGAAACGCACCTGGCAGCTGCCCTCGCCCTGCTCGACGATCTCGATGTTGCTGATGTTGTGCGAAGTGCGGGTGTCGGGCACGGTCGCACTGGAGCGCTCGGTCTTGATGCGGAACACACGGTCTTCCAGGCCGCCACGGTTGCCGTACCAGATCAGCGAGATTTCGCTTTGTGGGTCTTCGGTGAGGGTGTCGTCATCGTCCCAACTCGGCATCCAGAAGCTGGCGTCGCTGGCGTACAGCTCCAGCCACTGGTCCCACTGGGCGTCGTCCAGGTAGCGCGCTTCGCGGTAGAGGAAGTCGCGCACAGTCTCATAAAGGCTCATTGCACGGCCTCCACGGGGATCAGTTGCTGGTCGTCCTTCAGGGCCTGGATCATGGTGTCCTGCCAGTACTTGTGCTGCAGCACGAACAGGCCTTCGTCTTCGGTGCGCACGCCGGACAACAGCGGCTTGAGGTCGATTTCCCTGGCCGCTTCATCGGCGCCGTCCACCCAGTGGGCTGCACCACGGGACATGTCGTTCCAGCCGGTACCACCGCCGTAGCCGGTCTGGCAGGAGCGGAACTCTTCCAGGTCGTCGGGGGTGGCCATGCCGCTGACATTGAAGAAGTCTTCGTACTGGCGGATGCGCTTGGCGCGGGCATCGGCGCTCTCGCCTTTGGGCGCGATGCAGTAGATGGTGATTTCGGTCTTGTTCACCGAAATCGGCCGGGCAACGCGGATCTGCGAGCTGAACTGGTCCATCAGGTACACGTTCGGGTACAGGCACAGGTTGCGCGAGTTCTCGATCATCCAGTCGGCACGTGCCTGGCCGAAGTCAGCGGCCAGTTGGTCACGGCGCTCATAGGCTGGGCGGTCTTCCGGGTTGGCCCAGCGGGTCCACAGCAGCAGGTGGCCGTGGTCGAAGGAGTAGAAGCCGCCGCCCTGCTTGGCCCAGGCACCGGCGCTCATGGTCTTGATCTCGTCGCCCGCCTCGCGCTGCTTGCGCTGGTTCTGGGTAGCGGCGTAGTTCCAGTGCACGGAGCTGACGTGGTAGCCGTCGGCGCCGTTCTCGGCAGTGAGTTTCCAGTTGCCTTCGTAGATGTACGAGCTGGCACCGCGCAGCACTTCCAGGCCTTCCGGCGACTGGTCAACGATCATGTCGATGATCTTGGCCGATTCGCCCAGGTGCTCCACCAGCGGTTTCACATCGGCATTCAGGCTGCCGAACAAAAAGCCCCGGTATGACTCGAAGCGCGCCACCTTGGTCAGGTCGTGGGAGCCGTCGCAGTTGAAGCTGTCGGGGTAGCCGGCGTTGCTCGGGTCTTTCACCTTCAGCAGTTTGCCGCTGTTGTTGAACGTCCAGCCGTGGAACGGGCAGGTGTAGCTGGAGCGGTTACCGCGCTTGTGCCGGCACAGCATGGCGCCGCGGTGGCTGCAGGCGTTGAGGAAGGCATTGAGCTCACCGTCCTTGTTGCGCGCGATGAAAATCGGCTGGCGCCCCATGGTCAGGGTGAGGAAGTCGTTCTTCTCGGGGATCTGGCTTTCGTGGGCCAGATAAATCCAGTTGCCCTCGAAGATGTGTTTCATTTCCAGGTCGAACAGGCGTGGGTCAGTGAACATCTCGCGCTTGCAGCGGTAGATGCCCTTTTCACGGTCGTCCTCGAGCATGGCATTAAGGTAGTCGAATCCCAGGGACATGGCCAGGGTCTCCATTGTTATTGTTAAGACCTGGTCAGGTTAGGGAGACGACTGGCGGGGAACTATCCGGATTGTGCAGAGTGCTATCCAGCTTTGTCGGGATCTCTTACTTTTTGAGCCCACCCTTTGGGGCTATGGAGCCAACTGTCTAATCGAGGGATGTCCTTAGCGCCTTTCATACTACGAAGGAGCGGTTCAAGAACCGTAAGTGCTTCCAGGCTCTGGCGCTGCTGCGCTTCAAGCCATCTGCGCACGAAGCTCCAGGCTCTTGGCAGTTCATCAATCCGCATCGCGGTTTTCCCGATACGATCAGACAGCGTTACGGCGCTGCCCTCCACCAGCAATTTCTGCCCATCAGACCATAGCGCTGAGTTCATGATGGGTTCTATTTGATTGCCATAACCATGACCCAAGGCATCAACCGCGTCTATAACGCGCTGGTTTACTACATCTGGGGCAGACGGGAGTCCTTTGAAATCAGGATTGATGCTATACCCACTTTTGATACTCGCCGCCTTAGGGCGGATGCTTGAGAGTTTTACTCTTGGAAGTTTCAAATGACCGCTGGGGTCAGTATTGTTCACGGGATCCCCACTGCAGTAGGCGTAACAATTTAATCCTCCAGCACCCATAGGGCTCATGCTGTCAGGGCTATGGAATCTCATCAAAACCGGATTGAACGCACGGTATCCATTCCCCAGCAAGTAGTGCCCTGTGGCCGACTCTTTTCTCTGACCGCTGTAGCGCAGCAGGGATGCGCTTTGCTCGCCCCCATCACGCCCATAAACGGTGTACTGGAGTGCACAAGATGAAATCTGCGATGTCGACATGGTTCCCACCCTTTACCCGAAATAAGGCAAATGGTGGGCTGTGCATGAAATGCCAACAACTGGCAGAACTATCAGGTGGCCTTGCTAGCGCGCCTCACCCCGGCACTTGAACGTCTGCGAAGGCAGCTCGCCAAATTGCTGCCGATACACTTCGGAAAACCGGCCTAGGTGAAGGAAGCCGTAATCCAGGGCAAGCTCGGTCACACTGCGCACACCGCAAGTCGGGTCGCTCAGGCACGCATGCACCCGTTCCAGTTTGCGCTGGCGCACGTAATGCTTGGGTGTGGTGCCCAGGTGCTGGTCGAACAACGCATACAGCGAACGCACACTCATGCAGGCCTGCTCTGCCAGCACTTCAGCCGACAGCTCCAGTTTCAGGTTGCGCTCGATGTAATCAAGAATGCGCTCAAGGCCCGCCTGCGGTGCGCTCAGGCATTCGCGGCGGATATTGGTGCTCATCAGGGTCAACAACTTGCTGGCGACAATCTGGCTGTAGTGCCCCTGCACCCTGGGCAGCGAATCGCTCACTTCTGCTTCATGGCAAACCATGGCCAGCAGGTTGACGAAGCCGTCCAGTTCATCCAGCCGATAATGGTTGCGCAAGAACCGCACGCCGCCATCGGGCCGCTGCCAACGCTGTTCGTCGCAGATTGAATCCAGCAGCCGGGTTGGCACTTTAAGGATGAACTTCTCGCAGTCTTCCGAGTAGGTCAGGTCAACCGGGTCATCCGGGTTGATCAGCAGCAGCTCGCCCGGCACCAGATGCTGCTCGCGCTTGTGCCCACGCCACAGGCAGTTGCCGTTGAGCAACACTTGCAGGTGATAAATGGTTTCCAGCGCTGGCGAAGTCACGCGAACGCTGCCCCCGTAGCTGATGCGGCACAGGTCGAGTTCGGCGAACTTGCGATGGCTGAGGCTGGCCTGGGGATGGGTGGTACGGGACAGACCGATGCAATGCTGGCCTACATGCTGGTTCACATAATCGGACACAGCATAAGGGTCGGCGTGGTGAAACACGCTACTGCGCTCGCTCAGCAGGCGGCTTTCCATAGGCAAGGCACTCGGTATCGTTATTCTTCTGGTCGCCGCTTCCTACGGCGTTGTGGGCGGTGGTTGCGGTCGTCACGGTCATTCTATCGGGCCGGTTGCGGGTTGCGGGGGCAGGCGACAACCGGTGGATGGGCACACTACAGCAAAAAGGCGGGGGTTGGGCAATGCGGCGATGGGATTGGATGGGCGGATAGCGGACAAGCCAGATGCAGCTGGCGTTCGTTTACCGAACAGAGTGTTCCTGTCACGGCCGCTTCGGGAGTAAACCCGCGCGAGGCCGGTCATATTTCATTTCATCCAGAAACAGCTTGCAACCAAACCACCCTGCCATTCGGTCACTTTTTCAACATCCGGCGCAGTGCTTCTGCTAGAAATCGCACATGCCTACCCTCTTCCTTACCCACCTGCGCCGCCGCTGGCTCACCTGGCTGTGCGCCACCTTGCTGGTCATAGGCCTACCCTCTGGCTGCGCCATGCTGCAGCACAAGGAGCGTGAACTGGTGTTTCGCATAGAGCCTGGCCAGGCCAGCTGGTTTCGCGGTTTACCCAGCGACGTGCAGGAACTCGACCTACGCCCGCGCAGCTTCAAGGATAACCAGAGCCTGCATGCCTGGTGGTGGCCGGCCAAACGCGCCAATGCCCCGGCGGTTCTGTACCTGCACGGCGTGCGCTGGAACCTGACCGGCCAATTGTTCCGCATCGAGCAACTGCATGCCATGGGCTACTCGGTGCTGGCCGTGGATTATCGTGGCTTTGGTCAAAGCCGGGGCGATCTGCCATCCGAGGCCACGGTGTACGAAGATGCCCGGGTTGCCTGGGAGCGCTTTGTCCAGTTACAGCCCGATGCTGGCAAGCGCCTGATCTTCGGTCACTCGCTGGGCGGTGCGGTAGCGGTGGAACTGGCCAGTGAATTGGCACGTGAGGCGCAAAAAGACGGTGTCGGGGCGCCGGCACGCGGATTGATCCTTGAGTCGACCTTCACCTCCTTGGGCGATGTCGCGGCAGCGGTGGCCGATACCTCCCTGCCGGTACGCTGGTTGATGTCGCAGAAGTTCGACTCGCTGGACAAGATCGGCAACATCGGCCTGCCAGTGCTGCTGGTGCATGGCACGGATGACCGTTTTGTACCCCCGCGCTTCAGCCAGCAGCTGTTCGACGCAGCCCGGCAGCCCAAAACATTGCTGCTGGTGCCGGGCGCCACCCATAACAACAGCATGAGCCTGGCCGGGCAGCGTTACAGGCAGGCGATACAAGCGCTGCTCTGAACCGTCCAATGGCCTTTGGTAGCCGAAATCCTGGGGCCGTTGCGCGCCCCTTTCGCGACACAAGGCCGCTCCTGCAAGGGCCTGCGCAACGGCTGCGGTTCACTGCACCGGCAAAAAGTTCATCAGCAGCAGGCTTTGGGCGTAATTCAAACCAATCCGGCGATAGCGCTCATCCAGCAACTCGGCTAACAGGTCCAGCCGCGCAACGATCTTGCCGAACTCCACGGCAAAACTCAGGTTACTGCCCTCTTCCGAAATCTCGTTGGAAAACAGCAGCAACACACCATTGGCGTCCTGCCGTTGGCTAAGCATCCAGGTGGCCTTTTCGATGTTGCGCGCCGCGTTGTTGATGAACAGCGGATCGAGTGTATCGGTCATGTAGAACTCGGTGCGCCCGCCGTGCGCGGTGATCAACATGCTGCCGATGGCGTAGATGAAAGCACCCACCCGATCTCCGCGAAACTCCGGGCTCAGGGCGTAGCTCAACGCAGCCAGGTCACGGCGGTTGCCCAGTTGCGGCAGTGGCTGGCGTTGTTCGATGGCCATACGGATCTGCCGCTCAGCGGTGGCGGCATCCACGTAGCCCGACATCTTCCACTGGTTGGGGTTGCGCAGGTACAGCTTGTTCATCAGCAGGTACAGGCTTTGCAGGTTGTCGCGCATCGACAGCGAGGCCAGGCGGTCGACGCTGGTCTGGAACAGTTCACTGGGCTTGCCGTTGCCGAACTGGCTGACAATATCGCGGCCTTGCTCCTGGGTGCAGGCGCACAGGCATGTGAGGGCGCCTGCCAGCAGCAGGCGTGGGAGGAAATTCGGGTAGCTTGCAACCATCGGCACCGGGTCGATATTCGGCGGCCGCACCGGGGGTCAGTGCAGCCTGGCCAAGCATAGAACCCGGAAATCGTAAAAAGTGCAGTGATCGGGGATAGGTGGCTCACATGGCGTGGCGCAACATCTCTACCATCTGCGCATGCAGCGCCGGGTCACCACAGGCCACTACGCACCCGCCATTCTGTGCGCTGCTGCCATCCCAGGCCGTGATCACCCCGCCCGCCCCTTCGATGATCGGCATCAGCGCCTGTACGTCATACGGCTGCAGGCTCGCCTCGACAATCACATCTACAAACCCCGATGCCAGCATGCAGTAGGCATAGCAATCGCCGCCGTAGCGCATCAAGCGCGCCTTGCCAGCAACGGCCTCGAACGCAGCTTTACGCTCGGCGGTATCGAACATGTCCGGTGTGGTGCACATCAGCGTGGCTGAAGCCAGGTCGGCACAGGCACGGGTTTTCAGTGGCGTACCGCTGCACCACGCACCCTCCGGGGTGCCGACAAAACGTTCGCCAGTGAATGGCTGATTCATCACGCCTACCACCGGGCGCGTGCCATCGTTCAGGGCAATCAACGTGCCCCACAACGGCAGGCCGGTGATGAAGGCACGGGTACCGTCGATCGGGTCGAGCACCCAGGTCAACGGGCTGCTGCCAATGGCCACGCCTGCCTCTTCACCCAGAATACCGTGGTCAGGGTAGCGTGCCTGAATCCGCTCGCGCATGGCGTCCTCGGCCGCCTTGTCAGCCACCGTGACAGGGTCGTAAAGGCGCCCGCCCTTGTCCTCGACATCCAGGCTGGCGCGGAAGTACGGCTTGATCGCCACTGCGGCAGCATCGGCCAACTGCTCGGCGAAGGCGCGATATTCGCCGATCTGTTCAGCACTCAGGGACATGGGACAGGCCTCGTGACAATGATAGGGCGCGCATCATACCCGACACGCGGCGCCAGCCACACCCGGGCATGCGCCTGGTGAAAAACGGGCATGGTTCTATCAGGTGCACACGGGTCTAGACTCAACAGAACCAGCTAACCGGGGGGGCTGCCACACGTGGAGGTGTGAGATGAGCCAATTCAAGCGCTTGTTTGTCATGCTCGGCCCGCAGATGCGCCATACGCCAGCGCTGCAACGCGCAGCGGCGCTGGCGGAGTCCAGCGGTGCACTGCTGGATATCAACGTATTCGTCGACGATGTCGACACCTTTGGCTTGATGGGCGATGGCCGCGAGCGTGAGCGGCTGCTCAGTGACAACCGCCAGTGGCTGGCAGATGAGGCCGATCAGTTGGGCAATGCGGGCCTGGACGTTTCAACCGAACTGTTGTTGACCCGCGACCCCCTGGGCAGTGTGCTGGAGCGGGTCGAACGGCAAGGCTGTGACCTGCTGGTCAAGGATGTGCAGCACGAACCGGTGCTCAAACGCCTGCTGGTCACGCCACTGGATTGGCAGTTGCTCAAGGACAGCCCGGTTGCCGTGCACCTGGTCAGCGACATCCGCCTGCCCCTGCCCCGGCAAATTGCTGCGGCCGTGGACCTCAACAGCCACGGTGCTGGCGAGCACCTGGATGAGCAGGTGATTCACTGCGCACGCGCCTTGGCCCTGCAGTGCAACGCCGAGCTGCACCTGCTGCATGTGTGCGATGCAGCCAAAACCCATATCGCCGACTTCGGTGCCGGCACCGTGACCATGCCCGGCTTCGATGGCAGCGTGCGGACTGCGCAGCGGGCTGCGTTCAACCGCCTGGGCGACCATCACCAGATCCCGCTGGAACGGCGGCACTTCCTGGAAGGCGCAGCGATCAGGGCCATTGCCCAGTTTGTCAGCCACAGCCGGGCGGATGTGATCGTGATGGGCAGCCACCGGCATGACGCCATGCAGACCTACCTGGGCGGAACCACGGCCCATGTGCTGGAACACCCGCTGTGCAATGTGTTGGCGATCAAGGCCGTTCGCTGAGTGCTGATATGCCCTGACCGGTCTCTTCGCGCTTTGACCCGCGAAGAGACCGGCACAGATTTCACGTGTTGGTATCTGGCACACCAGTGCCACTTAAAAAGAATGCATTTGATAATGATTCGTAGTAGTTTCTCGGCGCTTGCCCACCCTCCCTTCAGCGCCCTATTCCAGGATCGTATCGTCGATGCGTCGCACATTCGTTTCGCTTTGTGTGCTCCATGCTGTCTCCCCACTGGCGTTTGCCGAGCCTGAAACGCTCGGCGCCCCCGCCCAGATCGAACTCCAGGCCCTCAGCATCACCGGCACCGCCGACAGCGAACGCGCCGATGGTCCGGTCCAAGGCTACAAAGCCAGCCGCTCAGCCAGTGCCACCCGCACCGACACAGCGCTGCACGAAACGCCGCAATCGGTCAGCGTGGTGCCCAAGGATGTGCTGCAAGACACCGGCGCCACGCGCCTGCAGGACGGCCTGGACTACGCCGGCGGTGTCGGCCGCGCCAACAACTTCGGCGGCCAGGGCCTGACTACCTTTACCGTGCGTGGCTTCACTACCGGCGAGTTCTATCGCAATGGCTTCCCGATCAACCGCGGCTACCCCAACGCCCCGGACGCCAATACCGTCGAGCGGCTGGAAGTGATCCGTGGCCCGGCCACCAGCCTGTATGGCCGCGGCGACCCCGGCGGCACGTTCAACGTGGTCAGCAAACAGCCACTGCCGGAATCCAGGGTCACTCTGGGCAGTCAGTTCGATGACCAGGGCATGCACCGGGCAACCCTGGATGCGACCGGGCCTTTGAACCAGGACGGCTCGCTGGCTTACCGCCTGAACATGCTGGGTGAAGGAGGCGACAGCTTCCGCGATGATGTAGAAAGCGAACGGTATGATGTCGCACCGGTCATCAGCTGGCAGGTCAATGACGCCACGAAGCTCATCTTCGAAGGCGACTTCATGCGTAACAACCACCCGCTGGACCGCGGCCTGACACGGCTGCCCGGCCAGCTCGGCACAGCCTCGCGCGACACCAACATCTGGGAAAAAGGCAGCGACAACCTGCTGCACAACGACAACAACATGGCCCAGCTACGCTTCGAGCACCTGCTCAACGACAACTGGACCCTGGGCGGCGGCATGCAGTGGCTGGACGGCTCGCTCAAAGGCAATGCCGTGGAGGCTAATGGCTTGCAGCCCGACGGCCGCACCCTTGGGCGCAACTTCAACTACCGTAAGCTGGAGTGGACCGACCGCGATTACCAGCTCAACCTTACCGGCCACTTCGACACCGGCGGCTTCGCCCACACGCTGCTGACCGGTATCGAGTACGAAGACTACGACTACAACTCGATTATCCAGCGCTCCGCTGCAGGCGCCACCGCCTACCCGATCGATATCTTCGACCCGGTGCTGGGCCAGGCACGTCCGGCCCTGACCCGTACCACCACCCACGACAAGGAAAACCTCAAGACCTGGGCACTCTTCGTTCAGGACCAGGTAGCCCTTACAGAGCGGCTCAAGGCCTTGGCAGGTGTGCGTTTCGAGCGCTTTGAGCACGACTACGTCAACAAACTCAGCGCAGCGGGTGACTTCAACAAGGGCGAGAACGGCGTCACTCCACGTTTCGGCCTGCTCTATGAGCTGACCGACACCGTGGCGGTCTATGCCAACACCGCACGTTCGTTCAAACCCAACAGCGGTGCGCCTGCAGGTGCGACGGGGCGCGGTTTCGACCCCGAGAAAGGCAAATCCTACGAACTGGGCGTGAAATGGGAAGCGCTCGATCGCCAGCTGAGCGTCGACGCGGCGATTTACCACATCGTCAAGGAAAACGTGCTGACGCGCGACCCGGCAGACCCCAACTACAGCGTGGCCGCCGGCCAGGTGCGCAGCCGCGGCCTGGACATCAACATCGCGGGCAACATCACGCCGCAGTGGCGGGTGATCGGCGGCTACGCCTATGTCGACGCCGAAGTTACCAAGGACAACCGCTTGCCCACCGGCACCCGCCTGGCAAACATTCCACGTAACAGTTTCAGCCTGCTCAACACCTATGAATTCCAGGACGGCTTGGCCAAAGGTCTGGGCCTGGGGATCGGCGTGAAGTACGTGGATGACCGTAATGGTCAGACCGAGGCGGTCACCTACAATATGGGCCAGTACACCGTGGTTGACCTGCTGGGCTTCTACCAGCTCAATGAGCACGTACGCCTGAACCTGGACGTGAAAAACGTGTTCAACAAGGAATATGACGAAGGTGCATTCAACACCTACGCCTACCCGGGAGCACCTCGGACGGTGCAGGCTGGGGTCTCCTACACATTCTGAATGGCTGGGGCTGCGTTGCAGCCCCCTGCTTCAGAAACCTTTGCTGTAGAACAGCGAGTAGGACTCAATCCCGTCGTTAGGCTGCTTGATCCCCGCATTGGAATAATGCATCGCGCGGATCCCGACCTTCTGCTCCCCAGGCAGCTTCAGGCCGAAACCGATGCGGTCTTCGAAGTTGAACGCCGACCCCATGCGCTGGTCACCCACATCGGTCTTGGAAAATGCCGCCAGGCCAATACCGGCCTCGATGTACGGCGTGTAGGTAAAACCGCTGAATTCATAGGTGAACACTGGGCTGAAGGACAGCGAGTGCGCACCGCTGGCGTCACCACCCTCCCAGTAGGTGTAGGCGGCATCCCAGTAACCACTCACATAGCCGGTACTGCTTTCCAGCCATTTCTTGTCCCAGTCGAATGACAGGCCGATACGGTAGGTCATGTCACCTTGGCTAGTGGCGCCCACGGCACCGGACACCTGTGCGGCCTGGGCCAGGTTGGCCCCTGCAAAGGCCAGCACTGCAGCAGCCAGCGAAGCTGCAAGACGGGTTTTCATCAACGACTCTCCTGATGGTCTACACGGCAAGCGGGGGCTTTTGCCCCTCGATCTTTATGAGGTGACCGGCGCATCCAGACGGTCACACGAAGTAATAGTTTTGTGATTATTGTCCAAATAATCAGAAAGTTGAAAGTGAATTGCCACTAATGGCGTAATGACTTCGTCAAGATGTGCCTTGCCGAGCACCGTGTTTCTTCATGTATTCAGGCTGCGCTATGGCGGGAGCACATCTGTACTCCCGCCCCTTCTCCCATCAGCGCCAGTTCAGGTTCACGGTGGTGGGGGCCTTGCCGTTCACCGTCACCCATTGCTGCGTCGTCGCACCCTGGGCGGTGCCAGTGACCTTGTATTTGCCGGCTGGCAACTGCACATACAGCAACGGCCCGGCATCCATGACGCTGAGTACGGGCTGGCCTTGTGCATTCTGGATGTCGACTGTGGCACCGCTCTGGAACTTGCCTTGCGGCCCAGTCGAAAGCTCTACATGCAGGTCATAACCGGTGGTCTTGCGCAGCGCATTGGCTTCGTCCTGGCCAATTCCGCCTTGCACGTAGCGCACGCCGTTCTGTTCCTGCGGTTGCAACTGCACGGCCTGCATGTCGATGGGTGCATTGAGGTCGGCGGCGGCAGCCAAGGTCCATGGCATGGCCAGGGTAATCAGCAACGCCGCGCCGAGCGCATAGTGGTGGTTTCGCATGGTACGACCCTCCTTCAGAGGATGGCTTACCTAGTATCTGATCCTCGTGGGGTACGGGTGTTCTGGCTGATGCGTAGCCGTCACAGCAACAGGTGGCAATCAATCGTCAATTCTTGTTATTTATTATTTATCTATCAATGATTTGAGCGACCTTCTTCAAGTAGCTTCACGAACATGCTCAGGCTGCGCGATACGGTGCCACGTCGCCACACCAGCCAGGTTTTCAGGTAGCGGAAATCCTCCGACATCGGCCAGGCGCTGACCGTGCTGCAGCCGGGCATATTGTCCAGCATGCTGCGCGGCATCATGGCCAGGCCGGCGCCAGCGCTCACGCAGGCCAACATGCCGTGATAAGACTCCATCTCGTGGATCTTTCCTGGCACTGCCTGGTCCTTGACGAACCAGTTTTCAAAGTGATGGCGATACGAACAGTTGGCGCGGAAGGCGTAGATGCTTTCACCGTTCACATCCTGGGCGCGGGTGACGGGCGCGTGGTTGAGCGGTGCAATGACCATCATCTCTTCCTCGAACACCGGTATGCCTTCCAGTGTCGGGTGCAGCACCGGGCCGTCGACGAAAGCCGCCACCAGGCGGCCAGACAGCACGCCTTCGAGCATGGTCCCCGAAGGCCCGGTGGACAGGTCCAGGTCGACCTTGGGGTAGCGCTGGTTGTATGCCGCCAGCAAAGCCGGAATGCGCACCGCTGCCGTGCTTTCCAGCGAACCAAGCGCGAAGGTGCCCTGCGGGTCTTCGCCGGCCACGGTCAGCCGCGCCTCGTGCACCAGGTCGAGGATGCGCCGGGTGTATTCGAGAAAATTCCAGCCCGCAGGCGAGAGGCGCAGGCGGCTCTTCTCGCGAATGAACAGTTCCACGCCCAAGTCTTCTTCCAGTTGCTTGATGCGCGTGGTCAGGTTGGACGGCACCCGATGAATGTGCTGCGCGGCGGCACTGATGCTGCCCTGTTCTGCCACGGCCTTGAAGATCTCCAGTTGCACCAGGTCCACAGCCTTTCTCCAAACGTGAATGTTTCGCTCATTATTATTCAGTTTTCATTAAAGCCATAGCCCACTAGTCTGGCGTCACTGATTAACAACAACGAGAGTGTCCGCCATGAGCGCGATCAGCAGCCTGACCCACGCCATCTCCCTCGATCCGTACACCGGCGAGCAGATCGGCGCCTACCCGTTCGACACCGACGCCGCACTGGAAGCGGCGCTGCAACGTGCCAAGGTTGGTTACCGCCAGTGGCGCCACGTGTCGCTGGGTCAGCGCAGCGAGTACCTGCTGGCGCTGGCCAGCACCCTCGAAGCCAAGGCCGAAGCCTTTGCCCAGATGATCAGCCGCGAAATCGGCAAGCCGATTGCCCAGGCCCGTGGCGAGGTCAGCAAGTGCGTGGGCCTGTGCCGCTGGTACGCCGAACACGGCCCGGCCATGCTTGCGCCGGAACCGACCCAGGTTGAAAAAGCCCGAATCGAATACCGCCCACTCGGCCCGATCCTGGCTGTGATGCCGTGGAACTTCCCTGTCTGGCAGGTGCTGCGCGGCGCCGTGCCGGCGATCCTGGCAGGTAACACCTACGTGCTCAAGCATGCGCCGAACGTGATGGGCAGCGCGTACCTGCTGGGCGAGCTGTTCAAGGATGCCGGCCTGCCGGCGGGCGTGTTCGAAGTGCTGAACGTGACCCCGGACGGCGTCACCCGCGCCATCAATGATGCGCGTATCGCCGCCGTGACCCTGACCGGCAGCGTGCGTGCCGGCATGGCGATTGGTGCCCAGGCCGGTGCCGCGCTGAAGAAGTGTGTACTGGAGCTCGGTGGCTCCGACCCGTTCATCGTGCTGGCCGACGCCGACCTGGATGCCGCCGTCAAGGCTGCGGTCATTGGCCGTTACCAGAACACCGGCCAGGTTTGCGCTGCGGCCAAGCGCCTGATCGTGGAAGACAGCATCGCCGAGGCGTTTACCCGCAAGTTCGTTGAGGCTACTCGCGAGCTGAAAGTCGGCAACCCACTGGATGACAGCACCTATATCGGCCCGATGGCCCGTTACGACCTGCGCGACGAGCTGGATGGCCAGGTTCAGGCGACCCTCGCCGAAGGCGCTACCCTGCTGCTGGGCGGTCACAAGGTCGAAGGTGCAGCCAACTTCTACGCGCCGACCGTGTTCGCCAACGTCACCCCGCAAATGACCGCATTCAAGCAAGAGCTGTTCGGGCCGGTAGCCGCCATCATCACTGCACGTGATGCCGACCATGCCGTAGAGTTGGCCAACGACAGCGAGTTTGGCCTGGCCGCGACCATCTATACCGCCGACTATGCACTGGCCGAGCGCATGACTGCGGCACTGGATACCGGTGGCGTGTTCATCAACGGCTACTGCGCTTCCGACCCCCGTGTGGCGTTTGGTGGCGTGAAGAAAAGCGGGTTCGGGCGTGAGCTGTCGCACTTCGGTGTGCGCGAGTTCACCAATGCCCAGACAGTGTGGCTAGACCGTAACTGATCGGCAATGCTGGGGCTGCGTTGCAGCCCTTTCGCGACACAAGGCCGCTCCTACAGGAAATTGCGTGCTCCTGCGGGAACGGCTTCAATCGCGGACCTGGTCCTTGACCCAGTCCAGCATCCCCCCCGGCACGATCAGTTCATGCCGCGCCCGCGAACAGGCGGTATACAGCCCCGCCAGCATCCGCGCCCGCTCATTGCGGTTGCCCGCCACCTGCGGCGCCACCATCAGCTCCGGCGACACCATTACCCGGGCGAACTCCATGTTTTTCACATCCCGTACCCGCGCCAGGAACAACTTGGGCGCCTTGTCCCAGCGGTAACGGCTCTTGGCTTTGGCAAAGTGCTCGGGTGTATAGCCTTTGCGCAGCATGTTGGCCACGGCAATGAACGCCTTGTCATCGCCCTTGTCCTGCTCCAGGGCCTGCCAGCTGGCATAGCGGAACAACATCGGGTGACGCGGCCGAGTGTCGTAGCGGTACAGCTCGATGCAGTCCTCGACGAACAGTTCGAAGTCCTTGCGCGCGCTTTTCAGCAATACGAACGGCACCCCCTGGTGCGTCAGGCGCTGAAACCAGCCAAACAGGCCCCATTCGTCATCGACGATCAGCGCCGTAGGCTGCTCCGGCACCGTCACCTGATCGAAGAAACTGACCCGGGTGTAATGCTCGGCGCTGCCACTGAAGGCCCCCTGGATGGCCGCCGGGTGCGCCTGGATCAGCGGGTTGAGCACATTGTCCATCGCCGGCCCGGCACGTAACGAATGGTCGATGCAGCGTTGGCGGATGAAACTGCCATGGTGCGGGCTGAGGCCGTTGAGGTTCTGCAACTCGTCGCCCAGGGTAATGATCGACTGCGGGCTGCGATCGAGCACGGCAAGCATCGGTGCCGACAGCTCGTGGGCCTCATCGACGATCACGTGGGTGTAGCGGCTATCGATCACATAACCGGTCAACGACAGCAGCTTGACCCGGTGGTAGTCGCGCACCGGCAACTGGACGTCCCGCGCGGACGGGCGAATCAGCTCTTGCCAGTACAGGCGGGCTTTTTCCAACAGCACCTCCTGATCCAGCGGTGAAGTGCCAGGCCCGGCCCAGGGCAAGTGGTGCAGCTGAAGCTGGGTGTCGGCACTGTGGCAGAAGGTGCGCACGGCCCGGACGCACAAGGCAACCACATCGCGCGCGGTGAGCGGACCGATGTCAGGGATGGCCAACCAGCGCACCACCTGCGCGTCCTGCGGGCGCCATGACAGTTTGGTGCGATAAGGGTCACGCAGGCGCCAGCCATTGCTGGTGAGGTCGCTGTTGAGGAGCTCGTCTGCCAGCTGGCCGAAGGTCAGCGCGGTGTAGGCGGCGGCGTCCTTTACCCGCGCCTGCAGGGCGCGCAACTGGCCTTCGGTCAAGGCCAGCAGCAACGTGCGCTGTGGTTCCAGCAGGCGGGCAAACTGTTGAATCAGGAAGGTCTTGCCAGTGCCAGCGAAGCCCTGCACCGCCACTGACTCATCGATACCACCAAGAAACTCGCGCAACAGGCGGTTCTGCTGGTCGCTGAGCATCAGGTCGCTGGCCAGGGACGGCAGGTACACCGGATGCAGCGGTGTGGCCCGCTGGCGGTAGGTGTCGGCAAACTGGAAATTCCACTGGCCTTCGGTATCCAGCAGTTCATCTGCGGTGTACTTCACCTCGGCGGACAGCAGCGCGATGCCATTTTCGCCCAGCATGCCCAGGCCCATCGCAAAGGCTTCGCGATCAAAATGTTGCGCTACCTGGCTTTGGAAGCGCCCCGGTGCGGCGCTTTCGACCTGGTTGGCGATGCGCACGATTTCGGCGAAGCGGCGTTCTTGCGCATCGGCCGAGGCGGTAGCCGGCTGGCGAGGCAGGTTTTGCACGAACAGCACACCGGCAGCGTCCAGGACGCTGGCAATAGTGAAGAAGTCGGTGTTGGGCTCGCTGGCGAGGCGGTCGGCCTGGTCACTGGGCAAAGGCAGGTAGAACATCGGCACCTCGGGTTGGATCAGGGCGGCACGATAGCAACTTTCGGCGTGGGATGCTGAGTTCAGTGTCGCCTGCTGCACCAGAATCCAGATCAGGAAGTTACTTGATGAAGTTTCGGTAACTAAATGAAATCAAACAAAAAAATAGTATTGATTCGAAGGTCACACCTTAACCCCTGCCCCGCCGCAAGGTCTCGCTCGGAAACTCCTTGAACAATTGACGGTAACTCTCTGAAAACCTTCCCAAATGCCAGAATGACCAGCGCATCGCGACCTCGGCCACGGTCGCCCTGCCATCGCGTAACAAATCGCGCCGTGCGCCGTTCAGCCGGCGCAAGCGCAGCCACTGCGCTGGCGGCATGCCGGTAAATGCCTTGAACGCTTGCTGCAGCTGGCGCAGCGATACCCCTGCAACATCCGCCAGCTCCACCAGGTTCAACGTCTCCTCGGGGCAGTCAGCCGCCCACTCGCTGACCCGCCGCATGATCGCCCGCTCTTCGTCGCGGCGCCCCAAGGCTACGCCCTGAAGTCGCTGGCTGGCGTTATCAAGGATGAACAGGCAATCCTCCAGCAGTTGTTCCGCCAGTGCCTGCCCCTGCACTGGGCAGTCAGCCTGCCCGAGGCGGGTCAGCGTGGCGCTTAGCCAACTGCCAAACAACGCGTTCTGCCCACTGCCCAACGGCACCATGAACAACCCTTCGAGGCGTTGCGGGTCCAGCCCATGGCGGGCGAGGAAGGCCTGGTCGAACACCACTGCCACTTCCTGATAGTTCTCCGGGGTTATCCAGATATTGCGGCTTTGTTCGTTCAGCACGTACAGGCTGTTTTCGCTGCGGTCAAAGCAAAACGCCAGTGAACCGCTCGGTGCGCGGAAAAACTGCTCCACCCGGGTATTCAGACGCTCCTCGTATACCTCCACGCCATCCATCCCCAGCCAGCGCAACTCTCCGCTGAAATTGCCCGGCGACATCTGCCGGTATTGCTGCTGCCAGCCGGGGGTCGCGCGCACTTGCTCAGAGACATCGGTGGTATGAAAGGCCTGAACTTGCAGCACATTGGGCGTTGTCACGCGAGATCCTAGTTGCACTCTTTTGGTGCATTGCTTGCCGAAGAAAATGGATAGATCGGCCCCGGGGGCTGCGACCAAGATAGTCTCCAGTGCGTCACCTGGGAAGTGCACACCTTGCAAAGCCATACTGCGGCTTTCGTCAAAAGCGTCGCTCCCACACTAAAACCCAACCAAGAGGTCTGTATGAACGCCCCCTTCGATCAGCTGTACACCTGGCTGAAAGAACACCGCATCACCGAAGTCGAATGCGTGATCAGCGACCTGACCGGCATCGCCCGCGGCAAGATCGCGCCCACCGCCAAGTTCCTCCACGAGCGTGGCATGCGCCTGCCCGAAAGCGTGCTGCTGCAGACGGTCACCGGCGACTACGTTGACGATGACATCTACTACAACCTGCTCGATGCCGCCGACATCGACATGGTCTGCCGGCCCGACCCCTGCGCCGTGTACCAGATCCCGTGGGCGATCGAGCCAACCGCGATCGTGATCCACGACACCTTCGACAAGCAAGGCAACCCCATCGAACTGTCGCCGCGCAACGTGCTGAAGAAAGTGCTCAAGCTCTACGCCGACAAGGGCTGGCAGCCGATCGTCGCGCCCGAGATGGAGTTCTACCTCACCAAGCGCTGTGAAGACCCGGACTTGCCATTGCAGGTGCCGCTGGGGCGTTCTGGTCGTGCCGAAAGCGGTCGCCAGTCGTTCTCGATCGATGCCGCCAACGAATTCGACCCGCTGTTCGAGGACGTCTACGACTGGTGCGAGATCCAGGGCCTGGACCTGGATACGCTGATCCACGAAGACGGCCCGGCGCAGATGGAAATCAACTTCCGCCACGGCGACGCGCTGGACCTGGCCGACCAGATCACCGTGTTCAAGCGCACCATGCGCGAAGCGGCGCTCAAGCACAACGTGGCCGCCACTTTCATGGCCAAACCGATCACGGACGAGCCTGGCAGTGCCATGCACTTGCACCAGAGCGTGGTCGACATCGCCACCGGCAAGCCAATCTTTGCCAATGATGACGGCAGCATGAGCCAGCTGTTCCTGCACCACATCGGCGGTTTGCAAAAGTACATCCCCAAGCTGTTGCCGATGTTCGCGCCCAACGTCAACTCGTTCCGTCGCTTCTTGCCGGACACCTCGGCGCCGGTCAACGTCGAATGGGGTGAAGAAAACCGTACCGCCGGGCTGCGCGTACCCACCTCCAGCCCAGAGGCAATGCGCGTGGAAAACCGCCTGCCGGGCGCCGATGCCAACCCTTACCTGGCCATCGCTGCAAGCCTGCTGTGCGGCTATCTGGGCATGGTCGAACAGCTCGATCCAAGCGCACCTGTGCAGGGCCGCGCCTACGAACGGCGCAACCTGCGCCTGCCGATCACCATCGAAGACGCCCTGCAGCACATGGAAGACTGCGAAACCGTGCAGCAGTACCTGGGCAAGCAGTTCGTCCAGGGCTATGTGGCGGTCAAACGTGCCGAGCATGAGAACTACAAGCGGGTCATCAGCTCCTGGGAGCGTGAGTTCCTGATGATGAGCGTCTGACCCACCCGGGGCGCTGTGCGCCCCCAGTACACCAAACTCAAAGAACAAGACCAACGAGGTGTCCCCATGCGTCATTTGCAAGCCCTGATCCCCGCTGCGTTCGCCCTGCTGTTCGCCACCACCACCCAGGCCACCCCCTCGGTCAGTGTGTACAACTGGACCGACTACATCGGTGACACCACCCTGGCTGACTTCCAGGCCAGCAGCGGGATCAAGGTGGTTTATGACGTGTTTGACTCCAACGAAACCCTCGAAGGCAAGCTGCTGGCCGGGCGCACCGGTTACGACGTGGTGGTGCCGTCCAACCACTTCCTCGCCCGCCAGGCCCAGGCCGGCGCCTTCCTGCCGCTGGACCGCAGCAAGCTGCCGAACTGGCAACACCTGGACCCCAAGCTGCTCAAGCAGCTTGAACAGAACGACCCCGGCAACCAGTACGCTGTGCCCTACCTGTGGGGCACCAACGGCATCGGCTACAACGTCGACAAGGTCAAGGCAGCCTTGGGCATCGACCATATCGACTCGTGGGCGGTGCTGTTCGAGCCCGAAAACCTGAAAAAGCTCAAGCAATGCGGCGTGGCCTTCATGGATTCGCCCGACGAACTGTTCCCGGCGATGCTCAACTACCTGGGCCTTGACCCGCGCAGCGAAAAACCGGCCGACTACGCCAAGGCTGAAGCACGCTTGCTCGAACTGCGGCCCTACATCACTTACTTCCATTCATCCAAATACGTGTCCGACCTGGCCAATGGCGATGTCTGCGTGGCGTTCGGCTATTCCGGTGACGTGTTCCAGGCCGCCAACCGCGCCGTGGAGGCGAAGAACGGCGTAAAAGTCGCCTACAGCATCCCCAAGGAAGGCAGCAACCTGTGGTTCGACCTGCTGGCCATTCCCAAGGACGCCAGCAACCCCGAGCAGGCGCTGGCCTTCATCAATTACCTGCTCGACCCGAAAGTGATCGCCAACGTCAGTGCCACGGTCGGTTATGCCAACGCCAACCCCGACGCCAAGGCCTACATGGATGCATCGCTGGTGCACAACCCTGAGATCTATCCTCCCCAGGACGTGCTGGACAAGCTCTACATCTCCAGCACCCCGAGCCCGAAGATCATGCGCGTCATGACCCGCTCCTGGAGCAAGATCAAGTCCAACCGCTGAGCCGAGAACGCCCATGTCTTTCGATTCCCAACACACTGCTTCGTACTACGCTGCCACGGCACGCAACGCGGCGCCCTACCCAACCCTGGACGGCGAACTGACGGCTGATGTGTGCGTGGTCGGCGGCGGGCTGACCGGCGTCAACACCGCCCTGGAACTGGCTGAACGTGGCTTGTCGGTGGTGCTGCTGGAAGGCCGGCGCATTGGCTGGGGCGCCAGCGGGCGCAATGGCGGCCAGCTGATTCGCGGCATCGGCCATGACGTCAGCGGTTTCACCCGGCATGTCGGTCAGGATGGGGTGCGCTACCTCAAGCAGGCCGGCATCGATTCGGTGGCGCTGGTGGCCAGCCGCATCGCCCAGTACGGCATTGCCTGCGACCTGCGCTGGGGTTTCTGCGAACTGGCCAACACGCCTGAGCAGTTCGCTGCCTTCAAGGACGAGCAGGATGACCTGGCAGCGCTTGGCTATCGCCCTGAAACCCGCCTTGTAAGCCCTGGGCAGTTGCATGAAATTGTCGCCAGCGACCAGTACGCCGGCGGCCTGGTCGACATGGGTTCGGGCCACCTGCACCCGCTCGACCTGGTCCAGGGCGAAGCCCGTGCCGCCCATAGCCTGGGCGTGCGCATTTTCGAGCAAAGCCCCGTGCTGCGTATCGAGCACGGCCCGCGCGTGACCTTGCACACGGCCCGTGGCAAGGTGCGGGCAAGCAGCCTGGTGCTGGGCTGCAACGCTCACCTCGATGAACTGGAGCCGCGGCTGAGCGGCAAGGTGCTGCCAGCCGGCAGTTACGTGGTGGCCACCGAACCGTTGCCCGAACCGCTGGCGACCACACTGATCCCGCAGAACATGGCGCTGTGCGACCAGAAGGTCGGCCTGGACTACTACCGCCTCACGGCAGACCGCCGCCTGCTGTTCGGCGGGGCCTGCCACTACTCCGGCCGCGACCCCAAAGACATCGCCGCCTACATGCGGCCCAAAGTGCTGAAGGTGTTCCCGCAACTGGCCAACGTGCGCATTGACTACCAGTGGGGCGGCATGATCGGCATCACCGCCAACCGCTTCCCCCAGGTCGGGCGCCTGAGCCAGCACCCTAACGTGTATTACGCCCAGGGTTATTCCGGGCACGGGCTGAACGTGACGCACTGGACGGCAAAACTGCTGGCCGAAAGCATCGCCCTCGGCCACAGCCAGGGCCTGGATGTGTTCAGCGCCGTGCCCCACCTGACGTTCCCTGGCGGCAAGGCGCTGCGCTCGCCGCTACTGGCACTGGGCATGCTGTGGTACCGGTTGCGCGAAGCGCTGGGTTGAGTGCGCTGCAAAGGACGCGGTGCCCGAGAGAAGGGGCGCCGCCACTTTTTCCGCTTTCCACAGGGGATTGAACTCGCCCACTGGCCAACTGTCGCGCACCTGCTAGCGTTGTTCTGGCCGACCTCTCATGGATGCGCCTTCATCATGAAATCACTGCCTCGCATTACCCTGTTGTGCGCCGCACTGCTTGCCGTGGCCGCCTGCTCCAGCAATCGCGTGGACCCCAAGGATTATTCCGGCTTCCTCAAGGACTACAGCCGGTTGCAAGAAGCCAAGAGCCCGTCGGGTGACCCGGTGATGCGCTGGATCGACCCCAAGGTCAATATCAACCAGTACAGCCAGGTGTTCATCGAGCCCAGCCAGTTCTACCCCAAGCCGCAGCCGACAGCGGTTATCTCGCAGCAGACGCTGCAGGAAATCACCCGCTACTTCAATGAAGCGCTGCGCCGTGAACTCGGTAGCGTGATGCCCTTGGCCAAGGGGCCCGGCCCGGGTGTGATCGTGGTGCGCCCGGCAATCACGGCGGTGTCCACCAGCAATGAAGGCCTCAAGCCCTATGAAGTGATCCCCATTGCGCTCATTTCGGCAGGTGTGAACACCGCCATGGGTGGACGTGACCAGGACGTGGATGTCGGCGTGGAGGCGGCGTTCCTGGACGGTGCCAGCCAGAAAGTGCTGGCCCAGGTGGTACGCAAAGGCGCGGGTCAGGAACTGGAAAACGATACCCAGAGCTGACCTTGAATGACGTCAAGCCGGTACTCGATGGCTGGGCCAAGGACATGCGGGCGAGCTTCATTGAAGCCAGGCAGAAAGCCCGCTAAGGGCCGCCCGCACACAATACTTGTGGGAGCGGCCTCGCGTCGCGAAAGGGCTGCGAGGCAGCCACAGGATTCAAGCCCTGATATACAAAGTGCTGGGGCCGCTTTGCGGCCCTTTCGCGACGCAAGGCCGCTCCCACAAAAGACCGCATCGGCCGGTGAGTTTTCCTAGCACTCGACAAAGGCCACTGCCAGGCCGCCGCGCGAGGTCTCCTTGTAGTTGGCATGCATGTCCGCCCCGGTATCACGCATGGTGCGGATGACCCGGTCGAGCGAAATAAAGTGCTCGCCATCGCCGCGCAACGCCATCTGCACCGCGTTGATCGCCTTCACCGCAGCAATCGCATTGCGCTCGATGCACGGCACCTGCACCAGGCCGCCAACCGGGTCGCACGTGAGCCCCAGGTTGTGTTCCAGGGCAATCTCGGCCGCGTTTTCCAGCTGCGGCGGCGTGGCACTCAACACCTGTGCAAGGCCGGCAGCGGCCATCGAACACGCCGAGCCCACCTCACCCTGGCAGCCGACCTCGGCACCGGAAATCGACGCGTTTTTCTTGCACAGTATGCCCACGGCCGCTGCCGCCAGCAGGAAGTCCACTACATCCGCATCGCAGGCGACCGGGTTGAATTTCATGTAATAGTGCAACACCGCCGGGATGATACCGGCCGCGCCGTTGGTGGGCGCGGTGACCATGCGACCGCCGGCGGCATTCTCTTCATTCACCGCCAGGGCGAACAGGTTCACCCACTCCATGGCGCTGAGCGTCGAACCAATCACGTTGGGCTTGCCCAGTTCCTGCAGGCTGCGGTGCAGCCGCGCGGCGCGGCGCTTGACGTGCAGCCCGCCAGGCAGGATGCCTTCGTTGCGCAGCCCGTTGTCAACGCACTCTTGCATGGCCGCCCAGATGCGCAGCAGGCCTTCACGTACTTGCGCCTCCGGGCGCCAGGCACATTCGTTGGCCATCATCAGCTGCGCCACGCTCAAGCCGTGGGCTTTGCACAAGGCCAGCAACTGGGCAGCACTGTCGAACTCATAAGGCAGCACAACAGTATGGGTTTCGCCTGCCGGGGCATCCAGTTCGCCCTGTTCAACAATGAAGCCGCCACCTACCGAATAGTAGGTCTGCAGCAGCAGGCTGCTCTCCCCGTCCAGTGCTTCCAGGCTCATGGCATTGGGGTGGTAAGGCAGGCTCTCGTCGAGCAGCAGCAGGTCGCGGCCATACTCGAAAGCCACCGGGTGGCTGCCATCCAACATCAGGCAATGCTCCTGCAACACCTGACCAACGCGCGACTCGATGGTGGCCGGGTCTATGCGGTCCGGCCACTGGCCCATCAGCCCAAGCAGGCAGGCGCGATCGGTAGCGTGGCCAACCCCGGTGGCCGACAGCGAGCCATACAACCGCACTTCGACGCGCGACACCTGTGCCAGCAGCCCCTGCTCACGCAGGGCCTGGGCAAACGTCGCCGCTGCCCGCATCGGGCCGACGGTGTGGGAACTGGACGGCCCGATGCCGATTTTGAAAAGGTCGAAAACACTGATAGCCATGCTAATGCCTGACCGTACCCTGATTTGAATCCACAGCACGGTTTAGTGAATGAAATTGAGCGGTATTGCGATTTTGCGCGATACTGACGCGCTGGCTCACGGATGACCAACGAATCTTTCTAAGCAAGCCTTTAGTGGTGCTAAACGATGCGACGACAACTCAATGGCCAGGTGTTTGTCTGGCTGCATGTATTCGCCTGTGCAGCCCGGCACCTGTCCTTTACCCGCTGCGCCGAAGAGCTGCACATCACCCCTGGCGCGGTCAGCCAGCAGATGCGCCAGCTGGAAGAACGCCTGGGTTACCGGCTGTTTCTGCGCCGCGCGCGCGGCGTGGAACTGAGTGCCGAAGGGCAACGCCTGGCCCAGACGGTGGCCGAGGCTTACGGCAGTATCGAGGCTGAACTGCTGCGCCTGGACGCCGGTGAAATACGCGGCACCTTGCGCGTGCGCTCGATTCCGTCATTTCTGGCCAAATGGCTTACCCCGCGCCTGCCACGCTTTCAGCAGCGGTATCCGGACATCGAGCTGCGCCTGGTGGCCGAAGACAGCGCCCAGGCATTGACACCAGGCGATTTCGACCTGGCTATCGACCTGAATGATGGCAGCTACCCGGGCATGCTCTCGACACCGCTGCTGGACGAACAGATTTTCCCGGTGTGCTCACCCACCCTGCTGCGCGGGCGCCCCCCCCTGCATGGGCCGGCGGACCTGGTGCACTACCCGCTGCTGCACGACATTACCGCCTGGCGGGGCAGCTCGGAGTATGCGGAGTGGGAGTTCTACCTGGACGGGATTGGCGCCGCCGGCCTGGATGTGCGGCGTGGACATACCTTCAACCGCAACCACCTCACCATCGAGGCGGCAATTGCCGGTATTGGTGTAGCGATCGCCCGGCGCACACTGCTCAATGACGAACTGGAGCGCGGCGCGCTGATCGTGCCGTTTGGCGTGCCGATCGCCAACCACAAACGCTACGTGGTGCATTACCCGCCAGGCGGGTTGAACCAGCCGGGCGCGCGGGCGGTGCATGACTGGCTGGTGGAGGAGGCGCGAGGGTTCAGGGAGTTGCATCCGCTGAACAAGGAATAGAGGCTCTGTGGGAGCGGGCTTGCCCCGCGAACACCGGCCAAGCCCGTGCCATGCACCGCGTGCCTGCTATTGCCGGTACAAGCCCGCGCCCACAACACTGCTGCCGGGATTGCACTTTAATTAATATGCCTGCTTACCGGTAAACGCATTCAACGTGCGTACCAGAATCACAAAATCCAGCCACAGCGACCAGTTGTTGATGTACTCGATGTCCGAGTCCACCCGCTGGATCATCTGCTCAATGTCCTTGGTCTCCCCCCTGAAACCGCGCACTTGCGCCAGGCCGGTCATGCCCGGCTTGATGTTGTGGCGGGCAAAGTAATCGACGATGTCCTGGGAATACAACGTGTCATGTTGCAACGCATGTGGCCGTGGCCCAACCAGCGACATTTCCCCGGTCAGCACGTTGAACAACTGTGGCAGTTCATCAAGGCTGGTACGGCGGATGAAGGCGCCAATTTTAGTCAGCCGCGGGTCATTCTTCTGCGCCTGTTTAACCACGCCATTGTCCGGCTGGTGAACGTGCATGCTTCTGAACTTCCAGATACGGAACGACTCGCCCGTCCAGCCCGTGCGTTCCTGGCGGAAGAATACCGGCCCGCGACTGGTGAGTTTGATGGCCAGCGCAACGCCCAGCAATACAGGCGATGCACACAACAGTATCAATGCCGCCAACACGCGGTCCTCGATATTTTTCAGGAACAGGCTCATGCCCGTCAACGGCGTTTCAGAAAGGGTCAGCACAGGAATGCCGGCAATTTCCCGCACGCTGTGATTGATAAGGCGCAACGAAAAGATATCCGGTACCCAGTTCACAGCGATGCATTTGTCGAGCAACTTGAAGTACACATCGTTGATGACCTCTGAGCCCCCCAGCGGGGTAACCAGGTAGACGGTGCGAATGCCATGCCGGGCAACGATTTCATCCAGCTCTGCAATGTGCCCAAGCACGGGCAGGCGTTGCTTGCCCTCGGCACTTTCCTGCCCCTGTTCGCCGGCTTTGTCAGTCAGCACACACCCCAGCACCCGTTCGCCAAACCAGGGGTTGTTGCTGATCTTCTGGTAAAGAAAATTGGCCAGATCGCCGTTGCCGATAATCAGGGCGTTGTCCAGGCGCGCATGCGCGGTAAAGCGTTTTTGCAGTTCACGAACCGCAAAATGCAAGAACAACTGGGCAATATAACCAATGATAAACAACTGCACGACCAACAACCGGGAGTAGGTTTCACTCTGTTTGGTCAAAAACGCCATGACCACAAGAAAACAGAACGTCGCCGACCACGCCTTGAACAGGCGGAACGCCTTGATCGAAAGGCCAACGTTGGTACGGTAGATTGCATAATGGTCGTAGATGACCGCCAGTGCGCCAATCAGCAACAGCAGCATGATTACATAATCGGAGGTAATGTAACCAAACTGGTCATAGATGAGGTACCAGGCAATACCGGTGACTGCAATACCATCAAGCCCCGCCTGAATGGCGTTACTGACGCTGCTTCTTCTCTGGAGTAAGGAACGACTGCTTCTGGGTTCGAAAACCATTTCAGACCTCATCTATTTGAGCGTAGCAAGTGCCGTCCATCAAACATCAAGCCTTGAAAACAGCTTATTCAACGCCAGTGAAGCAGGATCGTGCAGCCCCCAAGCCACTGATCTCACTGTAGCAGCCACCCGCCATCAGCGCGGATTTTGGCCGATTCATAGGGTTCCACTGGCCGAATCGGCTGGCTTGCGGCACAGCAGGGTGCGCAGCAAGAACAATGGGTTACCCACCACATAACGCATGAACAGGCGCTTCGGCTCGCGTAACAGCCGGTAGGCCCACTCGCCCCCCAAATGCCGCAGCCACTGCGGTGCCCGGCTGACCTTGCCACCCAGGAAATCCAGAATCGCCCCGCCGCACACAATCAGGCATGGCCCGCCGACAGCTGCCAACCTGGCCGCCACCGCTTCCTGTTTGGGCATGCCCATCCCCAGCACGATGAGCTCCGGTTTGCGTTCACGGGCCAGTTGCAGGTAGGTGTCGATGCTGGCAAAGCCATCGTGGACCGATACCGGCACCACGCCAAACAAAGCTTCGCTGCGTTGCACAGCCTGGTTCAGGTACGGTTGCTGCGTGCCCCAGAATGCTACCCGTCGTCCGCGGTATGCCTCCATGAGGCTGGGAATGAAGTCGGTGCCATTCATGTTGAGCCCAGGCTCCAGGCCCAACCGGCGATAAAGGATCGCCATGCCAGAGCCGTCGCGCAACAGCACATCGGCCGCCGACAACGCCTGGCAATACGCGCCGTCGCGCACCACCAGGTTCATTGCGTGGGCATTGACGAAGCCCAGTACGGTTGCAGAGTCCGGGGTGGCAAGCCTGTCGAGCAGGCGTTGCGCTGCAGCGCTGTCAGGCACCACCTCCAGCGTGTCGATAATACCCCGCCAGCGTTTCTGCCATTGCCACTGAGCCATCAGTCATCATCCCGTTTGGAGCGCACCCATTCGACCTGGCGCTTGATCAGGAACCCCAGGTACAGGGGGATTTTCCTTGCGGCGTAAAAAGGCGCGTACAGCAGCACGGAAAACGGGATCAGCTCACGGCAGAAGCGTGCCCACGCCAGCACAACGGCAAGGCCGAGCATGACCAGCGCAGCCAGTGCGATCCACGCAGGCGCCGCATGGCCTGACAGCAGGTAGGCCAGCCAGGTCACCAGGTTGAGCCCCAGCAACGCCAGCACCAGTAGCGCCAGCGGTGGCACCAGCAGGTCCAGGGTCATGGCCAGCAGGCTACCGTTGCGCTGGCGGATGGCGGCCAGCGCACGCTTGGGCGCATCCGCCAGCATCAAGCCCAGGTGGCCATGCTCCCAGCGGGTGCGCTGGCTGTTCATGCCTTGCTGGCTTGCAGGGAACTGGCTGGTGACCAACGCCTCGGGGCAGAACACCGGCGGCTTGCCCTGCTGGCACAGGTCCAGGCCCAGCTTTACATCCTCCACCAAGTGCCCATTGGCCAGGTTGATGAGGGCCAGGTCGTGCCAACCGAATGCCATGCCTGCCCCCATCAATTGGCACGGTAGCCCCAGCCGGGCCCAGCCACGCGGCCGTACCAGGTTCTTGACCCGCCAGGCAAACTCGGCCACCTGTACCTTCAGCCCGCTACCGGCGGGTGCGCGCATCAGGTAAAGCGCCTGCACCGGGCGTTGGGCCTGGTGATAACGACGCGCCAGGCAGTCAATCGCCCCCTCGCCTACCTGGCAGTCGGCGTCCACCACAATTACCACCTCGGGCGGCTGTTCGGCCAGGTGGCGTACGCCGAAGTCCAGTGCGTAGCCTTTGCCACGTCGCAACGTATCAAAGCGCTCCACCACCTCGGCGCCGGCCTCACGGGCCAGCCGCGCCGTGTCGTCCGTGCAGTTGTCGGCCACCACCAGCAAGCGGTCGCCTGGCAGCAACTGCGGGGTTACGCTCGCCAGCGTTGCACGAATGATCGCAGCCTCATCATGGGCCGGTACCAACACTGCCACCCGCGGACGCACGCTGACGCCCAAGGGCCGCGTGCGCGGCGGCAGGCAAGCCAGCAGCATCTGCAAGAAAAACACAGACACAGGCACAAAGGCGATCACCGCCAGCAGGCCCAGTAACCAACTCAATACACTCATCATGCGGATGCCTTGAAATAGCCGGCCAGCTTGGCCGCCTCGGTGTCGATATCATGCCGTTGCAGCACGCGCTGGTAAGCCGCCTCGCCCATGCGCTGCAGCGCTTCGGCGGGTTGCGCAAGGCACTCGGCCATGGCCTGGGCCAGTTCCTCCACGGCGCCAGCGGGGAACAGCCAGCCGTTTTCGCCGGGGCGCACCAGCTCCGGGATACCCGCCACATAGGTGGTCAATACGGGTCGGCGCAAGGCCATGGCCTCCATGATCACCACCGGCAGGCCCTCGGCGAAGCTGGGCAATACCAGCGCACGTGCGGCAAGGATTTCCTCGCGCACCTGTGCGCTGCTGATCCAGCCGGTGATGCGCACGTGCTGCTGCAAGCCATGACGGGTAATCAGAGCCTCGATTTGCTCGCGCATCTCGCCGTCACCCGCCAGGACCAGTTCGAAGGCAATCGACTGCTGCGCAAGCTGACGCGCCGCCTCAAGCAGCAACAGCTGGCCTTTCTGTTCACAGAGCCGGCCGACGCACACCAGCTGCGGCACCGCCGGCACGTTGACCGGCGCCACCTCATGGAAACCTCGCTCCAGGCCACAATGCACCACTTTCACTTTGGCCCAGTGCTCGTGCGCCACCCAGCGAAACAGCTGGCTGCGCCCGTAGGAACTTACCGCTGCCACAAAAGCAGCACGCCGCACCTTCTCGCCCATGTGCAAGAACTGCGGCTTGTCGAACTCCTCCGGCCCGTGCACGGTAAAGCTGTAGGCGGGACCGCCCAGCAGGTGGGCCAGCATGACCACCTCGGTAGAGTTGGTGCCAAAATGGGCATGCACGTGCCTGGCCTCATCGGCCTGCAGCCACTGCAACAGCTGGCAGGCCTCAGCCAGGTACACCAGGTGGTACGGCCACGGGCGGTCAGCACGCCGGCCAAGGCGCATGGCCAGCCTCAAGGCCTGGAAAAAGCGCCGCGGTTGCGCGCGCAGCACCTGCAACGCAGGCGTCAGCAACCCTTTTATGCCGCCTTGCAACACATAACGGGTCCTGGCCCGCTCGGCCGTGTCCTCGGCATCCTGCAATTCGGCATCCCACCCCCGCAAGGCAAAGCGTTGTACCTCTACGCCCTGGCGCTCCAGCGCCAGTATCTCGCGGCGGATGAAACTGTGGCTGACCTTCGGGTACTGATTGATGAAGTAAGCGATGCGCATACGAATCCAGATCCAAACCCGCTTGATGACCTACCTTCCCTGCCAACCCTCACTTCAGGCTGTCGACTACGGGCGGTTTGTCCACTGCCGATGCACTCACAGCAAATGCATCCCCCTGTTTTCCTTGTAGTCCAAGGTTGTGACTGCTGCTCGGCAATGCTGCCTGCAAGCGTGAGAAAACATCGTCGAGCATCGCCTGACGGCGGCGGTACATCGCCCGCTTCTTTGCTGGAATGTCGCTTTCTGCCCGCTGCGCCGGGGCCAGCGGTACGGTGAAGAAGTCCGCCTGGTTCGAGGCGCTGGCGCCGTGTTCCTGCCAGATGACGTCATAGTTGGCCGCAAGGTCCTGGCCTTTGTCGCTGCCAAAATAAGCGTGCCGGTGGTGCCGGCAGGCATCGCTGACGGCATACAGGTGCGCGACACCCAACGCCCGGGCCAGGCACTTCAGCGCTTCGAGTACCAGGCTGCGCGGGCGCAGGCCCTCGAAGTCCTTGGTCAGGTCACGATAGATGGTCAGCGAGGTTTCACTGTCGATGCCCTTGTGGATACCCTGCACGGCCCCGATGAACAGGTACAGCTCACCGTGGCTGCGGCACAGGGTGAACGCCAGTGAAGCCACCCGCAGGTCGCCCTGAAACAGGTTCAGCACCAACTCGCCTTCTCGCTTGAACCAGATCGGCCGGTCCAGCACCAGGCTGCAGCCTGGCGAATGGCTGGACAGCTCGCACAGCGTCAGGCTTTCGTCCCGCCCCAGCAGTAACAGCGTCGGAAACTGACCGGCCATTACTTCAAAGTGCGAAGCGATCACCGCCAGGCGCTGCGGGGCTTCCCAGGATTTGCTGAGGTAAGGCCACTGCACCACACCGATGCAGTCCACGCCCAAGCGCTGTACACCTTGCTCACCCAACGCCGCCGTCATGCGCTGCATGAAGCCATGCAGCTCAGGCCATTGCCTGGCAATCTGCAGCATCAACTTGTACTTGTTGTTCAACGCCCGCAACGAGTAGCCCGGTTGCAAGGTAAACACGCTTTTCACGAGGGTGCCGAGCATCATGGTCATCTCTCACTTGTACTCGATCAAAGCCGATTTGCCGGCCGCGAAGCGGTGGCGCAAGAACTTCACCTGTCCGAGCATTTCCGGGAACTTGCCCAGCACCAGGAACACTGCCTGGAGCCAGTTTTCGCGCGCCGACTTACTACCACGGCGCGCCAGGCGCACGGCCTGCAGCGGGTAGATCAACAGCAAAAGCAGGCCCCAGCCACCCAGCAGCAGGCAGGCCAGCACGATTACCAAGGGTACGCCCAGGCCCCATAACCAGGCCCGCCGCGACTCGCGCAACCAGTGTTGCTCGGGCGGCTGACCATGCAGGTAGGCCCCTTCGGCATAGGCATGGCCAGCACGCAGGCTGCGCCGCCACCACTGGCTGAAACGGGTCATGGCGGCGTCGTGCAAGGTCATCTCGGCGGCCAGGCGCCAGACTTTCCAGCCCTTGGCCCGCAAACGCACGCACAGCTCAGGCTCCTCACCGGCGATCAGCTCGGCGCGAAAGCCCCCGACAGCAGCAAACGCGTCTGCCCGCATCAGCGCATCACCACCGCACGCCTTGGCCTCACCGATGGGGGTGTCCCACTCGAGGTCGCACAGCAGGTTGTACACCGAGCGTTCCGGGAAGCGCTCCCGCCGGCGACCGCACACCACCGCCACCTCGGGATGCTGGTCGAGAAACAGCTGCGCCGTGGCCAGCCAGTGGGCATCCACCTCGCAATCGCCATCAACAAACTGCACCAGTTGCATCGACGGCAGCAGCCGCTGCAAGGCGCTGAAACCTTCATTGCGCGCGCGGGCGGCGGTGAACGGGATGGCCATGTCCAGCGCCAATACCTCCACACCCAGGCTGCGGGCCAGCTGCAGCGAACTGTCGGTGGAGCCCGAGTCGACATACATGACCTTCCCAGCACCGTTTACCAGCGAGCGCAGGCAGCGCTCCAGGCGCGGGCCCTCGTTGCGGCCGATGACCACCACACCGATTGCAGCCGCCATGGGCGTCACTCGACGGGCGCCGTGGCAACTGGCTGCCTGGCCTTGATGGTGGCCGGCACCCCTACCGCCAGGCAATTGTCCGGCACATCGGCCAGCACCACGGCATTGGCGCCAATGATCACGTTGTTGCCAATACGAATGCTGCCCAGCACCTTGGCCCCGGTACCAATATCGACGTTGTTGCCAAACACCGGGGCAATCGGTTCGTCGACATTCTTCAAGCCCACTACCACGCCGTTGCGGATACGGCAGTCATCGCCAAACCGGGCATAACCACTGATGACGATGCCGCCAAAATGGTCGATGACGAAGTTGCGGCCAATCACCACTTCGCACGGCAGTTCGACACCGGTGATGATCTGCACGAACTTGAACAGCACCTTGTAGATCAACGAGAAGAGTTTGCGCAGCAGTGCCGGGCGCACGGTGTAGCGCCAGCGGCCGAAGCGATACACCAGCAGTACCCAGAAGCCCTGCGCCCCCCAATCCCCGCCATGGGCGCGCAGGTCGGCACGAATATTCTCGAACATGGCTTTACCTACCTTGTCGGTTGGCTGGCGTACCGGGTCTTGAACAACAGTGACCAGGTCGCCCGGCAATGACGCCAGCAGGCGTGAATCGCGCCCCAGCCGCGTCGCTTCAACAGCGCCTTGAGTGCCAGCACCAGGTCACCCAGGGTGACCAGCGCCATGTGCAGGGCAAGGCCCGCCACCCCGTGATGCTTGCGGAAATACAACAGCTCGCTTTCGATCTGGTAGGACGAGATCTGCCGGCTGGCCGCCTCCAGCTCTGCCACCGACTTGGAGCTTTCACCCCCGATGTGCACCACGGTGGTATGCGGGTAGAACACGACTTTCCAGCCGGCTGCCTTCACCCGCTTGCAGTGGTCCACCTCTTCGTAATAAAGAAAATAACGCGGGTCGAACAGGCCCACCTTGTCCAGCACTTCGCGGCGCACCAGATAGAAGCAACCCGGTAACCAGTCACACTCGCGCACCGAGGCGTGGTCCCAGGTCATTTCATCGACCATCTTCAGCCCCGGGAAGAACCGCCCCAGCCCGGTACGCCCGACAAACACGTTGAGCGGCGTAGGGAAGTAGCGGCAGCTGGGCTGCAGATCGCCGTCACGGCCTTCCAGGCGCACCCCTAGCACGCCGCACTCCGGGTGGGCGTCCATGTAGTCGAGGGTTTTTTGCAGGGAGTCGGCGGCAACGAAGGCATCGGTATTGAGCAGCAAGGCGTACTTGCCCTTCAGGTGCGCCAGCAACTGGTTATTGGCCCGGCCGAAGCCCACGTTCTGCTTGTTGCTCAGCAGCAGTGCCTCGGGGCACACCTGGCCCATGCGCTGCACCGAGTCATCGCGCGATGCGTTGTCTACTACCAGGTAACTGGCCAGCCGCTCGCTGTCGGCCCGGCGCAGCGCATCGAACATCGGCTGCAGCAGCCCGGCGGTATTGAAGTTGACCACCATGACATCCACTGGTTTGCTAGCCATTGTTGCCGTCCCCAAAGAAGTATTGCCGCCTTTGCGCCATCAACAGCGGTTCAACTTCCGGGTCGTAAGCGCCGTTGCGCTGTTTTACCAGTTCGATCCACGGGTAGCTTTCGCAACGCGCCTCGACCCGTTTGATCAGCTGCTCGGTGGTGCAGATGAACTGGGCCGGGTTGCCACCAAATACGGTGCCTGGCGGCACGTCCTTGGTCACCACCGCGCCGGCAGCCACGATCGATTCCGGGCCGATGGTCACGCGGGGCATGATGATCGCACCATGGCCGATGAAACAGTTGTCCTTGATATCAATGAAACCGACCGAATCCAGGTGCTTGCCAAAGCGATGTTCGATCAGCAAAACCACCCCGTCATGACCGATCAACGTACAGTCGGACAGGCCAACGCTGTTACCGATACGTACCAGCGAAGGGTCAAGGAATTTACAGCCTGTATTGACGAAGAAATTGCTGCCAACTGAGTGAAAGTTACCCCATCGGGCGAGATAGGCCCCCCATTCAAGACCAGAAGGGTTGCAGAACCTCCTGTAGAACTTGCCCCCGCGCCCGGTTGCATGGGCGTAGTGCGCCACTGCCTTGCGTATCCATCCCTTCATACTGCCTGGCCTCGCGATCTGAACAATCTGGAGTGTCCTGAGGCGTTCCGGTCTCGTTCTTCTAGGTGCTGACCGCAGCGCACTCAACCCGTGTACAACCTGCTTCACGCAGCGGCGCCGCTGGCCGCTCTCATCTTGGTATCGAGGTGGTCGGCCAGCCGCACGGCAAACTGCAACAGGGGCATGGTCGGGTTTGAGGCGCCACCTTTGGCAAAGATACTGCTGCCGGCGACATAAAGATTCTCGGTACCGAACACCTTGCAATTGGCATCCACAACGCCGAACTGCGGCGAGGCAGCCATGCGTGTGGTGCCCATGTGGTGGGCGTGCGGTGCCATCTTCAGTGGTATCGAAGTGTCGTAGACAAAGTCGTTAAGCTTGACGAAGCCCAGGTCCATGTCGGCGAACTGCTTGGCCAGTTCGCTGCCAATGCACTTGATGGTGTGTCGGTCATCGGCGCTCAGCGCCCAGTTGACATTGACCTTGGCCACCCCCAGTGCGTCCTGCTCGTCAAGCAGCGAGATGCGACTGTGCAGGTTGGGGAACTGCTCGATCATGGTGCTGATCACACCGTCGCCGGGGCAGCTGAACTTGGCGACGAAGGCGATCTTGCCGGCAACCCCCATGTCACAGGCCAGGTTCTCCAGAAAATGCTTGACCTCGGCAGTGCGGCCATACGTCTGCACATCGGCCAGCAACGCGGCAGTGACATTGCCTTTACCGGCCTTGTACTCGTCGACAAAGGCATCGGTGGTGTAGTACTGGCGCGGCTCCGGGTCCTGCCCGGACTTCAGGATGAACGTGCCCAGGTCGATGTTGAGGTGCTCCATGAAACACCCGCCAACCAGCCCTTCCTTGTTCACCACGCCTGCCGCCACCAGCGTGTGGCTGTTGAGCAACTGCCGGGCATTTTCGATGGCACCGGTGGCCAGAATGAAGTTTCTGGCCACCAGGCGCTGACGATTGCGCTCGTAGTCGGATAGCACCACCGCAGTCAGATGGCCAGAGCCTTTGTCGAATTCCAGGTCTACGCAGTTGCAGTTGATGAAAACGTCCAGGCCTTTGGTCTGCTCCAGTGCCGTGGCGTACTTTTGCGCAAAGCGTGTGGGCGTGCTGAGCAGAAAGCGGTCCGCCTCGAAGTCACCGCCATCCAGGCCGGTGTTCATCGCACGAAAATCCGCGCCGGGTGGCAGGTCGACGATGTCCATGGCTGCCGGCAGGTAGCCCTCGATCTCCGAATAAGGAATAGGCCAACCCGGCAAGTCACCTGGCGGGCCGACGGTAAAGTCCGACGGGGTGAATGGCCGGCAACGGCCAGCCCAGTGGTTGGAGGTGCCCCCCAGATAACGCAGGCGGGTCTCCTCGGCATACAGCTCCAGGCCCGTAGATGCGCACGCGTACAACCCTTGCGAGTGCGGCGCATACTCGCGCCCCCCGCCTTCGGCGAGCAATACGTTCCAGCCGGCGGCGGCCAGGCGCAAGCCCAACGTGATACCCGCCGGGCCGGCACCGATGATGCAAAAATCGTAGTCGTCGCGCAGCGCCTTCTGCTGCTGAAAGTCCTTGATCATGCTGGCTCGTTCCGGAAATAACGGGAAGGCAATACCCAACCGTTGATCACCACGAACCCAGGCTGCTCGACAGGTTTGCCTGCAACGGACGCCGAGACGCCAAACACCGCGCCACCCACACCGAGCAAGACACAACTCTGGAGAAAGCCTCTACGGCCCAACTGCGCAGTACAAAAAGTGAGCTTCCCCATGATCCCGTGACCCGTACCCATGAAAGTTGCACCCAGCACGCTGCTTCAAAGCCAGTTGAAAAAGGCCGTGAGCAACGCTCCGCACAGCGCCCCGACCAGCAGCATCGGCAGCACCACCAGCTCACGCTTGAGGCTGAACATACCCAGTTTGCAGTTCACATACACGACCAGCACCAGTGTCGGCACGGCATGCAGGGCAACCCCCCAGATCGCCCACTCCACACCACCAATCGCCAGCAATAGCGGTAGCAGCCCCCACAGCGAGACCAGGCGGATGATGTTGTCCATGGCCTGGTACTTGGTCAGGCCAAGGGCAATCCACACCTGATGAGCCAATGTATAGCGCATTACGATGAACGACAGCGAAAGAATTGCCAGCATAGGGCCAGCTTCACGGTAGCGATCGTCGTACATCCAGCCAATCAGCAGCGGGCTGGCGGTCAGGAAACCACCACAGATGAACAGCACCAGCAGGTCGACCAGCAGGCGAAAGCGGTGATAAAGCGCTGTCAGGCGTTCCTTGTCGTCGGCCCGGGCTGCTTCACTGAAAGCGGGCAGCGCCACCGCCCCGACAATTTTCATCAGCGCGGTCTGCACCGCGCCAAGGATCAGCACGGCAATCGAATACACCCCCAGTTGCGCCGCCGACATGCTGGCGCCAAACCAGATGCGGTCGCCGTACATGGCCAGCACGCCGACCATCGACGACAACAGGATCCAGCGGCCAAACACGATCAACTCAGTCAGCGCCGTACGGTCCCAGCGCAGGTGATTGTTCGGCCCCTCCAGGGCGGTATGCCCCAGCACAGTCCAGGCTACGGCCGACACCAGGCCGGAGATCACCAGTGCCCAGATCGAATGGGTCAGCAAGCCCAGCACCAGCATCACCACCAGGCCGGCCACCTGCGAGGCCAGGTCGACCAGCACCACGCGCTTCTGTTGGAAAGTTCTTACAGCCACATCTATCTTGGTGGACTGGAAACCCCAGATGGCCGCCGACAGCCCGGTTACCGCCAGCACCATCGGCAGTACCGGGGCGGCGTAGGTAGAGTCCGCCGGCCACAGTTCCGCCAGTTGGGCCAACCAGGCGCCCAGGGCCAGCAGCAGGGTCAGGGCAAACAACAGGAAGCCGCGAATGATCTGCACGGTCCAGGCGGTGTTGAGAAAATCCGGGTCGTCACCACGGTGACTCTGGATGATGTTCTGGCGCAGGCCGACATCGGAAAGCAGATGCAGGAGTACCGAAACGGTGGTGGCGATGACCATCACCCCGAACATTTCCGGCAGCAGCAAGCGGGCCATGATCAGATTGCCGCCCAGGCGCATCACCTGAGAAGCCACCTGCGAGACCAGGTTCCACGACCCGGCCCTCAGGGCCCGGTTGCGCAGGCTCGCAGCGGCTGACACATCAATCGACGGCATGACTTCAATCTCTGACTGATTGGCTAAAAGTCACTATAGTTTCAATTAGCCACGATGCTAGCCGTTGCCCACCAAGGGAAAGGTGTACATAGCCGATGCCTGAACATTTTCGTGCGTTGATCGTCATCCTGTTTTTGGCGAGCGTGGTCTTCCTGATGGCGCGGCGGCCTGCCACCGACCTCATTGCGCTCAGCGATTACAAGCGCAGGCGCAATCTTTGGTTTGTGCTGACGGTGCTGGCCTTTGTCTCCCACAGCTTCTGGCTGTATCTGGGGGCGGGCGCGGTCATCCTGTTGCTCGCCGGGCGCCGTGAGCACAACCCCATGGCGCTGTTCTACATGCTGCTGTTCCTGATTCCGCCGGCATCGGTGCAGGTGCCCGGGTTCGGCGTGGTCAACTATCTGGTTGACCTGAACCATATCCGCCTGCTCACCCTCTGCGTGCTGCTGCCGGCCGCGCTGCAACTGCGGCGGCAAGCTGACACGTTGCGGTTCGGCCGCACCTGGGCCGACAGGCTGCTGGCCGCCGGCCTGGTGTTGATGAGCGTGCTGTACCTTCGCGAAACCACCCTCACCGACACCCTGCGCCAGGCGCTGTACCTGTACGTCGACGTATTCCTGCCGTATTACGTGGCCAGCCGTGGGCTGCGCCAGATCAGCGACTTCAAGGACACCCTGTTGGCCTTCGTGCTAACCGCTTTCGTCATGGCGCTGATCGCCGTGGCCGAATATGTGCGCCACTGGCTGCTGTACAGCGCCCTGATCGACGCCATGGGCGTGCCATGGAGCATGTCCGGTTACCTCAGCCGCGGCGGCGCGCTGCGGGCCAGCGTCACCACCGGCCAGGCGATTGCCCTGGGTTATGTGATGAGCGTGGCCATCGGCCTGTTCCTGTTCGTGCAGGGTTATGTGCAACGCCCGCTGCACAAGGCCATGGGCGCCCTGCTGCTGGCCGCCGGGCTGTTCGCGCCGTTGTCACGTGGGCCGTGGATCGGAGTCGTGGTCATCGTGGTGGTGTTCATTGCCATGGGCAAAGGCGCGGTCAGGCGCCTGGCGCTGCTCGGCGCGGCTGGCATGCTGGCGCTGCCCTTGCTGACCGTCGTGCCGGGCGGCGACAAGGTGCTGGACCTGCTGCCTTACATCGGCAACATCGAAAAAGAGAACATCACTTACCGCGAGCGGCTGATGGACAACTCCTGGATCGTCATCCAGCGCAACCCGCTGTTCGGCTCGTTCGACTTCCGCAACACCCCGGAAATGCAGTCGATGATCCAGGGCGAAGGCATCATCGACATCGTCAACACCTACATCAACCTGGCGCTGCGGGTCGGGCTGGTCGGGCTCGGTCTGTTCGTCGCCTTCTTTGCCGTGGTGTTGAGGGGCATCCGCAGGGCCATGCTCAGTTTTCCCGACAAGGATGACGAACGACGACAGCTGGGGCGGGTGCTGCTGGCAACGCTGATCGGCATTCTGGTGATCATCTTCACCGTCAGCAGCATCACCTTCATCCCGGTGGTGTACTGGTCAATCGCAGGGCTGGGCGTGGCCTACATCCAGATGGTCCGCCGGCTGAACAGCAGCCCGGTCATGGAACTGGCCGAACCCGACCTACAACCCAGGTAATGTCAATGAACGTGCTCACCCTGCGTCATTTCGTGCGCCTTACGGCCATTTCCGGCCTGGCCCTGCTGCCGTTGACCGGCTGGGGGTCAGACTGGCAGGTCAGTGTCGATGAGCAAAATGGCTTGCCTACCGTGACACGCGGCGGCGGCCCGGTGATGAAAGCCAAGTTCGACTTCTGGGCGGCCAACTGGAGCTGGACCGGCTTTTACACCGACTTCAAGGTCAATGGCCCCTACCAGTACACACTGTTGGGCAAGAACAAGGAGCTGGACTTTGACCTGAAGGCGGATATCCGCAAGGAACAGGCACAAACCCTGAGCTGGGCATTCGACCTCAACGCCCACAGCCGCCAGGCCGGGGTGATGGGCGGCGGCATGGTGTTCCAGTTCGACCCGGCGCAGATTGCGGGCGACATGGGCGCCCCGCAACTGCTGCCCGACAACCGCGGCTGGTCGTGGGGCAAGGCCGACCAGGGCCGGCGTGTGGAGATGCGCTTCGATCCGCCACTGGCCAAGGTCTATTTCGAGCGCGGCAACCCGTCCGAGCTGCGTGCGTTTCTCTACAAAGACCCGATAAGCGCCGGCCGCCAGCAGCTCAAGGCGGTGCTCAACGTTACCGGCGACATCGAACTGGGTCCTACGCCCACCGAGCGTTTCGGCCTGGCCGACCCCGCCACCTGGCCCGATGACCAGCTGGACTGGCGCACCTCGCCAGTGGACCTGTCGTTCCTCAATGCGGCAGAAAAGCCCGCCGGCAAGCGCGGCTTCGTCAAGGCAGTCGGCGAACAGTTGATGTTTGAAGACAACACCCCGGTGCGCTTCTGGGGTACCAACCTGTCTGCCTACTCGCTGTTCAAGAGCCCCGACGACGAAATTCGCCAACAGGCCAAGCGCCTGTCGGCATTAGGCTTCAACCTGGTGCGCCTGCACCACCACGATTCGCCGTGGGTGAGCCCGAACGTGTTTGGCGACGGCACCCTGGTGCGCGATACCCAGCAACTTAGCGCCGAGTCGCTGCGCAAGCTCGACCTGTGGATCAAGGCACTCAAGGACGAAGGCATCTACATCTGGCTGGACATGCACGTGCAACGTGCGTTTACCGCCAACGACAACATTGATGACTTCGGTGAGCTGCCCGAGAAGGAAGGTCGCGTCGACCTGAAGGGTTACGCCTACGTGAACGACAGTATCCAGAAAGCGATGAAGCGGTTCGCCGAGCAGTACCTGACCCATGTGAATGAATACACCGGCCTGGCTTACAAAGACGACCCCGCCATCGCCGCCGTGCTGATCACCAACGAAAACGATCTCACCCAGCACTACGGTAACGCACTGATGCCGAACAAGGATGTACCGCGCCACAGCGAACGCTACATGGCCGCAGCCAAAGCGTTCGCCAGGCAGCATGACCTTCCCGCCGACCTTACCTGGCGCGCCTGGGAGCACGGCCCGTCGAAGCTGTTCCTGAACGACCTGGAGCAGCGCTTCAACGCCGACATGATCGCCCACCTGCGCGGCCTGGGCGTGAAAGTGCCGATCGCCACCACCAGCACCTGGGGCGGCAATGGCCTGAGTGCACTGCCGGCGCTGATCGCAGGCGATGTCGTCGATGCCCACAGCTACGGCGCCATTGGCCAGCTGGAGAAGAACCCGTTGACCAGCGACGGCATGATCGACTGGATCGCCGCCGCCCAGGTGGTCGGCAAACCGCTAACGGTCACCGAGTGGAACGCCGAACCGTTCCCGCTGCCCGACCGCCATTCTTTGCCGCTGTATGTAGCCGGCACCGCCAGCCATCAAGGCTGGGACGCCATGATGCAGTACGCGTACAGCCAGCAAGGGTTCAACCCGGGCTGGCGCACGGCGGACAACTGGCACGCGTACAACGACCCGGCGATGATCGCCACCCTGCCCGCTGCCGCCCTGCTCTACCGCCGTGGGGACGTCAAGCCGGCAACTACCCGCTACGTATTCGCACCAACGCCCGCCACCCTCTACAACCAGGAGATCACCCCGCGCAGTTCGGTACTGTTGCGCACAGCCATGGAAAAGGGCCAACTGCAGATTGCCCTGCCGCCAACACCAGAACTGCCGTGGCTGAAACCTGCCGCCATCCCCTCTGGCGCGCAAGTGCTTCAGGACCCGGGGCAATCGCTACTGGCCGCCGATGCCACTGAATCAGTCACCGACACCGGCGAGCTCAAGCGCAACTGGCAACAAGGCATCTACACTATCGATACGCCACTGACCCAGGCCGCCACCGGCTGGCTGGGTGGCCGCTCGATCAGCCTGGGGGCCGTTCAGCTACAGACAAAAACGCCTTACGCCAGCGTCGCGGTACAGAGCCTGGACGGCAAGCCCTTGGGCCAGTCGCGTGAGCTGCTGCTGTCACTGGGGACACGTGCCATGCCCAAGGCCGATGACAAGACGCCGTTCAACGTCGAACCGCTTGAAGGCAGCGTGATCATCAAGGCACCTGCCGGCCTCAAACTGTTCGCCCGCGATGCACAGGCGCAGCTGAAGACACTGCCGGTGGCGTACAAGGATGGGCATTACAGCATTACCTTCGACAGCAACTACATGTCCAACTGGCTGTTCTTGAAATAGGGCATAGGGCCATCTACGCTCAGGTCACCTGTAGCTGATCATCCCACCTGCACGTTTCAGGGACGGTTCACTGCGTCTGTAAACAGCAGATTCCAGGAGGTGCGGATGAAATTTCTGGTAGTGGGTGGCGCGGGCTACATTGGCTCGCACATGGTCAAGCACCTGCTCGGTGCCGGCCATGAGGTAGTGGTGGCGGACCTGGTTTGGCCTGGCCCCGGCATCCAGTGGGCCAAGCTCGATATCGCCGACGAAGCGGCCCTGGACGTGCTGTTCGGCGTTTGTCATTTCGACGCCGTGTTCCACTTCGCCTCGTTCATCCAGGTGGGCGAGTCGGTCAGCGCACCCGGCAAGTACTACCAGAACAACGTTGCAGCCACCCTGGCCTTGCTGCAGGCCATGGTGAATGCGGGTATCAGGCATCTGGTGTTTTCTTCCAGTGCCGCCGTTTACGGCAACCCGCAGTACGTGCCGATTGATGAAGCGCACGTCAAAGGGCCGATCAACCCCTACGGGCTGAGCAAATGGATGGTCGAGCAGATTCTCGAGGACTTCGACCGGGCGTATGGCTTGAAGTCGGTATGCCTGCGTTACTTCAATGCCGCCGGTGCTGACCCGGATGGCCAGCTGGGTGAACGCCACGAGCCGGAAACCCACCTGATCCCGCTGATCCTGCAGGCCGCCTCTGGCCGGCGTGAGGCGGTAACGGTATTTGGCCGGGATTACGATACCCCGGATGGCACCTGTATCCGCGACTACGTGCATGTGGCCGATCTGGCATCGGCGCATGCGTTGGCGGTGGACTATTTACTGGCGGGTGGCGAGCGCACTGCTTTCAACCTGGGAAATGGCCTGGGCTTTTCGGTGCAGCAGGTGATCGATACAGCCCGGGCGGTGACCGGGCGGCACATCAATGCCCTTGACGCGCCGCGCCGTGCCGGCGACCCGCCACGGCTGGTGGCGGATGCAAGCAAGGCGCTGCAGGTGCTGGGCTGGCGGCCGGAGTTTGCTTCGCTGGAGCAGATTGTGCGGCATGCGTGGCAGTGGGAGTTGCAGTATCCCTGGAGCCTGCATCAGGGCTGAGATCTTTGGGGGCTGCTTTGCAGCCCCAAAATTTCGAACTTTAATAATAGGTTCGCGGCTGCTCGTCAGCCTTGTTCAGTACCGTCCCGATCAGGTTCACCGTGGCCAGGTGATGCAGGCAGTCCTCGATTTCCTTCTTGTTGTTCATCCCGTTGGCCACCACCAGCAGCACACAATCAAACTTGGGTATCACGGTGATCGCATCGTCAGAGCTGAGCAACGGCGGCAAATCGAAAATGCAGATGCGCGACTCGTAGCGGTTGCGCAAATCGCTGATCAGGTTGTTCACCTTGGGCGACGACAGCATCTCGGTCGACATCGGCACCGGCACCCGCGTCGGCAGCACCACGAAGCGTGGCAAAGTCGGGTTGACCAGGCACTCCTGCAGCTCGGCCTTGTCCGTCAGGAACTCGTTCAGCGCCTGCTCCATGGGCAGGCCCAGACAGCTGCCGACCTTGGGCCGGCGCAGGTCGAAATCCACCAGCAAGGCAGTTTTGGTGGTGTGGTGAGCGATACTCATGGCCAAGTTGATCGCCAGCACGGTCTTGCCGGCCTCAGGCGTTGGCGAGGTGATGGCCAGGGTCCGCCAGCCATTCTCCTCCATGGCCCTGAGCACCTGCGTACGCAGCAGGTCGATGGGCCCGTTCATGTTGGAGTTCTTGTTGTACGCCACGATGCGGTGGCGCTCCAGGTGGTCAGCCCGCAGCGGCACGACTTTGGTATTCACATAGTCGAACTGCCCAGGCACCTCCGCCAGAGCCGTGCCGGGGGGAGGTGATAAAGCCTGAGGGGTACCCGGGGTAACCTGGTGAATATTGTTGCCAACAGCCGGCTTGGTCCTGTCCATCACTGCTTTCCCTATGCAAACCGAGATATGACCTTGAACAACAGCACATCCAGTGGCATGTAGAAGACGTGCACCAGCACTACCATGATAGCTACCAACGCCAGTGCCGCCAGGATCAGCCAGTTCCGCCAGCGTTTGCGCCTGGCCACGTCCGCTCTGGTATCGATGTAGGGCACTGCCACCAGTACCCGTTTGCCCAGCAGGTTTTCCAGCGCACCGACACCGCGCACGCGCTGGTTGAGCATTTCCAGCAGCATCACCAAGGCACCACCGCCTGCCGGTGCCAGCACCAGGCCCAGCGCCGCGATCTTCTTGCGGTTAGGCTTGATCGGTTTTTCAGGCATCAGCGGTGGCTCCAGCAGTACAAAGCGCTCGGCCTTGTTCTCCTGCTCCAGGCTTTCGGTAATTTTAGCGCCCATTTCCTTGGCGCGGATTTCTTCGTATTTCTTGCGCGCGTTATCGTGGTCACGCATCAACGTCACCAAGCCACGCTCGACTTGCGGCGCCTCGAGGATCTCGGCCTCGTAGCCTTCCATCTTTCGGGTCAGCTCGCGCTTCTGATCGGCCAGCGAGCTGATACGTTCCTGGGCCGCGCTCATCTTGGCCCGGACGCGCGCCACGTCGAGGCTGACCGTGGACGTCGTGGCCGTACGCCCACCACTGGCTTCCAACGCCTGGATCTTGCGCTTGATCGCCACCACATCCGGGTGGGCATCCTTGTAGCGGGTCAGCAACCGGGCGTACTCGGCTTTAAGGCTCGGCAGGTCCTGAGCCTGGTCAGCACTGGCTGGCTTGCTGCCCTCGGTAACCTTGGTAGCAAGGCCAGCATTGGCCGCAGACAGTTCCAGCTCCAGGTAGCGCAGTTCTTCCTGGGCGGCCTTGTAGTCACGGTCAACTTCGCGGAACTCCAGCTCCGAACGCGAGAGCATGTTCATGCGCAGGGTCTGGTGCTCTGGCAAGGCATTGGCGTGGGCCTGCTTGAAGTCGGCCAGCTGGTTTTCCAGGCTGGCCAGTTCCGCGCCCAGCTTGTTAGCCTCCTGGGTAAGAAACTCGGTGGTTTCGTTGGCCCGCTCGGTGCGCTGCTTGAGGTTTTCGTTGAGGAACAGCGTGACCAGTTCGTCGGCCACTTCCTTGGCGACTTGCGCCTGCTTGTGTTCGAAGGACACATTGAACGCAACCGTCGCCTCGCCCCGCCCGCGCACGAACGTGGTGAGGGTTTCGACCACGATGGCATTGCGCATCTGGTCGATCTTGTCGGACTCGCTCAAGCGCTTGTCGGCGAACAGGTTGTACTTGTCGATGATGCGCAGCAGGTTCTCGCGCGTCATCACCCGCTGGCGAATCACCTCGATGCGCTCATCGGCAAAGCTGGTGGTGTTGGTCGATACCAGCTCAGGGGAAATCTGTTGCGATTCCACGAGAATGGTGCCGGTCGACTGGTAAATCGGCGGCACCATCAACGCGACAGCCACGGTCGCGGCAAGTATGACTACGGCACTCACCCCTAACACCAGGGCCCTGTCCTTGATAATGGCGATGTAATCTCTGATGGAGAGTTCGTAGTCAGACTTCATTGGGCCACCTGCCTGAAGTTCAGATGTCGGGGTACCTGTACGTCAACGTCAAACCAACGATCGTCGCGGTTGCATCGGGCGCTCGGTCCTGTTGCCGTTCCTTGTACATGAGCGACAGGCGCAAGTCCCAGTACGGTGAAAACTGGCGGCTGGCCCAAACGCTGTAAGTCTGCAGTGTGTTAGGGCTCTGCCCTTTGCTGTCTTGCCAGGCCGCGTCAGCGCCCACCCGCGCCAGTTCGGTAACGGCATAACTCCACACGCCACGCACCTGGTCCAGCTCGGCGAAACCGCCTTCGGCACTGGCCACCGTGCTGCGCTCGGCGGTCAGGCTGGCGTCGGCGCGCGTGCCGGTGTACAGCAATGCCACCCCACCCTCCCCGCGTCGGCCGCCGCCGTCGCCAGACACCTGGTTGACGCCAATGTGGGCATCGGCACTCAGGCCTTCGGCAAGCTGGTACTTGATACCGACTGCCGGGGTGTAGCTGTTGGAGGCGGTCGCGGTAAGGTCCTGCTCGGGCTCATAGCGGCGGGCACCGAAACGGGAATACACATCGGCCCGTTCGCTCCAGGCGTAGGTCCAGGTGAATACGTTTGCCAGTTCGTCGTAGCCCGTCAGCGAGCTGATGTCATAACGGGCACGGTTGTACGTGGTTTCGTTGCTCAGGGTGCTACGCTCGGTCACCGCCTGGCTCCAGTTGCCGGTCAGGGTGTAGAGCTTTTGCGTACCGTCAGTGGTGATGACCCCGGTATCCAGCACCGTCCCCGACAGCGTCGAGCTTTCGTTGTAACGTGCCACCAGCCCGAAACGCCCACGCTCGGTGGTGCGCTGCCAGCCCAGGCTGATATCGGGGTCCTCACGGTCATCTACCACATCCGTGTCGGACGAGCGCAACACATGCATGCCCAGCCCCAACCTCAGTTCATCCTGATCGAAGGTACCGATCAGGGTGTAATCCGGCGCGATGATCGTGCGCGTTACACCCTTTTCCCCCGATGTCAGCAACAAAGGGTTGCTGTCATATTCAACGGATGTCGGTACCACCACCGTAGACTGCCAATTTGCCGCCAGTACCACGTCCGTAAACGGCAAGACAATGATTGCCGTTGCAATGCTTGTTGTTCTGAGAAGAGGCATTAAGTGTTCTTATTAAAGGCAAGATCAAGGAACGACCAGCGTGTCGCCAGCCTGAAGTTGGATGTTGGTGGACATGTCCCGCCCAGACACCAGGTCCTTATATCGCACGGGCAGGATCTTTTGGGAAGCGCCAGTACCGCGGACCACCTTGATATCGCTTTCGTCAGCAAACTTGTCCAGCCCGCCCGACATGCTCAGCGCCTGAAGCACTGCGGTAGGGCCCGCCATTTGCACGGGGCCCGGCTTGATCACTTTGCCTTGTACATAGACCAGGTTGCCGGCGATGCTCTTGACGACAACGCTGACGTTTGGGTCGGGGAGGAATTTGTCGAGTTTGGCAGCCACTTGCTTTTCAACTGCCGTTACATCCAGGCCGGCAACATTGATGCGCCCGGCCAAGGGGAAGGTGATGCTGCCATCGGGGAGTACGGTGGCTTCTTGACGCAGGCTGTCTTCCTGCCACACCGAAACCATTACCACATCACCAGGGCTGAGCAGGTAAGCCGTACCACTCTGATCGGCGTTGCCAGCACTGGACCACACGGCCAGCACGCAGAATGCGGCTATCAATGAACGCATCATGAGGGTCCCTCCGGCCAAATGGCCCGAAAAAGAGCACTGAATGAGAACAGCACACCAACTCTCGCTCCGCTTCGCGGCTTGAACCCACCGCGATGGCCTCGACCTTCCTGGAGGCCCCAACCTTGACGCCGTACATGTGGGCTGCAGTGCCCTGCAACCAAGGCCTTTGAAGGGCTACTGGGAATATAGCAACGGTTGGGAAATTCACAAGCCAGCCCCCGGCTTGCAACAACCTGCGCTCGCTTTGACAGGGAGCGGGTCAGGCTCAGATTTTTCTTCTGTTGGCGACCAGTACAAAGCCGACAACAGCGAAGGCCAACAACCAGCCGGCGGTTGAAACAGGGATGATACTGTTTTGGTTTACATACGAATCTGCCGCACGCGCAGCGCCACTCAGCAACACCAGCAAGAACATCGATTTGATAATCAGAGTCGTGCGCATACGCCCCTCCTGAAATGAGGAAAATCAATTAGTTATTTGCACAGTATGGCGGGAGTTGTTTCGCTGTTGACTTGAGCTTATGGGCACAATGACACTACGTCAATGATCCGACACCATAATAAAATTCAATGGGCGATGGCGGTATTCGTCAAAATACCGACATGCAAAAGATGCAAAGGCGGGCTGATGCGATGGCGGCTGCGTTTCACGGATGAGAACACAGGTAGGGCGTGCCCTGCCCCGTGGTTTTATTCGTCTGCGTGGTGAACCACGACCAGCAATTGCGCCGGCTGGGCACCTACCGAGCGCAGTCGATGCGGTGTCTGGGCGTTGAAATGCAAGGCATCACCCTGCTCCAGCAGCACCCGTTCGTTCATGAAATCCACCTCCACCTGGCCGGCGTGCACGAACAGGAATTCCTCGCCTTGGTGTTCCTTGAACGTGGGGTCGCTGAACTCGGACGGCGGCTGGATCAGGAACGGCAACAGGCTGCGCTGCCCGACCTGGCTGGTCAGGGCTGCATAGCCAGGCCCTTGCCCGTCGCCTACCAGGGCCTGGCGTTCGCCGTGGCGCACCAGGCTGTAGCGGCTCGGGCCAGCCTGCTCTTCGGCGAACAACTCTTCGACATTCACGTTCAACGCCCGGGCCAGCTTTAGCGCGGCAGCAATCGAGGGTGTATTCAGGCCGCGCTCGACCTTGGACAGATAGCTTTTGGTCATGCCGGTCTTTTCGGCCAGCATTTCCAGGGTCATTCCCAGTTTCTTACGCAGCAGTTTCAATCGGATAGACATGTGACGCGGGTTTCCCAGGCTGAGTCAGCCTGACCATGATACGTGGACTGCCGGCGAAATGCTGGGGCTGCTTTGCAGCCCATCGCGGGCAAGCCAGGTTCCACACATACAGCGTCAGCCGGGCCTGTGGGAGCTGGCTTGCCGGCGATGGGCCGCACAGCGGCCCTGCCTTCATGGCATCACAGGCGGTACGTATTGCAGCGTCGTACCCAGCGCCCACAGCAACACCAGCACCAACGGCACATGCACCAGCAACTGCACGAACGAGAAGCCGATCAGGTCGCGCGCCTTGAGCCCCAGTACGCCCAGCAGCGGCAGCATGTAGAACGGGTTGATCAGGTTCGGCAAGGCTTCGGCAGCGTTATAGATCTGCACCGCCCAGCCCAGGTGGTACTGCAGGTCGTTGGCCACCAGCATCACGTACGGTGCTTCGATGATCCACTTGCCACCGCCCGAAGGGATGAAGAAGCCCAAAACGGCCGAGTACACCCCCATCAGCACGGCATAGGTGTCGTGGGTGGCAATCTGGGTGAAAAACAGCGAAATATGGTGGGCCAGCGTCTGTTCATCGACGCCCTTCACCTGGGTGAGAATGGCAGCGATGGACCCGTACAACGGGAACTGGATCAGCACACCCGTGGTGGTCGGTACGGCGCGCGCCACAGCGTCCAGAAAGCTGCGTGGGCGCCAGTGCAGCAAGGCGCCGAGCATGATGAACAACAGGTTGTAGGTGTTCAGCCCGGAGATCGCGGTAATCGCCGGCTTGGTGGCGAACTCCTGGTAGAGCCAACCAGCGGCCAGGGCCACCAGCAGCAAGATCAGGATCGGGCTGTGCTCCAGCCACTCACCCGGGCGCGTGCGCTGCGGTGCAGGTGGCGCTGTGAAGCTGGGGTCGACGCCACAGTCTTCGGCACTGCGCGCGCTGTTCGGGCCAGGGGCCGTGGCATAGGCGATTACCAGCGAGACCAGCACCAACGCCAACAGCATCACGCCGGACTGCCAGAGGAAGATGGTTTCAGTGAACGGGATTACCCCGGTAATCGACAGGATGGACGGAGGCAGGCTGGCCGGGTTGGCCTGCAGTTGCGCTGCCGACGATGACAAGCCCAGCGCCCACACTGCACCCAGGCCCAGGTAGGCGGCCGCGCCAGCGGCGCGGTAGTCCATCTTGAGTTCGGTGCGCCGCGCCAGGGCGCGTACCAGCAGGCCCCCGAACACCAGCGACAGGCCCCAGTTGAGCAAGGAGGCCAGCATCGAAATCAGGGCTACCCAGCACACTGCCGAGCGACCATTGCCGGGGATACGCGCCAGGCGATCAATCAGCCGCGCGGCCGGAGGCGAGCTGGCCACGACATAACCGCCAATGACCACGAAGGCCATCTGCATGGTAAACGGGATCAGGCTCCAGAAACCGTCACCAAAGGCCTTGGCAGTGTCGGTCGGTTTGGCGCCCATGGCCAGGGCACCGATACACACCAGCAGCACCGCCAGGGCGGCGAACACCCAGGAATCGGGGAACCAGCGTTCGGCCCAGTTGGAGCAGCGCAAGGCAAAGCGCGCAGAACGGCTGTCTTGGATTTCAGCGGCCACAGTTGAATTCCTTTTATTGGTTTTATCGGATAAATCAGCCAAAACACAAAACCCCTGTAGGAGCAGCCTTGTGCTGCGAAGCGGCCAGTACAGACAAACATTATATGAATGCCTGCACTGGCCCCTTCGCAGCCCAAAGCTGCTCCTGCAGGGGAATGTATGAAGCCCGTTGAATCAGAAGGTCATTTCCTTCACGTCATCCGGCACGATCAACTTGCCGGCGGTTTTCGCGATGATCTCTTCAACGCTTACCCCCGGCGCGGTTTCGCGCAGGATGAAGGCGCCGTCTTCGATTTCCAGGTAGGCCAGGTCGGTCAGCACCTTGCGGATGCAGCCGGCGCCGGTCAGCGGCAGGCTGCAGTGTGGCAGCAGTTTGGACTCACCGTCCTTGGATGCATGGGTCATGGTGACGATGATGTTCTCGGCGCCAGCCACCAGGTCCATTGCACCGCCCATGCCCTTCACCAGCTTGCCCGGGATCATCCACGAGGCGATGTTGCCTTGCACGTCGACCTCGAAGGCACCCAGCACGGTGAGGTCGACGTGGCCACCCCGGATCATGGCGAACGACTGTGCCGAATCGAAGATCGAGGCGCCGCGGCGGGCGGTGACGGTTTGCTTGCCGGCGTTGATCATGTCGGCATCAAGGGTGCTTTCGGTCGGGAATTCGCCCATGCCGAGCAGGCCGTTTTCTGATTGCAGCATCACATCCATATCGGCGGGTACGTAGTTCGCTACCAGGGTAGGAATGCCAATGCCCAGGTTGACGTAGTAGCCGTCCTTCAGTTCACGTGCGACGCGTTGCGCCATCTGTTCGCGGGTCAGTGCCATGGTCAGGGTCTCTTTGTTGTTCTGGTGGATGGCGCTCAGGCCTTGACGGTGCGCTTTTCGATGCGTTTTTCGAAGGTGCCGACGATGACACGGTCCACATAGATGCCCGGGGTGTGAATTTCGCTGGGCAACAGCACGCCGGGTTCGACGATCTCTTCCACTTCGACCACAGTGATCTTGCCGGCGGTGGCCGCCAGCGGATTGAAGTTTTGCGCAGTATTGCGGTACACCACATTGCCGTAGTGGTCAGCCTTCCAGCCCTTGACGATGGCGAAGTCACCGGTAATGGCTTCTTCGAGGATGTACTTGCGGCCCTTGAACTCGCGCACTTCCTTGCCCTCTGCAACCGGGGTGCCGTAGCCGGTGGCGGTGTAGAACGCCGGGATCCCGGCGCCGCCGGCACGCATCTTCTCAGCCAGGGTGCCCTGCGGGGTCAGCTCCACGTCCAGCTCACCACTGAGCAGCTGGCGTTCGAATTCGGCGTTCTCGCCCACATAGGAGGCAATCATCTTGCGAATCTGCCGATCTTCCAGCAACACGCCCAGGCCAAAGCCGTCAACGCCGCAGTTGTTCGACACCACGGTCAAGCCTTTGACGCCGCGTCGCTTGATTTCGCTGATGAGGTTTTCCGGGATGCCGCACAGGCCAAAACCACCGGCCAGTACTGTCATGTTGTCGGTCAGGCCTTCAAGGGCCTGTTCATAGGTTGCAACGCGCTTGTCCAGTCCGGCCATGCTGATCCGCCTTTTGTAGTTGTAGAACCGACGAGGCTGTCGGTGAGCGTGTGCAGACATCTTCACCGCACGCGACTGATTTGTTAATTTTGTTTTCGTCATCGATTGATAACTTTTACAAAACAGACAATAGGCCTGTCATGAACGTCAAGCAACTGCGTGCCTTTGTCGCCGTGGCCAAGTACCAGAGCTTTGCCCAGGCCGGGGAACACCTGCATATCTCGCAACCCGCCCTGAGCCTGACCATCAAGGCCCTGGAAGAGAACCTCGGCGGCGCCCTGCTCAGCCGCACCACGCGCAGCGTCAGCCTGACCGCCGAGGGCGAAGTGTTGCTGCCGCTGGCGCGGCGCCTGCTGGCAGACTGGGACGACACGGAAGAGATGCTGCGCCAACGCTTCACCTTGCAACTGGGCCGTGTGTCAGTGGCGGCCATGCCGGCCTTTGCCGGCAACCTGCTGCCCCACTCGCTCAAGGTATTTCGCCAGTGCTACCCCAAGGTCAATGTCACGGTGCATGACGTGATCAACGAACAGGTGCTGGAACTGGTACGCCATCGCCGCGTCGAATTGGGCATCGGCTTCGAGCCGGACAACATCGACGGGCTGAACTTCCACCCGTTGTACCTGGACCGCTTTGTCGCGGTGGTACCCGCAGACTCGCCTTTGGCGCTGCTGCCACAGGTCAGTTGGGCACAGCTGATGGCCGAGGACTTCGTGGCGCTGCAACGCCCTTCGGCGGTGCGCCTGCTGATGGAGCAGAATGTGGCCGCCCACCACGGCAAACTGGCCGTGGCTTTCGAGAGCCACCAACTGGCAACCATCGGCCGGATGGTCGCCAGCGGCCTGGGGGTCAGTGCCGTACCGGCGCTGTGCATCAACCAGATGCAGGAACTCGGCGCCCGCTGCGTCACCCTGGTGGAGCCCACGGTCGAGCGGCGCATCGGCGTAATTGCCCTCAGCGAACACAAGCTTTCCACTGCAGCGCAAGCGCTGCTTGAGGTTGTGCTTTCCAATACCCGCATCCGGGAGGTGACATGCGTTACGTGAAACTGGCAGGTTCGAGCGTTCCGGCCATCGGCCAGGGCACTTGGTACATGGGCGAGGACCCTGGCCGCAAAGCCGCCGAGGTGGCGGCGTTGCAACAGGGCATTGAGTTGGGCCTGAGCCTGATCGACACCGCTGAGATGTACGCCGAAGGTGGGGCGGAAGACGTGGTTGGCCAAGCCATTGCCGGGCGCCGCGACCAAGTGTTTCTGGTCAGCAAGGTGTACCCGCACAATGCCGGCCGACGCAGTATGGCGGCCGCCTGCGAGCGCAGCCTCACACGCCTGGGTACCGACTGCATCGACCTGTACCTGCTGCACTGGCGTGGCCAGCACCCGCTGGAAGAAACCGTCGAAGCCTTCGAGCATTTGCGCGAACAAGGCAAGATCAAGCGCTGGGGCGTGTCCAACTTCGACCTCGACGACCTGCGCGAACTGCACAACCCTGACTGCGCCACCAACCAGGTGCTGTACAACCCGGCTCAGCGTGGCATCGAGTTCGACTTGCTGCCGTGGTGCGAAAAGCGCGCGTTGCCGACCATGGCCTACTGCCCGCTGGCCCAGGCCGGGCGCTTGCTGCAGCACCCGGTGCTGGCAGAAATCGCCGAGCGCCATGGCGCCACGCCAGCCCAGGTCAGCCTGGCCTGGGTGACCCGTAATGACGGAGTGATCGCCATCCCCAAGGCCGTGGCGCCCGAGCATGTGCGGCTGAATGCAGCCGCAGGTGCGCTGACCTTGAACAGCGAAGACCTTCGGGCAATCGACCGGGCGTTCCCGGCACCGACGCGCAAGCAGCGGTTGGCGATGGTGTAACTGGCGAGCGGTGAATCGTCTTTATCTTGCCAATCTGAAAGCGTGAGCGGCCCCTGTGGGAGCGGGTTTACCCGCGAAGAAGGCAACACGGTGGATGGCACGGGCTTCGCCCGTGTTCGCGGGTGAACCCGCTCCCACAAGGAATACGCGAGCATCACGGCTTTTGGTAGGGCCGGGGGTTAGTGGAAATCCCGGCTGCGCACATCCAGCCCTTGCAGCAACGGGGTCACATCCTCCAGCCGCCGTGCTATCAGGTGCCGCACGCCGTTCTCCTGCTCCAGCCGCCCACTCACCTTGAGCAGCTGCGCCCCCACCAGCGCCCGCCGCTGCCGTTCGGCAATGTCCCGCCACACCACCACGTTGACCATCCCGTGCTCGTCTTCCAGGGTGACGAAGGTCACTCCGCTGGCTGTCTGGGGCCGTTGCCGCCCCACCACCAACCCGGCCACGGCAATGTTGTCGCCATGCTCGACACCCTGCAGCTCGCTGGAGCTGCGACACCCCAGCGCCCTCAGGCGTGAGCGCAACAGTGCCAGCGGATGCGGCCCCAGCGTTGTGCCCAGCGCCTGGTAATCGGCCATCAGGTCTTCGCCTACGGTGGGCACAGGCAAGTCCACTGGCGTTTCAGGCACCGCTTGCACATCAGTGAACAGCGGCAGCTGCGGCTGCACCGCCGCCACCTGCCAGCGTGCCTGGTGACGATCGCTGGCCAAGGCTCGCAGCGCCCCGCCATCGGCCAGCCGGGCTCGGGCCCGTGCGTCGAGCCCGGCACGCAGGCACAGGTCCTCGACATCGCGCCATGGCCGTTGAGCCCTCGCCTGCTCCAGCCGCCTGGCATCGGCCTCAGCCAACCCGCGCACCAGGCGCAAACCCATGCGAATGGCCAATGTGCCTTGAGCATCAGGCTCGAGGGTACAGTCCCATTCGCTGTGGCAGACATCTACCGGCCGCACCTCGATACCCTGGCGCCGGGCCTCTTGCAGCAACTGGTCAGGGCTATAGAAGCCCATGGGCCAGCTGTTGACCAGCGCGCAGGTGAAGATCGCCGGTTCATGGCACTTCAGCCAACTGCTGGCATAACACAGCAAGGCAAAGCTGGCCGCGTGCGACTCCGGGAAGCCATAGCTGCCAAACCCCTTGATCTGCTCGAAAATGCGTTCGGCAAACGCCAGTTCGTAACCATTGCGCAGCATGCCTCGCACCAGCCGCTCGCGGTGCGGGTCCAGGCCCCCGTGGCGTTTCCAGGCCGCCATGCTGCGCCGAAGCTGGTCGGCCTCGCCCGGTGTGTAGTCGGCGGCAACCATGGCCAGCTCCATTACCTGCTCCTGGAACAGCGGCACGCCCAAGGTCCGCTCAAAGACTTCCTTGAGCTGCGGTGAGGGATAAGTGACGGGCTCCTGCTTCAGCCGCCGGCGCAGGTACGGGTGCACCATGTCACCCTGGATCGGCCCAGGGCGCACAATAGCCACTTCGATGACCAGGTCATAGAAGGTCTTGGGCTGCAGCCGAGGCAGCATGGCCATTTGCGCACGCGACTCGATCTGGAACACCCCCATGGTCTCGGCACGGCTGATCATCGCGTAGGTGGCTGGGTCTTCGCTGGGGATGGTGGCAAGGGTCAGGTGCTGGCCCCGATGGCGCTGCAGCAAGTCGAAGCAGCGGCGCAAGGCACTGAGCATGCCCAGCGCCAGCACATCGACCTTGAGCAGGCCGACCATGTCCAGGTCGTCCTTGTCCCACTGGATGACCGTGCGCTCCGCCATCGCGGCATTCTCCACCGGCACCAGCTGGTCGAGCGGTTGCTGGGAAATGACAAAGCCGCCCGGGTGCTGCGACAGGTGCCGGGGGAAACCGATCAGCTCGCCCGCCAGCACCAGTACCCGCCGCAGTGAAGGGCTGCTGGCCTCAAAGCCGGCTTCGGCCAAGCGCTGGTCATCGGGAATACGGTCGCTCCAGCGACCACAGCATTTTGCCAAGGCATCCACCTGGTCCACCGGCAAACCCAATACCCGCGCCACATCGCGCACAGCCCCGGCGGCGTGGTAGGTGTTGACCACCGCCGTCAGCGCCGCACGATGCCGGCCATAGCGTCGAAACACATACTGGATCACTTCTTCGCGCCGATCGTGCTCGAAGTCCACGTCAATATCCGGCGGCTCGTTACGTTCACGCGACAGGAAGCGCTCGAACAGCAGGCGATGCTGCAGGGGATCGAGCTCGGTAATGCCCAGCACGAAACACACCACCGAATTGGCCGCCGAGCCGCGGCCCTGACACAGAATGCCTTGGCTGCGGGCGAAGGCGACAATGTCATGCACGGTCAGAAAGTAGCTTTCGTAACCGAGTTCCTCGATCAGCGCCAACTCCGTGGCCAGCACTTCGCGTACCTTGTCACCCGGCCCGTCTGGCCAGCGTAACGGCAACCCCTGTTCGCACAGTTCACGCAACCAGCCTGCCGGGGTATGGCCCTGGGGCACCAGTTCGCGCGGGTACTGGTATTGCAGCTGGCTCAGGTCAAACTGGCAGCGCCCGGCAATGGCCAGGGTCTCGGCCAGCAGGTCGGCAGGATAGAGTTCGCCCAGCTGTGCCTGGCTGCGCAGGTGCCGCTCGCCATTGGCAAACAGAAAACGCCCGGCCTCGGCTACCTGGCAATGCTGGCGGATGGCAGTCATGCAATCCTGCAAGGCACGCCGACCGCGCACATGCATGTGCACATCGCCACAGGCCACGGCGCGGATACCCAGTTCAGCGGCCAGGCCACGCAAGTGCTGCAGACGCTGGGTATCGTCACTGCCTCGATGCAGGTGCACCGCCAGCCACAAGCGCTCGCTGAACACACTGCGTAACCACTCCCCGGTGGCCATATCGGCGCAGTCATCGGCCACCCATAGCGCCAGCAAGCCTTGATGGTGCTGCTGCAGGTCGTCGCGAAACAGCTGGTACTCGCCCTTTTGCGCCCGCCGCCGGGCCCGGGTGATCAACGCGCACAAGCTCTGGTAACCGGCCAGGTTCTCGACCAGCAGCACCAGCTTGGGGCCTTCTTGCAGCCGCACCTCACTGCCTACGATCAGCCGCAGCTGATGGGCCTTGGCGGCCTGCCAGGCCCGGACGATGCCGGCCAGGGTGCACTCGTCAGTGACCGCCAGGGCCTGGTAGCCTTGTTCGCGTGCACGCCTGAACAGCTCGTCAGCGCTCGACGCCCCGCGCTGGAAGCTGAAGTTGGACAAGCAATGCAACTCGGCATAACCCGGCGTGCTCATGCGAACCAGCCCTGCAGCCACAGCGGGCCGGCCTGGCCGAGGTCGCGGTAGGCCCAGCCGCGCAGGCCGTCACGGGTTTCGATGCGGTAGTAGTCCCGGCGCACGTCGCCGCCATCCCACCAGCCCGACTCGATGCGTTCGGCCTGGCCCTGTACCTGGTAGCTGCTGGCGTCCAGCGCCATCGGGGCTGGCAGCAGCCAGCCCGGGCGACTGCCCGGAGCCACCGTCATACTGCCTTGGGCGCCTTGCTCGGTCAGCTGCCAGGCGCACTCGGGGCGGTGATCGGCTGCCGCGCTCAGCCCCTTGACGGCCTCATCCCCCAGGCGAGCGCGCAGCCGCTCGCGCAATTGTTCCCAGGGTTGTGCCTGCTGCGCGCGTGGGTCGAACAACGCCTGATGCTGCGGTACAAAGGGCGGCAGGTCTTCGGCAACCAGCCGCAGGTTGCGTACAGGGGCGGGAATGCGCAGCGGCTCCAGGCGCCCACGGGCCAGTTCAAAAAGCATGGCGGCATCGCGTTCGGCCGCCAGCAGGCCTACCTGCAGCAGGGTATCAGGCCCTTCGGCATGTTCCAGGTGCAGGCAAAAACGCTGCACGCCACAGTCGCGCCCGGCGAGGAAAGCGGCAAGGTCGTTGAGCATACGCCGCAGCGGAAACAACAACGCCTGGTGCGACTCAACGTCGAAGTTCAGCTCCAGCCGGGTTTCGAAGCGGTCCGGTGGCTGGTAGAAGTCCAGCCCCGCATTGCGCAGGCCAAGCAACTGGTCGAGGTGCAACTGCACCTGGGCCGAAAAGCGCCGGGCCACTGTATCGCGCGGCAAGGCCAGTACCTGGCCCAACTGCCGCAGGCCCATGCGGGCAAACGCCTCGGCGGCATCTGCCGGCAGGCCGATACGGGTGATGGGCATGCCCAGCAGTGCCGCACGGGTGGCGTCGGCGTCGCTCAAGGCCAAGCCATCATGACCATTGGCAAGCATGCGCGCCGCTACCGGGTTACTGGCCAGGACGATGCGTTGACGCAGCCCCAAATCTGCCAGCTCCTGGCGCAGGCGTGCCTCGAACAACGGCCAGGGGCCGAACAGTTGCAGGCTGGACCCCACTTCCAGGAGCAAAGCCCGCGGGTAATGCAGGCTGACCTGGGCACTGAAGCGATAGGCCCAGGCTGCCAGCAATTGCTGAACCTGCTCGATGCGCCTGGGGTCGGCTTCGACGCAAGTAAAACCCTCTGCCAGGGCACGTGCCGCCGTAAGGGTCTGCCCTGCCCGCAACCCGAGTGCAGCCGCTGCCGGGCTGACCGCTTGCAATACCCGACGTTGGCTAGGCCCGCCAACCAGCACCAAGGGTGTGTCGGGGTCGTCACGCTCCCGCAGGACGGTATCCAGCGCCAGCTGCGGGAGCAGGATGCAGGCCCAAAGCATGGGGCATCAGCCCCGCCCAGGGCAGGCGATGGGCAGCGCCGGTGGCATGCCGCCCCGGCTTTTCAGCACACGCCACTGTGCCGGACGGGTGTCGACGGCAACGCGCAGTGCTGCTGGCGAGGGGTTGTGTGCTGCCTGATGCGGCCGGCAGGCGAATGCCAGCGCCTGGCCGGTTTCTGCGGCCACCTGCAAACGCCGCAAGGCACGGTCATCGGCACGTTCAGGCCAGCACAGCACCGCCGCGCAACTGCCCGAGCGCAGGCACTGTTCGGCGGCCCACAGGGCATCGGCGGGGGCGGCGTCCACCTGCACCAGCCAGCGCAGGTCCACCCCCGCTGCCTGCCAGGCCGGTGCGTAAGGAATGAAGGGCGGCGCCACCAGCACCACCCGGCTGCCTTCGGCGCTAAGCCGCGCCAGTGTGGGCCATAGCAGTTGCAACTCGCCGCAACCGGGGTTGGCCAGCAGCAACTCGCTGAGTGCCGCCGCCGGCCAGCCACCTTCAGGCAGGCGCGCGTCGAGGGCAGCATGACCGGTCGGCTGCAACCCCAGTGGCCGTGCCTGGGCCTGCCGCCCGCGCCAGACACGGCGCTGGTCGAGCAGCCTGTCGAGGTCGACCACCGCGCCCATCAGTCACGCCTCAGCAAGCCGCAGAACACGCCTTCGATGAAAAACGCCTGGTCGGGTTTCACATCGATGGGTGCATAGGCCGGGTTGCGTGGCAACAGCCGGTACCCGCTGCCCAGGCGTTGCAGGCGCTTGATGGTGACTTCGCCGTCCAGGCGCGCCACCACGATCTGGCCATCGCGGGCGTCGGCCTGTTGAAGGATGCCGACCAGATCACCGTCGAAGATGCCGTCGTCGATCATCGAATCGCCACGCACTTTAAGCAGGTAGTCAGGGGTGCGACGGAACAGGCTGGGGTCGAGCAGGAGCTGTTCGTGGATATCCAGGTCCGGGCCAATGGGGGCACCTGCCGCCACTTGGCCCAGTACCGGCACTTCCAGGATTTCCGGCCGGCGCAGCGGTTCGGCCAGGCGAATGCCCCGAGCCTGGTTGGGCGTGACATCAATGTAACCGGCCTGGCACAGGGCGGTAATGTGCTTGCGCGCGACGCTGCGCGAGGCAAAACCGAAGCGCGTGGCGATATCGGCCAGGCTCGGTGGCTGGCTGTGCTCGGCAATGCGCTCGCGGATGAATTCGAAAATGGCGCGGCGTTTGGGGGTAAGAGTGTCCATGGAGCACATTTGTACTCTTTTCGGAGCACGCTGAACAGCCCCCTTTGTCGCCAGCATTGGTTATGATCCCAAGGCTTGTGTTTTCTTGATCTGGATACCCCATGCTCACCGCCCTGCTGTTCGACCTCGACGGAACCCTCACCGACACCGATACCCTGCACCTGCAGGCCTTTCGCCAACTGCTGCGTGAGCATGACGGCCGCGAACTGAGCCAGGCGCAGTTCGATGCCCAGGTCAGTGGCCGCGCCAACGGCGAGTTGTTCGCCGAGCTGTTCAGCGGCGCGAGCGTCGAACAGTGCCGGGCACTGGCCGATCGCAAGGAGGCGCTGTTTCGCGACTTGTCGCCATGTCTTGACCCGATGCCAGGCCTTTTGCGCCTGCTTGCGCATGCCAAGGCCCATGACATCGGCATGTGCGTGGTGACCAATGCACCGCGGCTGAACGCCGAACACATGCTGAATGCCATGGGCCTTGGCCAGCATTTCGAGCATGTGCTGGTAGCCGAGGAGCTGGCGCGGCCCAAGCCAGACCCGCTGCCCTACCTCACCGGCCTGCAGCAACTGGGCGCCGAGGCCGGCCAGGCGCTGGCCTTCGAGGATTCATTGCCGGGGGTTGCGGCCGCCAGTGGCGCGGGGATATTTACCGTGGGCGTAGCGACGACACAGACGCCGCAGCGGTTGCTGGAGGCGGGTGCCAGGCTGATCGTGAATGATTTCAATGACCCGGCGTTGTGGGCGTTGATCGAGCGTATGGCTTGAGGTGTGGGGTGTGTTTGAGATCGAGCGCCGCCCGCGCGGCGCATCGCGAGCTGCGCTCGCGCCTACGTTTGTTTCGGGCCAGTAACACCTGCGCCAACGCGCGCGACCGCCCTGTTCGTACGACACGATATCGAGCCATGCACCAACGCGTTCGCGCGCAAATCCCACAGGATTAATTGGCCCGGAACAAACGTAGGCGCGAGCCCAGCTCGCGATGCGCCGCGCGGGCGGCGCTCGATCTCAAACACCCCATAACTCTATCGCCATACTCACCCAGGCCCCCATGCTCATCGACGAAGAACTGACCCTCAAAAAGCTGGAAACCTTTCTTGCCTTCATGCGCACGGGCAACCTCGGCCGCGCGGCGGTTGAGTTGTCCACCAGCGCCGTGAGCGTGCACCGGGCCATCCACTCACTGGAAAGCGCCTTGCGCTGCCCGTTGTTCAAGCACGAAGGCCGCCAGCTGATCCCGCTGGAAAGCGCCTACGTGCTGGAAAAGAAAGCCCGGCAATTGATCCTGGACGCCGAGCAGATGGTCCGCCAGACCCGTGAAGCCGCCGGCTTCTACGCCGAGCGTTTCCGCCTGGGCGCACTCTACTCGCTGACGGTGAAGACCGTGCCCAAACTGGTCATGGGGCTGAAACTGCGCCGCAGCGAGCTGAACATCGACCTTACCCTGGGCTCCAACGTCGACCTGCTGCAGCGCCTGAAAAACCACGAGCTGGAAGCCATCCTTGTGTCGCTCGACGACAGCATCAGCGACCCGGCATGCGAGCAACTGCCGCTGTTCTCCGATGATATCTTCCTTGCTGTGCCCACCGACTCGCCTTTCGCCGGGCAGGCCGAGGTGGACCTGGCCGACCTCGCCGACTCCACCTTCATCACCCTGACCCAGGGCTTCGCCACCCACCGCGATGGCGCGCGGGTGTTCCAGCAGGCCGGCTTCGAGCCCAAGGTGGCCATGCAGGTGAACGACATCTTCACCCTGCTGAGCATGGTCAGCTCGGGCGTGGGCTTTGCCCTGCTGCCCGGGCGCATTGCGGCGGTGTACGAAAACCGCGTCAGGCTGATTGCCTTGAAGCCGCAATACCGCTTGCAGCAACATATAGGCGTGGTGTTCCTGAAGGCTAGGGAGCGGGAGCCGAACCTGCTGGCGCTGCTGGCGGAGTGCCGGATGTACAGCCTTGAGCGTTAAACCGTAGCGCAGCATTGCGCCCCTGCAGCCATACCGCCAATGCCGCCAGCCCGGCAGGGATCAGCAATGATGCAAACACTTGCGCAAAGCTCCAGCCCAATGCCAGCATCTGAGCTCCGGCGAAGGCGCTGAGCACGGCACCAATGCGCCCAATGCCGCTCATCCAGCTGGCCCCGGTTGCCCGTGCCTCAGTGGGGTAAAAAGCTGCGGCCAATGCATTCATGCCAACGCTTGCGCCATTCAGCCCAAAGCCCACGGCGCAGGCAATGGCGCACAGCCAGGCGAAATCCCCCACCACCTGGCCAATCGTGAAAATCACCGCACCACTGAACAGAAAAGTCAGCATCAATACGCGCTGAGGGTTACAGCGGTCCATGGCCCAGCCTACTGAAATCGCCCCTGCCGGCCCCCCAATCTGGAAGCAGGCCGTGACAATGGCTGCTTCGGACACCGAAAAACCACCGCCCTCCTTCACCAGCGTCGGCAGCCAGCCGCTGAACAGGTAGACCAGGAACAGCGCCAGCACGTAGCCAGCCCAGAGCATGCAGGTACCAAAACGATAGCGCTGCGAGAGGATGGTGCCAATCGCACCGTCAGTGCCCTGGCGCTTGGCGGGCATGACGAACGTACTGTCGGCGTTGACATGGTCGGGGGCCAGGCGGCGGACAATGGCCAGAATGCGCTGGCGATCTGCGCCCTTGCTGACCAGGAAGGTGACCGACTCTGGCAGGCGCCAGTACAGCAGCGGCAAGACCAGCAGCGGCAACACCCCGCCCAGCACCAGCACACTGCGCCAACCCAGGTTGGGTATCATCCAGGCGCTGACGAAACCACCCATCGCTGCCCCCAGGGAGAACCCGCAGAACGCCAGTGTGATCAGCAGCGAGCGGCTGCGCGCCGGGGCGTACTCGCTGACCAGGGTGCTGGCATTGGGCATTGCAGCCCCCAGGCCCAGGCCAGTAAGAAAGCGCAGCACGACCAAGGTTTCCAGGTTCGGGGAAAAAGCCGAGGCCAGGGTCCAGATGCCGAACAGCAGCACGCTGTACAGCAATACTGCCTTGCGTCCGTAGCGGTCAGCCAAGGGGCCGGCGATCAAAGCGCCAAGGGCCAGGCCGATCAGCGCTGCGCTCAAAACCGGGCCCAGGCTTTGCGCGCCCAGGCCCCAGTCGCTTTTCAGTTGGGGGGCAATGAAGCCGATGATGGCCACATCCAGGCCGTCCAGGGCGATGATCAGAAAGCCGAGGAACACCACCCATTTCTGGTAACGGCCGATGGGTTGCTGGTCGATCAGTTGGCGCACGTCGAGTGTGTTGTTCATGGGTATCACCTGTTGTTGTTTTTATGACGGTGTTTCGGGGCCGCGTTGCGGCCCAATCGCCGGCACAGCCAACATCACTGCCTGTCGAGACTATGTAGAGAGACAGGCCTTAGGATCCGGGTTTCCTGCGCCACTACCAGGTCACGGGTGGCATGCAGATAAGCGGCAAAATCCGGGTCGGCATCCCGCGCCGCGCTGCGCTTTTCAAAGTCATCGAGGCTGTCATAACCCCACAGGTGCACCACCTGGTTCAGCGGCCCGATGCTGCTGGTGTAGAACGCCAGCGGTGCGCCGAGGTGGCGCAGCAAGATCGGCATCGCCAACTGGTCGAAGGCTTCGATAAAGGCCGCCATGCAGCGCGGGCGAATGGTGTAGATGCGGTGATCGACCACAGCCTTGTCCATCACGCTACCTCCCGCGCTTTGCTCGCTGCCGCCAGCCCCTGCTCGACACCTGCCAGGTGGCGCCCGGTGATGTAGCCAAAGGTCATGATCGGCCCCAAGGTAATGCCGGCACCGGGGTAGTTGCCGCCCATGATGCTGGCGCGGTCATTACCCACCGCATACAGCCCTTCGATGGCTTGCCCGTCGGCGGCCAGCACTTCGCCGACCACGCTGGTGCGCAGCCCGTCGAAGGTGCCCAGATCGCCCATGATGACCTTCACGGCAAAGTAAGGCCCCTCGCCCACCGGCGCCACGCACGGATTGGGCTGTTGCTGAGGGTCGGCCAGGTAGCGGTTGAAGCTGTTACTGCCGCGGCCGTATTGGCGGTCCTCGCCCTGCACTGCGCCTAGGTTGTAATCGCGCACGGTCCGCTCCAGCCCTTGCGCATCGATGCCGGCCTTGCCTGCCAGCTCGGCCAAGGTCTTGCCCTTGAGCAGGTAACCGTTACGCAGCAATGGCCCCAGTGGCATTGGTGCAGGTTTGGCAAAGCCCAGGCCGTACTTGGCCAGCGTACGGCGGTCGCACACCAGCCACATGGCGGTTTCTGCCTGGCCGGCGCAGGCTTCGATCAGCGCTGCGCCCACGTCGTGGTAGGAGTTGGACTCGTTGGTGAAACGCCGGCCAGAGCGCAATACACCGATCACGCCCGGCTTGTAGCGGTCCAGCAGATGCGGAAAGGCGATGTATCGCCCGCCACCCACCGGCACCTTCGACACCGGCATCCAGGCAGCTGGCGCTTGCAGGCGTATATCGACCTTGGCACCCAACGCCTCCGCCATGCGGGCACCATCGCCGGTATTACCCGCTGGCACCGGGGAAAAATGCTCACCGCCACGGCGCACATGCGGGTAGGCCTGGCGCAACCGCTGCAAGTCATGGGAGAACCCGCCACAGGCCAGCACCACCCCGCGGCGTGCCTGAATACGCAGTTCGCTGTCGCCTTGCCCGGCCAGTACCCCCACCACCCGCCCACCGTCGCGCAGCAGCTGCCGCGCCGGGGTGCCGGTGAGAATCGGGATGCCAAGGTCCAGCGCCGAGCGCACCAGGCGCGCCGCCAAGGCATTGCCGCTGGTCACCTGAGTACCGCGGCGATACAGGGCCAGCTCCTTCAGGTGGGTGAGCAGGCGCCTGGCCACGTACACGAACGAGGTCAACGAGCGGGTGACGTTGAAGAAGTGTTTGAGGTCGGCATTCGACGAGTTGAACATCATGCCGATGAAGGTGATGGTCTTCAGCGGCGGGCGCAGGCGTGCCATGTCCGGCCCCAGGCCGCGGATGTCGTAAGGTGCGGCCAGTATCGAACGGCCCACATCGACGCCCCCTTCGACTTGTGGGTGATAGTCGGGGTACAGCGTGGGCACGAACTTCACGGCGGTTTCCCGCTCGAAAAAGTCCACCATCTGCGGCCCGTAGCGCAAGAACGCCTCGACCCCGGCCGCGTCAAAGCAGGCCCCGGTTTCGTTGCGCAGGTAGGTCATGGCCGCCTCGGGGCTGTCGTTGCCAGCGTGCCGGTTGCCAGGCACCCACAACACACCGCCGGAAAACGCCGTAGTACCGCCAAAGCAGTCGTCCTTTTCGATGACGATCACGTCAAGGCCCTGCTTCTTTGCAGTAATGGCGGTCGCCAGGCCACCCGCACCCGCCCCGACCACCAGCACATCGCAGTTACGTGTGGTCATGCGCGTACCCCCTCAAAGCCTGGCCGCGGGATCAGCGCCATGGGCATGCTCTCGAGCCCCCCATCCACGGTCAGCTCTGCACCATTGATGTAGTCGGCGCGCTGGCTGGCCATGAACAGCACAGCGTCAGCGATATCCTGTGGTTCACCAATACGCTGGTTGGCCGTCATGGCGCTGCGCTGGCGTTCGATTTGCGGGTCGGCATAAAACGCGGCAGACAAGGGAGTGCGGATCAACCCTGGGCAGACTGCGTTGCTGCGCACACCTCGTGGCCCCCATTCCACGGCAATCTGGCGCGACAGCATGCTGACCCCGGCCTTGGCCGCACTGTAGGCACCGCTATTGGGTTGCGGGTAATGCGCGGCGATCGAGGCCACGTGCACCATACGGCCTCGGCCACGGGCCAGCATCGAACGGCCGAAGGCCTGGGCACACACCAGGTAGCCCGTGAGGTTGACCGCCAGCACCTGGTTCCATTGCTCCAGGCTCAGCACGTCCAGCGCGCCGGGGCGCAGCACGCTGGCATTGTTGACCAGTACATCGCAGCGCCCGTGCAGCGCCTGGACCTGGGCTGCGGCCTGCTCCACGCTGGCCGGGTCGGCGATGTCGCAGCCCAAGGCGCTGACCTCTCCGACACTGTGTTCGCCCAAGGTGGCGGCCAGTTCACGGCATTTGTCCAGGTCACGGTCCAGCAGCACCACATGGGCCTGCTGTGCGACCAGGGCGCCGGCCAGCGCCGCGCCAATACCACCGGCGGCACCGGTTACCACGCATACGGCCGAATCCAGGCCCAGCCATTGAGAGGGGATCTTGTTGTTGTGCATGCTGCTCTCCAGAGTGTCGCTTCATCTGGGCCACAGCCTAGGGCCGGCAGGCACACCGGCAGAATGGACAAAACCTGCAACCAGCCCCACATTCCCGACAAAATTCGTCCTGCCGCCTGAAGCCTGCAGGCAGCTGTGGCACAGTAACCAGGTACCGAACAGAACAATTACAACAACATGAACAAGATCCCCAACTACGCCCTGTATGGTGAAACCGCCCGACCGGTGTGGCACGAAGCCCTGCATGTGGAACAGATCTCCCAACGCTCTGGCGCACATAACTGGGAAATTGCCGCGCACCGTCATGAAGGCTTGCTGCAACTGCTGTACCTGCAGAGCGGCGGCGGTGAGGTGCTGTTCGACAGTGACCGGCTCCAGGTGCAGGCACCCTGCGTGGTGTATGTACCGGCGCAAGTGGTGCATGGTTTTCATTGGGCCGGCCAGGTCGAGGGCCTGGTGATCACCGCCGCCCAGCACCCACTGGAAAGCATTGCCCAGGTGCTGGCACCCAACCTGCTGGCGCAGGTGCGCAAACCCCAGGTGATCGCACTGCCTTCGTGGGCAGCCGACGAAGACCCGTTGCTGCCGCTGTGCATGGCCTTGCGCGAGGAGTACCACAACCGCGCCCGTGAGCATGTGGCCTGCAGCATGGCCCTGCTGCTGACGCTGCTGATCCAGGTACTGCGCCATGAACCGCACGTGCCCCACGGTGGCCAGCGCCCAGTGTCAAGGCGCAGCCAGCAGCTGACCGCTTTGCGTGAATTGGTGGACATGCACTACCGCGCGCACTGGCCACTGGCGGACTACGCTGCCGAGCTCGGCATGACCTTGGCGACACTGGGGCGGTTGTGTCAGGAGCACCTGGGCATGACGCCCATGAACGTGATCAATGCCCGGCTGGTACTGGAAGCCAAGCGCATGCTGGGGCATTCAAGCCTGAGCGTGAAAGAGATCGCCCATGAGCTGGGGTTTGCCGATGTAGGGTATTTCAGCCGGTTCTTTCGCAAGCATGCGGGGGTGAGCCCTAGCGGGTTTCGGGAGGGCCAGTGACATCTGCCGGCTTTTGCTGTGGCCTGCACTGGCCTCTTCGCAGCACAGGTCAGCACTAGCCCGCCAAGGCCCGCTGCACATCGTCTACCGTGGTCGCCAGGCTGCTCAGGTGCAAATTCATTACTCGTTCCACCGGTGCCTGATCCAGCGGCCAGTGCAAGGCAATGCTCCCGGCCAGGCGCCCTTCGGCGTGCACCGGCAGCGCAATGGCGCGGATCAGGAACGGCAAACGCACCGGGTACTCCCAGTACCCTTCGGTGCGCTGGCCAAAGCCCTTGTGCGCGTCTTCTTCGATGTTGCGCAGCACCGTGTCATCGCGCAGCCGCTCATGGGCCGCCAGGCGTTGCACTTCATCGACCGCCAGCTCACCCAGGCACGCCCGCCCCATCGCCGAGTGAAACAGGCTGGCATGGTGCCCGACGATCTGGCAGGTATGCGGGTACCGCTTGCGCAATACCTGAGGGATGGCGCTTTCCATCACCTCCAGCCGCTCGCCGTCGAAACACGACAGGTCCACCACCAGCCCGGTGCGCTCGCTCAGGTCCAGCAGCAGCGGTGCAGCACTTTCCACCAGCCGCCGCTTGAAGCGCATCTGCCGGTCACCGAACAGCCGCCGTGCGCACAGGCGATAACGCCGGTCGCTGAGGCCACGGTAGACCCAGCCCTGCTCCTGCAAGGTGGCGAGCATGCGCGAGGCCGTGGCCTTGGGCAGGCCGGTGAGGTAATGCAATTCTTCCAGGCCCAGTGCCTGATGCTCGCCCAGCAGGTCGACAATGGCCAGTGCGCGCTCCACCGAACGCACACCGCCACTGTCTGCCGTAATGCCCATGGGTATGACCTCCCTGTAGCTGGATGGTCAGCATAGCCAGCAAGAACCGCGCCTGCCCAGTGCTTTCATCAGGCCAGCAGGCACGGTGGCGGGCGCCGCTCAACCCACCGGGTCAGCTGTTCATGGGCGTACGCCAGTTGCAACACCGCATGGTCGGCCTGGGCCGGGCCTATGATTTGCAGGCCCATGGGCAAACCGTCGCTGTTGAAACCGACCGGTACGCTGATGCTGGGTAAACCGGCCAGGGTCGGCCCGATCACCACCTCCATCCAGCGATGGTAGGTGTCCATCGCCCGGCCCCCAACGGCCGTCGGCCACGCCAGTTTTGCATCGAAAGGGAACACCTGGGCGGACGGCAACAGCAGGTAGTCGTAACGTTCGAACAGGTGTGCCAAGGCGCGGTACCAGTCACTGCGGTCCAGCGACGCCTGGTACAGCGAGGCCGCGCTCAGTTGCAAGGCGCCCTCTACCTCCCACTGTGCTTCGGGCTTGAGCAAGGCGCGCCTGGCTGGGTCGGCATAGGCCGCGCCAAGGTTGCCGTGCACCAGGAAGTGGCGGTGGGTGAGCCAGCATTGCCACAAGCGCGCCGGGTCGAATGCCGGTTGGCAAGCCTCCACCCGGCAACCCAGTTCGGCGAAATCGGCCAAGGCTGCTTCACACAGGCCCATCACCCCGTCATCCATCGGCAGGTAGCCGTTGTAGTCACCCAGCCAGCCAACCCGCACACCCCGAAAATCGCGCTGCAGCCCTGCAGCGAAATCGCGGCGGCCCTCGCTCAGCGACAGCGGCACCCGTGCATCAACGCCTGCCTGGGTCGACAACAGCCGCGCCACATCCACCACGCTGCGCCCCATCGGCCCTTCGGTAGCCAGCTGCTGCACGAACAGTTCGGGTGCCGGACCATGGGGCACACGGCCCTGCGAAGGGCGCAGGCCGAACACATTGTTGAACGCCGCCGGGTTGCGCAGCGAGCCCATCATGTCGCTGCCGTCAGCCACCGGCAGCAGGCGCATGGCCAGCGCCGCTGCCGCCCCGCCACTGCTGCCGCCGGCCACCCGCTGCGGGTCGTAGGCATTGGTGGTGGTACCGAACAGGGTGTTATAGGTTTGCGAACCGAGACCGAACTCTGGCACGTTGCTTTTGCCAACGATCAGCGCCCCGCTCGCCCGCACCCGCGCCACACTGATGGCGTCATGCTCAGGTATCTGTTCGGCGAATAAGGGCGAACCCAGGGTGGTGCGCAGCCCGGCAGTGGCAGCCAGGTCCTTGATCGCTTGTGGCATGCCGTGCATCCAGCCGCGGGAATGGCCCCGCTTCAGCTCGCGGTCACGTTCATCGGCCTCAGCCAACACTGCCTCGGCCGGGCGCAGCGACACCAGTGCGTTAACCTGCGGGTTGCAGCGCTCGATGTGCGCGAGATAAGCCTGCATCACCTCCCGGCACGATACCTGGCGGGCATGGATGGCCTGGGACAAGGCTTCGGCATCGAGGGCAACGATGGGGTCGATGGCTAACGGCTTCACGGTTTTACTCCAAGGTTGAAAGTGGCGGGCTTGCCTGCCCGGGGTGCTTCTTTCAGGCAATAGGTACCCAACAGCGTCAGCAGGCAGGCGAACAGCACGTAGAACGACGGTGCGACCGGGGTACCGAGTACCTTGGTAAGCCAGGTGACGATCAACGGGGCAAAGCCACCGAACACCATCACCGCCACGTTATAGGCCACCGATACCCCGGTGGAGCGCACCTCGACCGGGAACTGCTCGGCCAGGGCGGTCGGCGCCGGGCCAAAGAAGCCGCCGATGGCGGTGCACAACAGCAGCTGCATCACCAGCAGCCGCTCCACGGATGGCGCGGCAGCCACCCACACATACAGCGGGTAGACCATTATGAAGAACGCCAGGGTAAAGACCATCAGCACCGGGCGGCGCCCCAGGCGGTCAGACAACGCGCCGGACAGCGGAATGACCACGGTCATCAGCCCCACGGCCAGCATCTGCACCAAAAGCACCTGGTCCAGTGGCAGCCCGAGGTTCTTGTGGGCGAAGGTCGGCATGTTCACCAGCACCACGTAGAACGACACCGTAGCGCCACAGGCCAGGCCCATCGATACCAGCAGGCTGCGCCGATGCTCACGCAGTACTTGCCACAGGCTGGGCGACTGGCCCTTGGCCTGGCGGCGCGCCTCGACGAACTCCTCGGGCTCTTCCATATGCTTGCGAATCCACAGCCCCACCGGGCCGATCAGCAGGCCGAGCACGAACGGGATCCGCCAGCCCCAGCTGTCCAGCGCCTCAGGCGAACACCAGTGCGTCACCAGGGCCACCATCGCCGCCCCGGAAAACACCGCCAGGCACTGCCCTACCAATTGCCACGAGCCATACAGGCCCTTGCGGTGGGCCGGCGCGCTTTCCACCAGAAACGCCGTGGCACTGGCGTACTCGCCACCGGTGGCAAACCCTTGCAGCATGCGCGCCACCACGATCAGCAGCGGCGCGGCCATGCCGATGGCCAGGTAGTCGGGGGCAAAGGCGATCATGGCAATCGACACGGTCATCAGGCGGATGATCATCTGCATGGCCGCCTTGCGGCCCTTGCGATCGGAATACATGCCCAGCAACACGCCGCCCACCGGGCGCATGAAAAAGCCCACGCCAAAGGTGGCCAGGGCCATCAGCAGCGAGGCGTACTCGTCGTCGGACGGGAAAAACTGCCGGGCAATGATGCTGGCCAGAAAGCCGTACACGATAAAGTCGTACCACTCCAGGGCGTTGCCGATAACGGCGGCCACCACTTGCCGGGTACGCGACACGCCAGTGCTCGAAGTCTGCATAGGAAACACTCCACACAATGATTGGGTGATCGCCCAGGCGCGATCGCGCCCGGGTTCCAGCGGCAGTCGTCAAAAGGCAGTCAGGCGGGCGCGAGCCATCGCTCTGCCAGCGCGCCCCAGTAGGCGGCACCGGTCAGCAGGATCTCGTCGTTGAAGTCGTAGGCCGGGTTGTGCACCATCGGCCGCGATACACCATTGCCGATGAACAGGTAGGCACCTGGGCAGCGCTGCAGCATCCAGGCGAAGTCCTCGCTGCCCATGAGCTTGCGGGTGTTGCCATCCACCGCCTCGGCACCGAGCAACTCCACCCCCACCTGCGTGGCAAAGGCATTTTCTGCGGCATGGTTGACCAGCACCGGGTAGGCCGGGCGGTGTTCGATGCTGGCACGGCAGCCAAAGCTTTCGGCCTGACTGACGATGATCGCCCGCACCCGCTCCAGGGTCTGCGCCCGCACCTCGGCGTTCAGCGCACGCAGGCTAAGGCGTAGCAGCGCCTGTTGGGGAATCACGTTGGCCGCTTCGCCGGCCTGCAAGGCACCGACGGTGACCACCGCAGCCTCCTGCGCATCGATGTTGCGCGCCACCACGGTTTGCAGCGCCATTACCACACTGGCCGCTGCCACCAGCGGGTCTACGGTCAGGTGCGGCATCGAGCCATGGCCGCCCACCCCGTCGAGGGTCACCGTGAGCAGGTCTTGCGAGGCCATCATCGGCCCCTCGCGAAAACCAAGATGCCCGGCCGGCAGCCCGGGCATGTTGTGCATGCCGAACAGCGCATCGCAGGGGAAGCGTTCCAGCAGGCCGTCCGCCAGCATCGCCTCGGCACCGCCCTGGCCCTCCTCGGCCGGCTGGAAGATCAGCGTCAGCGTGCCGTCGAACTGCCGGGTTGCCGCCAGGTAGCGCGCCGCCCCCAGCAGCATGGTGGTGTGCCCGTCATGGCCACAGGCGTGCATGCAACCTTGGTGCTGGCTGCTGTAGGCCGCGCCCGTTGCTTCGTGTATGGGCAGCGCGTCCATGTCGGCGCGCAAGCCCAGCCGGCGTGGGCTGCTGCCATTGCGCAGCACACCGACCACACCGGTCTTGCCGATGCCGGTGTGCACTTCATAGCCCCACTGCGCCAGCAGACGGGCGACCAGCGCCGAGGTGCGGCTCTCTTCAAAACCCAGTTCCGGGTGGGCGTGGATATCGTGACGGATCGTGTGCAGGTCGCTGGCCACGTCGTCAAGCCAGGCCAGGATGTGCTGATGTCGGGACATGTAGAGTCTCCTCGCGCGGGTGGTTTCCCGTTCTTGTTGTTTGCCTTGAGGTCACGACGGCTAAGGCAGGTCGTGCTTGGCTGACAGATAAGCGCGAGGCGGGATGAAGCACAATCGAATCTGGTTTCACACCGTGGAACCGAAAGGGTCGAAATTGCTGTTACCTTGGGGCTCACTGCTCAGCCACAGCCAAGGACTGCGTCATGCCTTCACGCCCAACCTCCCCCAGCGGCTTCGTCCGCGTACGCGGTGCCCGCGAGCACAACCTGAAGAACATCGATGTGGATGTTCCACGCGATGCCTTGGTGGTATTCACTGGCGTCTCCGGCTCGGGCAAGTCCTCGCTGGCCTTTTCCACGCTTTATGCCGAAGCCCAGCGCCGCTACTTCGAGTCGGTGGCGCCCTATGCCCGGCGCCTTATCGATCAGGTTGGCGTGCCCGACGTCGATGCCATCGACGGCCTGCCGCCGGCGGTAGCCCTGCAGCAGCAACGCGGCACGCCAAGCGCACGTTCCTCGGTGGGCAGCGTAACCACCTTGTCCAGCTCGATCCGTATGCTGTACTCGCGCGCCGGCCACTACCCGGACGGGCAAGCGATGCTGTACGCCGAGGACTTTTCGCCGAATACGCCCCAGGGCGCCTGCCCAGAGTGCCATGGCTTGGGCCGGGTCTACGAGGTGACCGAAGCAACCATGGTGCCCGACCCGTCGCTGACCATCCGCGAGCGTGCGGTGGCGGCGTGGCCCATGGCCTGGCAAGGCCAGAACCAGCGCGACATCCTGGTGACGTTGGGTTATGACGTTGACATTCCCTGGCGCGACCTGCCGCAGGCGCAGCGCGACTGGATCCTGTTCACCGAGGACACGCCCACCGCCCCCGTTTATGCCGGCCTGACCCCGGCGCAAACCCGTGAAGCGCTAAAGCGCAAACAGGAGCCCAGCTACCAGGGCACGTTCATGGGCGCCCGACGGTACGTGCTGCATACCTTCATGCACTCGCAAAGCGCACAGATGCGCAAGCGCGTGGCTCAATACATGCGCCCCAGCCCCTGCCCGCTGTGCCAGGGCAAACGCCTGAAACGCGAAGCGCTGGGCGTGACCTTTGCCGGGCTGGATATCGCCGAGCTGTCGCACCTGTCATTGCAAGCGCTGGCCGAGGTATTTCGCAAGGTGGCAGCAGCGGGCTACCTGACACACCAGCAAGACGAGCTGACCCTGGAAAAGCGCCTGGCAGCCCAACGCATCGCAAACGAGTTGCTCGAACGCATCGATACCCTGCTCGACCTTGGCCTCGGCTACCTGGCCCTGGAGCGCAGCACCCCGACCCTGTCTTCTGGTGAACTGCAACGCCTGCGCCTGGCCACCCAGCTGAATTCGCAGCTGTTCGGCGTGATCTACGTACTCGACGAGCCTTCGGCCGGCTTGCACCCTGCCGACAGCGAAGCGCTGTTCGAAGCCCTGCAGCGCCTGAAGCACGCGGGCAACTCGGTGTATGTGGTGGAGCACGACCTGGACACCATGCGCCGCGCCGACTGGCTGGTGGATGTCGGGCCAGCTGCCGGCGAGCATGGCGGCACCATCCTCTACAGCGGGCCACCCGCAGGCCTGGCCGAGATCGAGCCGTCACGCACGCGCGCCTACCTGTTCAGTGCCCCGACCCACACCATGCGTGAACCCCGACCGGCCAGCGACTGGCTGAAGCTTGAAGGCATCACCCGCAACAACCTGAATAACCTCAGCGCGGCATTTCCGCTTGGCTGCTTTACCGCCGTCACCGGTATCTCCGGCTCGGGCAAGTCCAGCCTGGTCAGCCAGGCCCTGCTGGAACTGGTGGGCGCGCACCTGGGCCATGCCGAGCAGCGCAGCGAAGCCGAAGAGCAAAGCCTGGAAGACGCACCTGAACGGGCCAGCAGCGGCCATGTGAGTGCGGGCCTTGGCAGCATCAAGCGCCTGGTGCAGGTCGACCAGAAACCGATCGGCCGCACGCCACGCTCCAACCTGGCTACCTACACGGGCCTGTTCGACCATGTGCGCAAGCTGTTCGCAGCCACAGACCAGGCCAAGGCCAAGGGCTTCGACGCCGGGCGCTTTTCCTTCAATGTTGCCAAGGGCCGTTGCGCCAACTGCGAGGGCGAAGGTTTCGTCAGCGTCGAGCTGCTGTTCATGCCCAGTGTCTACGCACCTTGCCCCACCTGTCATGGCGCCCGCTACAACCCCGAAACCCTGGCGGTGAGCTGGCAAGGCATGAACATCGCCCAAGTGCTGCAACTGACGGTCGACCAGGCCCTGCAGGTATTTGCCGAACAGCCCCCGGCGCGCCGGTGCTTGCAAGTGCTTCAGGATATCGGCTTGGGCTACCTGCGCCTGGGCCAACCGGCCACCGAACTGTCCGGTGGCGAAGCGCAGCGCATCAAGCTGGCCACCGAACTGCAGCGCACGGCCCGTGGGGCAACCCTGTACGTGCTGGATGAGCCCACCAATGGCTTGCACCCGCAAGACATCGACCGGCTGCTGGTGCAGTTGAACCGCCTGGTCGAAGCCGGGCACAGCGTGGTGGTGGTCGAACATGACATGCGCGTGGTGGCGCAGAGCGACTGGGTGATCGACATCGGGCCAGGGGCCGGAGACGCCGGGGGCAAGGTAGTGATCAGCGGGCCGCCCAAGGTTGTGGCCGCGTGTGCCGACAGCCGCACAGCGGCGTTCTTGGCCAAAGCCTTGTAGCACCTGCGCATCGCCATCACAAAAACCAAAGGATGCACCTAGCAGCACCAACCGCCGCTCAAGTACAGTCTGTCCCATGGACAAATACGCCCCTCGCCAGTGGCTCCCCCACGAAAAACCCAGCCTGCCGGGCTCGCCCTCCACGCCTCTGCATTCGCCAGCCAAGCGCCTGGCCTACGGCGTGGTTGGCCTGCTGGTGGCAATTACCGGTGGCCTGGGCAACGCGCTGGTCACCGCCAACCTGGTGTTCCTGCAGGGCGCCCTGGGTGCGACCACGGCAGAAATGGCCTGGCTACCGGCCGCCTACGTCATGACCAACGTGTCCATGAACCTGCTGTTGGTGAAATTCCGCCAGCAGTTCGGCCTGCGCGCGTTCACCGAAGTGTTCCTGGTGCTGTATGCCTTGGTCACTTTCGCCCACCTGCTGGTCAACGATCTCAACTCGGCCATTGCCGTGCGTGCGGCCCACGGCATGGTCGGCGCAGCGCTCAGCTCGCTGGGGCTGTACTACATGATTCAGGCGTTCCCCGCCAAATGGCGGCTGAAGGCCATGGTACTGGGCCTGGGCGCCTCGCAGCTGGCGCTGCCGCTGGCGCGGATTTTTTCCGAAGACTTGCTGCAGATCGCCGAATGGCGTGGCCTGTACCTGTTCGAACTGGGCCTGGCACTGACTGCGCTGGGGTGCGTACTGATGCTCAAGCTGCCGCCCGGTGACCGCTTCAAGACGTTCGAACCACTGGATTTTCTCACCTTTACACTGATGGCCAGCGGCACCGCCCTGCTCTGCGCGGCGCTGTCGCTGGGGCGCATAGACTGGTGGCTGGAGGCGCCGTGGATCGGCGTGGCACTGGCGGCATCGATCGCGCTGATCTTCACAGGCCTGGCCATCGAGCACAACCGCCGCAACCCGTTGCTGATGACCCACTGGCTGGGCAGCGGTGCAATCATTCGCCTGGCCCTGTGTGTGGTACTGATCCGCATGGTCACGTCCGAACAGTCCACCGGTGCGGTCGGTTTCCTGCAGGTACTCAACATGGGCAGCGAGCAGATGCGCACGCTGTACTGGATCATGCTGCTGGGTGCGGTGGCTGGCCTGGCCAGCAGTGCCCTGACCATCAACCCCAACCACTTGGTGATCCCGCTGTTCGTCTCGCTACTGGCCATGGCCACAGGCGCGTTCATGGACAGCAGCTCCAGCAACCTCACCCGCCCGGCACAAATGTACTTCAGCCAGTTCCTGCTGGCGTTCGGCAGCACCTTTTTCCTCGGCCCTTCGATGGCACTGGGCATCAGCCATGTGCGCGCCAACCCGCGCAATCTGGTGAGCTTTTCGGTGCTGTTTGGCATCTGCAACAACCTCGGCGGCCTGATTGGCGCGGCACTGCTGGGCACCTTCCAGACCTGGCGCGAAAAGTTTCATTCAAGCCACCTGATGGACCGCCTCAGCTACCTTGAACCGTTGGTGACCAGCCGCGTTCAAAGCGGTGGCGCCGGCTACGGCGGCTTGCTCGCCGACCCGGCCATGCGCAACGAAGCTGGCATGCGTGTGCTGGCCAATGCCGCCACCCGCGAGGCGAATGTCATGGCCTATAACGATGTGTTCGTGCTGATCGGCAGCATCGCTATCCTGACCATGGTCTGGATCTGCATCCGCAGCACCTGGCTCTGGTACGCAAGGCGCCAGACCACTTCCACCGACTCCACCCCCGGCGCGCCCACCCGATGACCGACGACACCCGCACCACGACCACCAACGCCATCGCCGAAACCCCGGAAGGCACCACACCGCCCAGCGAGCCCACCAGCCCGACGCGTTCGCGGCGGGTGCGCATCCTGTCGACGATCAGCTTCGCCTGCGTGGCCTTGGCCGGCATCCTGCTGGTGCTGTATGCCTGGCGCCTGCCGCCGTTCGGCAGCGCCATCGAAAGTACCGAAAATGCCTTGGTGCGTGGCCAGGTGACCATCATTGGCCCCCAGCTCAGTGGTTACATCGTCGACGTGCCGGTGCACGACTTTCAGTTCGTCAAGACCGGTGACTTGCTGGTGCAACTGGACGACCGCATCTACACGCAGCGCCTGGCCCAGGCCATCGCCCAACTGCAGCAACAGCAGGCGGCCCTGGCCAACAACCTGCAGCAGCGTAACAGCGCCGAAGCCACCATCGCCCAGCGTCAGGCGGCCATCGGCGATGCGGCGGCCCAGGCAGCCAAGGCCAAAGCCGACCTTGGCCGCAACCAGGCGCTGGTCAATGACGGCTCTGTGTCGCGCCGTGACCTGGACCTGGCCCGTGCCAGCGAAGCCGCTGCCGTCGCCAGCCTGGCCCAGGCCAAGGCGGCGCTGGAAATCGCTCGCCAAGACCGGGAAACGGTGGTGGTCAACCGGGCCGCGTTACAAGCTTCGGTAGAGAATGCCAAGGCGGCGGTGGAGCTGGCGCGCATCGACCTCGACAACACCCGGGTCACCGCCCCGCGCGACGGCCAGCTGGGGCAGATCGGCACGCGCCTGGGGGCTTATGTGAATTCCGGCGCGCAGTTGATGGCCCTGGTACCCGACACCCTGTGGGTGATTGCCAACATGAAGGAAACCCAGATGGCCAATGTACGCATCGGCCAACCGGTGAGCTTCACCGTGGATGCGCTCAACCACCTGAAGCTACAGGGGCATGTACAGCAGATCTCGCCAGCAACCGGCTCGGAGTTCGCCTTGCTGCAAGCGGACAATGCCACCGGCAACTTCGTCAAGATTGCCCAGCGTATTCCGGTGCGCATTACCGTGGATGCCGACCAGCCGGAAGCCAGGCACCTGCGGCCGGGGATGTCGGTAGTGGTCAGTATCGATACCCGTAGCCAGGATTGATGTGTTCGCGGCCGGCCTCTTCGCGGGGCAAGCCCGCTCCCACAGAGACTGCACAGCTTTCAAAGGCTGCGCTGGACCTGTGTGAGCGGGCTTGCCCCGCGAAGAGGCCAGAACAGGCTTACATCCACCAGGCCAGCACCACCGGCAACCAGACAAACGAAAGCACCGTCGAACACATCACCAGGTTCGCCACCTGCTCCGGCTCACGATTGGCCCGCACCGCCATCAGGTAGTTGAACACAGCAACCGGCATCGCCGACTGTACCACCAGTACCGCGTGCTCAAGGTTGTCCATGCCTAGCGCCGCCCCCACTGCCCAGCCCATCGCAGCCCCCAGGCCAATGCGCAAGCCGCCCAGCAACAGGCCGCTGCCCACGTGACGCAGGCGAATGCTGGCCAGCGACACCCCCAGGGTCAGCAACATCAGCGGAATGGTCATGCCGCCGAGCAAATCTGCAGTGTTTGCCAGCCAGCGCGGTAGCTCGAAATCGAGAAAGATGATGGGCATGGCGCCGGCCAGGCTGATGACAATAGGGTTGCGCAGCAGCGCCTTGAGCGAAGCCGCTGTGCCAGAGATGGCCATGCCGATGGTGAACTGCACGATCGACAAGGTCAGGAAAAACGCCACGGCCAGTGCCAGGCCGTGCTCACCGAAGGCATACAAGCTGATCGGCAGGCCCATATTGCCCGTATTAGGAAACATGAACGCCGGCAGCAGTACCCGCCAATGCATGCCCGAAGCACGACACACCAGCAAGGCGACCAAGGCCATGCCCAGGGTGCACAGCAGGCAAGCCAAGGCCATGCTGGTGAAGGCGTCAGGGTTCAGCTCGGTGCGACTGAGGGTGGACAGCACCAGCGACGGGGTACCGACAGTCATCACGACCCGGGCGATGAAATCGGTGGGGTAGTCCAGGCCCTTGCGGGCCCAGGCAAAGCCGATGCCGGCGACGATGAAGACCGGGGCCAGGACTGCGAACAGCGACGCGAACATGATGGGCCTTCCTTGGGGTGGGTTCAGCATTATGCAGCAGTCCGTGAGATGGCCGGGGCCGCACAGCGGCGCCAAGATGTCTGCCCAAGACACGTTCATGTCGCCCTTGGACTGCGGCGTCTCGTCGCATACCCGTGCCCCTTGGGCAAAAGCCTCCAAGCCCGTAGAATCCCGCTTCCTTTTCGCCCGTCGCCTTGAACGGTGGCAACCCGCAGCAATGACAGAGTCCGTGCCTGAACACATGAACGCACATGTGAAATAGGCTCAACCCTCCCCGCCCGGCCCATTCCCAAAGGGTCCAGCGGTTGAGTCTTGCCCAGGTCGCATCCGTGTCGCCACTCGCCCCTTATCGGGTCGAGCCGGTGTGCGCGTCCGAGAAGGCGCTCATTCCGCTCATCCAACTAGAGGTTTGTATGTCTCCGCGTTTGCTGGCCATGGCGCTGGCGCCCCTGCTCGGGCTGTTCATCATTGCCTTGGGCAACGGCTTCATGTCTTCCCTGACTACCCTGCGCCTGGGCGCTGCCGGTGAGTCGGCCACCACCATCGGCGTCGTCTCGTCCACCTACTTCCTCGGCCTGACCCTGGGCGCCATCTTCAACGACCGGCTGATCTTGCGCATCGGCCATATCCGCGCCTACACAAGCTTCGCTTCGCTGATCGGCGCGACCATCCTGCTGCAGGGGCTGTTCTACGACGTCACCTGGTGGTCGGTGCTGCGCCTGATCAACGGGTGGGCGGCAGTCGGCGTGTTCCTGGTGATCGAAAGCTGGCTGCTGCTGGCCGGCGATGCAAAAATCCGCGGCCGCCTGCTGGCGCTGTACATGATCGCCTTCTACGGCGCCGGGGTGATTGCCCAGGCAGGCCTTGGCGAAATCACCCAGCTTGGCGACACCGCACCCTTCATGCTGGCTGGGGTACTGGCTGCCCTGTCGGTACTGCCCATCGTGATCCTCCCGCGGGTATCGCCACTGCTGGACCAGGTCGAACCCCTCAAACCCCGCCAATTGTTGGGTGTGGCACCGTCTGGCCTGGTTGGCTGCTTTGGTTCGGGGGTGGCGATTGCCGGCATTTATGCCCTGCTGCCGCTGTACCTGCAGCGCATCGGCCTGGCCGTGGGCGAGGTCGGCAACATGATGGCCTGGGTGATCCTCGGCGCCATGCTGCTGCAATACCCGGTGGGCCGCTGGTCCGACCGCAAGGATCGCCAGGATGTGCTGATTGCCCTGGCTGCACTGTGCGTGGTGTTGTCGCTGGTCACAGTATTCCTGCCGTCGGACTCGTTCCTGCTGCCGGCCATGCTGTTCCTGCTGGGTGGTGGTGTGTTCACGCTGTACCCGGTGGCGGTCAGCCATGCGGCCGACCGCGCGCCTTCCGACGCGCTGGTACCGATGATTCAAGGCTTGTTGTTGATCAACTCACTGGGTTCGGCCATGGCGCCGGTGGCCATTTCGCCCATGATGACCGAGTTTGGCGAGGCCGGGTTGTTCTGGGCCTTTGCCGTGGTCAACCTGGCCATGGTGTGCTTTTTCATGTGGCGACGCGGCAAGCGCCCGGCCGCAGAGCACCCGGCACCGTTCACCGCTTCGACCACCTTCTCGCCAACCGGCGCCGAGCTGCGGGTAACCGAAGACCTGATGCATGCGGCGCAGGAGCATCCGCCGCTGGATCCCGTGGAAAGCCCGGCGCAACGCTCAGAGCCTGTCTGAATCCGTTGCCGACTCCTTGTGGGAGGCCACTCATCCCTTATAGGTTGTGCTGTCACGCAGAGAACAGTGGCTGGTGTGGGGCTTGTCCCGCGAAGCAGGCAATGCTGTGTATGGCACCGGCTTTGCCGGTGTTCGCCGGGCAAGCCCGCTCCCACAGAGTGACCACTCGTCGCCCGGAAGGCACACCTGCCCTGACGCGCAGCCAAACGAATGACAGATCATCCGCCAAGGAGACCCTCCATGATCCGCATTCGCTCTCTCTCCCTGTGCCTGGCGCTCGCGCTGGCCAGCCTCACCGGCACCACCTTTGCTGCCACCGACACCAACACCGACAGCCGTCCGCAAACCGACCAGTCTGGCGGCAAGACCGCCGGTGACGACAGCAGCGTCAACAGCCCCGGCAGTGGCCAGGACAACGACAGCAGCGACACCGGCAGCAACAGCGATGCCGCCGACGGGGCCAGCGGCGGTTCGAACAGCACGGGCGAGGCGACAGGCTCTGGCGCCGGGCACACCGGCGGCACCGCCGAGGACCAGGACAGCCACTGAGGCACGCCTCGGCTACACTGCGCCCAAAGCCCTGCCAAGGATTCGCCATGAACGTCAAACCCTGGCTGCTCGCCGCCCTGCTGCCCTGCACAGCCTTGGCAAGCAGTAGCAACCAAGGGGCGCTGTCGATCAGTTCCTCGTCATTCACTGATGGTGGCGTGATCGCCCTGCAGCAGGTCGGGCAGGACCCGGCCTGCGGCGCAGGCGAGGAGCGCACCCCGCAACTGAGTTGGAACAACCTGCCCGCAGGTACCCAGTCGCTCGCGCTGATCATGTTCGACCCGGACGGCGGCAAGGGTATCGGCGTGGTGCATTGGGTCGCGTACAACATTGACCCGGAGCACGATGGGCTCAAGGAAGGCATGGCCGGGCTCAGTGGGCAATACGTGACTGTGGGGCGCAACTCGCGGGGCACCCTCAGCTACCGAGGCCCCTGCCCACCCGCTGGCGACAACCCGCACCATTACGCACTGACGCTCATTGCCACAGACCTGCCCTTGGGCACGCTTCCCGAGGGACTGGACCGCAGCGGTCTGTTGCAGTTGCTGCAAGGCCACGCATTAGGGGCGCAGAGCCTGATCGGGCGCTACGGCCATTGAACCATCCAGTACAAAAACAAATGATCGAGCTCATCGCATTTATCCATTGAATGGCCCGGTGCAACTGAAGTAAGCTCGGGCTCATTCACTGGAGAGCAACATGCCAACACACACCCGCAACCACGCCAACCACACCGGTCGCAAACTGCGCCCTGTGCTGGCCGTTGCCGGCTGCGTGGCACCTGCCAGCTATTACTTCGGGTATTGGTTTAGCCACTAGGCGCCGATACCCACACGGCGCCCACCTTCGAGGGGCCGCCGAACATGAGAATACTCAAACCCCCGGTCGGCTCCCCGACCGGGGGTTTTGCTTTTCAGGCCTTTGAACAACACCGATTCACATTGAGGACAGATTCATGAACTACGCCACTTATTACGACGCAAACACCTATGCCTGGCGATTTAGCCAATCCCGTTCGGGCCAGCCTGCCGCCTCCGATCGGTCCTCAACAGGTGGCAATGCAGCAGCCAATACGAATTCAACGATCTGTCGAACACCTCGATAGGGCCGACCGCGCGGGCCTGAACCCGCCGTCCGCCCAGGGAAAAACGCCATGCAAGCTTCCAACCTCGCCCTGCCCCTGACTCAGCCGCAAGCAGCCAACACCACGGTCAGCAAGCGCCTGCCCAGCCCGCACCTGCTCAAGCAACAGATGCCGCTGTCCAGTGAACTGGCCCAGCAAGTCCAGGCCCACCGCCAGGCCATCCGCAACATCCTCGAAGGCCGCGACGAGCGCCTGCTGGTAATCGTCGGCCCGTGCTCGATCCACGACCCACGCTCGGCGCTGGAATACGCCGACCGCCTGGCCGCCCTCAGCCGCGAAGTCGGTGACAAGCTGCTGCTGGTGATGCGCGCCTACGTCGAAAAACCGCGTACTACCGTCGGCTGGAAAGGCCTGGCCTACGACCCGCACCTGGATGGCAGCGACGACATGCACTCGGGTATTGCCTTGTCCCGCGGGCTGATGCTGAGCATGATCGAACGTGGCCTGCCGGTGGCCACCGAGCTGCTGCAACCGATGGCCGCCGGCTACTTCGACGACCTGCTGGCCTGGGCCGCAATTGGCGCACGCACTACCGAATCGCAAATTCACCGCGAAATGGTCAGTGGCCTGGAACTGCCGGTCGGGTTCAAGAACGGCACCGACGGCGGCATTTCCATCGCCACCGACGCCATGCGCAGCGCAGCCCACCCGCACCGCCACTTCGGCATGGATGCGCAGGGCCACCCGGCAATCATCGAAACCCTGGGCAACCCGGACACGCACTTGGTACTGCGCGGTGGCCACAAAGGCCCCAACTACGATGCCAACAGCATCGCCATGGCCCGTCAGGCATTGGCCAAGGTTGGCGTTCAGGCGCGCATCATGGTCGATTGCAGCCACGCCAACAGCGGCAAGGACCCGGCTCGTCAGCCGGCGGTGTTCAACGATGTGCTGGAGCAACGCCTGGCAGGCGATCGCTCGATCGTTGGCGTGATGATCGAGGGGCACCTGTTCGACGGCTGCCAGGCGCTTGGCAAGGGTGCACTGAAGTACGGCGTTTCGATCACCGACGGCTGCCTGGGCTGGGCCTCGACCGAAACCTTGTTGCGTGAGGCTGCACTAAAACTGTGAGCCGAAGGTTGCGAGCCTGGCGAGACATACCCCAAGCAAGTGCGCTAGGCTTGCGTTTTTACCCCAAGGAGCAGTACCCATGGCCCGTGCAACCGCCCGCCACATCCTGGTCAGCAGCGAAGAGAAATGCAACGAACTGAAAACCCAGATCGAAGCAGGCGCCGACTTCGCTGAAATCGCCAAAGCCAACTCGACCTGCCCGTCCAGCCGTCAGGGCGGTGACCTGGGCTCGTTCGGCCCAGGCCAGATGGTCAAGGAGTTCGACACCGTGGTGTTCAGCGCCCCGGTCAACACCGTGCAAGGCCCGGTGAAGACCCAGTTCGGCTACCACCTGCTGGAAGTGACCAGCCGCCAGGACTGATTCTCCCTCCCGGTGATCAGACCCCCTGTGGGAGCGGGTTTACCCGCGAAGAGGCCAGACCAGACAACCTCGTTGCCTGCTCCGACGCATTCGCGGGTAAACCCGCTCCCACAAGTATTGTGGGGGCTTGTGTTTTCGTGCATGGGCTTTACCGTCCATGCCGCTCCCAGCCACGCCCTCACCGTCTACGACGAAGCCCCCCGCTACGCCCCCAACTTCCAGCATTTCGACTACGTAAACCCCGACGCCCCCAAGGGCGGCATCCTGCGCCGCTCGGCCATCGAGATCGGCCAGTTCGACCATATTTTGCCGTACATCGACAAAGGCATCGGCGTCAGCGAGGTCGACGGCCTGCTGTACGCGCCACTGGCCGTACGCTCGTTCGATGAACCCTATACCGTCTATGGCCTGATCGCCCGCAGCATGGAGCGTGGCCCGGCGGATGCCTGGCTGCGTTTCGAGATAGACCCGCTTGCCACCTTCGCCGATGGCAAGCCGGTGCGCGCCGAGGACGTACGTTTCACCTTCGAGCTGTTGATGAGCAAGGGCAGCCTCAAGTACCGCACGCAGTTCGCCGATGTCACCGGCGTAACCGTGGAAGGCCCGCAGCACGTGCGCTTCGACTTCAAGCCCGACCACGGCCGGACCCTGGCGCTGGACCTCGCCAGCTTGCCAGTGCTACCCGAACATGACTGGCAGCAGCGCGATTTCGCCAATGGTGCGGGTTTCGACAAGCCAGTTGGCAGCGGGCCATACCGCATCGGGCGCATCGACAACGGCCGCAGCATCACCTTCGAACGAGACCCGACCTGGTGGGCACGCAACCGGCCGGCCAGCCGGGGCCGCTACAATTTTGACCAGCTGCGCATCGAGTACTTCGGTGACACCGAGGTGGCGCGGCAGGTGCTCAAAGGCGGTGGCTACGACTATAACCGCGAGTTTTCCGCCACCGCCTACACCCTGGGCTACAACGGCGCACAACTGGACGATGGCCGCTTGCAACGCGCGCACCTGGGCCCGGCCAAACCGCAGGTTGCCCAGGGTTTCGTATTCAACCTCGACCAGCCGCAGTTCAAGGACCGCCGCGTGCGCCAGGCGCTGGGCATGCTGTGGGACTACGAGTGGAGCAACCGGCAGATGATGCGCAACCTGTACATCCGCCAGCAAAGCGTGTTCTCCAACACACCGCGGGCGGCTCGCAAGCTGCCGGATGCCGACGAACTGAAGCTGCTCGATCCGTTGCGCGGCAAAATACCGGACGAAGTCTTCACCACTGTGTTCACCGCTCCGGTAACCGATGGTTCGGGGATTGTCCGCAAGCAGCAGTTGCAGGCCCTGGACCTGCTTGAACAAGCCGGCTGGCACCCCGAAGGTGACCGCCTGGTGAACAGCCAGGGCACACCGCTGGCATTCACCTTCCTCAACGGCCAGTCAGGCATGGAGCGCCTGCTGCTGCCATGGAAGCGTAACCTGGCACAGATCGGCGTCACCCTGAACATCCGCAATGTCGATTCGGCCCAGTACGTCAACCGCCTGATGGCACGGGACTACGACATGATCGTCACCGGCTACCCGGTCAGCCTGTCGCCCGGTGCCGAGCTGTACAACTACTTTGGCTCGGCAGCCGCGCACGACCCCGGCTCGAACAACCTGATGGTGCTGCAGGACCCGGCCGTGGACCACCTGATCGACGGTCTGGTGCGCGCCGGCACACAGGCCGACATGCTGCACCACGCCCATGCCCTGGACCGTGTGCTGCAATGGAACTACTACTGGATCCCCAACTACTACCCGCCGGGCAGCTCCACCGCCTGGTGGAACCGCTTTGGCCTGCCCAAGGTCCAGGCCACCTATGACGAAGGCCTGGACACCTGGTGGGAGGTAAGCCCCACCCCGTTGACCAACGCGCAAATGGCCGAACGCCGGAAGCTATCACCATGACCGCCTACATTCTGCGCCGTCTGCTGCTGATCCTCCCGACGCTACTGGCAATCCTGCTGGTCAACTTCGCCATCGTCCAGGCCGCGCCGGGTGGCCCGGTGGAGCAGGCCGTGGCGCGTCTGCAAGGCCTGGGCGGCGGTGCACCCGGCGCACGCGCCGAGGTGGTACATGGCGAGTCGCGTGCCACCCGCGGCCTGGACCCGAAACTGATCGAAGAAATCAAGCGCCAGTACGGCTTTGACAAGTCGGCCCCCGAACGGCTGTGGTTGATGCTCGGCCAGTATGCCCGGCTGGACTTTGGCAGCAGCTTCTTCCGCGGGGCCAAAGTCACCGACCTGATCCTGGACAAGTTACCGGTGACCCTGTCGCTGGGCTTGTGGGCCACGCTGATCACCTACCTGGTGTCGATCCCGCTGGGCATCCGCAAGGCGGTACGCCACGGCAGCCGCTTCGATGCCTGGAGCAGCGCGCTGATTGTGGTCGGCTACGCACTGCCCTCGTTCCTGTTCGCGCTGCTGCTGATCGTGCTGTTCGCCGGTGGCACCTCGCTCAACTGGTTCCCGGTACGCGGGCTGGTCTCGGAAAACTTCGCCGAGCTCAGCCTGCTGGGCAAGGTCGCCGACTACTTCTGGCACCTGGTGCTGCCGGTCGGGGCCTTGGTGATCGGCGGTTTCGCAACCCTTACGTTGCTGACCAAGAACGCCTTCCTCGACGAGATTTCCCGCCAATACGTGGTCACCGCCCGGGCCAAGGGCCTGAGTGAGCGCCGGGTGCTGTACGGCCATGTGCTGCGCAATGCCATGCTGCTGGTGGTGGCCGGGTTGCCGCAGGCACTGATCACGGTGTTTTTCGCCGGTTCGTTACTGATCGAGGTGATCTTCTCCCTCGATGGCCTCGGCCGCCTGAGCTACGAGGCCGCCGTGTCGCGAGATTACCCAGTGGTGTTCGGCACCCTGTTCATCTTCACCCTGGCAGGCCTGTTGATCCGCCTGATCGGTGACCTGTCGTACACCCTGCTCGATCCGCGTATCGACTTCGACACGAGGGCGCACTGATGCTGTCCCCCGTCTCGCGCCGCCGCCTGCAACGCTTTCGCCGCAACCGCCTGGGCTGGGTCTCGCTGTGGCTGTTCGCCGGCCTGCTGCTGCTGTGCCTTGGCGCTGAGCTGGTGGCCAACGACAAGCCGCTGCTTCTAAGTTACAAGGGCGAGCTGTATGTGCCGGCGCTCAAGCGCTACAGCGAGCAGGAATTCGGCGGCCAGCTGCCATTTCAGCCCGACTATCGCAGTGCCTATGTACGGCAATTGATCGCAGACCAGGGCGGCTGGATGCTGTTCGCGCCCATCCCGTTCAGCGCCGATACGCCCAACTACGACCTGCTGGTACCCACCCCCAGCCCGCCCAGCACGAGCAACTGGCTAGGCACCGACGACCAGGGCCGCGACGTGCTGGCTCGGGTGTTGTATGGCACGCGGGTATCGCTGCTGTTCGCCTTCGCCCTGACTGTGGTCAGCGTGTTCATCGGTGTAGTGGCCGGCGCGGTGCAGGGCTACCACGGCGGTTGGGTCGACCTGATTGGCCAACGCCTGCTGGAGGTGTGGTCGGGGTTGCCTGTGCTCTACCTGCTGATCATCCTCAGCGGCTTTGTCGAGCCGGATTTCTGGTGGCTGCTGGGGATCATGGCACTGTTTTCCTGGCTGACCCTGGTCGATGTGGTGCGCGCAGAGTTCCTGCGTGGGCGCAACCTGGAGTACGTGAAAGCCGCTCGCGCGCTGGGGTTGGCGGACAGCCAGGTGATGCTGCGGCATATCTTGCCCAATGCCATGAACGCCACGCTGACCTATGTACCGTTCATGCTGACCGGGGCAATCACCACCCTGACTGCGCTGGACTTTCTCGGCTTCGGCATGCCGGCCGGGAGTGCCTCGCTGGGTGAGCTGGTGACCCAGGGCAAGCAACATCTGGAAGCGCCGTGGCTGGGCTTTACGGCGTTTTTTGCGCTGGCGGTGATCTTGTCGTTGCTGGTGTTTATCGGCGATGCCTTGCGCGAAGCGTTCGACCCCAGAAAATGAGTCTTCACGCCCGGCCTTTACTTGATAAGGAGCTTTGCATGACCCTGACAGGCAAGACTGCACTCGTTACCGGTTCCACCAGCGGCATCGGCTTGGGTATCGCCCAGGTGCTGGCACGCGCTGGCGCCAATATCGTGCTCAACGGCTTTGGCGACCCGGCACCGGCCATAGCCGAAATCGCCCGCCATGGAGTGAAGGTGGTTCACCATCCGGCCGATCTGTCGGACGTGGCCCAGATTGAAGCGTTGTTCGCCTTGGCCGAGCGCGAATTCAGCGGCGTCGACATCCTGGTCAACAACGCCGGCATCCAGCATGTCGCGCCGGTGGAGCAGTTTCCGCTGGAAAGCTGGGACAAGATCATTGCCCTGAACCTGTCAGCTGTGTTCCATGGCACGCGCCTGGCCCTGCCGGGCATGCGCACGCGCAACTGGGGGCGCATCATCAACATTGCCTCGGTGCATGGCCTGGTCGGCTCGACCGGCAAGGCGGCCTATGTGGCAGCCAAGCATGGTGTGGTCGGCTTGACCAAGGTGGTGGGCCTGGAAACCGCCACCAGCAATGTCACCTGCAACGCCATCTGCCCCGGCTGGGTACTGACCCCGCTTGTGCAAAAGCAGATCGACGATCGTGCTGCCAACGGTGGCGATCCGCTGCAAGCACAGCATGATCTGCTGGCCGAAAAGCAACCGTCGCTGGCGTTTGTCACCCCCGAGCACCTGGGTGAACTGGTACTATTCCTGTGCAGCGAGGCCGCAAGCCAGGTTCGCGGCGCCGCCTGGAACGTCGACGGTGGCTGGTTGGCCCAGTGACGGGCGGCCAGGGCCTGGCGGCGGGTTCGCATTCGTTTACCTGCAAGGAGGCCCTATGCGCCCTACCCCGATGACCGCAATTCTGGCCCTCACCCTGGCTGCCGCCACGCCTGCGATGGCGGCAAGCCTGAAGGACGTCGCGCCTTACCCCGAGGCGGAAAAAGGCTTTACCCGGCAGGTCATCCACCTGCCGGCACAGGCCGATGAATCGGCCTACAAACTGGAGATCCTCGCCGGCAAAACGTTGCAAGTCGACTGCAATCGCCAGCACTTGGGGGGTAGCCTTGAAGAACGCACCCTGGAAGGCTGGGGCTACAACTACTACCGCCTGGACAAAGTCAGCGGCCCGGCCAGCACCCTGATGGCCTGCCCGGATGGCAAGAAGACCGAGGCCTTCGTGCCAGTGATCGGTGACGGCTTCCTGCTGCGCTACAACAGCAAGCTGCCGGTGGTGGTGTATGTGCCCAAGGATGTCGAGGTGCGCTACCGCATCTGGTCGGCGTCGCAGGACGTGCAAAAGGCTAAAGTCGAATAACTACCGCGGCCCCTGCAGGAGCGGCCTTGTGCCGCTCCTGCAAGGCGAGTCTATCAGGCATAATGCGCCCCTTTTTTCGCCCCGAAGCACAGGTACCCCATGAAAGCCCAAGCCCGCCACATCCTGGTCAAAACCGCTGACGAAGCCGAGAAGCTTAAACAGCGCATCGCCAACGGCGAGGCTTTCGACGTGCTGGCCAAAAAGTTTTCGGTCTGCCCTTCTGGCAAGCGCGGCGGCGACCTGGGCGAAGTCCGCCCGGGCCAGATGGTCGGCGCCATCGACCAGGTGATTTTCAAGAAGCCTTTGCGTGTAGTGCACGGGCCGATCAAGAGCAAGTTCGGCTACCACCTGGTGCAAACGTTCTATCGCGATTGATGGCAGCGGGCCACCTGACATTTTTGCCAGTTGTCCCCTCGCCAAACATTACATACAACTCCGGCAGGGCCGAAGCCACCCCGTTGGCGTCGCTTCAGGTAGTGGACCCTTCAATGGACCCGGAGACCTGCCTATGCGATGCCCCCGCTTGCTGCTGCCCTTACCCCTGCTGGCACTGCCATTGCTGGCTCATTCCCAATCCCTGACGGTTACACCCGGTGAGACCCTCGGCGCCGTCGTGCAAACCGATGCCGCTGATGAGTTCACCCTCAGCGGCGGGACGGTGCAGTCATTGCAACAAGGCAATGGCGAGGACACCTTCACGATGTCTGGCGGCACGCTAGGGTCGTTGAACCAGGGCGGTGACATGGACACGTTCACCATGACCGGCGGCATCATCACGGGCGCTTTTGAAGACGGTGACACCGCATGGTTCAAAGGCGGCAGCATTGGCCGAATCGATCTCAAGCTCGCTGACAACTTCCTCGAAATTTCCCAGGGGCTCGGGGTCGAAACCGTTGTTGTTGGCAACGTTGTCAGTGGGCTTGGCAACGACACGATCATCATGACAGGCGGCACCGTCGGCGGTGATATCAGTACCAGTAGCGGCGTTGACAAGATAACCATCAGCGGCGGCACGCTCAAAGGCGAAATACGCACTGGCAACGGCAAGGATGAATTTACCTGGACGGGCGGCCAGATCGGTAAGCGGGTCATTATGGAGAATGACGATGACACCGCCATCGTCCGCGCCCTCGACCTCGGTAACTCTGCCGTTATTCTGGACGGCGGTACCGGCACGGACACACTGACGTTCGAGCAGAGTCAGGTGGGCCAAGGTGCGTCGTACATCAACTGGGAGTCCATCAACCTCCAGCAAGGCAGCCAGCTCACCCTCAACGACACCCTCACGCTGGGAGACCTCGGCAGCGATCAGCCACGCGTGATCCCCGCCACTGGGACAGGCACCCTTCTGATCGATGCAAGCAGCTCGCTGATCAGCCGCCAGGGCAGCATCGTCAGCATCCAGAGTGACAGCAAGGTATCGTTAGTCAACGCCGGCACCCTCGACCTGAGTCGTGGCAACGACGCTCAGGGCCGCCTGACTGTTCAGGGCGATTACACCGGTAACAACGGCACACTGCGCCTCAATAGCGTACTGGCAGGCGATGGCGCTGCCTCCGACCGCCTGGTGGTCAGCCGCGGCGCCATCAGCGGCTCTACGCGATTGTTCGTCAACAACCTCAATGGCGCGGGTGCAACAACCGCACAAAACGGCATCCAGCTCGTCGAAGCCCGTGACGGCGCCACCAGCTCTGCCACTGCATTCGTGCAGACGCAAACGCTATCGGTAGGTGCCTATGACTACCGGTTGTTCAAGGGCGGTGTAACCGCTGGCAGCGAAAACAGCTGGTACCTGCGCTCGACGCTAGTCGCGCCACCCGCTCCAGCACCGGTACCTGAGCCCGAACAACCCACACAACCGTCACAGCCGGGCAAGCCGCCGGTAATGGCACCGGCCCAGACACCACCTGTTGCCGCTCCGGCACCTGGCCAGGTCGACCTGCCCGCCCCCGTGCAAGGCGAAAGCCTGCCGCTGTATCGCCCGGAAGTCCCGGTTTACGCTGCCGCCCCAAGAGGCGCTGCGATCATCGCGCGCCAGGCCTTGGGCACCTTCCATCAACGCCAGGGCGACCAACAGTTGCTCAAAGGCGAAGGCGCCCTGCCTGCCAGTTGGGGACAAGCCTACGGCGGCACGCTTCGCCAGCAATGGAGCGGTACGGTCAGCCCGAGCCTGGATGGCGACCTGTACGGTTTCAAGGTGGGCCAGGACTTGTATGCCAAGACGGGCGATGGCGGTTATCGCCACCATGTCGGCTTTTACGTCAGCCACAGCCGCCTGGATGCCGACGTCAAAGGTTTCGCCCTGGCCGAGCAAGACCGCAGCGTTGGCGACCTGAAACTTGATGGCGACAGTGTTGGCACTTACTGGGCGTTGGTCGGGCCGCAAGGCGCGTACCTGGATGCAGTGTTGCAGTACACCCGTCTCGATGGGCGGGCCCGCTCGCAGCGCGGCGATAAGCTGGACATCGACGGCCATGCCTGGGCGGCGTCGCTCGAATCCGGCTACCCCATCGCCCTGTCCGAACGCTGGACGCTGGAGCCACAAGCCCAGCTGATTGCACAAAAAGTTTCGCTCGACAGCGCAAGCGATAGTGTCTCGCGCATCAGCCATGACGCCCAGGTAGAGCTGACCGGCCGCTTGGGTGTGCGCCTGGAAGGTGCGTTCACGGGGAGCAGCGGGCGCCTGTTGCAACCCTATGCGCAGGTCAACCTGTGGCACGGCGACGGTGGCCGCGACACCCTGACCTTCGATGATGTCGACAAGATCAAGACCGACTACCGCTATACCTCGGTGCAACTGGAAAGCGGCGTGGTGGCGCAGGTCAGCGAAGCGCTGAGCCTGCATGGCGGCGTGCAGTACACCGCCAACCTGGACAGCCGCCAGCAGGAAGCCAGCGGCGTCAACCTAGGGGTGCGCTGGCAGTTCTGAAATTACGTTTCACACTGATGGGCAGTGCATTTTAGAAGTGCGTTGCTTCTAGTGAGATCCACTGATGACTAATCCTGCCCGCACTGAACACATTATATAAGCAGACGATTATGCCAAACATAAAAAAACCACCTGATCGCCCAGAAGAAATCACCTTACGGTTTTATCAAGGCAATTCACTTGACATGATCCTGTTCGAGACTTCAGCCATTAAAGCAATTAGACATTTATCTCAGCCGCTCGCAATCGTTAGAACACATAATGCCCTGAGATCTTTTTCGCTACTGAAAGGTGACCACCATGGAACGGTAAGTAGGGACCTAATAGAGACCACATATTCTGCATATGGCTACTGTACCGACAGCCAACACTCCATGATTGCATTCAAAGGTGAGCACCCTGAAAATATTGACGGACGCTATTTTCTTGGCAACGGCTACCGATCCTATAGCCCACGACTGGGGCGTTTCGAAAGTTCCGATGTAGAAAGTCCTTTTGGTATTGGGGGTTTAAACTCCTACATGTTTGCCGTCGGTGATCCTGTGAATAGAACTGATCCATCAGGTCGCGGCTCAGGCGTGCCGATTAGCCCTCCGCTTGTATTTAAAGGCCGGATACAATTAATTAAAGGACTGAGGGTTTACAAGGTCGATTCGGACAAAGTCCCAACCGGCTCTATCATTACTGTTGTGGCGCATGGAAACGGCGCCGGGAAATTGGGCAAAAAATATGGCCCTTACTATTCCGCTGAAAAATTATACCGAGAATTGAAACGCAGCAATGTACCAATCAACACTCACCCCACTCACCTTTTATCGTGCAGAGGAGCTAACACCTCCATTTTGAATAAAATACCTGCTGCGCAAGAGTGGGCCAATCTAACCGGGCAGCCGGCTATATCCTATAGAGGGGAAGTGGTAGCGGCAAGGACAAAAATCCCTCGCAGTGCGAAAGAGTCATTTGAAGGATTCATCAATGTCTTCACCCACGAGAACTTTAAGCCTGTCACTTTTTACCCTGATGGTGTCAGCATGACTGAGACACGAAATGCCATTAGAAATTCTTGAGTACACCCAAGGTTGATGTTTTAATTTAACTCAGTACCAGTCCTCATTCTTGTTCAGCGGCGCGCCGCCAGCAAGCCGAGGCCGGCGCAGCCCAGCAGGGAGGCGCTGACCCGGTTGAACAAACGGCGCGGGCCGGGCTGGCTGAACCAGCGCTGCATGTAGGCGCCAAGGCCTGCGTAGATGGCAATGGCCGCCCATTCCAGCAGCAGGAACAACAGCCCCAGCACAGGAACTGCTCGCTTACCGGCGTGGTGCTGCCGACCGAGACGAATTGCGGCAGGAAGGCGGTGAAGATCAGGATGGCCTTGGGGATACCAACGAAGACATGATCATACCGTGATGATGCAGCTAGCCAGTGCTCAGCCGCCAGGGGATTGAAAAAACAAACGACATCATCAATGATGTCTACATCCACCCTCACAAAAATAAAGCAGATCTATGAACATCTCTACACTACTCATCTTCATACCGGCTTGCTTTGCACTTAACATGGCTCCCGGCCCAAACAACCTGCTTTCAGTTAATAACGCCACACATTATGGCTTCTGGACTTCATGCCTTGCAGGTGCCGGAAGGCTCATTGCTTTTGCCGCAATGATAGCGCTCGCGGCAGCGGGATTATCGGCGGTACTTGAAACGTCCGAACTCGTATTTCAGGCAATAAAGATTCTTGGCGCCGCTTACCTATTCTACTTGGCATTTAAACTCTGGACAGCTAAGACCCAAAAGCAGGAATTCAACAGTGCAAAGCCAAGGAATGTTGCGAGTCTAGCGAAGCAAGAATTTCTTATTGCAGCAGGAAACCCAAAAGCAATATTGATATTCACAGCATTCCTCCCGCAATTCATAGACCCAGCGCGCGATGTCGCGCCGCAGTTCGCGATACTGGGTGCTCTGTTCCTGGTACTCGAGGTGATCGCACTTGCAGGCTATGCATTGATCGGACTGCACTTGCGACGCTGGTTCAATGACCCCAAAGGGAAGCATCTCTTCAACCGCATCTGCGCAGTACTACTGTCGGGCGCTGCCTCTGTTCTACTCGCCACACGGCGGGCATAACACCTCTTAGCGCCGCATCTGTCTCGCCAGTTGCATGGCCTTTTGGAGCTTTGCTTGGTTTTTCTCCACTTGTGCCGGTCAACACCGGCACAAGTAGGACAAATCTTCTCTAGCCGCGACTTGAGCCTCAGAGCCCTCCAGCTCAAGCCTCATCCCCGCACGTGAAACTAAAAATTCTTATCCATTGCAGTCAACTACACTGAGGTAGTCGAGCGCCCTATTGTCTTTGAATGTGTTAAAACAGGAGCCACAGATGAGAATAGCACTCGTTCTTTTGTTTCTGACCGCTACGCAGTTCGCTCAGGCAGACACCCTGCTGAAAACTAAAGAGGGCTGTGCCATCGTTCTTAATGAAGGTGAGGACTTCGATGGCGCCTCTTGGTCAGGAAAGTGTAAAAACGGAAAAATAGATGGCGTCGGAAGATTGCAAATGAAGTCGAGAGGCAGCAGCGATTACGACACTGACGAGTGGGCCGAATACAAGGACGGGCGTTGGGCATTTCCTGAGGTCAGCCTAAACGCAATCGGCGCGGCAATTAACAAGCCAACTCGCTCACTTCTTAATTTGGAAGAGTGTAAAAGCAATCCCAAATGCCGGATCGTCCTACAGGCTGCACTCGAAGGAGGGTTGAAGCCCAGCGATCCGAGCATCAGCCTTGAGATGCCTGCGGTAGCCTCTTCTGAAGCAGGCAATGCCGTATCTCACAAAAAAAACACCAAAGCACCTGCCTCACACCTCTCAATAGTTAATATATGCCATCAAGGCGCGGCTTGCGGGCGGCAATTCCTACACTACGAGAACGGCCAAGACCCGCTGATCATTACACCGGGTTATTTCTCCCGCACCAATGGCTCTATTGTCACCCTTAGCTATGTGATCAAGGAGTGTAACGTCGGCTGGACAGCGACTGTTGGCAGCTTCAATCAAAATCCTGAGCGACAAGCAAATGCTATGGTATGTGGAGCCATCTCTGCAGAAAGGGCATTAACCGCAGTATTTGAAGAGTGCAATAAGAACGCCAGCTTTAATTGCAAGACAGCAAGTATAGTTGATATGCAATGGGCTTTTTGGGATGGATCGTATCCCGCAGATCCAAACCCGGAATACGAGATGAAGAGCAAAGGCTCCCCCTCTAGTGTTGGTGGAGTGGGCGGCGGCGGCTGCAGGGTATATGATCAAGATCTAATAAGTTGTGAAAAATATAAATCAATAGTGAGGTCTGTTGGTGTAGGACGCTGATATAGCTAACAGTGTCATTGCAGATCTTCTAGAGAGATCAGAAGCGTGAATTGCTGTTATGACGAACGCGGCCTGGTACAACGCATCCCCTTTTGGGAAATGTAAGGCCGCCAGAATCTATACCGACCATTAGGATTACGGTAGCCTAGCTTAATTTCCCAGCAGCCTTGTGAGCAGAGCCTACTGACGAGGCGCTATCGCTGATACCTTCCAGTTCGCGGCGAATGGACAGGCTAAGGTCCTCGGCCAAGGCTCCATCCTGATCGAGTTCGGCAATGGCATCGGCAGAAAAAGAGATAGACCGTTCAGGCGCATAATTTCGCCCCTTGAAACGGGGCTGAGCTTCATCATCGACAAATATCGAGAAAGCACCACGGTCCCTACGCACCGCACGAAATTCGCGGGCGTCGGTGTTCAGCTTCATCTGTTGGACCGCAACACTGCCAGTTGAAGTCTTTCCATAGAACGTTTCCAGAGAGCCGGCCTTCACCCGGGAGTCATCGAAGCGTTTAAAGTCGAAGCCAATCGAAAACTGTCTGGGTGAGTCGACACCTTGCCTCAGAACGCTATCGAAATCACCGAAGCTGAAAAGATCGTTGACCTCATCGCCGCCCAGATTCAAGTGAATGGTGCGATCAGGAGAGCGGACGGTTTGCTTGAGCAACAACAGGCTTTGCAACAATGAAGACTTGCCAGAGGAGTTGGTGCCCAACAACATGGTCACAGGCGCCAGACTGATTTCCCCTGTGTCTTTCCAGGCCTTGAAGTTGGTCAATCGCAGCGATTTGAACAAGTAGCTCTCCTTGATGCAGACGCAGGATGCGTAGGGTGATGAGCCGGTTGCGCGCGACATTAACATTCGAGCGATACTTTGAATACCCCAAACAAAGGGTACTTCGTGTTCAGCCAAATGCCCTTTGTTCAACCTGATTGAGACTACGCCGGTGCCCAGCAAACAGAACGCAAGCGGCGGTGTAGGCGAAATCATACGTTGATTGGCAACACGGCGGAATGTTGCAATGGCAAGGTGGGAACGCAAGGATTGTTGGCTCTAAGGGGCTTAGACCTGGTGAGTTGCCCGATTTAGCAACGAAAGTTATGTCAGCTGTGGTTCGACAGGTGCCTGTCACTAGTGTCTATATTGGACATCATTAGGCTTGCCAGCTGCCACCCAAAACTCCTGCCGCGTCAGGCGCCAGGTGCCACGCGGGTGATCGGCTGCCACCACGGCCTCGCCTACCGGTGCGCGCCACAGTTGCCAGGCGATGTAGAACAGGTACGCCGCACCCACTACCTTGATGGCCAGAAACAGGTATTCACTGGTGTGCAGCACCACGGCCAGGCCCATGGCCGCCAAGGCGATCATGCCGCTGAAGGCGATGATGCGACCACCTCCGGCCACGCAGGCCGTGCGCAGGCCCTAGCGGCTGGCGTTGTGCCGGGCCTTGCGGTCAAGTTACAGCCAGCGATAAAAACTGTATGGGTACGCGGCACCTGTTACGCTGCGGGCGAAATAGAGGACCTTGTGATGCCCCGCTCCCACGCCGAGCTGTGGCGCGACCCGGCACTCCCGCATGTGGAAAGCCGCCGCGCCTGTCATAGCCGCGCCTGTTACAAGGCCCACAGCCACCCGACGTTCTCCATCGGTGCGGTGGATGCTGGCCACAGCCATTTCAGCGGCGCCGCACATGGGCAGGAACGGCTGACACCCGGCACGCTGGTATTGGTGCCAGCCCACCGCGTACATGCCTGCAACCCCAAACCCGGGCAAGCCTGGAGCTACCAGATGCTGCATGTGGATGCCGACTGGCTGACCCAGGTGCGGCTGGAGTCGGGGCTGGGCGGCGCCGGGCCCGGTGAGCCGGCGCGTATCTGCCGGGTGGCAGCGGTGTATGGGCAGTTCTGCGAGCTGAACAGGTTGCTGTTCTCCAGCGCCAGCAACAGTGAGAAGGATGCGGCGCTGATTGCCTTTGTGGGTGACCTGGACTTTTCCGCCCAAGCCCCGCTGGCAGCAGCCCCCGCCTTGGGGGCAACTGCGTTGAGCGGTTTGATCGCACGCCTCGAAGGCCAGGACCCCGCGCAACTGAGCCTGGAGGTGCTGGCCCGCGAGGCCGGCCTTGGGCGCTACCAGTTGATCCGCGCATTCCGCACGGCCACAGGGTTGACGCCGCATGCCTATCTGCTCAATGCCCGGGTCAATCGCGGGCGGCAGTTGCTGGGCGAAGGGCTGGCGTTGGCGGAGGTGGCCTACCGCCTCGGGTTTGCCGATCAAAGCCATTTCCAACGGGTATTCAAAGCCCATGTGGGTGTGACGCCGGGGCAGTATCGGGGCGATTAGAGGCCTGTGCGCTCCTGCACAGGGACAGTGCCCCGCTTTGTTTGCAATATTGTTCAATACGCTGGGGCAGGCCCGGCAGCAGACTGCGGTTTTTCCCGCAGAGCCGCGCCGCCCATGCAACCGTTCCTGATCATTGCCCTCGCCCACTTCCTCGCCCTGCTCTCACCCGGCCCGGACTTCTTCCTGGTCGCACGCAGTTCGATCAACAGCGGCTGGCGCATCGCCAGCGGCGCCTGCCTGGGCATTGCCCTGGCCAATGGCGCGTTCATCGCCATGGCCTTCACCGGCCTGTCTGTGCTGCAGGAAGGCAGCCTGCTGTTCACTGCACTGCAACTGGCCGGCGCCAGCTACCTGCTTTACATCGGCATTCTGTTCCTGCGCCACGCCGGGCAAACCCGCCTGGGCGCAGTCGCAGGCAACCCGAGGGTTCAAGGCTGGTGGCGCAATCTGGGCATGGGCTTGTTGTCCGGTATCCTCAACCCCAAGAACGCGCTGTTCTATGCCAGCCTCGCCAGCATGGTCGCCAGCGCCAGCGCCGGCTGGAAATCGGCCTACGCGCTGTGGATGTTCAGCATCGTCCTGCTCTGGGACCTGCTGGTCGCCGTGGCCATCGGCAACCAACGAGTACTGCGGCATTTCGCTCGCAGCCTGCCGTGGCTTGAGCGGGCCTCAGGGATCATGCTGGTGATCCTGGCCGCCGCGCTGTTGATGCATCTGGCGCAGGGCTGACCAGTTGCAGGGTACGCATGTCCATCAAGGTGAAATGGCCGCTAGCCCACCCCCCTGTATCCAGGTGCCAGACATTGCCCAGCAGCTTTGCCTCCAGCACCGGTGTGTGGCCGACCAGCAATGCACGCAGGCCCTGCACCTGCTGCGTATCACCTTGTTTCAGGCGCCGCCGCGACCACTGGCATACCTGGCGTACTTCAGGGTCGTCATCCAGCTGCAGACAGGAACGTAGCGCTGCCCAATCTGCAAACGGGCTGTCTGCATGCAGCAGCCCGACCAGGCCGGCCGCGCTTTCCACTTCGATGGCAATCGGCAATTGCTCGAAGCGTTCCACGAAACGCAATTGCGCCTTGCGCGGCAGGTCCAGGAACCAGCTTCCACCCGCTGCGCGGTACATCTCCAGGTCAAGCCGCCCCCCTCGCACGCGGGTAATTGCCAGCGCCTCATGGTTACCTTGCACCGCATGGAACCAGGGTCGCGCGAGCCACTCCAGCGCGGCCTCGCTGTGCGGCCCACGGTCGACCAGGTCACCCACACTGAACAGGCGGTCTATGGCCGGATCAAAACCCACCGCATCCAGGCACTGCTCCAGGCGCTGGAAGTGGCCATGGATATCACCCACTGCCAAGTCACGTCCCCGGATATTGGCGAGTAACCGCCGAAACCGTCCCATTGCAATCTCCCTCTGCAGGCGCTGCCATGGCGGGCGTAAAATGCAGGCTGCCCCCGGTGTGTGCCGGGCCCATGGCGCTTCACTGGATAGCATGGCACACGGCGCGCCAGCCGCGCACGCCGACGTGCTCGGCAACCTGAATAACCCTTCACTGGCACAGCCATTGATGCCAATAGTATGCTCGACCCTTCAACCTGAACCAGGGAAGGGTTTTTCATGAAACTGTGCGCCGTGCAACTGGCGTCGCTCAAGGGCGATTTGCCAGGCAACCTCCAGCGTCATCTGGCCTGCATCGAGCAAGCTGCGGCCTTTGGCGCCGAGCTGGTGGTTTTCCCCGAACTGTCGCTGACCGGCTATGAGCCAAGCCGTGCGCGCCAGGCCGCCTTGCCGGTCAGCTCTGAACGGCTGGGCCCGCTGCAGGCAGCCAGTGACCGCTTGGGTCTCACCGTTGCCGTAGGCCTGCCGTTGCCGACACCCGACGGCATTCGCATCGGCATGCCGATCTTCAGCCCCGGGGCACCGCGCCAGGCCTATGCCAAACGGCGCCTGCATGATGACGAGCTGCCCTACTTCACCCCAGGCGATCAGGCACTGCTGCTGCAGGCAGGCAACCATCGGGTGGCACCGGCGATCTGCTACGAATCGATGTTCATGGCGCATGCGGCCGCCGCCCGCGAGCACGGCGCCGACCTGTATCTGGTCAGTGTGGCGAAAACCGCCAAGGGCATCCGCGAGGGCTACGCGCATTACCCCGAGGTGGCACGTGAACTGTCAATGCCGGTGTTGATGGCCAACTGCGTGGGGCCGGCCGATACCTTCATCGGTGCCGGCGGGTCGGCAGCGTGGGACAGCCAGGGGCGCTTGCTGGCCAGCCTGGATGATCACAGTGAGGGGCTGATCATGCTGGACACTGGCAATGCCAGCGCAATGGCCCTGCCTTTGCACCTGCACGCGCCATGATTTACCTGTTTCTGGCGTTGCTGAGTTACGCCTGCACCTACTATCTGGTCGGTTTGCTGATCCGGGGCCAGCTTGCCGACGTGGCCGAGGGTTTGCGCCATCGGCCCGATGCACCCACTCCCGGCGAGTACCTGCGTACGGTAAAAGCCCATGCCCGCCGGGCCCATCGGCAGTACACCCTGATGGCAGGCTCGGTGCTTGCGATATTGGTTTGCCTGCTCGCCAGTTGGTTCAGGTGACGCCTACAAGTCCAATGCCAGGCTTTGCCGACCTTCCAGCGCCAGCAGATACTGCTTGGCCGCCAGGCCACCGGCAAAGCCTGTCAGGCTGCCCGAGGCACCGATCACACGGTGGCACGGGGCGATGATCGAGATCGGGTTGCGGCCGTTGGCAGCGCCTACCGCTCGCACCGCGCTGGGGTTGCCGATCTGCCGGGCGATGTCGCCGTAGCTGCGGATTTCACCAAAGGGTATTGCCAGCAGCGCGGCCCACACCTGGCGCTGAAACTCGGTACCGGCAAAATCCAGCGCCAGCTCGAAGCGCTGGCGCTTGCCGGTAAAATACTCGCCAAGCTGCCGCGCGGTGTCCCGTAGCACCGGGCACTGGTCGTCACGGTGCAAGGCACCGAGCCGCACGCGGTTTTCCCGTTCCTCTTCCCACAGTACGGCTGCCAGGCACTCGCCGCGGGCCACCAGGGTCAGGGTGCCGACGGGCGATTGCATGAACGTGAAAGCGCTGGACATAGCGGGCTCCGCAGATGGCGATCAACCTACTGTACGCATCCACAGTTCCTCATGCACCCGCTTTCTTGCTCAGGTAATTGCACAGCCGGCAATGTGCCGCGCCTGGCTGAGGTTGACCTTGGGGATCAGGTCGGCAGGAATGCGCGACCTCGCCGACAGGTTGTAGACATGGAAATGCTCGTTGAGCACTTCCCTTGCCATCAGCGCCAACGACGGCAGGATACGGCTCTCCCAATGCTGGTCGAGCCCGCACGGCGAACACTGCCCCTGGCCGTTCTCGTAGAAGCGCCCAACGCGCTGATCGAGATCTACCCCGACCAGCAACACTTCTTCAAAGCCAAGGTGATAAGCCAGCTGCAACGCCACATACGCCACTGTGCGGGCATCGAAAAAACCCTGGCCCAGGTCTTTGCTGAAGGCAATCGAGCGGCTGCGTTTGCTCCACAGTGCGCGGTTGCAAACGCAGCTGTCACCATGGCCACGCAAACCGTCCAGCAGGCCCGGCGTGTCGGCTTTGCGCAAGGCGTAACACTCGGTGTCGGCGGGCACATCGGCCCCGGCATACTGCTCGGGCCAGAGCGCCAGGCGCTCGCTGTCACGCAACGCCGTGGCGAACAAGCCCGGCTGTTGCTTGGGGAAGCTTTTGTCGGTACATACATAGAAAAAAGGCCGGATACCGTGCTCGGCGGTCATCGAAACTGAACCGTTCATGGCAATGATGGGCAGATGTGCGAATTCGCCCAGCGGAAAATGCTTGGCAGAAGCGCCGGAGGCAAGGATCACCACGGGGCCCTGCCGGGAGTTGCGACACGCCTCAAAACTGGAGAACGCCCCGCGTTCAGCACTTGGCTGCGACGGAAGTGTGTTCATCAATGTCATCTTTAACTGGACAGTACAAACCACAATACTGGTCCGTGTATAGGCCGTGGCCGCATTTACCCAACTTTACCTAACTGAACCTAATCGGCCGCCACGTCCCTGTGTCGCGGTTGCGAGCGGCTACACAGTGCCCGGACAGTAACGGCTTAATGGCGCCGGGTCCCGCTGCAGCCTTCACAGCAGACCACCTTGGCCCGGTGATTGTTCCCCCACGGTGAATCAGCAAACCCGATGGGGCCGCCCAGCGGCCCCCGATAGTGGTGTGGGTCAGCCGTCAGCCCAGGAACAGCTTGTACGCCGGGTTGTCAGTCTCATCCCAATACCGATACCCCATCTCATTCAGCGCCAACGGCAAGCCCGCCAACTCATCGCCCGGCACCTCCAGCGCAGCAAATACCCGGGCCTCCGCCGCCCCGTGGTTGCGGTAATGGAACAGGCTGATGTTCCAGCGCTTGCCCAGCCGTTCCAGAAAGCCCAGCAGCGCCCCTGGCCGCTCGGGAAACTCGAAGCGCAGCACCCGCTCATCAGCACCTGGCGCTGCGTGGCCACCCACGGTATGACGCACATGCAGTTTGGCCAGCTCGTTGTCGGTCAGGTCCAGCACGCTGTAACCCTGCTCGCGCAGGTTGGCCAGCAGCTGGTCACGCGGGTCGTGCACAGGGTGGGTCTGTACCCCGACGAACAGCCGCGCTTCCTTGCCGGGGTAATAGCGGTAGTTGAATTCGGTGATTTGCCGCTTGCCCAGTGCCTGGCAGAAGGCGCGGAAGCTGCCTGGCTGCTCAGGGATGGTGACCGCAATGATCGCCTCGCGCTGCTCGCCCAATTCAGCCCGTTCGGCCACGTGGCGCAGGCGGTCGAAATTCACATTCGCCCCGGAGTCAATGGCCACCAGTGTCTGCCCCTGCACTCCATCACGTGCCACGTACTTCTTGATCCCGGCCACGGCCAGGGCACCGGACGGCTCAGTGATAGAGCGGGTATCGTCGTAGATGTCCTTGATTGCCGCGCACAGCTCGTCACTGCTGACGGTTACCACTTCGTCGACAAAATGCCGGCACAGCTCGAAGCAGTGGGCGCCGATCTGCGCCACCGCTACACCGTCGGCAAAGGTGCCGACCTGCGGCAGGATCACCCGTTCCCCGGCGGCCAGGGCGGCCTGCAGGCAGTTGGAGTCCTCCGGCTCGACGCCGATCACCTTCACCTCTGGGCGCAGGTACTTCACGTAGGCGGCGATACCAGCGATCAGCCCACCACCGCCCACCGGTACAAAAATGGCGTCCAGCGCGCCCGGGTGCTGACGCAGGATTTCCATGGCCACGGTGCCTTGCCCGGCGATCACGTCCGGGTCATCGAAGGGCGGCACAAAAGTAGCGCCTTCGCTATCGGCCAGCTTCAGCGCGTGGGCCAAAGCGTGTGGGAAGCTCTCACCGTGCAGCACCACATGCCCGCCGCGCGAACGCACCCCTTCCACCTTCAGTGACGGCGTGGTGGTCGGCATGACGATGGTCGCCTTCATGCCAAGGTGCGACGCTGCCAGGGCCACGCCCTGGGCATGGTTGCCCGCCGAGGCGGTGATTACCCCACGCTCACGCTGCACAGCACTGAGGCGCGACAGGCGGGTATAGGCGCCGCGGATCTTGAACGAGAAGGTAGGCTGCAGGTCTTCGCGCTTGAGCAACACTTGGTTACCCAGGCTGGCAGATAGCGCAGGCGCCGCTTGCAGGGGCGTTTCGATGGCCAGGTCGTACACCGGCGCGGCCAGAATGCGCCGCACCTGCTCCGACAGCAGTTGCTGGGGGGTGACGGTAGTACGAGGGACGCTGAAACTGGTCATCAATGACTCCTTGGCTGTTTTCACGTTGCCCAGGAGTCAGAGAGAAAAAACCCGCCTCCAGGGCGGGTCAGGTGCACGTACGCGCTAGCCCGCCAAGCTGATAATGGCGGTAATAATAATGGCGTTCACATGCGGGAAGGTATTCATGGGGTAGGAACTTAGCCGGTAGTGCGGCACAAAGTCAACACTTGGCCTGCTGCGCCGAAAGCGGCACATCGAACACCTTGTCGAAGCCCCACTGGAAGGCAAAGGCATAAACGAAGAAGAACACGAACAGCGCCAGGTTGGTCAGCAGCGCCGCCCACAGGCTCACATCCAGCCAGTACGCCACCAGTGGCAGCAGGATCACCACCAACCCGCCCTCGAAGCCCAAGGCGTGCAGCAAGCGCCGCATGAAGGTGCGCTCACGCTGGCGCTGGCGCGCTTCCCAGCGTTCGAATACCCAGTTGTAGCCCATGTTCCAGCTCATCGCGATGCCTGACATCAGCACCGACAGTACCGCCGACTGCGCCATGCCGGCGCCAAACGCCAGCTCCAGCGCAGGCGCCACGCAGGCGACGGCGATGGCTTCGTAAAGAATGGCCTGGACGATCTTGCGGGCCTTGCCTTGCATGTTCAGCTCCCTGGGTAAACGACCTGTAAAACTACAAGATGTGGCCCACAAGAAAAAGCCCGAAATTTGGACAACAGCGCGTTCGGCTGCTTGTATTTACCCCGTACAAATAGCGTCATTTTGTACAACTTCGTCGAGGGAACCGAGCGAGGATAAGGACGATGGCCCACTCTGCCGTGCCGGTGACTGCCCCATGAGCCTGGCATTCATCGATTTTCTCACCTATGTGCTATTCGGTCTGAAGATCCTGGCGATCATGCTTGCCTCGTTGATGTTCCTGCTCGGCCTGGACGACCTGTTCATCGACCTGTGCTACTGGGGGCGCAAGTTGATACGGCGTTTTCGCATCTACGACAAGCATCAAAGGGCCGACGAGAAGCGCTTGTTCGAAGTCCCGGAAAAACCTTTGGCCATCATGGTCCCGGCCTGGAACGAAGTCGGCGTAGTGGGTGAAATGGCTCGCCTGGCAGCCTCGACCATCGACTACGAGAACTACCAGATCTTCGTCGGCACCTACCCCAACGACCCACAAACCCAGGCCGATGTGGACGCGGTGTGCCTGCATTACCCCAACGTGCACAAAGTGGTGTGCGCTCGCCCTGGCCCCACCAGCAAGGCTGACTGCCTGAACAACATCATCGACGCCTTGCTGCGCTTCCAGCAGGACGCTGGCATCGAGTTTGCCGGTTTCATCCTGCATGACGCCGAAGACGTGATCTCGCCCATGGAGCTGCGGCTGTTCAACTACCTGCTGCCGAACAAAGACATGATCCAGATCCCGGTCTATCCCTACGCACCGGAATGGAAAGGCTTTACCGCCGGCCACTATGTCGACGAATTTGCCGAAAACCACGGCAAGGACGTCATCGTCCGCGAAGCACTGACCCCGGTCAGGTGCCCAGCGCCGGCGTCGGCACCTGCTTCAGCCGCCGGGCCATCGGCGCGCTGCTGGAGGACGGCGACGGCATTGCCTTCGACGTCCAGAGCCTTACTGAAGACTACGACATTGGCTTTCGGCTGAAGCAAAAGGGCATGAAGTGCATTTTTGCCCGCTATTCCATCACCGACCCGGCACTGACCCTGCAGCAGGAATGGCGTCCGGGCATGAGCCGGGCGTTTTCGCAGGTGATCTGCGTGCGCGAGCACTTCCCGCGTGACTGGCAGCATGCCATCCGGCAGAAGTCGCGCTGGATCGTGGGTATCGTGTTCCAAGGCACCAGCAACCTCGGCTGGAGCCGCACAGGGGCGCTCAACTACTTCCTCTGGCGCGACCGCCGTGGGCTGTTCGCCTATCTGCTGAGCTTTTTGGTCAACTTGTTGTTGCTGGTGTTGCTGGCCATGTGGCTGGTGACGGTGATTGCGCCGGATGCATGGCGCTTCATGTCAATCCTCAGCGACAGCTGGCTGCTGTCCACCTTGCTGTGGCTGAACGGGCTGCTGCTGTTGAACCGCCTGTTCCAGCGGGGCTGGTTCGTCACCCGTTTCTACGGCATCGGCGAAGGTTTGCTGTCGGCACCGCGGATGATGTGGAGCAACTTCGTCAACTTCTTCGCCAACCTGCGGGCCCTGCGCCAGGTGATGGAAATGGGTGACTCGCGCCGCGTGGCCTGGGACAAGACCACCCATGAATTTCCCGCCATCGCCGCCCCTGCCCGCACGCCGCTGGGCCAGCGTCTGGTGGCCAAGGGGCTGATCAATGACGAACAGCTGCAACAGGCACTCACCAGCCCGGTACGCCGGCGCCTGGGACGCGAACTGCTGCTGCGTGGCTGGGTAACCAGCGAGCAACTGGTGGCCACCCTGGCCGAGCAGCTGGACTTGCCCTGGGCGCCCTTGAACCCGTTCAAGCTCGACCCGCAATTGATCGCCAAACTGCCGCGCAAGCTGGCCACCCACTATGCGGTGCTGCCGGTAGACGAAGACGGTGACACGCTGATCCTGGCCAGCGAGAGCCCTGTCAGCCAAGTCTCGCTGGGGGTGATCAGCCGCCACCTTAAACGCCCGGTCACAGCACGCCTGGCGCCTCAGGGCCGTGTGACACTGGGCCTGCGCTATCACTACCCCAGTCCCTGGCAGAAGCCAGAAACCCGCGCCATGCTGGCCGTGCTTGAACGCCACCAGGACAATGAGGCGCTGCTGGAACGGGTTAGCCATCACCAGGTCATGCTCGGCGCGCTGCTGCAGGTGCGCGGCATGGTCCCTGTGACCCTGTTCAACCAGGCTTTGATCGACTTTGACCCCGAACACCAAAGCCTCGGCGAGCACCTGATTGCCCGCGGCATCATCACTGAGCAGGTGCTGGAACAGGCCCTGATCGAACAGGCCAGTGAACAACAGGCCGCCATTGATCTGACCCGGGAGGTGGCATGAAGCCGCGCGTTTCCCTCACCTTTACTGGCCTGTTGCTGTGCGCCGCCGCCCTGCCTGTTGCGGCTTCGACGCCGATGACCGACTTCCAGCGGTTCACCAGTTTCCCGTTCATGGACCGCAGCTATCGCGAAGCCAGGAAAGACAACTGGGCCGAGGTGGAGCGCCTGACCCGCCACGTGCTGGGGCGAGTGCCCAACAACGACGAGGCCCGCGCACTGCTGGTAGAGGCCCTGGCCCATCAACGCCGCTACAAGGAAGCCCAAGCGCAGGCCGAACAGCTGGGCGGCAGCCCCGAATACGCGGACGCCCTGCTGGAACTGCGCCTGACCTGGATCGAACAGGACCCACCGCCCGCCAGCCAGGTGGAACAATGGCTGGCGGCCAGTGAGGGTAATCAGCGCGTGCGCCTGTGGCAGGCCTACAGCCTGAGCCTGGCCAAATTCGGCGGTGCGGGCAAGGCGCTGGACTGGCTCAGCCAGTTGCCCCCCAGGGGTGACGGCCAGGTATTGCGCCTGGCTCGGGCCAACTTCGCCGAACAACTACGCAACTGGCAGGAAACCATCGAGCAACTGCAGCCGCTCGCCGACAAGGGCCAGTTGCCCGCCGAAGACTGGCAACGCCTGGCCAATGCCTATGTCCAGCAGGTGAACGAAAAAGGGCTGAACCAGCTGCTGGCCAGCGCGCCCTCCCCTCAAGCGGCGGATCAGGCGCGCCTGGCCATGGCCAACCGCGCTATCGCCGTGGGTCACAACCAGCAAGCCCAGCGCTGGTTGCAGTCGCTGTCGCCCGATCAGCTGAATCAGCCCGACCAGCGTCAACAGCTGTGGGAGCTGGCCCGCGAAGGTGATGATGCGGCACTGGTGCGCCGCCTGAGCAACGACCTGCAGCGCCCCTGCCTGGACACCGTCGACTGGCTGTCACGCCATGACCCGAACCTGGCCCGCGAACAGTTCAAAGGCTGCACACCCACCACCGACACACGCGCCTACGCCGTGCTCAAGCAACGCCTGTATGGCGACCCGCCGCAACCCCCACAACCGCGCACAGCCAGCGAATGGGAAAACCGCTACCGGCAAAGTGGCGACCTGGCCGCACTGGAGCAAGCTACGTTTCTGCTGGTGGAACAGGGCCAGGCCGGACACGCCCGGCAACTGCTGGAACAGGCCTACGATCGCCGTCAGGGCCGCCTCAGCCCATCGCTGTTGCAGCGCTTGGGCAACCTGTTTGCCCGCAACGATGGGCCGCTGGACAGCCACCGCATGCTCGGCCTAATCCCCCGGGTCGATGCCAGTACCCGTGCCCAGTTGCTCGGCCGTCTGGCCGAGGCCGGCCAGTGCGACGCCGTTCGCCAGGCGGTGCCGGCCACCCCCCGCGAGCCCGGCCAGTACCGCGCCCTGGGCCGCTGCGCCATGCCCGACCAACCCGGTGAAGCGGTGGTCTACTACCAGGCCGCCGAACGCCTGGGCGACGCCGGCAACCGCCTGGCGTTGGCCTATGCACTTGAAGCGGCCGGCGATTCCGAAGCCGCGCTGCCTATCTGGCGCAGCCTGCCGGACAGCGCCTGGACCGACAACGCCCGCCTCACGGCCGCCGGTGGCGCGCTAGACGCAGGCGACGCTGACGCGGCCCGCCGCTATTGGGACGCTGCCGCACACCACAGCGCCGATGACTGGGCACTGGGCGCAGCCATTGCCCAGCGCCAAGGCGATTACCAGGCTGCCTTGGGGTTTCAGCGCCAGGCACTGGCAAGCAGCCCACGAGCCGACCACTACTACGCCGCGGCCAGCACCGCGCAACTGGCCGGCGACAGCGCCCAGAGCATGGCCTGGCTCGCCGAAGCCGTGCGCCTGGCCCCCGATCAGCCGCGTTACCGCGCCGACTACGGCATGCGCCTGGCCGGCTCGACAGACAAGGCCCAGCGCCGCCAGTCGATCCCCTACCTGACGCGTGCCACCCACGACTTCCCCGAGGATTATCGCCTCGGCGAAACCCTGGCCTTGCGCTACGACGAAGCTGAAGACAGCGCCTCAGCCCGCCGCGAACTGCGCCGCATCCTCGATGTGGAGCAGAACCTGGTCGCCGGTGACGATGAATACGGCAGCCTGGAAGCCCGCAAATACCGCCAGCGCCGTGCCCACGAAAGCCTGTCACGGCGTGACACCATCACCCTGGCCAGCACCTGGTCACCCGCAGGCACCTCGACCAACGACAAGTTTCTCGACAACGGCCAGCGCAGCGGCAGCTCACGCCGTGCCCAATCGCAGAACGTGCAGTTAGCCATGTGGGACCATGCCCTGGGCGAAGAACCCAGCCGCAACGGCAGCACGCTGTCGGTGTATGGCCGGGTACTGTTCGGTGGCCAGAGCCGCACCGACTATGCGCAAAGCATGGGTACCGGGGTCGGCCTGCGTTACAAGCCGCTCGGCCAGGCCAACCTCAACCTGTACGCCGAGCTGTACCACCAGCGGCAGATCGACGAAGCGCACTACCGCGGCCTGAGCCTTGGCCAGTTGCTGAGCCCGGCCAAGGTCGGCGGCAACTGGGGCGATCTGCGCCACAATGCCGAATCGAGCAACGACCTTCTGCTACGCGCCACCGCCTCGTTCCTCGACCAGGGCAACTGGCGCAATGACTGGCGTGTGGATGAAGACGACTGGAACGAGCGCTTCCTCTACCTCGACGCGGCCTGGTGGACCCGCGCCGGGGACCACGCCTGGCTGTCACGCTACCAGCAAGGCCACGCCTGGAAGCTACCCGGCAGCTCCCCGCAAACCCTCATGCCCTATGGCTTTGTCGAGTTTTCCAGCCAGGATCCGAGCAACGACTGGCGTCAGGACGCCCGGGCCGGGGTTGGCGTGCGCTGGCAATGGTGGTTTGATGACGATCGCTATAACGCCTACCGTGGCTCACTGAAAGTGCGTGCCGAGTACCAGCAGTCGCTGGGCGGCAACCTTTACCAGCGCGCCAACGGCGTGCTGGTCGGTGCGGAGATGACCTTCTGATGCGTACGCTCCTCGCCATCTGCCTGTTTGCCGTGTGCCTGCCTGCCACCGCCGACCAGCGCCTGTTCTACCAACCGCTCAACCGCGATGCCACTGTCACCCCCGCCCAGTGGCAACAACTGTGGCATGCCACCGTGGCCCAGGGCGGCAACACCCTGATCGTGCAATGGAGCGCCTATGGCGACAGCGACTTCGGCGGCGCCCAAGGCTGGCTGGCCAGCAGCCTGCGCAGCGCCCGTGCACAAGGCTTGCGATTGGTGCTGGGCCTCTACATGGACCCCGCCTACTACAAACGCCTGGACGAGCTGGACGGCGAGGGCCTGAACAGCTATTGGAAAGCGCAGCTGGGGCGCTCACTCAGCCAGTACCAGCAACTGCGTCAGGCCTGGCAATTGCCGGTGGAGGGCTGGTACCTGCCCATGGAACTGGACGACCAGCATTTTCGCGACCCCGCGCGTCGCGAAGCGCTGTACAGCCAGTTACAGGCCTTCAACCGCCAACTGGACAAGCCTCTGCACATCAGTGCCTTCAGCGCAGGCAAGCTGTCGCCCCGGGTCAATGGCGCCTGGCTGGATCAACTGGCAGGCCTGGGCTTGACTGTGTGGTGGCAGGATGGCGCCGGCACCGGGCGATTACCGCCGTTGGTGCGCCAGGGTTACGAACAGGCCTTGCCGTGCCGAATAGGTGTAGTGCGCGAGGCGTTTCGCCAGGTGAGTGTGCCAGGTCAGGCATTCAGGGCTGAGCCTGCCGAGCCGACGCTGGTTGGCGGGTGCCATCTCGAGGCGGTGTTTGACTTGCGCTACCGGCCCTGGGCCCGGGGTGTTTTGCCACAGAATTGAGTCGCCAGGGCCAGCCCTGGCAAAGCAGTACCCCCAGGAGCTCCTCCATGCTCAAGACCATCGAGGAACACGTACGCAAACAGGTCGCCCCCGCCGCCCTGCGCGCCGAGTTCCGCCAGCACGAATTCGAGTCCATGCGCCCGTTCTGCCTGTTGGTGTTCTGCATCAGTCTCCTGATCTGGCTGGTCTTCGACCTTATCGTCAGCTTCCTCGGTGGCCAAGGTTTCACCTGGCTGTCATGCGTGTTCATTGCCTTGCTCGGCAGCCTGACCGTGGTGCTGCGTTTCACACACCGCAGCCACCACTTTGATGTACTTAACCTGCTGTTCATCACCGTCATCACCCTGGGCATGCGCCTGGTGATCGAAGGCCTCCCGGTGGCCCTGCGCCCGGTGTGGCTGATCCTCGGGGTCTCCACCGTGTTGTATGCCATGTCGGTGCTGCCGGTGCGGCGCTGGTCATTTTTCTGCGCCATGGCCATCACCTGGGTGATGCTCAGCCCGTTCTACCACACCCGCATGGAGCCGGACGCGGTCGAAGGCGCCATGTTGATCAGCTACGCAGTGTTTCTCAGCGGCCTGGTCAGCTACAGCTACCTGCAAATCCGCCAAGCCAAGCTGCACAACTTCTACCTGTCCAAGGTGCTGCTGGAGCAGGCCTACATAGACGCCCTGACCGACATTCCCAACCGCCGGTCGTTCATGGCCCAGGCCGACCGTCAGCTGCGCATGGCCTCGTCCGGGCAATACCTGGCGATGATCGATATCGACAACTTCAAGCGGGTCAATGACCTCTTCGGTCATGACGTCGGCGACGAGGTACTCAAGCGCGTGGCCCTGCATATCAAGGCGAGCATGGCCGGTCATGCATTTGCCCGACTGGGCGGTGAAGAGTTCGCGATCTTCCTGCAAGGGCTGGACCAGCAGGGTGCCGAGCAGCAGGTGGCGGCGCTGTGCCAACGGGTGCGCGAGGACAGGGGCGAGCATCCGGTAACCATCAGCATAGGCCTGGCCCGGGTGGACCGGAGCGACAGCCTGACCACAGCGCTGGTCCGCGCCGACCAGGCGTTGTATGAAGCCAAGCACAGCGGCAAAGACCGGGTCGTGCTGTGGACTACACAGTTGGCGGAACAGGGCTAGCAGGCCCGGCCTCTTCGCGGGTGAACCGGCTCCCACAGGGACCGCACAGATTTTGAACGCTGTGGCGTACCTGTGGGAGCGGGTTTACCCGCGAAGAGGCCGGTACAGCCACCCATCACCCCGCAGGCAAGCGAATCCTGAACTGCGCCCCGCCCAGCGCCGACTGCGCCACCGTCAAGGTGCCGCCCTGGCCTTCGATCGCTCGCCGGCTGATCGCCAGCCCCAGGCCAAACCCGCCGGTGTTGCGGTCGCGGCTGCGGTCCAGCCGGTAGAACGGCTGGAAAATCCGCTCCCGCTCCTCCACCGGTATGCCGATCCCGTCATCTTCAACCGTGAGCAAACAGGCGCCATCGTCCTCCAGCCGCAAGCGCAACAACAGGCTTTCGTCGCAATAGCGCATGGCATTGCGCACCAGGTTCTGCACCGCCCGCGCCGTCAGCCGTGGGTCCAGCACAAACCGGGGCAAATTGCCCTCGGCCCGTACTTCCCACTGGATACCTCGGCCATCAAGCTCTTCGGCAAAACCGCCGAGTACGCTGTCGACCAGTTCCAGCAACGACACTTCGACCCGCTCGCGGGCCTGGTCGGCGTTATACAGGCGGCTGTAGGACAGCAGCTCCAGCACCAGCTCATCCAGCTCACGCACATGCCCCACCAGTTCCAGCAGGCGCTTGCGGCTGGCCGGCGGCACTTCGTCGAACAGCAGCACCAGGCCGAAGTCCAGGCGGGTCAGCGGCGTGCGCAGCTCATGGGACACCGCATTGAGCAACTCGCGCTGCTGGTTGACATGGCGCTCCAGGTCACTGGCCATGGTGTCGAACACCCCGGCCAACTCACCAATGTTGGAATGCGGCGAAATGTGTGTGCGCTCGGCCATCTGCCCCTGGCCCAGGCGCCGGGCGGTTTCCTTCAGGCGCTCAAGGTCGCGCCAGTGCGGCCACACCCATAACAGCAGGCAGCCCAGCATGGCCGCACCGATCAGCACGGTCACGCCCCACGACAACACATTGATGTCCAGCGGGTCTGGCGGTGCATGCAGGCGCACCAGCCACTGCTTGTCCAGCGGTGCCAGCACCGTTTCGTAGTAGCCCCACTCGGCAATGCGCACGGCGTACTGGCCATGCTCCAGGCGCGCCTGCTCATCCGCGCTCAGTTCGGCCTGGTCCATGCGCAGCAGCTTCACTTCCAGCGGGGCGAACGCACGGGCCAAGTCCTGCTCCACGGCCGGCCACTGCTCGCGCGGGGCCTGGTGGAACTGGCGCACGATCAACGATTGCACGCCTTTGGCCTGGTCCAGGTTGTAGGCCATGAAGCGCTCCTGGAACAGGCCGACGATGGTGTCAGGAATGAGCAGCAGCGCACCGGCGTAGGCGACAATGATCACCAGGTACAACCGCACCAGGATCTTGAGCATGGCCGGTCAGCACTCCCACTCGACGCGGCTGAACAGGTAGCCCTTGCCCCACACAGTCTTGATCTTGCGCGCTTCGCCGGCGTTATCGTCAAACTTGCGCCGCAGCTTGGAAATGGCCACGTCTACCGAACGGTCAGTGCCGTTGAACTCGATACCGCGCAGCTGCTGCAAGATGCGGTCGCGATTCAGCACTTCTCCGGCATTGCGCGCCAGTACCACCAGCAGGTTGTATTCGCCGCTGGACAACTCCACCTCTTCGCCGCGCCAGCTGACCGTGCGCTCGGCCAGGTCGATGCGCAGGCCTCCAATCAGGATCAGGTCGTTATCCAGCCGCGGCTCGTTGACGCTGCTGCGCCGCAGCAGCGTGCGCACGCGGGCCAGCAGCACGCGCGGCTCGCAGGGTTTGGTCACATAGTCGTCGGCGCCCATTTCCAGGCCCAGTACCTGATCATGGCTGTCGTCGCGGGCGGTGAGCATCAGGATCGGCAGGTTCTGCGACTCCTGGCGCAGCAGGCGGCACAGTTGCAAACCATCGATACCCGGCAGCATCAGGTCGAGGATGACCAGGTCGGGCTTTTGCCGACGATATTCGTCCAGCACATGGTCGCCCCGGGCGATCACCTGGACATGGAAGTCGTTGCGTTGCAGGTAGCTGGCGATCAGCTCGGACAGGGCGCTGTCGTCTTCGACCAGGAAAATATTCGGCATAGGTGCTTGGGATCTAGGTTGTGGTAGACCTCACTGGTCTCTTCGCGGGCTTGCCCGCTCCCACAGGGGCCGCACAGCGTCTGAAACCTGTGCAATACCTGTGGGAGCGGGCAAGCCCGCGAAGAGGCCAGTACAGGTATGCGCAGAATATAGAACCCAACCGCTCGAAAGGATTGTTCTTCACACTTTTTCACACTCGCCCTACAGGTATTAACAGCCGCACGGGCTACACCTGCCGTACCATTGCCCCGGTCATCATCGGAAGATCCGTATGCCTACTACCCTCCCCCCACGCCTGCGCCCTGTGGCGCTCATGGCGTTTCTGAGCCTGTCCCTGGCCGGCTGTGGCGACAGCGCCGAGCAAGACGAGCAAGCCCCCACCCCGCAAGTGCGGGTAGAAACCCTGCAACTGCAGCCACTGGCCATCAGCAGCGAACTCAGCGGCCGCATCCTGGCGCCGCGCACCGCCGAAGTGCGCGCGCGTGTCGCGGGTGTGGTACTCAAGCGGGTGTATCGTGAAGGCAGTGACGTCAAGCAGGGCGATGTGCTGTTCCTGATCGACCCGGCGCCGTTCAAGGCCGACCATGACAGCGCCCGCGCCACCCTGGCCAAGGCCAAGGCCACCCTGTACCAGGCACGTCTGCAGGAGCAGCGCTACCGCGAGCTGGTCGACGACAAGGCCGTCAGCCGCCAGGAATACGACAACGCCCAGGCCAGCTTCCTGCAAGCCGACGCCGAAGTGGCCGCCGCCAAGGCGGCTCTGGAGCGTGCCCGCCTGGACCTTGGCTACGCCACCGTGACAGCGCCCATTTCTGGCCGCATCGGCCGTGCCCAGGTCACGGAAGGCGCACTGGTCGGCCAGAACGAGACCACCCCGCTGGCGACCATCCAGCAGTTGGACCCGATCCACGCCGACGTCACCCAGTCTACCCGCGAGCTCAATGCCCTGCGCCGCGCCTTGCGCGCAGGCGAATTGCAGCAGGTGGGCGACGGCCAGGCCCGCGCCACGCTGATCCAGGACGACGGCAGCGCCTATCCGCTGCCAGGCAAGCTGCTGTTCTCCGACATCAGCGTCGATCCCACGACCAACCAGATCACCCTGCGCAGCGAGTTCCCCAACCCGGACCTCGACCTGTTGCCCGGCAGCTACGTGCGCGTGCGCCTGGAACAGGCGGTGCAACCCAAGGGCCTGAGCGTGCCGCAGCGCGCCATCCTGCGCGACAGCGCCGGTGTCCCCAAAGTGCTGGTGGTCGACCAGCAGGCCCGGGTCAGCGACCGCCAGGTAGTGCTCGGCAGCGCCCAAGGCGACCGCTGGATTGTCAGCGAGGGCCTGGCCGCTGGCGAGCGGGTGGTGGTCGAGGGCCTGCAGCATGTCAAGGCCGGTGACCACGTGCAGGTTGAAACAACCCCCGGCGTAGCACCCATCGCTCAGCATACCGGCCAGTGAGGGCCTGATTCATGCCGCAATTCTTCATCGACCGCCCGGTATTCGCCTGGGTGGTCGCGCTGTTCATTCTGCTGGCCGGGGCGCTGGCCATTCCGCAGCTGCCCGTGGCCCAGTACCCCAACGTGGCGCCGCCGCAGGTGGAAATCTACGCCGTGTACCCGGGCGCTTCTGCGGCGACCATGGACGAAAGCGTGGTGAGCCTGATCGAGCAGGAACTCAACGGCGCCGACAACCTGCTGTACTTCGAATCGCAGAGCAGCCTGGGCAGCGCCACCATCACCGCCACCTTCGCCCCGGGTACCCACCCGGACCTGGCCCAGGTCGACGTGCAGAACCGCCTGAAGGTGGTCGAGTCGCGCCTGCCGCGGCCGGTCACCCAACAGGGCCTGCAGGTGGAAAAAGTGTCCACCGGTTTCCTGCTGCTGGGCACCCTCACCTCCGAAGACGGCAAGCTCGACGAGACCGCACTGTCGGATATTCTGGCGCGCAACGTGATGGACGAAATCCGCCGCCTCAAGGGCGTGGGCAAAGCCCAGCTGTACGGCTCGGAGCGCGCCATGCGCATCTGGATCGACCCCGGCAAGCTGATCGGCTTCAACCTCACGCCCAACGACGTGGCCGAGGCCATCGCGGCGCAGAACGCCCAGGTGGCGCCTGGCAGTATCGGCGACCTGCCCAGCCGCGACACCCAGGAAATCACCGCCAACGTGGTGGTCAAGGGCCAGCTGAGCACCCCCGAAGAATTTGCCGCCATTGTCCTGCGCGCCAACTTGGATGGCTCCACGGTCACCGTCGGTGATGTCGCCCGGGTCGAGATCGGCGCTCAGGAATACCAGTACGGCACACGGCTGAACGGCAAGCCGGCCACTGCGTTCAGCGTGCAGCTGTCGCCGGGTGCCAACGCCATGGAAACCGCCACCCTGGTGCGGGCGAAAATGCAGGACCTGGCGCGTTACTTCCCGGAAGGCGTCAAGTACGACATCCCTTATGACACCTCGCCGTTCGTCAAGGTGTCGATCGAGCAGGTCATTACCACCCTGTTCGAAGCCATGTTGCTGGTGTTCGCGGTGATGTTCCTGTTCCTGCAGAACCTGCGCTACACCCTGATCCCCACCCTGGTGGTGCCGGTGGCGCTGATGGGCACCTTCGCGGTCATGCTGGCCATGGGCTTCTCGGTCAACGTGCTGACCCTGTTCGGCATGGTGCTGGCCATCGGCATTCTGGTCGACGATGCCATCGTGGTGGTGGAAAACGTCGAGCGCATCATGGCCGAGGAAGGCCTGCCGCCCAAAGAAGCCACCCGCAAGGCCATGGGCCAGATCAGCGGAGCGATCGTCGGCATCACCCTGGTGCTGGTGGCGGTGTTCCTGCCAATGGCCTTCATGCAAGGCTCGGTGGGGGTGATCTACCAGCAGTTCTCGCTGTCGATGGCGGTATCGATCCTGTTCTCGGCATTCCTGGCCCTCAGCCTCACCCCGGCATTGTGCGCCACGCTGCTTAAACCGGTGGCCAAGGGTGAGCACCATGAACGCAAGGGCTTCTTCGGCTGGTTCAACCGCCGTTTTGAAAACCTGAGCAACGGCTATCAGCGCTGGGTGGTACAGGCGCTCAAGCGCAGCGGCCGCTACCTGCTGCTGTACGCGGTACTACTGGCGGTGCTGGGCTATGGCTTCAGCCAGTTGCCCACGGCGTTCTTGCCCACCGAAGACCAGGGCTACACCATCACCGACATCCAGCTGCCACCAGGGGCCAGCCGCATGCGCACTGAACAGGTGGCTGCGCAAATCGAGGCACACAACGCCGAAGAACCCGGCGTAGGCAACACCACCGTGATCCTCGGCTTCAGCTTCTCCGGTAGCGGGCAAAACGCGGCACTGACCTTCACAACCCTCAAAGACTGGTCCGAGCGCGGTGCCGACGACAGCGCCCAGTCGATTGCCGACCGTGCCAGCGCGGCCTTCTCCCAGCTCAAGGACGCCGTGGCGTTTTCGGTCCTGCCGCCGCCTATCGACGGCCTGGGCGAGTCGACCGGCTTCGAGTTCCGCCTGCAGGACCGTGGCGGTATGGGCCACGCTGCGCTGATGGCTGCCCGCGACACGCTGCTGGCCAATGCGGGCAACAGCAAGGTACTGACCAACGTGCGCGAAGCGTCGCTGGCCGAAAGCCCGCAAGTGCAGCTGGAAATCGACCGCCGCCAGGCCAATGCCCTGGGGGTGTCGTTTGCCGATATCGGCTCGGTGCTGGACGTGGCGGTGGGCTCCAGCTACGTCAACGACTTCCCCAACCAAGGCCGCATGCAGCGGGTGGTGGTGCAGGCCGAGGGCGACCAGCGCAGCCAGGTCGAAGACTTGCTGAAAATCCACGTGCGCAACAACAGCGGCAAGATGGTGCCACTGGGCGCATTCGTGCAGGCCAGGTGGGTCAGCGGCCCCGTGCAGTTGACCCGTTACAACGGCTACCCGGCGGTGTCGATCTCCGGTGAGCCGGCAGCCGGCCACAGTTCGGGCGAAGCCATGGCCGAAATCGAACGCCTGGTGGCTCAGCTGCCGCCCGGCGCCGGCCTGGAGTGGACCGGCCTGTCGCTGCAAGAGCGCTTGTCCGGCAGCCAGGCACCGATGCTGATGGCATTGTCGTTACTGATCGTGTTCCTGTGCCTGGCAGCGCTGTACGAAAGCTGGTCGATCCCGACTGCCGTGCTGCTGGTGGTACCGCTCGGCATGCTCGGTGCAGTGCTGGCCGTGACCCTGCGCGGCATGCCCAACGACGTGTTCTTCAAGGTTGGCCTGATTACCCTGATCGGCCTGTCGGCAAAGAACGCCATCTTGATCATCGAGTTCGCCAAGCACCTGGTCGACCAGGGCATGGACGCCGCAGACGCCGCCGTGCAGGCCGCCCGCCTGCGCCTGCGGCCGATCGTGATGACCTCGCTGGCGTTCATCCTCGGCGTGGTACCCCTGGCCATCGCCAGCGGCGCCAGCTCGGCCAGCCAGCAGGCCATCGGCACCGGGGTGATCGGCGGCATGCTCAGCGCCACGTTGGCGGTGGTGTTTGTGCCGGTGTTTTTCGTGGTGGTGATGCGCCTTGCGGGCAGGGGAAAAGCCGAACCCGCTAGCGAGACTCTGCCCAGCGGGCATTGAATGCCATGAGCAAGGGGGCCCCGCCCCCTTTCCCTCACTTGCGCGGCTTGGCCTTCTGATCGGGTTACTCGCTGAAATTGACGGTATCCTTCAAGCTTTTGCCGGGGACGAACTTGGCCTTGGTCGCTGCAGCAATCTGCATCGGCTTGCCAGTTTGCGGATTACGCCCGGCTCGCGCTTTTGTTTGCTCGGTTTTAAAGGTCCCAAAGCCCACCAAGGCCACCTCATTGCCCTCACTGAGTGATACCTTGACTGCATCGATAAACGCGTCAACCACTTTTTGTGCGGTTGCCTTGTTCAAGTCGGCGCGTTGCGCCACGTCTGCTACCAGTTGCGATTTGTTCAAGTGTCTCTCCTCATTAAAATTCTCGGCACCATCGCGATACCAGGCTTGCAGCCTTATTGAAGGACGAGATCCTGATCGGCACAACTGGCAAAAATGTCAGGTCGGTTCAACCCGGGCGAAGGCGTTCTGGACAACTGTTGCAGGCCGTGGGAGGGTTGCTTTCTCCCATTGCCTAGAGTTGAAATCATGACCAACCCCTTGCCCCCCAGTTCAGCCCTGATCCTCGCCGGCGGCCGCGGACAGCGCATGGGCGGGCGTGACAAGGGCCTGGTCTACTGGCAAGGCGAACCACTGATTGCGCACGTTCATCGTGTGGTGCGGCCGCTGAGCGACGACCTGGTAATTTCCTGTAACCGCAACCAGCCAGCTTACCGGGCATATGCAGACCAGTTGGTGGGCGATGCAGAAGCCGACTTCCCTGGGCCGCTGGCAGGGGTGATTGCCGGGCTCAAGGTGGCTCGGCATGAGTGGGTGGTGCTGCTGGCCTGCGATGCACCGCGGGTTGACCGCGAACTGATCGAGGACCTGCTAAGGCTGGCGGTGGCCAGTGACAGTGCGGCAATGGTGCGCCAGGGCGGGTATTGGCAGCCGATGTTCAGCGTGCTGCCACGGCGAATACTGCAAATGCTGGAGCAGGCCTGGGCGACGGGAGAGCGGAGTTTGCAGAAGGCCTTGCTGCGCGAGGCGGTGCAGGGGTTGGAGTGTGCCGATGATGATCGCCGGTTGAGCAACTTCAACAGCCCGGAACTATTGCAAGGCTAAGCACATGGCGCGGTCATTGAGCGGCCTTGTGCCGCGAAAGGGCTGCGAAGCGGCCCCGGGATTTCAGCTGTGATGCATAAATTGCTGGGGCCGCTGTGCGGCCCTTTCGCGGCACAAGGCCGCTCCTACAAAGGTCCGCGTAGCTGAGGGGTGATGGTTATCGGGAGGACAACTCCGCGACACTGATCTCGCGCATCCTGAACTTCTGCACCTTGCCGGTCACCGTCATCGGGAACTCGTCGACAAAGCGGAAGTACCGAGGCACCTTGAAGTGCGCAATCCGCGCCCTCGCCCACTCACGCAGCGCGTCTTCACTGGCGGTATGCCCCGGGTGCAGGCGCACCCAGGCCACGATCTCTTCGCCGTACTTGCTGCACGGCACGCCAATCACTTGCACATCCGCCACCGCCGGGTGGGTGAAGAAGAACTCCTCCAGCTCGCGCGGGTAGATGTTCTCACCGCCGCGAATGATCATGTCCTTGCTGCGCCCCACGATACGCACATAGCCCTGTTCATCCATTACCGCCAGGTCGCCGGTGTGCATCCAGCCGTCTTCATCGATGCTCTCGGCCGTGGCCTTGGGGTTGTTCCAGTAGCCAAGCATTACGCTGTAGCCGCGGGTGCACAGTTCGCCTATCTCCCCACGCGGTACGGTATTGCCGTCGGCGTCCAGCACTTTGTTCTCCAGCCGTGGCTGCGTACGGCCGACACTGGTCACCCGGCGTTCCAGGTCATCGTCGGGCCCGGTCTGCAGCGACACCGGGCTGGTCTCGGTCATGCCATAAGCAATCTGCACCTCGGCCATGTGCATTTCGCCGATCACCCGGCGCATCACCTCGATCGGGCAGGTGGCGCCGGCCATGATCCCGGTGCGCAGGCTCGACAGGTCGAACTCCCTGCGTTGCGGGTGGTCCAGCTCGGCAATGAACATGGTCGGCACGCCATACAACGCGGTAGCCTTTTCCTCGGCCACCGCACGCAGCGTGGCCAGCGGGTCGAAGGCATCGCTGGGGTAGATCAGGGTGCTGCCGTGGGTCATGCAGCCAAGGTTGGCCATGACCATGCCGAAACAGTGATACAGCGGCACCGGCACCACCAGCCTGTCGTGCTCGGTCAGGCCCAGGCTTTCACCAACCATGTAGCCGTTGTTGAGGATATTGCTGTGGCTGAGGGTGGCGCCCTTGGGAAAACCGGTTGTGCCGGAGGTGTACTGGATGTTGATCGGGTCGTCGCAGCGCAGCTGCGCCTGGCGTTCGACCAAGGCCTGGCAGCTGACGGACTCGGCACGCGCCTGCAAGGCGTGCCAAGCCAGAAAGCCCGGTGGTGGCGAGGCAGCCAGGCTGACCACGCCGCGTAACTCGGGGAAGCGCTCGCAGGTCAGCGCGCCCGGTTGGCTGCTGGCCAGGCCAGGGACCAGGCCCTGCAGCATCGCATGGTAATCGGAAGTCTTGAACGCGTCGGCACAGATCACCCAGCGGCAGCCGGCCTGGCCGAGGGCGTAGTCCAGTTCGCTGGAGCGATAGGCCGGGTTGATGTTGACCAGGATCGCGCCGACCTTGGCGCTGGCGAACTGGGTGATGCACCACTCGGCGCAGTTGGGTGCCCAGATACCCAGCCGGTCACCGGGTTGCACGCCCAGTGCCATCAGCGCGCGGGCGTGCTGGTCGACGGCCTCGGCCAGTTGCTGCCAGGTGTAGCGCAGGGCCTGGTGGCGCACCACCAGCGCCTCGCGGTCGGGAAAGCGGGCGACGGTGGCGTCGAAGGCATCGCCAATGCATTGGGTAAGCAGGGCTTTGTCTGGATTGCCCTGGGAGTAGCTTGGCTGGGGCATGGGCACTCTCTTGTTGTTTTTGTGGGGGCTGGGCCGGCCTCTTCACAGCACAAGGCTGCTCCTACACGGGAACGCGGTGTCCTGTAGGAGCAGCCTTGTGCTGCGAAGCGGCCAGTAAATCCACCCTGGCTCTAGCGGATGAACACCTGTGGCGTAGTGGTGGACATGTCGCCACCCGGCAATTTGATGTTCTTCACCTTTTCCAGCGTATCCGGGTTGAACACCGCCAGGTCATTGAAGGTGCCGCCCAGGTACAGCTTGTCGCCCTTCTTGTCGAAGGTGACGCAGTAGTAAGTGTGCTCAAGGTTAGCCGCCTTGATCAGCTTGCGCTGCTTGATGTCGTACTTGGCCAGGCGGTTGAGCACGCCGTAGATCTGGTTCGGGTCCTTGGGCGAACGCAGGCCGGTGAAGTACAGCTCGGTCAGGTCGGCAAATTCCTGGGTGTGGCTCTTGCCGGTCTTCAGGTCGACACTCAGGTAGCCATACAGCGGCTCGGCCGTGGCCGGGTCCTGTTTGTCGTCCTTGAACCTGGCAATGGTGTACAGCATGGTGAACTCGTGACGCGGGCTCTGGTGCGGCCAGAAGTACAGCACGTCCGGGGCGCTGTAGCCTTTGCGGTTCCAGTTGCGCAGCGGCAAGGCCACCGTGTACTTGCCGGTTTTCACATCCATCTTGTAGATGTCCGGCCCTGCGACAAACAGGCTGCCATCATCGGCGGCACGCATCAGGTACACCTGGCGCGGCATCGGGAAGGTGCGCACCGGCTTGGCCTGCAGCCCATCAGTGGTGCTGAACACCTCCAGCCGCGGCGGCTTGACCACGTAGTGGTCATTCAGCATCTGGGTCGGGTTGACCGTGGCGTACACCTCCTTGCCATCGGGGCTGATGGCAAACGAGTACATCGACCGGCCCACTTCTCCCGCCACGCTGGACAGGTTGGCCCGGAAGGTATTCTTGCAGGTGTCCAGGTCGATGCCGTAGATGTCGCCGTAATGGTTGTTGAGCACGTAGGCGGTTCGGTTGTCCGGCGCCATCATCGCGGTGCCAGGGCCGAACTTGTCGGGCATCTGGCAGCTTTTGTACACCGTGTCACTGGCCACATCGACCACATGCAGGTTGTTCGGGTAGTTGGTCACGATCATGTATTCGTGGCCAGCCTTCAGCGCAGGCCCGGTGTCGTCAGCCTGAGCCAGCCCGGCGCAGGCCGTGGCGGCGAGGGTGAGCGCGAGTTGCGCGCAGCGTCCAGCTTTCATGCGGTTTCCCCTTGTCATTCTTGTTGGGCCGGTCACTTGTCTTTCGGGAACACAGTGCCGAGGTTGCGCCAGTCTTCCGCCGAGTTGGTCGCCTGGGCGTTCCAGTCCTGGTAGGTGCTCATCATGTCCGGCACCTGGGCCGGCCACCAGCAAGGGTCGGAGCAACCATACAGGTCGGCCTCCATCGGCTGGCACAGCGAGCTCACGCCACCAAAGGCATCCACTTCCCAACCCGGGTCGGTGGTGGCCGTGCAGCCGGCCACCGCACTCATGGCCATGACTTCTTCGATGCGGTCTTCGGCAGCGGCCTGTTCAAGGATGCGCGCCTTGTTGTTCAGGGGCTTCAAGTGCTTCATGTCAGTGCGCCTTCCGCGGGGTGATGTAGCGGTCGATGAAGGCCGGGTTGGCGGCCATGATGCGGCTGTAGACTTCGATGCCGAAGTCGACCCAGTCGCGCATCAGTTCGCAGTAGTGGTAAGTCGGGTGCTGCGGGTCGCCGTAGCGGGCGTAGCTTTCGTGGTAGCAGCCGCCGGAGCACAGGTTGCGAATGCGGCAGCTTTCGCAGCCGGTGTTGTTGCGGTCCAGACGCTGCGACAGGAAGTCGTTCAGCTCCACTTGCTTGACGCCCTGGTGCACGTTGCCGAAGGTCGGCAGGCTGGAACCGGTGAAGCGGTGGCACAGGTTCAGCTCGCCTTCATGGTCCACTGCCAGCATTTTCAGTCCGGCACCGCATGGCAGGGCCTTCTTGTGGCCCTCGTGGATGTCGGTGATCAGCTGGTGCAGGTTGGAAAAACCGATATTGCGGTGTTCCAGCGCGGCGTCCAGGTAGCGGCGCCCCAGCGCCTTCATGTTGGCGAAGACCTCAACCAGTTCTTCGCCGGTGAGGTTGAAGTCCGCCATGTCGCCGGAAGTGACCGGGGCAAAGCCGACTTCGGCAAAGCCCATTTCGTTGAACAGATGGTTCCAGATCGTCTCGATATCGGTGATGCCGCGGGTCAAGGTCACCCGCGCCCCCACCGGCCGACTGTTGTAACGCGACAGCAGCATGTCGGCCTTGCGCCGCACGACGTCATAGGTGCCCTGCCCGCCCACCGTGATGCGGTTGCGGTCGTGCACGGTCTTGGGGCCGTCGATGCTGATCGACAGGCCGAACCGATGGGCATTGAGCCAATCGACGATCTCTTCGGTCAGCAACGTGGCATTGGTGGTCATGATGAATTCCACCTGCTTGCCCGCCTCGGCGAAACGCCGCTCGCAGTAGCCCACCATGTGTTCGATCAGTGGCCGGTTGGACAAGGGCTCGCCACCGAAGAACACCACGCTGTAGCGCTCCTCGTCAGGCGATTCCTTGAGCAGCATTTCCACCGAAGCTTCGGCGGTGGCGGTGCTCATCTTCTTGCCGGCAGATGGCTTGTCCAGGTCTTCCTTGTAGCAATAGGTGCAGCTGAGGTTGCAGCCAGTGTTGACGTTGAGCACCACAGTATTCAGCGCGGTGCGCTCGACCCGCTTGACGCCGATTTCCGCGGTCAGCGGCGAGCCGTCGCTGACCAGCTCCAGGGCGATCAGCTCGCGCAGGGTGTCCTGGATATCGTTGCCGGCAAACTGCTGGCCCAGGCGCTGCATCAGCTCCTCGGCCGAACAGCCTTGCTGGCGCAAGGTGTCGATGATGCCCCCGGTCACCGCGTCGGCGGTGAACAGCGAACTGCTGGGGATGTGGAACAGCATGCGGTCGGCATCTACCTGCACTTCATGCAGGTTGCGTTCGACCAGGTTCAGTAGTGCGCCCATGGCGACCTCCCGGTAATCGATCCGTTGGAAAACCGTTGCACCCTGCCGTTACGGCAGCGGTGGGTTGTTCCAGCGCTGAACGGTGACGATCATGTGCCCTTCGCCCGTCTGGCCACCGTCGGCCAGCGTGGCGATGACCTTCAGGTTGCCCGCGTTGTTGGTCATCATCTTGCGCTCTGGGTTAGGGCCGGCGCCGCCTGGCACGAACACGCCATCGGCCTGCATCTGCCCGGCGAACTTGACGTCTTCGTCCTCGACCGCACGTTCATTGAATGGCTCGACCTTCCAGGTGGCCGGCAGATAGCCGATGCGCAGCGGCTGGCCACTGGCGTCCTTGCCCCAGGCTTCGGCCTCGAAGCGGCCCTGCACCTTGGGCACCGAAGCGCCGTTTTCACCGATGCGGGCAATGGAGAACGCCGGCACGACTTTCACTTCCTCGACCTTGTCGTACACCGCCAGGCTCACGCCCTTGAGCGCCCCCACCGCAACCTCGCGCTGGCCAGGCCTGGCGTCGGCTGCGGCGCGGGCCTTGACCCGTACCAGGGTCGGGGTCTGCTCCAGTACTTCGGTCACTTCCACCCCGGCACCCAGGTCAGGCTTGCCCTCCAGGCCGCTGCCCACCAGGGTGATCTCGCTTTCGCCACCCGCCTTTATGAAGGCCGGTTGCACCGCCAGCAGCCGCGCCTTGCCTTCCTTGGCAGCCGTGAAGTCCAGGCCACGCTCGTCGTGTTCGGCCTCGAACATGCGGCCTTTCATTTCGCCATCCAGCGCCGCGAATACCTGGTGCAGCTGGGTGTCGCCAACCTTGACGTTGCCGCGCCATTCATAGCCGTTGTACAGGATCGCCGAGCCGCTACCGTTGAAAGGTGTACCGTCGGCATAGGCGCCTTTGACCTCGACCTTGAAGGTGTCGCCCTCCCCGGCCGAAACGCTCATCACACCGCGCACATCGCCCTTGGCCAGCATATGGCCGCTGAACGCCCACTGCCCCGGCAGCACGTCGGCCTTCGGTTTTGCCTGCTGCCATTCAGCCCAGGCCGGGTTGTCCAGCGGGTAGCGCTTGGCAAGTTCCGGCACCACCTGTTGCAGGGCAATCGGCAGCCAGTCGCGGTCCCGCGCCTGGGCCTGGTATTCGAGGGACGGCCACTGGCCAAGGTGGAAGTTGACCAGGTGCTCCCACTCCTTGGCCGGGCGGCGCTGCAAGGCGACGCGAGCCCCAGAGTGGCAACGGCCACAGGTTTCGCTGAGCTGGGTGTCGAAATGCTCGACCGTGTTCAGCCGGCGCTCCATGGCGTAGCGCACGCCATCGGTTTCGCTGGGCGCCAGGCCCTGCTTGTCGGCCAGGTACTTGACCAGCATGCGACGGTCGTCGTCGCTGATCTGCAGGCCGTGCATCACCTGCATGCGGGCGATGCTCATCAGCCAGCCTTCTGGCGTTTTACGCTGGTGGCTGATACGGCTGTAGGTATCGTTGCCTTCGGGGATATGGCACCCCATGCACTTGTTCTGCAACAGGCTCGGGCCCTGCTCGGCCGCCATGGCCTGGGTGCTCAGCAGCGCGGCGGCGACCAGCGCCAGTTTGCCCGCATGCCGCCGGAGTCGAGTCGTCTTCAAGGTCAGACCTCCACGGTTGTTGTTCTTATCGTTTTTCGCACGCTTTGGTACAGCAGGTGTGCATGTGACAGAGGTGATACAGGAACTGTGCCAGTTGCAGTAAACGCGTGACCTTTCAACCCCTTAGGCAGTTTGCTGGGGTTGGCCAGCAGCAAGGATGGCCAATTGCAGCGTGCCATTTCGCGACAGGGTGTTTCATCCTGAGACAGGGGCCTGCCATGCAGGCCTTCGCGGGCATGCCCGCTCCCACAGGTTAACCATTGCCTTGAAGACCTGCGCTGTACCTGCAGGCGCTGGCTTGCCGGCGATTGGCCCTTGAAACCATTGTTTCACCACGGTCTCACACCGTCTCAATGTGCAACAGCGCACGCCTGTAATCCGAACCTTGCATCACGGCAAAACCCAGTCAACTCAATGCCTTGCTGGCATCTGCCCACCTTGGCACGCCCATTGCGCCAGTGCCCTTCACACCCAATGACAAGAGGCACAGCCCCATGCTTTGTGAACTGCCCATCCTGCCCGCCACCCGCGCCTTTCTCGAACGCAAACTGAAGATGCGCATTGGCGCCGACTGGCAGGATGCCGCCAGCGGTCGCACCCTGTCGTTCCGCAACCCGGCCACCGGCGAAGTGCTGGGTGAAGTGCCCGCCGCCGACGCCGAGGATGTCGACCGCGCCGTGCGCGCGGCACGCCAGGCCTTCGACGATTCGCCGTGGAGCCGCCTGCGCCCACGCGAGCGTCAGAACCTGCTGTGGCGCCTGGCCGACCTGATGGAGCGCGACGCTCGCCAGCTGGCCGAACTGGAATGCCTGAACAACGGCAAGAGCGCCGCGGTAGCGCAGGTGATGGACGTGCAACTGGCCATCGACTTTCTGCGCTACATGGCCGGCTGGGCTACCAAGATCGAGGGTAGCACCGTCGAAGCCTCCATGCCGCTGATGCCTAACGACCAGTTCCACGGCTTCGTGCGCCGTGAGGCGGTCGGCGTGGTCGGTGCCATCGTCGCCTGGAACTTCCCGCTGCTGCTGGCCTGCTGGAAGCTTGGTCCGGCCCTGGCCACCGGCTGTACCCTCGTGCTAAAACCCGCAGACGAAACCCCACTGAGTGTGCTGAAGCTGGCGGAACTGGTAGACGAAGCCGGCTACCCGGCAGGCGTATTCAACGTGGTAACCGGCACCGGCCTGAATGCCGGCGCAGCCCTCAGCCGCCATCCCGGCGTAGACAAGCTGACCTTCACCGGCTCTACCGAGGTCGGCAAGCTGATCGGCAAGGCGGCCATGGACAACATGACCCGCGTCACCCTGGAGCTGGGCGGCAAGTCGCCGACCATCGTGATGCCGGACGCCAACCTGCAGGAAGCCGCTGCCGGCGCTGCCACGGCGATCTTCTTCAACCAGGGCCAGGTGTGCTGCGCGGGTTCGCGGCTGTACGTGCACCGCAAGCACTTTGACAACGTGGTGGCCGACATCGCCGGCATCGCCAACGGCATGAAGCTGGGCAACGGGCTGGACCCGGCCGTGCAGATGGGGCCGTTGATTTCGGCCAAGCAACAGGACCGCGTCACCGGCTATATCGAACTTGGTCGCGAGCTGGGTGCGACCATTGCCTGTGGCGGCGAAGGCTTTGGGCCGGGCTACTTCGTCAAACCAACAGTGATCGTCGATGTCGACCAGCGCCACCGCCTGGTGCAGGAAGAAATCTTCGGGCCTGTGCTGGTAGCGATGCCATTCGACGATATCGACCAAGTGATCGGCATGGCCAACGACAACCCCTACGGCCTGGGTGCGAGCATCTGGTCCAACGACCTGGCTGCTGTGCACCGCATGATCCCGCGTATCAAGTCGGGGTCAGTGTGGGTCAACTGCCACAGCGCGCTGGACCCGGCGCTGCCGTTTGGTGGCTACAAGATGTCTGGCGTGGGTCGTGAGATGGGCGCAGCGGCCATCGAGCACTACACCGAGCTGAAGTCGGTGTTGATCAAGCTCTGATCTTCTACCTGTACCGGCCTCTTCGCAGCACAAGGCTGCGCCTACAAGCGCACCCGGTCCCTGTAGGCGCAGCCTTGTGCTGCGAAGAGGCCACCCCAGGCAACCCAAAACAACAACAAAAAACATGGAGCACCCCATGAGGCACTCACTCGCCTGCACGTTGGCCCTGCTGCTCGCCGCACCCGCCAGCCAGGCCCACGCGCTGTACAACCAGAACGGCACCACCCTCAACGCCGACCTCGAAGCCCTGTTCGGCGCCTTCCACAGCGACGAAAGCTTCAATCAGGCCGGCAACCGCCAACCAGGCAGCACCGCCTGGCAGGAGGGTTACGTCAAGTACGGCCTCAGCGCCAGCCAGGCTTTGGCCGATAGCGGCACCCTCTACGGCGCCTTCAACCTGCTAAGTTCCGCCACCTGGGGCGATGGCGACGCCGCCGGCCTGACCTTGGGCGATGAGCGCCGCACCGCCATCGAAGACCTGTACCTGGGCTGGCGCTCGGCCAACCTGTTCCCGGCCCTGGGCGAGGACGGGGTAGACATCTCCGGCGGCCGCCAGGTGGTGACGCTGGGTGACGGCTTCCTGATCCAGGGCGACCCGGTGAACCTGGGCAAGGCCGACCTGGGCGCCAACTTCGACCGCGGTGGTGCCTACTACCTGGCCGCACGCAAAGCCTTCGACCGCACCGCCGTGCTGCGCCTGGGCGGCAAACAGGGTTGGCGCGGCGACCTGATGTGGCTGAAGTCCGATAACCATTACCAGGCCGACACCTCCCTTGCGGTAGCCAACCTGGAACACGTCACCGATGCCGGCACGGTGGGTTTGAGCTGGATCCGCGGCCTGGACGTGGACCAGCGTTACGCACAGATCATGGGCCTGCAACACCGCGACGGCATGGACACCGCCAGCCTGCGCGGGCGGGGCAACCTAGGCGTGAAAGACCTGGAGCTGGCGGGCGAATACGTCACCCAGGACAAGACCGGCGGGCGCGAGAATGCCTGGTACCTGGAGGGCAACTGGACCTTCTCCGAGCTACCATGGACCCCCACCGCCACCTACCGCTACAGCCGCTTCTCGGAAGGCTTCGACCCACTGTTCTACGGCCTGAGCCGGGGCTATGGCACCTGGTTCCAGGGTGAGGTGGCAGCCAACTATGCCGGGCCGTTCAACAAGAACAGCCAGGTGCACCACGTGGCGCTGAAAGGCAAGCCACGGGACAACCTGACCGTCGGCGCGCTGTACTTCGACTTCGATACGCTGGACACCGACCAGGGCAACCTCGGCGGACGGGAGCTGGACCTGTATGTCGAATGGATGGTCAACGACCATCTGCTGATCAGCCCGCTGGTGGGGTTCTACAAGCCTGAGCGCAGTGCGGCCAATGGCGGTACGCAGCTGGGTGGGACGGACACCGGGACCTATATGCAACTGGTGGTCGGGACCTTCTTCTGATTCAAGATTCTGGGGCTGCTTTGCAGCCCCGGCAATCTCAAGCCAAGCCCTGCTCCATCAGCCACCGCCGCACCATCCTCTGCTGTTCACCCGCAAGCCCCGACAACACGGCCTCAACAGGCCGGCCACTACGTATTTCCCGCAGTACAGGCGCCAACTCCACGCCCTGCAAATGCCACACCCCCAACGGCTGATCCGGCGTTACCACCACCTCGGCCGCCTCCACCAGACCGTCCCGCAGCACCGGCCGCCGCTCAACCCGTACGGCCTGCCGGTCAGCCGCCTGATGCAGTGGCTGCGCATCCGGCCAGCTTTGGCGCCTGGCCCAGAACGAGTGCCCCGCCCGCTCCTGCTCCTGCCCGTAGAAATCCCGCCCGATACGGGCAAAGCGCAAGAACAGCTGCTCGACCCGCTGCTGGTGAAACTGGCACGCCAACTCGGCCCGTTCAGGCCTGCGCAGCAACGTATTGATTACCACCGGTGCTTGTAATGCCGAAGACAGCGACTGGAAGATCCCATTGCCCGACAGCGGGTCAACCGCCATCGCCGCATCACCCACCCGTATCCAGTCCTGCCCGACACATTCGCCCGCCAAAATCGCCGTACTGCTGCGCGCATGCACCTGTACTGGCACCCGCGCCCTCTCATCGAACAGCTCGGCCACCAGCGTGCTGCTGGCACGCCGCGCCGCGCAGTAATCTGCCAATCCGAGCTTGCCCGGCAGCCCACCGGCGTCCAGGGTCGCTTGCCAGTAGCAGCGGCCATCTTCCAGGCGGGCCATCCAGGCCCAGCCATCCTCCAGGCTTTCCACTGCCGACGCAGGCGCCCCAGGGCTACCCTGCCAGACGTTGAGCAGGCTGACCGTTTCCGGCCCGCGCAGGCGGTCCGCAGCCAGCGGTGCCTGACGCCCTCGAGCCTCGACGAGAAAATCAGCGATCAGGACTTGCCCATCATCCAGACGGACTTGATGATTGCCCTCATGCGTGACCTCGCGCACCCGCCCCTCAACCACGCTTACACCGGCACGCTGAAGGTCGTCGCGCAGCGCCCGGTCAAACCGTTGCCGATCCAGCAAAAATTCCTGGTTCATTTGCAGGTGCTGGCCGTTCCAGTGCACCTGCCGGGTGGCCGGCATGGCTGCCTGGCTCAAGGCGCCGCCCAGGCCTGCGTGGCGCAAGCCCTCCAATACCCGCACAGAAACACCTTCGACCGCGGCGAACCGGCGCCACTGCGACACCACAGTGACCGCATAGCCCAGGCGCCGCAAGCCGATGGCCGTGGCGGCCCCCGCAGGGCCGGCGCCCAGTACCACAATGCGCGATTCAGTCATGGCTGGCACCTCGTCGCTCCGGGCCGGTGAATGCGGCATTGCTGCGCAACCAGTCGTGCACCCGCTGACAGTTCATACCCGGCTCCTCACGCATCAGCGCCGCGATCCTGCCGCTCAAGGCTGCACAGCCCAAACTCGCGCCTGCCCTGCTACCAGCCCCGACGTAACCGCCAAAGTCCGCCTGCCGGGTGCCAAGCCAGGACCACTGGCCGGGCGCGCAACGGGCATCACCGGTAACCCGGAGCACCCCGGGGTAGCTGGCCGGGTACACCGGCCCACCCTGTGCCGGGCTGGATGCACACAACAGCACACCCGCAGCCAAGGCCTCAGCGCAAGCCTGGTGCAGTACAGGCCGGTCCTGCTGCAAGCCGAGGCTGAGGTTGACCAGCGTTGCCCCCGACTCCACCAGCCACAGCAGTGCGGCCGCCACCTGCAAGGCACTGGTGCTGGCCTGATCGCTGAACACCTGCGCCACCAGCAACGGCACGGGGCCAGCTTCGCGTCGCAGGCCTGCAAGTACTGCACTGCCATGCCCTAGCAGGTCGGGCAGCCTCTCGCCTTCACGCAGCTGGCCGTCTTCCAGCCAGAAACGCCGGGAGCCAAGCAAACCGCTGGCCTGCTCCGGCGAGCAGCCACTGTCGATGATGCCAACGCGCACGTCAGTGGCCATGTTTGACCGCCTCCTGCGCCAGCGCCTGTAGCTGGCCATCATGCAGTTGCAAGTGCAGGTCGGCATCGGCCAGTGTCGACGCACGGTGGCTGATCAGGATCCGGGTGCGGCCGGCGAACAATTGGTCAATGGCCGCGATCACCTCGCGCTCGGTGGCTTCGTCCACCGCCGAGGTGGCCTCGTCCAGCACCAGAATCGCCGGGGCCTGCAGCACTGCGCGGGCAATGGCAATGCGTTGCTTTTGCCCACCAGACAACTGCTGGCCACGCTCGCCCAACAGGCCGTCCAGGCCCAACGGCAGGCTTTCGACCAGGCTATCCAGTCGCGCCAGGCGCACTACGCGCTCCAGTTCTGCACGGCTGGCTTCGGGCACACCGTAGGCCAGGTTTTGCGCCAGGGTGCCACGGAACAGCACGATGTCCTGGCTGACCACCGCGATGCGTCGACGCAGCGCAGCCAGGTCCAGGTCGCGCAAGTCGATGCCATCCAGCAGGATACGCCCGGCGTCCGGGTCATAAAAACGTTGCAGCAGGTCGATCAGGGTCGACTTACCCACCCCCGAAGCCCCCCTGATGGCCACCTTGAGCCCGCCCGGCACGCACACCTGCACATTGCTCAGCACGGCGCCCTGGCGCCCTTCATGGGCAAAGCTCAGCGCCTCCAGGCGCAATTCGCCAGGCCCGTCGGGCATGGGCTGCGGGTGGGCGGCCGGGCGCACGGCCACGGCCTCGCGCTTGAGCTCCATCACCCGCCCCAGGCTCACCGCCATGCGCTGCACCGCCACGTACAGGCCAAGCAGGCTCTGCACCGGGCCGACTGCCATGCCCATGTAGGTGGAAAATGCGATCAGCGCGCCCAATTGCCAGGTCCCCTGAATCACCCACCAGCCGCCAACCAGAAACGCGCAAGCGCGGCACCAGGAGGTAAGCGTGCCGGGGATGGCCTGGGTGAAGAATTCGGTCACCTGCACTTTCAGCAGCTGACGCATGTAGCCCTGGCCAAGTGCGTCCAGGCGCCCTGCCTCGCGGCTTTGCTGGCCGGCCGCCTGGATGAACTTCATCGCCGGCAAGGTCTCGACCAAAAACGACGACACATCCGCCGAACGCTCGCGCAGGCTGCGCACCTCGCGCTCAACCTTGCGCCGCATCCAGCGCAGCCACAGCACCTCGATAGGCACCAGCAGCGCCAGCAACAGCGACAGCTGCCATGACAGCATCAGCATCAACGCCACCGCGCCCACCAGGCCAATGACGGCGGATACAGCCGAGAACAGCGAATCCACGGCAAAGCGCTGGATCTCTGCCACATCGCCATCCAGCCGCGAAAGAATGTCGCCCATGCGCCGCCGCCCATAGAACGTCGGCGACAACTGCTGCAGGTGCCGGTACAGGTCATCACGCAGGGCAAACAGGATGCGCCCGGACAGCCGCGTGTGCAGGTAGCGGTTGACCCCGGCCAGCACCGTGCCCAACAGCCCCGCGCCGATCATGATCGCCGCCATGTGCCAGAGGGTCTGGTAATCCTTGGCCAGCAGCCCCTCGTCAATCAGCGTCTTGACCAGCCAGGGCTGCGCCAGCGCCAGCAGCGAGGCGCCCAGCGACAAGCCGAGCAACAGGCCGATGGCACGTTGATGCGGGCGCACGAAACCATACAGCCAGGCCAACGCCTGGCGCATGAGTGCAGGGTCACTGGAGTCCACCAGCCTTGCGAACAAGGGGCCCATGGTCAGCCGCGCAACTGTTTGAGCTTGCGGTACAGCGTCGCCCGGCTGATCCCCAGTGCCTCGGCCGCGGCAGAAACGTTCCCCTGGTGGCGCGCCAAGGCGCCGCGAATCAATTCCAGTTCGTTGTCCTTCAGGCTGCCGGAGGGCGCCGTGCCGCTGGCCAGTTCGTCCAGCAGGCAATCGGTGAGGTGGTCCAGGGTCAGCACCTGCTCGCCGTCCTCGCGCATGGCCAGCGCCGTGCGCACTACCATTTCCAGCTGGCGAATGTTACCCGGCCAGTCGAAGCCTTCGAGCAACGCGGCCAGTGCCGGGTCCAGGGTTACGCCACGGGCATCGGCCTTGTCCAGCAGGCCCTGGATGATCTGCGCCAGGTCATCACGCTCGCGCAGCGCCGGCAAGCGCAGTGATACGCCGTTGACCCGGTAGTACAGGTCTTCGCGGAAGTGCTGCTCCTGTACCAGGCGTTTGAGGTCGCGGTGGGTGGCGCAGATCAGCGCCACATCAATGTCCTGCTCGTCGCCGGCCCCCAGCGGCGCCACCCGGCGTTCCTGCAATACCCGCAGCAGGCGCGCCTGCAAGGCCAGCGGCATGTCGCCGATTTCGTCAAGGAACAGCGTGCCACCATGAGCCTGCATCAACCGCCCGACCATGCCGCCCCGCCGGGAGCCTGTGAAGGCGCCCTCGCGGTAGCCGAACAGCTCGGACTCGATCAACCCTTCGGGGATGGCGGCGCAATTCACGGCCACAAACGGTTTGTCAGCGCGCGGGCTGGCCTGGTGCAGGGCCCGGGCGACCACTTCCTTGCCGGTACCGGTCTCGCCCAGCAGCAACACCGGCAGGCCATTGCCCAGCCCCTGGCGAGCCATGCGCAGGTTGCGCGCCAACCGTGGGTCACCACCGGCCAGGGCGTCGAGTGCCGGCGACTGCTTGCCCAGCGTCGGCTTGCTGGCCGGCGTGCTGCCATTGACCCGGCCATGGCGCGGCAACTGCAGGGCACGGAAGTAGAACTCGCCCTTGGCCGTTTGCACACTGCTCACCCCGCCCTGCCACAGGCGCGCAATAAACGCGGGTGAGCGTTCGCCGAGCAGATCCGTACTGCGCCGGCCAATCAGCTCGGGGCGCGGCACCTGCAACAATTGGCAGGCACTGTCGTTGGCAGCAAGCACCTCGCCATCAAGGCTCAGTGCCAGCAGGCCATGCCAGGCACTGTTGAGGTATTGCGGGCGGTTGTGGAAGGCCAGCACCAGTTGCTCTGGGTGGCACAAACCGAACAGGCGGCTCTCGATATTGCCGGCGGCCAGCATCAGTGTCGACAGGCTGTCCTGCGGTTGCGCCATTACCCCTTCGCGCGTGATGTCGAGCACGCCGATCACCTCACCACGCGGGTCACGCAGGGGGACCGAGGTGCAGGAAAACGGGCTGAGGCGGTCAAGGTAGTGTTCGCCGCAGTTGATCAGCGTCGGGCGGCCTTCTACAACAGCCGTGCCGATGGCATTGGTGCCGCGCAGCGACTCGCTCCAGCAACTGCCCGGGTGCAAGTCGCGCAGGCCCTCGCGTTGCAGCACATGCTTCTGCCCTTCGATGGCCAGCACATTGGCCTGGGCGTCGCCGAGGATGACGATACCGGCCTTGCCCTGACGCGCGACCAGGTAGTCCAGTTCCGGGGTAACGGCGTCGACCAGCAAGCGGTTGCGCTCCAGCAGCATGCGCAGGTCGTGGCCCTGCGCCAAGCCCAGGCCGACCTGTTCACCCTGCAGGCAATCCAGGCCATGGCCCAGGCTGCGGCGCCACGACGCGTCGATCTCGTCGCGCAGCATGCCCAGCGGCAGCTCGCCTTCGCTGGCCAGCTTCAGCCGGGCCTGGCGGGATTCATGCAGCGGGTCGTGGGCGTTTGTTATTAGTTGTCGCGCCATTTTCTTCTCCGGCTGTGCCCTGCAAGGTGGCGGGGTACGGGCTTGGGAATTTTCCGCAGTGTGCGGGAGAAAAAGCTGGGCGTCATCTGGTTGATGGGTTGAGGGGGGGTGCCCTTGTGTCGCAATCGGGCTGCAAAGCAGCCCCGGAATGTCTGCCATGATGCACATATCGCCGGGGCTGCTCTGCAGCCCGTTCGCGACACGAGGCCGCTCAGAGACCGCGTGATCTTAAGATCGGCGCTTTACCGCTTAAAGTGGGCTTGCCCTCAACCCCTTCACGGTCAACTGTTGCCCCTCTACCCCATCCAGCAGCGCCTCCACCACCGCCTTGGCCGAATCCAGCCCATGGTCGTTGCTCAACAGCAGATCACGACAGGTCCCCTTGGCCAATTCCAACGCCTTGAGGTTTGTCGCAAACGCCCCTTTCAGCAGCGTGGACAGGTGCACTAGCGCATCTTCGTAGTCCACCCCAGAACGCACGGCAAACAGCGGCGGATGGCTGCATTCGCAAGTTGAGAAGCTGGAAGACGCCGTGGTGGCGCGGGCGGGGGGATCAGGTAAGCCTTTTGTCATTGTGTCGCTCCTTGATTCACTGGAGCCGCCACAAATCGCTACCAAACGAAAGGGTGACGGCTGTACGCAGGTTGGTAGACCGGGAATCAAGGAAACCGGCGCGCACGAAGGCGCCCTACGCACAGCCGCCATAAAACGAAACAGCCGGGCACAAAAAAGCGCCAACTGTATCGCAGAGCGGGCGCTTGTGCGCCTTGATTGATCGCGGGCTACCAAACCCGGCTGCTGGATTGACAGCAGCGGGCAAAGACTACCGGGGTCAGGGAAGGGTTTCAAGCTTAGGGCATGTGTAGTAACACTTCTGTTGGCCGCACCGGCCGCTTCGCGGTTTTTCCCACGGTGCGACCAACATAAAGGCTGTTATCGCGCTTGCGCCTGCGTGACTTTCAGGTTGTCTATGACCATTCTCGGGTTCTCGCCATCTTCACTCATATAAAGGTGCAGGATTTCAGGGCCGTCGACCGTAAGTTCATCCGATCCATAATGCATACCTTCACGGTCATTCAGCAGCCTGTGGTTGTCGGTAAACGAGAGATCTCTTGTGCATACATCACTGCAGCCCCAGTCGTAACTGACGCGGCGACGCCCGTTACCAGGCAGTAAAATCTCGGTTGAACCTTCAAACTTGAGATGTTTTGCGCTTATCGAGCTTCCACCGCCCCCGTGCGAGTCATCGCTGACTTCCCCCGTGCCATGCAATATGAATGTCGATCCGTCAACTTTGAATTCTTTTCGCTCACCGATCTGCTCGGATTCAAAATCAACGTCAGAGGTGACGATGGGTCTTCCCACCGCCTGGTCTTCCTCATCGTAGGTAAACTGCATGACCTGGTCCTTTGCCGTAGGAAGCTTGATTCGGATGACAGGAACCGCCTGGCCATAAGCTGCGTGATAACGGGCCTGGTCAAATTGCGCCAGCAATCCCGCTTGCGTTTGCCCCTCCACATAGAAAAATGCATACAAAGGCAAGTCTGCGCCCACGCCAACTTTCCATACGGGGAGCAAAATCTCGTTGTAGCCCATCCATGCGTCTGCGCTCAACCCCGCCCTGACTTTTATCGGCATCTCGAACCACTGCGCCTTCATGTTAGCGGGGGCTTCGCGCAGGTCCCATCCGCAGACTCTGGACTTCACAATGTCATCGTCGCTGTACGTTGCCAGCCACGCATCGGCATCCGTTACACCGACTTTCTGGCACGCATCGGTGGTGGCTTCAAACCCGTCTTGCGGTCCGCACCCGTTCGCCGTATCGCGGTTGTCCGTTCCGCCATCTATTGGGAACGTGCACAACACCTCAAGATCGCGAATCTTGTTGTGCGGGATGGCCTGCAGTGGCGGAAACAAAAAACCATTGAAGCGTTCCGCCGCCCTGCCAAAGTTTGTATCGCGGCGCGCCCAGGAAAACGCGATGGCGCCTTTGTCCAGGTGCTTCTGGCTCGGGTCCCAAGGTAGAAAGTCTGGGCTGAAGCCCGTGGCACGCATTTCGATACCGCTGCACAGGTAACTCGGTTTATCAGGGCCGCCGCAGTCTTCGGTAACGGAGTCATACCAAACCTTGAGTTGCGCGATTACCTGCTCCCCGCGCTTGTTCAGCGCGGTCAACTGCTGAGACTTGGCTGTTTCACTTATCAATAACTGGGTCTGTGCGACTGGGCGGGGAGCCTGCACAAAGGGCGTGTGCGCCCCGCAACCGACCAAACTACCAATGATTAAAAACAGCAGCCACATTCGAGTCAGCATCACCAAGCACCTTTTCCAAATAGTCTCAGCCTGCACATTCAGATAGGTCACAGGCGTTGGTGCTATTTGCTCACAGGAAAAAAGTGATGCCTACTGGCAGTTCTATCAGGAGCCGCAGGGGCTGTCAGGCCAGTCAAGGCTGCTGATTCTGGCTCAGAAACTTGTCCACCGTAGCGTTGCCCTGCCCCGCATCCCCCGCCACCTGCCACAGCCGCCATTCAATCCCTTGCGCCAGCAAGTGCCCCACCGCCGATTCAATCGCCGACAGCACGCACAGCTGTGCCGGTTCGTTGGTGGTATAGCCCACCTCAGCTTCCAGCAGCTTCTTGAACTCGATGAACTTGAACACCCCGGCGCTGCGGCCGACCGAATAGATGGTCTTGCTGGTCATCACGTTGGCCAGCACCTGCCCGGTGCGCACATCCACCGCGCGCAGGTTCACGGTCACCTGGTCCACCCGGTACTCGCGGGAAATGTCTATCCCCAGGTAGCGGGCGCCTTCGCCGCCGCTGCGCACGTTGGTGTCGTAGGCGATGATGCCGCCCTCCAGCATCAGGTTGGCGGCCTGCAGCGGTGGCAGTTCGCCCATGATGTTTTCCGCTACATCCGGCTTTTTCTGCGAAGCACGGATGATCTTGCGCTCGGTCAGCAGGTTCTGCAGCCCTTCACGCTCCAGCACCACGAACCAGCCGCTGGCGCTCAGGGCATCCATCAGCATGCTGGCTGCACCCTGGGTGACACTGGTGGAGAACGAACTGGCCGGGGTGGGTTTGTACTGCCCGGTCTGGTCACGGAAGCCATACACCACTGCCATCAGCCGGCCTTTGGGCCGTGGCATGTTGATCAGGTCGTAGTAAGTCGAGGCGCGTGGGGTCAGGGTCGGGGTTTCCGAGTCCTGTTCGGCCGACATGGGTTCGCGCAGGCTGCAACCACTTTGCAGGCCCAGGGCGGTGAGGATCAGCAGCGTGCTCAGCAGACGTTTCATGGTGTTCTCTCCCCAACATAAAAGCCCTTCCCTCTCAGGGGTTCAGGCCGCTGACCTCAATGATCGAAATCTCGCCTGTGGCACGATCGGTGACCTTGATGCTCAAGGCCCCGGAATCGTCGATGACGTCGATGAGAAACGCGTCGGTCGCCATGCTGCCGGTGCTGCCGTTACTGATGTTGTCCAGCAACTGCGACAACATCCGCGACTCCAGCTGGTTGCTGAAGCGCTCCAGGGCCGTGGTGCCGGTAAAGGCCGAGGCACGGTCCTTGAGGTCGGGGTCGTCGTAGTCGTTCTGCGCCTGGGCGTTGTTCAGCAGCCAGGTGCCGTTCAACGGGTTGCCGCCAAAGGCCGGGTTGACCGGGGTGTACACCAGCTCGGTGGCCTGGGCAGCGCAAGCGCTGGCCAGCAGGCAGGCGGCAATGCAACGTGGAATGCGGTGGTTCATAGCTCGTCCCTCTCCAAGTCGGTGGTGTCCTGTAGCAGGCGTTGCAGCTTGCGTTGAATGATTTGCTGCTTGACCAGGTCGGCGGCTGCCACGGCCTCGTCTTTGAGCTCGGTGGTGTTCGGTGGCAGAAAGCGGCGGTACATCACCTCACGCTCGAACTCCACGGTGACCAGGCTGCCCCAGCGGGCATCCGGGCGTTCGCGTACCACCAGGTTGAAGTCCAGGCGGCTGGTGGCACGCAGGCGGTCGGCGAAGTAGTAGTAAAAGTCGTGGCCGATGTGCGAGATGGTGTTGTCGACGATAAAACCCTGCATCTCGTCTTCAACACCCGCCTTGGCCGAGGTGGCCAGCCCCGCCATCAGCAGCAGGCTCAGGCATAACGCAGCCAGGCGGCTCATGGCGTATCTCCCGGGCCTGCATGGGTCTGCACGCCGCCTGCACTGTCGGTAAACGCCTGCTCGGCAACGAACTGCCAGTCGCTGTAGTGCTCCAGCCCTTCAAAACCACTCCATTCGGCGCTGAAGCCACTGCGCTTGAACGGGGTAGCGTCCGAGCGGCTGTGCACCCCGGTGATGCGGCCGTCGATCGAGCGCAGCAGGCCCCACTCGTCGCTGTTGGTAATGGGGTCGGGGTACAGCCGACGAATGTGCCGCTGGGCCTGCGGAAAGCGGTTGTCCTGCAGCAGGTCGGCCAGCGCCTGCGGGTACTGGGCCAGGCCCGGCGAGGCACGGTAGTAGCTGCGCAAGGCCTGGGCGTACTGGCTGCCCACCCACAGCAGCTGGCGCTCGCGATCACGCTGGGCGGCGCTGGCCCAGATCGTGCCAGTGGCGGCCAGGGCCACGCTGCTGACCGCAATCAGTAGCAGCACACCCAGGTAGGTGAAGCCGCGATCGGCCTTACCATTCAGCGAAGAGGCTGCCATCACGCGCCCTCCCTGTGGCACCGCTCTTGATATCCGCCACGCCGCCGGCCACGCCTTCGGGCGGTGGCACCAGTTGCCAGGCATCGCTGCGCTCGGTGATCGGGTCGACCGGGGTGTTGCGCAGGTAACGTTGCTCCACCAACTGCTCCAGCGAGTCTGGGTAGTGGCCGGTGTCGCCGTAGTAGTGGTCAAGTGACTCGCGCAGCACCGCCAGGCTTTGGCGCAGGGTGGCTTCGCGGGAGCTTTCCAGGCTGTTGAAGTAGCGCGGCATGGCAATGGTCAGCAGCGTGGCGATGATCGCCATGACCACCAGCAGTTCGATCAGGGTGAAGCCTTTGCTGCGTTTCATGGCTGTCACCATTGCCCGTAGGGAATGTTGTTGAGGCCTTTGCCGCGGGCCCTGGAATACACGTCAAACACGTCTTCGCCTTCACGCGGGCTGTCGGGGCTGCTGTCGTAGGCGCGCAGACCCCAGCCGCCTTGGTCTTCATCCTTGGCCGCCAGCAGCGGGTCATGCGGGATGCGCCGCAGAAAGTAGAACTTGGCGCCCTTGGCACTGCGCACATCGCGCACACCGTCCACCAGTACCTGCAGGTTCGGCGGATAGCCACTGGCGTCCAGGCGCTTTTCGATGTAGCCAGCATCGAACGCCCGCTTGTAGGCATCGATGGCATCGCGTATCTGGTACAGCGCCTCGCGCAGTTGCTGCTCCTTGCCACGGCGGACCACGGTTTCGGTCAACGGCGCGGCCATGCTGGCCAGCAGCCCGAGCAGTGCCAGGGTCAGCACCACTTCGATCAGGCTGAAACCCTGCAGGTGGCGGCGCGCTTTCATGGCCGTGGGCTGCCGTTGACCGGGGCGACCGCCATCTGGCTGTCGACCACGGGCGCGTCGGTGGCCGGCGCATTGCCGGGCACCTCCATCGGCGGTAGCGGTGCCATCTGGCGCACCTGCATGGCCGACTCGGTACCGGTGGAAAACTCCATGTCCGACGGGCTCTGGTACGGCAGGTTGCGCACGATGCGCGGGGTGATCGCCAGCACCAGCTCAGACTTGCTCATGTCGTCCTTGTTGCTGCCGAACAGCCGGCCCAGGCCGGGGATATCTCCCAGCCCCGGGATCTTGTTGCCGCTGGCGTTGTGGTCGTTGCGCACGAGGCCCGCCAATACCTGGGTTTCGCCATCGTGCAGGCGCAGGGTGGTCTGGGCGTTGCGGGTATCGACCTGGACCGGGATGGTGCCCTGGCGGGTAGCCTCCAGCGGGGTGGCGTTGCTGACTTCCAGGGCCACCTTGATCGCCACTTCGTTGTTCAGGTGCACGGTGGGCTGCACTTCAAGCTTCAGGCCCACGTCCAGGTAGGTGACACTTTCGGTAATCACCGGGCCCTGGGTGGACGGCACCGACGTGGCGCTGATGATCGGCACGCGCTGGCCGATGTGAATGCGTGCCTGCTCACGGTTGCTGACGCGGATCACCGGGCTGGCCAGGGTATTGATGTCCTTGTCCTGGGCGTTGATCTTGGCCTGTGGGGCCGGCGAGATGCTGATGCGGCTGGAATCGATGCCGCGCAGCTGGTCGAGCACGCTCACCGACTTGCCGTCGGACGTCAGCACGCCGAAGGTGTTGGGCCACTGCAGGCCAAGGTCGAGGATGCGCGAGGTAGCCACTTCCATCACCTCCACCTCCAGTACCACCTCGGGGTTGGACTGGTCCTGCGACTGCAGCAGCTTCTCGGCCATGCGCACGGCATCGGGGGTGTCGCGCATGGTCAGGGTGTTGAGGCGCTCGTCCACGAACACGTCGCGGGTCTTGAGCATGGTCTTGACCATGTTCAGCGCGGTGTTGGCGTCGATGCTGGTGAGGTAGAAGGTGCGCATGACCAGTTCCTGGTAGTCCTTGGTCTTCTGCGGCGAGTCGGGGTAGACCATCAGGGTGTTGTCATTGACGATCTTCTGGCGCAACTGGTTTTGCTCCAGCAGCAGCGCCACCGCGTCCTCGATACGCACTTCACGCACGAAGATGGTGGCCTTCATGTCCGGGCGCAGGTCTTTGTCGAAGATGAAATTGATGCCGGCAACCTGGGACAGCACTTCGAAAATGGTCTTCAGGTTGGCATCGCGAAATTCCAGGGTAACCGGCCGATCCAGCTTGCTGCGCAGCTGCGGAAAGGGCTGCGCGGTGCGCGCCTGGACGTTCTCGATGTCGCTGCGCAGGGCAATGCCCTTCTGGTTTTGCGGGTCCAGGCGCAGCACTTCGCGCATGTAGCGCTCGGCGCCGAACAGGTCGCCCTGGCGCAATGCTGCCTGGCCCAGGGCCACGCGCTCGTCCAGGGTTCGGATCAGCTCCAGCTGGCGCGTACCTTCCTGGGCACGGCGGTTGTTCGGCTCCAGGGTCAGCACCCGGCCATAGCCCATGCGGGCGTTGGCAAAGTCATGGCGGATGCGGTCGGCATCGGCCTGGGTCAGCAGTGCCTCCACGGCGGCCTGGCGGCTGTGGGCCAGGGCGATGTTCAGCTCGGTGTCACGCGGGTCATCGCGCAGGGCCTCTTCCAGCCGGGCAATGCCAGCTTCGTACTGGCCCTCCTTCATCAACTGGTCGCTGTCATTGCGTACCGCGCTGGAGCCGCAGCCGGCAATGGCCACGCACAACGCCAAAAGCAGGAACGGAGCAGGCTTGCACAGCTTTGACGACTTCATGGTGCGCTCCCGACAGACAAGGTCTGTGACTGGTGCAAAGGCAGGTAGACCAGGTTCAGCTCACTGGCCGATACCCGATCGAGGCGATAGGTGTCTTCGATGACGTCGCCCTGGCGCACGACGTAGAGTTTTTCGCCGCTCTGCAGAAAGATCTGCAGATCGTCGTTGTTACCCATGCGGCCGATGAACTGGAACGGTAGCGCCGGCGCGGTCGGCGCTGCGGCCACGATGGGCGCGACAGCCACGGGTTGTTCGGTGACGGTGGCCAGGGCTTGGGGTTTGCTCCATTGCTGGGTTGGGAACAGATCTCTGGAGGCCTGTTCCGGCCCTTTCGCGGCTAAAGCCGCTGCCACAGGTTCGGCGTTGCCCACAACGCCTGTGGGAGCGGCGGCGCGGCGATCCGACTTGCCCGCGAAGGTCGCAACGCTGTCTTCCTGGCCGAACCAGTGCCCGGGTGCCCAGGCGATGGCTGCGCTCACGCCAAGAAAGCTGGCCCAGATCACTGCACGTTGTGTGTTCATCATGACCTCGACAGGTAAAGGGTCATGCGCAGGCGGGCATTCAGCTCGCTGTCGCCGATGCGTTTGCGTTGCAGCTCAAGGTCTTCCAGCACCACGGTCGGCAGCTGCTTCAGCAGGCTTTTGAGAAAGCCGCGAATCTGCGGGTAGCTGCCGCGCACCGGCAGCACGATCTGGTAGCGCGCCAGCTGGGTCTTGGGATCAATGCCCAGGGCGTACTCACCGCGCGCCAGGCTGATGTGCTCGGCGCTGGCCAGGTGGTACAGGCGCTCGATCAGCTCGCTGGCCTGGGGCTGCCCCGGCAGTTGCTGGCGAAGGCTGTCGAGGGCTTGCTGCTCGGGCTTGACGGCGATCTTCACCTCGCCACGCTTGACCCGCTCGACCTGGACGCTGGCGTCCGCTTCGGTGGCGCGCAGTTCGCGCACGCTTTGCCACTGCGGCAGCACCCCGGCGCACACCACGCCCACCACCAGCAGGCCCACGGCGGCGGCAGCCAGGCCAACCGGGCCGATGCGGTGGAGGCGTTCCTGAAGGATAAGGCTGTTCAGTGATTCAAGGGCGGGCATGGCCGGTCTCCCAGGTCGCAGTGAGGGTGAAGCGCACCGGGTGCTCAGGCTGCGCGGCCAACACCTCGTGGTTCAGCAGCGATACATCGCTGAGCTCGTCGCTGGCTTCCAGCCGCTGGTGGTACTGCAGCATCGCCTCGAGGTTGCGTGCTTCAGCGGCGATGCGAACCTGGCCTTTACGCGCGTCCGGGGTCAGGCCAAGCAGCGCGACATCGTCTTGCGGCAAGGCTTCGAGCATGGCGAACAGCTGCTGCCATGGGCGTTGCAGTTGTTGCGACACACTGCGCATCTGTGCCAATCGCTCGGTCTGCTCACGGCTGGCAGCGGTACTTAGCGGGGCAGTGGTAGCCGGGCGGCGGCCCAGTTGCAGCTCCAGGCTGTGCACGCTGGCCTCAAGGTCTGCCTGCTCGGCCTGCAATTGCTGTTGCAGCAGCACCAGGCCGGCGACCATGGCGCAGCCCAGGGCCAGCAGCGACCAGGCCAGCGGGCCGCTGCGCCGGGGCTGGAAGTCCAGTTCAAGGCGGCGCATGTCAGGCCACCGCCCGCCACATGGCGCACAGGGGGTCGGCTTCGCTGGCCGGCTGGCACAGCTGCACCGCCGCCAGTTGCGGCACGTCGCCCCGGCCCGGGGCATGCAGGTACACCCGTGGCAGGTGCTCGCCATACAGCTCGCAGGTGCGCTCGATCAGTGCTTGCAGGGCCTGGTCGCTGTCGGCGCAACCTTGCGTCAGCACTTGCTGCCAGGCGCCGCCGGCAGCCAGCAACAGCACGCTGCGGCGCGGCTCGGCCAGCACGAACAGGAAGTCGCCCTGCTGCAGCTGTGGCGAGCAGCGGTTGTAGGCGGCCATCAGGTACGGTTGCACCGAGCGCAGGCTCAGGCGGCTTTCCCGGCCCAGCGCCTGCAACCGTTGCAGCAGTGCGTCGGGCAGCGCTGTAGCGATGCGGGCGGCGCCGGCAGGCTCGGGCGACAGCACGATGCGCCAGTCGTCCAGCGGCTGGCCGTAGAGGTTTTCGAAGCAGGCCCGGGCGTAGGCGTCCAGCTCGCGCGGGTGGCCGATGGCATCACTCCATGGCACCAGGCAGAAGCGGCTGTAGCGGGCCGACAGCAGCACCCGCAACTGGGCGCCACGTACGGCGTGCTCGGCCAACAGACCGGCCAGCGCGTCGACGGCGGGTTCCCAGGCGGGCTGGGCGCCATCGCAACTGAACCCGCGGGTGCCCAGCCACTGGTGTTGGTGTTTGTGCCAGCAACCCAAGCCGACACCCTCGGCGCCCAAAACAGCGCAGAAACGATCAGATGAATGTGACACGGTTGATCTCCTCAAGGGTGGTGCGGCCGTCGCGGACCAGGTCCAGGGCCGAGGCCCGCAGCAGGCGCAGGCCGCGCTGGCAGGCGAGTGTCTTGATTTGCGACAGGGGGCGGCGCTCGACAATCATTTGCCGCAAGTCGTCATCCAGGTGCAGCAGTTCCGCGATCGCGCTGCGGCCGCGAAAGCCACTGCCACGGCACTGGCCGCAACCCTGCACGCGAACGAACCTCCAGCCGGCCACGCCTTCACGGCTCAGGCCCGAGCCATACAGGGTGTCGTCATCCACTTCGCAGGGGCTGGAGCAATGCGGGCAAGCCAGGCGGATCAGGCGCTGGGCCAACACTGCGTTCAATGCGGAGACGAAGCTGTAGGGGTCGACCTGCATCTGGCTGAAGCGGCCAATCACGTCGAACACGTTGTTGGCGTGGATGGTAGTGAACACCAGGTGGCCGGTCAGCGCCGACTGCACAGCAATTTGCGCGGTGTCCGGGTCGCGGATCTCACCGACCAGGATCTTGTCCGGGTCGTGACGCAAGATCGAGCGCAAGCCGCGGGCGAAGGTCAGGCCCTTCTTCTCGTTGACCGGGATCTGCAACACGCCGGGCAGCTGGTACTCGACCGGGTCTTCGATGGTGATGATCTTGTCTACGCCATGGTTGATCTCGCTGATCATGGCGTACAGGGTGGTGGTCTTGCCGCTGCCGGTGGGGCCGGTCACCAGGATCATGCCGTAAGGTTCAGCGGCCAGCCGGCGCAGGGCGCGCAGGGTTTCGTCGGCAAAGCCCAGGGCTTGCAACTGCACGCCACTGACCCGGTCGGACAAGTCCTGCTTGTCGAGCACCCGCAGTACGGCATCTTCACCAAAGATGCTAGGCATGATCGATACACGGAAGTCGATCTGCCGGTCGCCCACGGCAACCTTGAAGCGGCCGTCCTGGGGCACGCGTTTTTCGCCGATGTCCAGTTCGGCCATGACCTTGATGCGCGAGATGACCTGGTCGGCAAAGGCACTGCCACTGGCTTTGCCAGCGCCGTTTAGCACACCGTCGATGCGGTACTTGATGGTCAGGCCCTGGCCGGTCATGCCCAGGTGGATGTCGCTGGCGTGCAGCTTGAGGGCGTCGTACAGGGTGGCGTTGACCAGCTTGACCACGCGGCTCTGGTCTTCGCTGATGCTGGCCAGCGACAGGCGCTGCAGCGGGTCGCCTTCGCTGCTGGCCTCGGCGTCATGGTCAAGGGCGTCCACGGCGTGGAAGCTTTCTTCATGGCGGGCCAGGAACGTGGCCAGTTCGGCGGGGTGCGCCAAGTATAACGGCGCACCTTGCAGCACATCGTCGATCCAGGCCAGGCGGGCGGGGTCGAAGGGGTCGGCGAAAACGCCCAACAGCTGGCCGCCCTGCTCGATCAACACGAATTCGCGCTTCAGGCACGCGGCGAGGCTGACCTTGTCAAAGCGCGGGCTGCTGGCCAGCAAGGTGTGGCTGGCCAGTACCGGGTAGTGCAGGGTCAGGCCCAGGCGCTGGATGAAGGTGTCGGGGCTGTCGCAGGCAAGGCGCTCGAGGCAGCTGAGCAAGCGCTCGTCGCTGGCTTGCAGGCGGGCCTGGGCCAGCAGGTCGCGGGGGTAGGCTGAGACTGTTGCATCGAATGCTTCTGGCATGGCCTGCGACTCCGCTCAGGGGGCGCGTCGCAGGCTGGCTCAGCCAGGGATGCGGGCGCCGCTATTCCCCTGTGAGCAGTTGATCGTCGTCGGGCCTCGGGGGCTTGCCGCCATTACACCGGCGCTCAGCCAACACCCAGCTTCCATCGTACAACTGCAGGGGGAACGATTCGTTCCTGTTCTGGCGTCGTTCGACGAACCCGTCAGCCGGGTTGTCCGTGGCCCTGCGCCGGCGCTCGATGCCCATCAGGTCGAAGATCGCACGGGCCAGTTCCACCAGTGGAAACGGCTTGAACAGGACATGGCTCACACCCAGCTCGGCGGCTCGCTCACGCACCTCGACGGTGGGGTGGGCGGTAATCAGCATGAAGTGGCACTGCCTGTTCTTGCGTACAGCCTCCAGAACCTGAAAACCTTCCATGTCGGGCAAGCGGTAATCCAGCACGATGACTTGTGGGACCAGGCGTTCAGCCTGCTCGATACCACTGGCACCGTCGTGGGCAACATGAACTTCCAGGCCTTGCGCCTGCAGGTACGCTTGCAGGTTCTGCGCAAGAGTCTGTTCGTCATCGACTACCAATACTCTGTTCACCAAGGTCGACTCCCAAGAACTGCCCGGTTACCCGGTCTGCGAAGTGCGCCCTTGTAAAGGCTTGAGCAGGCTTCGTGCCAGGCGTGAAAAGTCATGTTGCGCCGTTGTAACTCATTGATTCGCTGAGGGTGCTGGCCAGCATCTGATACGCAGCAGGTAGCCGCACCCGCCCAGTTCCCCACAAGCGGGGAAAATGATGGCACATTGCCAAACCGTAAATCCCCAGCATTGGGGGAAACGCTATAAGGGGCCTCAGTCCGCGATCTCAACTGTAGCCGAAGCACGCAAACGTTGGCGCACAGACTGGCGCGCTTGCGCCTGCCGCTGATCGACAAGCGCAGCCCTGGCCAAGGCCAGGCCCTGTTCACGTATGACTGAAGGCTTATCATTTTGGTTCTGCGCTCCTTGCAGTCTTTCCTGGTTGGCATCATAGAACGCCTGCACTTCAGCCTGGCTCGGTGCTTCGACTGCGCTGAGCTGGGCATACACCTGCCGGGCCGCCATGTCTCGCCGGGTGTATTCACTGTACTGTGCCCTATCGAAGCCCGCCTGCGCCAGACGCCGTTCGAAAATGGCCGGGCTGCCGAACGCGGCTTCTACCTCGCCGACATGCGCCGACACCTGCTCGTCGCTGATGACGATGCCTTGGCGCCGCGCCTCCTGCCACAGCAGCTCCTTGTCGATCAGTTCGTCCAGGGCCTGATCGCGCAGGCGCTTGTACAGGCCCGGGTTGCGGATGCTTGTCACCGCGCGGCCCTGGGCGTCCAGGTACTCACTGAAATAGCGTTCCAGGCGCGTCAACCCGATCTCCACGCCATTGACCCGAGCCGCCGGTACATCGGCCCAGCTCGGCCCGGCCATTACCAGCAACAGGCACAGCAGCACACTACGCATGGCAACCTCCGCTCAAGGGCTGTCCGGCACCGGCCGGTACGGGGTGACTGCGGTGAAGTGCGGCCCGGGCAGGGCCACCGCCACCACATGGGCACCGGCCATGCCCTGGCGGCGACCGGGGCCAAAGCCCAGCGCCGGGGTCAGGCCGGTAGACACATCGTGCAGGCCTTCCAGTGCGCCAATCAGTTGCTCGCGACTGGCATCACGGCCGATCTGCTTGAGCGCTTCGCTCAGCAGGCGCAACGCGCACAGGGTATTGACCTGCAACGACGCCTGGCGTGGGTCCAGACCTTGGCGCTGCTGTAGCCCGGCGAGGGTAGCCAGGCCTTGCTCGGTCCAGTCTTCGGGTACATAGGGATAGGCCAGAAACACCCGTTGCGACCATTGTTCGGGCAAGCGCGCCACGGCGCTGGCCACTTGGCTGGACGCGGCGAACAGGTACGGCTTGCGGCCTGCTGCCTGCAATGCCGTCGCCAGTTCGGCAAATGCCTGGGCACGGCCCAGGAATACAATTCCCTGCCCCTCCACGGCCTTGCCATCGAAGGCCTCAATGGTGGGGGGCGCCCAGCCTTGCTGCAACAGCCGCTCGCGTACCTGCTCGGCCGCGGCTGCCTGCTCGTTGCCGGCGTACACCACGCGCAAATCGCCCGGTGCCAGGCCCAAGGCTGCTCGGGCGTGGCCAGCCAGGCTCAGCAGTTGCGTAGGCAGGCCAGGCAGTGGGTCGAATATCTGTGCGCTGCCACCACTGCGCGGGGTGCTGCCGATCAGGGGCACATTCTGCGGTGCCAGCAAGGAGGCCAAACGCAGGTCGAGCATCGGTGCCAAGGGAGAAATCAGGGCGAACACGCGCTCGCGCTCCAGCAACTGCTGCAAGGCTTGCTCGGCGCTGGCCGGGTCTTCACCCGGGTCCAGCACGACCAGTTGCAGACGCCGCCCGTGAATGCCGCCTTGCTGATTGAGTTGCGCCAGCCCGTCTTCCAGCACCGCGCGTACCACCAGCCCGACCTCGGCCAGCGGCCCGGAGGCAGGCAGCAAGGTGCCCAGGCGCAGTACGCCCTCCTCTATGCCGGGGTCGCGCTCCTCGGCCAGGCGCTTGAGGTAGGCGGTAAGGTTGCGCTGGTCGGCCATGGTCAGTTCGAAGCGTGGCATGGCCGGGTCCAGGCGGTTGCCAGCCGGGTCTACACCCTGCTGGATGGCCCTGGCCAGGCTGCGGTCGGTATAAGCCGGGTAGCTGCGGCCGTTGGCTTCGCGTGCGCCCTGGCCTTGTGCCAGGCGTTGCCAGTCCAGGTTGGGTGGGCGCACGCCGCCTTCGGCGCGGCCACGGCCGTCGTTGCCGTGGCAGCTGGCGCAGGGCAGCACGCTGGCGGGCACACTGATGTCGCTGGCGCCGACCCGGGCCTGCAATTGTGCATCGCTGCTGGAGACCCCTTCGCGGTAGAGGCGTTTGCCGGCTTGTTCGTTGGCAGTGAGATCAAAGGCCAGGGCTGAACTGCAGAGGCTGACACTGACGAGCAACACCATAAATTTTGCAGTGTTCATGCCGGCCTCTTCGCGGGGCAAGCCCGCTCCCACAGGATCAGTACACGCCTGAGGTCTATGAAAAAACTGTGGGAGCGGGCTTGCCCCGCGAAGAGGCCGGCACGGCGAGCCCAGGCGCGCATGGCAATCACCGCCCTGCCAGAGGCTGGGTCAGTAACTGCATGCGCTGGGCAATCGCTGCCGGTGGTGCATCCGGGCGGATCTTGCTCCAGCGTTTGCCCGCCACATCACCGGCAATCAGCTGCGTGGAATGCTGCTCTGGGCTGGGCAGGAACTGGCCGATGCGGCCGAGCACCAGGTCGACATTGGCTTTGTCGCCGGTCAGGAACAACCAGTTCGGCCCATCCACCCCCTGTTTCTCGGCAAACGCCTTGAGTGCTTGCGGGGTATCGTTGAGCGGGTCGCTGCTGATCGACACGAAGGTCACCTGGCTGGCCAGTTGCGGCCCCATGGCCTGGCGCACTTCGCGCAGCTTGCGGGTGATCAACGGGCAGGCGTCGGTGCAGTGGGTGAAGATCACGTTGAGCATCACCACCTTGTCTTTGAGCACATCACTGTAGAAACGCAGCTCGCGGCCGTTCTGGTCCTTCAATACGGTATCGGTGAACCAGGTCTGGGCATCGCGGGTGCCGCCGCCACTGGTCATCGCCTGGGGGGCTGGTTGCGGCTCGGGGGCCTGCTCCACGTGGCCTTCGTGGGCGAACGCCACCGAAGCGAGAATCCACAGGCAGCCGCCCAGCACCAGCCAGTCGAAACCGCGCATGCCGCCGCGGGAGGTTACAGAGCTCATGGTTGCACCTCATGGTGGTCGGCAATGGCCGTGCTTTTGGCGTGCGCCCGACGGGCGCTGAGACGGTTTATTTCTTCGATCAGTACCGTTGGGTCGGTGAAGCCGTAGTAGCGCGTCCAGTGCCCGCTTCGCCCGTCACCCACCAGGATCAGCGGCGGGTGCTGGCTGAGGTCGGCGCTGAAGCTGCCCAGGCCCTTGAGGGTTTCGGTGATGGCGTAGGGGGTGCCGGTCAGCCAGCTCCAGCCCGGCCCCTTCTGGAAGGCCTTGGCGTAATCCTGCAGGCGCTTGGCATCGTCACGCTGCGGGTCGACGCTGATCGAGACCATGCTGATCTCCTCACCTACCCGGCCACCCAGCTGTTGCTGGACCTTGCCCATGATCGACGACACCACCGGGCACACCGTGGTGCAGCTGGTATAGATAAAGCCCATGACCACCAGGTGGTCACTGACCAGGTCCTGCTCCAGGCGTACCGGCATGCCATCCTGGTTCAGCAGGGAAACGTCGGCAAAGCGCACACTGGTCTTTTCCTGGCGAGCCGCCGGTGGCGGCTCGGCGTGGCCTTTGTGATCGTGCCCGGCGTGGGCCATGGCCAGGTTGCTGGCAAGGGCCAGGCTCAGGGCCAGCAGTTGGAAAGAATGCTTGGCGTTCATCGCACACTCCTCATGTCAGTCCGGGAAGCGTTGGTCGCTGCGGCCGGCAGGACGCGCAGGCTGGTGTAATTCTCTTCGGCAAACTTGCGTCCCAACGATGGCGACTGCACATGCAGGTACCAGGCGCCGGCTTCGGGCAGTGTCAGGGCCGCCTGATAGACACCCTGCCCCACCTCCAGCAACGGCAGGTTGCGTGGCATGGACGACGGCGCCAGGAAGTAGCGCAGGCTCAGGTCAGTGAGGCCCAGCCGCGGTTGGCCGTCATCACCGACGATGCGTACCCGAGCGGTAATGGCGCTGTGCTGCGGCAGCGGTTGGTCCAGGCCGATGAACTCTGCGTGCGCGCCCTTGCGCTTGCCGGCATTGGGCGCTTCGGCGACATCGGCGCTGAAGCAGTGGATGATCTGCGGCTGGTTGAGCAGAAAAGCCACGTCAAATTTGCCGGCAGCGGGCAGTTTTACCGTTGAGCCGTACACCCCGGGTGCCACCTCGCGCAGGCTGCGGTCGATGACGATGGCGGCGCGGGCCTGATGACCACGGTTGTTGTAACCGGACATCGGCGCATTCATGCCCTCGGCGTAAAAGTAGGTGGTGTTGTCCACCGGGTTGACCACGAACACCGAGTTGTCATCACGTGACACCGACAACCCCTGGGCCAATGGCAGGTCACCCGCCTGGCGCGGCGCTGCAGGGCCGGCCTCGAAGCCCTGAACGATCGGCGAGCGCCCTTCGCCCAGGCTGGACAGGTTGATCATGGTCACTTTCGGGGACGCCAGGCCGCGCACATAGGCATAGGCCTTGGTGAAGGTCAGTTGGTAGGGTTCGGCCGCCACCGGAATCTGATGGATCAGCTTGTCGGTACTGGCATCGATCACCAGGGCCTGGTTCTCAAGCGTGTTGAGCACCACACCGTAACGGCCATCGCTGCTGAAACGCATCGGCCCCAGGCCCTGCTCGGCCTTGACCGTGTGGCGCAGCTGGTGGCTGCGCGCATCGAACACCCGCACGCTGCCTTCCTCGCCATCGACCACGTAAACGGCCTGGGACAGCGCCGAGTAGCTGACCGACAGCGGGTGCGGGCCAACCTTGATGGTTTTGGCAAGGCGCATTTGCGGGATATCGATGACGCTGAGGGTACCGCTGTCGCGGTTGCTGACGTAGGCAAAGCGCGAGTCGGCGCTGAAGGCAATTTCGTGATGCCCGGTGCCGGTGTTGAAGCTTTTAAGAGGCGTGCGCCCCGGCACGTCGATGACCGTCACCCCACCTTTGGCCGGGTCACTGCTGTTGTTGCCGACCCACAGCCGGTGCTGGTCGGGTTGCAACGCCACGCGCAGCGGCTGCTCGCCGGCGTCCAGGTCGGCCACGCGGGTGAAGGTTTCGGTATCGATGACCGCCACCTTGCCGCGCTCGGGGATCGACACGAACACTTGCTTGTCGTCGGCAGTGGCCACCCAGTCCATTGGCCGCCCGGGCAGGTCGATGCGGGCCATGGTGCTGGTCACGCCGCCCACCGAAACGGTCGGATCGATCACCGTCAGGCTGGCGTCGTTGTTCAGCATCAACAGGAAGTAGCTGTTCAGGTCGAGCAGCGGTCGGGCGCCGATGCTGCTCTTGAGAAACAGCGCGACCCGCGCCTTGCAGCTTTGGCTGCGGTCGCCTGTCGGGGCCGACTGCGCCGGGTCGATCCACGCCCCCGGCGCCATGCCCGACAGCGGCTGGCCGCTGGTCTGGTCGCTGACCTTGAAGCGGATGTTGGCGAAGGCGCCTTCCTTCAACTCGCCCCCGGCCAGCGGCCGGGCCTCGAACTCCACGGTCACGCCGTCCCGGCTGAGCCGGTGCAGGGCCTGCGGGTCGGCAGGTTCCTGCAACAGCTCGCGCGGATCGCACCAGAGCTTTTCATACGCCACGCCCAGGCCGATCAGCGCCACTCCCAGCAATACCCCCAAGTAAGCAGGGCGAGTCTTTTTGTTCATGCTCGCGCTCCCCTTCTGTCACTGCGCCGGGGCCGTTGCCGGCGGCGCTTCGTTGGTCACCCGCAAAATCCCCCACAACCCGGACAGGTTGCCGTAGGCGGCGTAGTCGCGGAACAGGTAGTCACCCGCCACCGCGTTGGCACCGCCGGCACTGGGCAGCATGAAGCTGAAGTGCGCCGCCGGCAGTACGCTCTCCTGGGCGCCGATGTACATGGCCATCGGGTTGTAGCCGAAACGCACCGAACCAATGCCTGGCAGGCTCATCGGGTAGCCGTCCAGGTCACTTTTCTCGGCCTGGTAGTTGTGCAATGGCCACAGGTGCCCGTCCAGCTGGTAGACCATGCCGCGGCTGCCGCCACTGGGCATCACGATATGGTTGCGCACCGGTTGCCCAGGCTTGGCGTACAGCACCGGGGTCTGCGGGTCGCCACCCACCAGGGCGTTGGCGTAGGCCATATGGGCGTTGGGTACATCACCAAAACCCAGGCCATTGGCACGGCCGAACGGCGAATCGGGCGCCATGCCGAAGCGCAGCCACAAGGGTTCGGTCTTGTAGTTGACCGCCATGTTGCCGTTGTCTTGCGGGTCACCGGCAGCACCGTTGCCTTCGGTATTGATGCCTTCTACCGGACGACCATCGGCCCAGCGCATGTTCAGTGCGCGCTGCCACACGGTGACGAAGTCGCGGTAGTCCGGCTGGCCGCTGACCTTCACCGTGGCCTGGGCACGTGAAGCGGCGTCCTCGGTCCAGGTGGCGGTTTGCGGCAGAATGCTCATGGCACCCACCAGGCCTTTCTGCGGCTGTTTGATGAAGTCTGACGGGGTCAGGTTGAGGCCGCCGAACTCGATGGCAGTCGTGTTGATGTTGTCCACTGTGCGGCCTAGCTGCGACACGGGTTTGCCTTCACGCTCCAGGTGGCCGGCGTAGTACTGGTACACCTTGGTCGGGTAGGCGCCACTGGTGCCAGCACGTGGCGGTACGGTCTGCACCGGGTTCAGGCCTATGTTGGCGCCGTCGGACTTGGTGATGTCGTAAGCCAGCAACTGCGCATGCAGGCCCACGTGGCTCGACGGCCGCATCAGGTTGTTGGCAAAGGCTGTGGCACCTTCGCTGTCGAAGCGGTCACGCTTGACCACGTTGTGCATCACTGCCGTGCTCGGCAGGTCTGGCATCACCAGCGGCAGGCGGTTCTCCAGGGTGATGCTGATGCAGTCGCCGGCGTTGGCGCGCAGCACCAGAGGCTCTACCGGCACACCCGCCTTGAGCTTGCCGGTGGTGGCGTCGAGGTCAGCCTTGCGCACGTACAGGATCGCGGTCGGGTCATGCAGCGGTGCACTGTGACCACCGATGGTGAAGGGCTCCCCATCTTCGGGGTCTATACCACTCACCAGCGGGATGGCGGTTCTACGGCTATTGAACACCAAGGTGCCGCCGTTGGCCTTGAGCGCGCCACCGACATGTTGGCCGATACCCTCCACGTCATTGATGCTGACGCCATTACGGTTTTCGAGAATGTCATTGGCCAGCGCCGCAACGATCTCGTAGTTGCGCTTGACCGTGGTGCGGGTGCCGATGCCGTTGGGGTTGGCCGTGGTTTTCGGGCAGATGCCGTCAAAGTTCACGGTGTTGCGCATGGCCACCGGTTGCGGGTTGTTGGGCAGCGGGAACAGGTCGGGACGCTGCGCGGTGTAGTTGCGCATGATGCCCCAGATACCGTTCCAGTAGCCTTCCAGGGCGGCGTCCAGCGAGTACAGATAGTCGCCGTTGGTGGCGGCGGAACTGGAGATCATCGACACCGGTGCCATAAAGCCCATCTGCTCGGAGATACCAATCATCTGCGACGACTTCCAGCCCGAGTTTGAGCTATTACCGAAACCTGTGCCGTTCTGCAGCCACTTCACGCCATGCAGGGTGACGTTGTGCTCCTCCTCATGGCCACCGGCGTGCATCCGCAGGCGCACGTTGTCACCGGAGTAGGTGCGCAGCAGCGGGGTGAATGGGTCGCCCGGCTCGGCGCCAGCCTTGTTGATGTGCGGCGGGAACAGCGTGGTGCCGCCGGTAGGACCCACGGCCGAAGTTATCGCCGAGGGTGACAGGTTCATCGCCGGGATGGCGCGGTCGGTGCGGGTTTGCATGGCATAGCTGAGGTCGCCGGCCAGGCCGTCGGCCTGCATGCCACGCTTGCCGTCCGGGCCAACCTTGTTCGGGTCGAACACGCGCAGGGCCAGCGGCTCGTTGCGATAGTTGACGACGAACATGCCAGGGTCATCCACCGAGATCGCCTGCGGACATGGCCGGCTTGGGCAGCCAGGGTTGATACCGCCACGTTCCTCGACAATGGCCTCCAGCAGGTTCGATGCCTTGCCGCGCACTGGCGGGTTGATTGCGTAGCGGAAGCTGTCGGCGGTGGCCGGGTACGACTGGGCACTGGGCACGCCGTCCGGCCCTGCGCCTACGTAAACCCCGGCTTCATAGGCATGCTGGAAGTCGCTGTATTCCAGGAAGAACTCTCGGTAGCTGTCGTTCTTGCCATCGCCATCGTGGTCGCCAGTCTGGATTACCGCCTGCCATGACGTCGGGCCTCCGTCCTGGCGGGTGGCCGGGTTGTACAGCTGCTCGCCGGTTTCGGCGTGATACCAGGTGGACCCGGCCGGTTCGGCCAGCACGGTGGCATACAGGCCCAGTTGCTGGTGCGTCGATGGGCCAAGGTGGTCGTGTGTGAAGATGGTGCCCAGGCCACGGTCGATGTTATGCACGTTCACCAGCGGGTCTGCGAACCAGCGCTGCATGGCCGTGCGTGCGCCCAGCCAGTCAGCCCGGCCGAAGCGGCCGAAGTACGGATGCTGTCTGGCTTTCGGACAGGCAGCGGTATCGTCGCGGCTATCGCCCTCGGTGCAGCCGTTGTATGCACGAATAGCCTGCACCCGCTCGACCACGCTGCCGGGCGAAAGAATGCCGTCTTCATAGTTCCAGCCATTGGCCGAGCCGTCGGCAGCGGTCAGGTCCCACTTCGGCAAGTGGATGTGCTGGCCGATCACATCGGTCGGGGTGCGCACCTGGTAGTCGTCCATCTCGTAGATGTTCGGGATCAGGTTGGTGTGCTGGTACATGGTGCAGTCGAAGGTGTTCATGCGCATCACCAGTGGCTCTGGCGGGCGCTGCTTGGTGATCACTGGCCAGGCGTCTTCCCACAGAGCGATGATGCGAGCCTGCGGGAAGTGGTAGCCGACCTTGTTGTACACCGCATCGAACTGGATGTTGGCACCTTTGTAGATACGTGGACGGTCGGCGGTAAAGGCGGAAGCGCCACGGAAGTTGACGCCGGTCAGGCTCTCGCCGCTAACGAACTCACCCGCACCGGAGGATTGAGTGAGGCGCTTGCCGCGGTCATCCATGCACGGTTCGTAGAACGGCGCGCCGGCAGTCGGCAAGGCGCCATTGGTGCGAAACGCCTTGGGCACCGGCTGGCTACCAGGGATCAGGGCATAGCTGGGGTGCTCGGCCATGGCGTGGAATTGCATGGCCGCCTGTTCGACATCGGTGCCCTCTTCTGGCAGATAGATGGCTTTGGCCTTGTGCACGACCTTGGTGAAGTCCAGCTTGGTGGTGGTGGTTTGCGCTTCGCCACCGGCGGATACACCGTCCAGTGCATGGCGGCCAAGGCCGCCGTTCCAGCCATCGACCTGGTTCGCATCCAGGTTGGCCCACAGGGCTTTGCCGCTGTCTTTCAACTGCCGGGCCAGGGCTGGGTCGAGCATGTCCAGCGGCGGGGTCGGCGGGCGGTTGCCGACGCTGCTTTCAATGCCGCCGATCCAGAACGGGTAGCCTGGGTTTTTCAGGGTGCCGTCGGCGTTGCGGTTGGCCTCGGTGCGGTCGACCAGCGCCAGCGAGCCCACGGCCTTGCGTACAGCCCCCTGGCTGGCGTGGTCGTCATCGCCCTCTTCTTCGGTGTCGTCATCCTCGGTGGCGGCAACCAGCGCTTCAGAGAGCTTCGGCACGACCACGACCTTGCCGGGCATCGGTGCCATGGCCTTGCCGGGCAACGGTACGATGGCCGGAATCGGCGTGCCGGCGATGATCTCGCCGTCTGGCAGCGCACGGGCCCCCACGGCCGGCTTGCCGCTGCGCAGGGCGAACGGCGTGCTGTGGAAGCCGTTCTCGCCCTGCCCGCTCACCTCAAGGCGGGTGCCTTCTTCGAACACGTCGTGTACGCGCCACATGGCCCACATGCCTTGGGCGAAGTGCGGGTAGAAGTGGCAATGGTAGATGGCATCACCGGCCACCCGGTTGCGGTTCCCCGATCCGCCATTGGCGATTTCGTAGGTGTAGCCGACGCCAGCGCCGATACCCTGGGCATCGATATAGTCGGAATTGTCGTCATTGGGGTTGAATAGCCACTGGTGGCCATGCAAGTGGAAGATGTGCTGTTCGTGGCCGTTGTGGGTGTTGCGGAACTTGGTGAAGTCACCGATATAGCTATGGTGCACGTTGGCCGGCTCTGAGGGATAAAGGGCCATGCTGGCCTTGACCCCGACAGCGCTGGCCGGGGGGACTTCACCCGGGCGGATGTGCTCCAGGCCGACGTTGGCCGGCACATCCACCAGGGTGCCGATGTCACCGACGGTGTGAGCGCTCAGGAAGAACTCTTCGTAAGCGCACGACAGGCAGTCGTGCATCGGGCCTACCCCCAGGCGGTTGGCAACCACTTCGGCACCCATGCCACCGGAACCGTAGTTGATCATGAATGAATCGCGTGTCGGCTCCAGCACATGGCCCATTACCGGGTCAGCCCAGTAGCCGGGGAACGCCTGGGTACCGGCGACCTCGTCGGCGAACTGCGAGGCGAAATCACGGAACGCCTCCAGCCGGTTGGGCAACGCCGGGTTGCGCTTGCCGATGCTTTCCAGTGGGTAGGTCGACTTGGGGAAGCTGCCGTCAGGGTTGGGGCCCATGACGATGGCATCGGTTTCGCTGTTGATGATCTCGTTGCCATTAACCATGGCAATGATCGGTTTGCCAGCCTTGCCCTCGGTGATCCAAGGCTCTGCCTGGGGGTAGCGGGCTTCATAGTCGATCACTGGCTGGCCGGTGGCAGTGCGGCCGGTCGTGGCCAGGCGCATTTCTTCTTCGGTGAGGGTGTTGCGGTAGGTGCGGCCCAACTTGGGTACCACCACCACCTGACCGAACAGGCCATTGGCAACATTGCCTGCCGTGCCTTCGCCGCCGAACGTGGCGGCCTTGCTGGTGGCGGCAAATGCCCCTTCGCGCTCGGCATACAAGGTATAGCTGCGGGTGCTGCCGGGGCTGGTGAAGAAATTGCCGTTGCGCCCGGTATAGGCGGAGATGTCGGCGATACTGTTGACCGCCTGCATGCCGTTGACCTGGAAGCCGACCATGCGCTCGGCGACCTGTTCGTCGGCTACAACGCCTTCACCGCCTTGGTTTTCAACCTCCGGCCCCTCCTCCTCACCCTCGGGCTCTTCGGCCTCGATGCCGTGCTTGTTGGGGTTGGCCTGGTAAGCCAGCAGGTTGGTCAGGTTGACGGTGAGGCAGTCACCGGCTGCTACCCGCAGCACAATCGGCCGCGGGCGCTTGTCGGGGCGCAGGGTGACCTTGCCCGGCACTGCGGCGCCACCCTTGCTGAGGGGGACCTGTTTGTCGTCCACCACATCTTCGCGCAGGGCGAACATCATGCCGTTGGCGTTTTGTGCGCCAAGGCGGTTGAACATCAGTGGCTGGTCCAGTGCCACCACGTTGGCGACCAAGGTGCGCTGGCACTGTACGGCCGCCTCGCTGGTCGCTTCCCAGCCTAACAGGGCCAGAACGAGTGATGACAGAAGGGGGCCTTTGCGTGGCGTCGACATGCTACACCTCCGGGGCACGGGAACTCTGTGGAGGGGTGGAGCAAGGTGTATGCCAGAAGGATATTTTTATTATTTATCAGTGGTTTGCACGATCAATCGAAACAGATTGGGGAGGATCCCCCGGCGGTTTTCCCCGATTTGGGGGCAACGGATTGCATGACTTGAAGGCGATGCAATCACTGTGGGAGCGGCCGTGGCCACGAACACCGGCGAAGCCGGTGCCATGCACCGAGTCGCCTGCTTTGCGGGCACGCCCGCTCCCACAGAAAGGAGGGTACGACGTCAGCCGACCAGACCACGTACGCAGAAATACAGAATCGACGGCCCCATCAGGCACCCCAACCCGGTATGGAAGGTGGCGGTCAATGCGCCATACGGCACCAGCCGCCGGTCCGTCGCCGCCAGCCCGGCCGTCACCCCCGACACCGTTCCGGCCAACCCGCCGAACACCATCGCCGAGCGCGGGTTGTCGAGCGCCAGCAGGCGCGCCGACACCGGGGTGAACACCATCACCAGGATCGCCTTGATCAGCCCGGTGGCAATCGACAAAGCCATCACGTCCGAGCTGGCACCCAGCGCCGCCCCGGTCACCGGGCCGACGATATAGGTCACGGCACCTGCGCCGATGGTGGTCATGCTCACTGCATCGCGGTAGCCGAAGGCGTAGGCGACTGCCGCGCCAACAATGAATGGCAGCACCGTGCCCAGCAGCAGCGCCACCAAGCCAATCATCCCGGCTTTGCGCGCTTCGGTGGCCTGCACCTCGAAGGCCGTCGCAACAATGGCGAAGTCACGCAGCATCGCCCCGCCCATCAGGCCGATGCCGGAGAACAGCGCCATGTCGGCCAGGCCTTTTTGCCCGCCCGTCACGGTGCCACCGACCCAGGCCAGCACCAGGCCGATGACGATGGCGATAGCCGAGCCGTGCACCCGGCCGAAGGTGAGGTATTTCGACAGCACAACCGACAACCACATGATTGCGCCCACCGCAGCAAAGGCGGTGACCAGGCCGTTGTGTTCCAGGGCATTTTCAATAATCGGCCACATGTTCAACGACCTCCTGCAGGAGTAACCCGCGCGTGGTTTTCAGGGGCGGGCTCGAGCGCGGGCAAAGGCTCACCGCGGTGGCTGCGGCTGATCAGGGCAATAGTCGCGCCGCACACCAGCACCGCGCCCACTGCCGCCAGCAGCGCCACCGGCCCGCCGTGCAGGGCGGTGACCACGTTCTGCTGGGCCGCCATGGCCACCACTACCGGGATGTACATGGCACCCCAGAAGCCGACACCGAACTCGCATTCCTTGCTCATGCCGCCATTGCGGTGCATGTACAGCCGTGCGCAGATCAGCAGGATCATGGCGATGCCCACCCCGCCCACATTGGATTTGACGCCCAGCAGCACGCCCAGGAAGTCGCCGACGATAACGCCAGCAAGCGTGCAGACCGCCAGCAGAGCCACACCATAGATGATCATTGTTGTTGTCCTCAGGTTGTGTCGAAGTTGCTTGTTGTTGTTCTTCGTAAACACACACTTATGCGACGTTCGCGGTCTTTGTGGGAGCGGCCTTGTGTCGCGACAGGGGTGCGCAGCGCCCCCAAGGATCTTCGCTTCACTTCAGAATTGCCGGGGCCGCTCTGCGGCCCAATCGCGACGCAAGGCCGCTCCCACAGGGATTGCGTTAGCCAGCCATCATCGCCGGTCAGCCACCTCCTGGCGCAGCAGCGCATCCACGGTGTCCCAACGGGTGCCTTCCACGGCCACTACCCTGCCCTGTTCGAACACGGCCCGGGCCAGCCCGCTGAGCACGCTGCCGGGCGGTATTTCCAGGTGCAGTCGCACGCCACGCTCAAAGGCGTTGCGCAACGTGGCACGCCAGTCGACCACCCTTGCCATGTTGCCCGCCAGGTCATCGCGCAGGCGCTGCGGGTCGAACACCGGGCGCGCGCTGCTGCCGCTGAGGTAGGTGATGCGTGGGCGGTGCAACTCGACCGAGGCGAAGGCACTGGCCAGTTCCGCTGCCGGGCCATCAAGCAACGGGCAATGCGAAGGCACGCTGACCGCAAGGCGCCGGGCGACGCCTTGGCCAAGACGACGCGCACGGGCTGCGACCGCAGCCATCGCCGAATCGCTACCGGCGATGACAATCTGGTTTTCACTGTTGAGGTTTGCGACATGCACCTCACCGCCGGCATCCACCAGCAAACGCTCGACAGTGGCCAAGTCCATGCCATAGAGTGCAGTCATGCCGTAGCCTTGCGGATAGGCACACTGCATCAACCGGCCACGCAGGGCGACCAGGCGCACGGCATCGGCAAAACCCAGGGCGCCCGCCGTGACAGCTGCGGGATAAGCGCCAATCGACAAGCCCGCCACATAATCCGGCGCAGGGCTGCGCTGCATCAGCCAACGTGCCCAGGCCACGCCACTCAGCAGCAGGCACAGCTGAACCGCCCGGGTAGACTGCAGCGCTTGCGGGCTGTCCAGCGCCTGCGCAGCTTCGCCCAGGGTATCGCTGGCCTCCTCCAGCAGCTGCCCGGCGCCCTCTGGCAGATGCTGCAGCATCCCCACCTGCTGAGCCCCCTGGCCAGGGAAGGCGAACAGGCTGCTCATGCGGCACGCTCCATCACTGCCCAAGGCTCGCTGACCAAGCGCGGGCCATGCGGCGACTTGAGCAGCACGCGGCGGGCAAAACCGGCCCATTCGCGCAAGGCAATGGCGCCTGCCGGGGTTTCCAGTTGCACATCGATACGGCACGGCGCGCAGTCGAGGATATCCTGCAGCTCCCGCGCCTGAGCGCGGGCCAGTGGTTGCGGGGTACGCAGCAGCAGGTCCAGGTCACTGTCGGCGTGTACCACTTCAACGCCGGTCGCAATCTGATACCCCACCCCGCCCGTCGGCCCCCATTCCAGGCCGCTGGCCTGCAATACCGGGGCGACCGAGGCCAGTGCCTGTAGCGCAGGCCATGGGCTTTGTACGTTCACACGCAGCACTTCGGGGCCTTGCCGACGCTGGATATCGGCCAGGCGCATCAACACACCCAACCGCTGTGCCCGGCCCACACCACGCACCCCAACCGCCACCCAGCCATCCTCACAGGTGGCGCGGCGCACTACCACCGGCCGGCCGCTTGCCAGCACGTCCTGCGCCCACTGCGGCGCATCGGCGGGCAAGCCCGACACGGGCATCCCCCACAGCAGGTCGTGCGGCCTTGGCGCGCTCATCTCAAGCGCCCTGCCACTGGCGGCGCAGCTGTTCGCGTACCAGGCGCGAAGCGCTGCGGTTTTCCCCCGCCAGCCGTGACGACAGGTCGGTCGAGCTGCCAATATCGTGCACCGCTTCTGCCAGGCAGGCACGCACCTGGGCAATGTCGGCGCGGCTCGGTGCCTCGGCGTTGTCCACTGTCAGGCGGCGCCACAGCAGGCCCAGCGAGGCGTAGCTGGCCAGGTCGTAGGCCATGGGGGGCACTTCGGCGGCCAGAGCCTCAAGTTGCTCGACGCTTCGCAGGGTAATCCGCGCCGCAGCCGCCTTGCCCATGGCATGCACCATGACCCCGGCATCGTCCAGGGCGATCAGGCGCTGGGCCTGGTAACCGTGGGCAAGAAAGGCACCGGACATGGCCTTGCCGACCAGCAGACCGATTACCGGGTGCCCGGCCAACCGCGCCTGGGCGTAGGCCTGCACGGCACCGGCCAGTGCCTGGTGAATGCCCAACGCCTCCTCGCGGCGGCCGTAGGCCTGGCTGGGCACGTCGACCACCGCGACAATGGCCCGCTTCTGGCCATCGCGGTCAGCTTCCACCGCCTCGCTCACCGCCTTGGCCAGGCCCCAACCTTCCAGCAGGCCGACCTCGCCCGAGCGGGCACGGGGGAATGGGTTGTCGGCATCGGGTACCACGGCGATGAAGCGCGCCAGGCGGTTGTCCAGTTCGCCGTCGATCACCCGCAGCGACGCGGGGTAGCCCGGCAAGGCTTGCCCGCCGGCCAGGCCCGGCAGCCAGTTCAAGGCACGGTTCATTGGGCTTCTCCTTGATAAAGGGCGCGCACGGCGGCGGCATCCAATTGTGGGCAGTTTTCGCCCAGCCGGGCCAGCCGGTCGAGGAACCAGGCGTGCTGGCTGACGCGGTCTTTGGAGGGTGCGTCGAGCAGTTGCAACAAGCGATCGCGCAGTGCATCGATATCATCGGCCACATAGCCGTCCACCAACCCGCTGGCGTAGCGTTGCTCGCCACCCGTCAGGCTCCAGATGAAGGGGCGGTCCTTGGCATCGTATTCGCCGATGCCGGCTTCCTGCTCGATCACCTGCGGGCCGTTGAGGCCCAGGCGCGCTTCGCGGGTCACCAGCAGGTGGCTGCACAGGCCTGCGGCGATGGACATGCCGCCAAAGCAACCTACCGAACCTGCAATCAGGCCGATCACCGGCTGCAAGGCCCGCAGCTCGACAATCGCCGCCTGGATCTCGGCAATCGCCGCCAGGCCCAGGTTGGCCTCTTGCAGGCGAACGCCACCGGTTTCCAGCAGCAACACAGCGCAGGTGGGAGTACCGTTGCGAGTGTCTTCGATGGCCAGCTCCAAGGCGCCGGCGATTTTTGCACCACCCACCTCGCCCATGCTGCCCCCCTGGAAGCCACCTTCAATGGCAGCGACTACGGCATGGCGCCCGTTCAGCCGGCCTTTGGCGATAACCACGCCATCATCGGCCTGAGGCACGATGCCCTGTCGCGGCAGCCACGGCGACATCAGCCGATCGAACGGGCCCAGCAGTTCACGGAAGCTGCCCGGGTCGAGCACGGCGCGGGCGCGCTGTCGGGCGCCCAGTTCGACAAAGCTGCGGCTGCGCAGCAAACGTTCGGTGTCAGTCATGGGCAATCTCCTCGAAGCCTTGCTCAAGGCGCAAGCGCACCACGCCTGGCGTGGCGCCGAAATCGTGGATGTCGATGTTCACGGCCGGCCAGGTACGGCCCTCGAACAGGCGCTGGAGCAGTTGCGCCCAGCGGGCGCCGCTGCCGTTGACCGAGGTCATCACCTGGATGTGCAGGCTGCCGGCAGTGCCGGGCTCGATCAGCACCTCGAGGTCGCCGGAGCTGACGCAGCCCACCAGCGTGCGGCCACGGCCAGGTTCGGCGGCGGGGAATTGAAAGTTCAGGGTTTCCATTTCACAGGCTCCCGGCTTTGTCGAGGAACAGGCAGGCGGCCAGCAAATCGGCGGCGCCGCCCGGTGAGGCGTTCAGGTGCAGCAGTTGCTGGTCCAGCCCGCGCAGGTGCCGGCGCCCTGCCAAGGTGGCGCTGCCGCCCTCGGCAAGTACGGCGCGGGCACCTTGCTGGACGGCAGCCAGCCCGGCCGGGCCGCTGCGCCAGAGCACACAGGTGTCGCTGAGCACGGCCATGATTGCCAGTAACGCATCAAGCCGGGCATGCGACTCGCTGGCCCCGGCAGCGCGGCTACGTTGCAGTTGTGGCAGGCCGTACCCGACCACGGCGGGGAAGCCTTGCTGTGCCTGTTCGCGGGCACCGCCGGTGCCGTAGCGGTGGCGTACCTGCGAGCCGTGGCTGTCCTGGCGCGGCATGGCCGGGTCGTCGAACAGCGCGATGCGCCCGGCACGGGCGGCCAGCGTGCAGGCGTCTGCCTGGGTATCGAGGGCCGTGGACGCCACCAGCAGGCCCAGTGCCCAGATGGCGCCGCGGTGGGTGTTTACCCCGTGGGTGGCGGCAAGCATCGCGGCCTCGCCTTCGCGGCCGAGCTGGCCCAGTGCGGCGCGCAGAGGTTGACCAACCTGGCCGATGGACTGGGCGGCTTCGGCCATGTTGCGCAGGCATGGCCACAAGGCCAGGGCCGAAGCGTGCATCAAGGTCAGGGTCATGTCTTTGTGGGCGCCGTTGCTGCGGCGGTCGACCAGCCCGGGTTTGGGGGACAGGTCGGCTTCGTCGATCAGGGCTTCAACGGCCAGGTCGGCGAGGTGGTCGGCCAGGGGAATTTCGGTTGCCTGGGCTGGCCTCTTCGCCGGTGAACCCGCTCCCACAGGAACCTGGGGGAGTGCGAGAATGAGTGCTTTCATCACCAGCTCCTGAACCGTGCAGGCGGGTTGTAGAGGCCGCCGGACCACTCGACCAGCTCGGCAATGCTGCGTGCGGCCAGCAGCTCGCGGCTGGCGTCGGTGCGGCGAATGCCCAAGTCTTCGGGCAAGGCGATCAGGCCTTGCTGGCGCATGCGCAGGGTGTCTTTCGGATCGTGGCGCAGGCCGATGGCGGTAACCCCTGCCACCGCGGCGATCATCTGCTGGCGTTCTTCCAGGCTGCGGGCCTTGTACAGGTAGGCAATGCCCTCCTCGGTCAGCAGGTGGGTGACGTCATCGCCGTAGATCATCACCGGCGCCAACGGCATGCCGGCCTTCTTGGCGACTTCCACGGCATCGAGGGTTTCCACGAAGGTGGGCTTGCCACCTTCCTGGTAGGTTTCGACCATTTGCACCACCAGCTTGCGGCCGCGCTCCAGCAGGGTTTCCGGCACGGTCATGTCGAGCCAGGCCGGGGTCGCGTGGCGCCGGCCACGCGGGTCGTGGCCCATATTCGGCGCACCGCCAAAACCGGCCAGGCGGCCGCGGGTCACGGTCGAGGAATGGCCATCGCCATCCACTTGCAAAGTGGCGCCAATAAACAGGTCGACAGCGTATTGCCCCGCCAGCTGGCACATCATGCGGTTGGAGCGCAGCGAACCATCGCGGCCGGTGAAGAACACGTCCGGGCGCTGGGCTATGTAGTCCTCCATGCCCAGCTCGGTGCCGAAGCAGTGCACGCTTTGCACCCAGCCGGTCTCGATGGCCGGGATCAGGGTCGGGTGAGGGTTGAGCGTCCAGTTGCGGCAGATCTTGCCCTTCAGGCCCAGAGACTCGCCGTAGGTGGGCAAGATCAGCTCGATGGCGGCGGTATTGAAGCCGATGCCGTGGTTCAGCGACTGCACCTGGTGTTTTTCGTAGATGCCGCGTATGGCCATCATCGCCATGAGCACATGCACCGGCTTGATGTGGCGCGGGTCTCGGGTAAACAGCGGCTCGATGTAGAAAGGCTGGTCGGCCACCACCACAAAGTCGACCCAGGACGCCGGTATGTCGACCCGTGGCAGGTCATCGACGCGGTCCACCAGCTGGTTGACCTGAGCGATGACGATGCCGTCGCTGAAGGCAGCAGGCTCTACCAGTGCGGGGGTATCTTCGGTGCTGGGGCCGGTGTACAGGTTGCCGTCACGGTCGGCCATGAAACCGGCCACCAGGGTGACATTGGGGATCAGGTCGACCAGCAGCCGCGAGTACAGTTCGATATAGGTGTGGATGGCACCGACTTCGAGCAGGCCATCTTCCAGCAACTGGCCGATGCGCAGGCTCTGCGGGCCGGCGAAGGAAAAGTCGAGCTTGCGGGCAATGCCGCGTTCGAACAGGTCAAGGTGCTCGGCGCGGCTGACGCTGGGCATGATCATGTGCAGGTCGTGCAGGCGCCCGGGGTCGACTTTGGCCAGCGAGCGCGACAGGAAGTCGGCCTGCTTCTGGTTGTTGCCTTCCAGCACCACCCGGTCGCCGGGGGCCAGCAACAGTTCGAGGGCTTCGACGATACGTTCGGTGGGCAGCACCACGCCGTCGGCAAGGTGGCGGACCCGATCGAGGCGGCGCTGCTTTTCGGCGCGCCGCCGCGACCATTGCGGCGGTGGATTCTGAGTTATTGTCATGGTGACTCCACAGGTTCGCTGTCGTGGACATCACCTTAGGGCTGTGCTGCCCGGCGGATCAATCAAGCTGCCGGTGTGTTCATTACGGTAAGGTTAATGAACTGCCCTGCTAGAGGACTCACCCACGGCAAAAATGCACGATACCCCTGCATAATTGTCGATTGTGCAGGGCAAATTCGCATGACAGGATCCTGCGATCCTCCAGCGAACTCCAGACTTCACTTGGAAAATCAATAACAAAGCAGGGAGAACGCAATGACTGCGCACGCTCAAACCTTGGCAACCGAGCCTGTACTGGCCGAAGTCCGCAACCAGGTTGGCCACCTGACCCTGAACCGCCCCGCCGGCTTGAATGCCCTCACCCTGGACATGGTTCGTAGCCTGCGCCAGCACCTGGATCAGTGGGCCGAAGACCCGCACGTGCGCGCCGTGGTGCTGCGCGGCGAGGGGCCCAAAGGCTTCTGTGCCGGTGGTGACATCCGCTCGCTGCACGACAGTTTCAAAGCGGGCGACACGCTGCATGAAACCTTCTTTGTCGAGGAATACGCCCTCGACCTGCTCATCCACCGCTACCGCAAGCCCGTGTTGGTACTGATGGACGGCTTCACCCTCGGCGGCGGCATGGGCCTGGCCCAGGGCTGCGACCTGCGCGTGGTCACCGAGCGCAGCCGGCTGGGCATGCCCGAAGTGGGCATCGGCTACTTCCCCGATGTCGGCGGCAGCTACTTCCTGTCGCGCATCCCCGGCGAGCTGGGGATTTACCTGGGCGTCAGCGGCACCCAGATCCAGGCGGCCGACGCCCTTTACTGCGGCTTGGCCGACTGGTACCTGGCCAGTGACCAGCTTGCCGCCCTCGACCAGGGCCTGGAGCAACTGAGCTTTGGCGACAACCCGCTCAAGGACCTGCAGAACCTGCTGGCCAGGCTCGGCACCCAGGTTTTGAGTGATGCCCCCCTGGAAAAACTGCGTCCGGTCATCGATCACTTCTTCTCCCTGCCCACCCTGCAAGCCATCGTCGAGCAACTGCGTGCGGTCAGCATCGGCGACAGCCATGCCTGGGCCGTGGCCGCCGCCGACCAGCTGGAAAGCCGCTCACCGCTGGCCATGGCGGTTACTCTGGAGATGTTGCGCCGCGGTCGCCAGCTAGGGCTGGAAGACTGCTTTGCCATGGAGCTGCACCTGGACCGCCAGTGGTTCCAGCATGGCGACATCATCGAAGGCGTGCGCGCCCTGATCATCGACAAGGACAAACAGCCTCGCTGGAACCCGCCGACCCTGGCCGCGCTGCAGCAGCAGCGGGTGGACCAATTCTTCGAAGGCCTGTGAGCCCGGGAGTACACAGATGCAAGACCTTGAACTGAGCGAAGAACAGATCATGATCCGCGACATGGCCCGGGATTTTGCCCGCGGCGAGATCGCCCCACACGCCCAGGCCTGGGAAAAGGCCGGCTGGATCGATGACGGCGTGGTGCGCAAGATGGGCGACCTGGGCCTGCTGGGCATGGTGGTACCAGAGGACTTCGGCGGCAGCTACACCGACTACGTCGCCTACGCCCTGGCCGTGGAAGAAATCGCCGCAGGCTGCGGCGCCACCGGGGCGATGATGAGCATTCACAACTCGGTAGGCTGCGGCCCTCTGCTGGCCTACGGTACTGCCGAGCAACAACAGCAATGGCTGCCACGCCTGGCCAGCGGCGAGGTGATTGGCTGCTTCTGCCTGACAGAGCCCCAGGCCGGCTCCGAGGCGCACAACCTGCGCACCCGCGCCGAACGGGTCGATGGCGAGTGGGTAATCAATGGTGCCAAACAATTCGTCAGCAATGCACGCCGCGCCGGCTTGGCCATCGTCTTCGCGGTGACCGACCCGGAGCTGGGCAAGAAGGGCCTCTCGGCGTTCCTGGTGCCCACCGACAACCCGGGCTTCAAGGTCGACCGCAGCGAGCACAAGATGGGCATCCGCGCCTCCGACACCTGCGCGGTCACCTTCGACAATTGCCGCATCCCCGCAGCCAACATCCTTGGCGAGCGTGGCAAGGGCCTGGCCATCGCCCTGTCCAACCTTGAAGGCGGCCGTATCGGCATCGCCGCCCAGGCGTTAGGCATTGCCCGTGCAGCCTTCGAGGCGGCGCTGGTCTACTCGCGCGACCGGGTGCAATTTGGCAAACCGATCAACGAACACCAAAGCATCGCCAACCTGCTGGCCGACATGCAGGTACAGGTAAACGCCGCACGTTTGCTGATCCTGCATGCCGCCCGCCTGCGCAGCGCCGGCAAACCGTGCCTGTCGGAGGCATCACAGGCCAAGCTGTTCGCGTCGGAAATGGCCGAGCGGGTGTGTTCGATGGCGATCCAGGTGCATGGCGGGTATGGCTACCTGGAAGATTACCCGGTGGAACGCTATTACCGCGATGCGCGGATTACCCAGATCTATGAGGGGTCGAGCGAGATCCAGCGCATGCTGATTGCACGCGAGCTGAAGCACTACCCCCTGTAGTACGGCGGTCCCCATCTGTGGGAGCGGCCTTGCGGCCCAATCGCGGCACAAGGCCGCTCCCACAAGTAAGCGGATCTGCGTTTCAACGCCAGTACCGCGAATCATCCACCACCTGCGCATGCCCCTCGAACAACGCTGGCAACTGCTCCTTGAGGTAATCGATCCAGGTCCGCACCTTGGCATCCAGATAATGCCGTGACGGGTACATCGCATACAGCGCGCTCTCGCGCAGGCGGTACGGCGCCAGCAGCCTGCACAACCGCCCTTGCTCGATCGCCTGGCTGGCCGTATAGAACGGTAGCAGGCCAATGCCCATGCCCAATTCACTGGCCACCAGCATGGCATCGGCAACGTTGGTGGAGAAGTTGTCACTCGGTGTGATCACACACTGGTCCACACCCTGGGGGAATACCCAGTCACCTTCATACATGGGATACGCCATGCGCAGGCAGCGGTGCCCATGCAGGTCCTCGGGGCGCTCAGGCACCCCATGCCGCTCCAGATAGCTGGGTGCTGCGCAGGGAATACTGAAAATATTGCCGAGCGGGACGGCAATCAGCTGTGAGTCCGGCAGCGCGCCGTCCACGGTGATGACCACGTCATGCCCTTCGGCCAGCGGGTCAGGGTTGCGCTGCGACAGCGTCAGCTCGATCACCACCTCCGGGCACAGTGCGTTGTAGCCGGCCACCAGCGGCATCAGCAGCAGCCCCAGGCCGTGCGGGCAATGCAAACGCAAATGGCCGCGAGGCGTGAGGTGCGCACCGCGGGCCTCACCCACCGCCTCTTCGGTCAGCAGCATGATTTGCCGCGCGCGCTCCAGAAACCGCTCGCCCGCCTCGCTCATGCGCAGCCGCCGGGTGGTGCGGTGCAACAGGCGGGTCTGCAGCTGGTTTTCCAGCTCGGCGACGATACGCGAAACCTGCGCTGCTGAAATATCCAACGCATTGGCGGCTGCAGCGAAGCTGCCACATTCCACCACCCTGGCGAAGGTACGCATGGCATGCAGCATGTCCATGAAAGTGTGCTCCTTGTTCAGTCTTATTCTTGCGTTAAAGGCAGGAATCTATCACGGAACAGCCCATTTATTGTGAATGACCAATGAATACATCATTAGTCATACATTCAAGAAAAGGAACCTGTCATGAAACGTTCGATCGCTGTCCTTGCTGTTGCTGCTGCCTTCGCCTCGTTTGGTGCCCTTGCTGATGCAGGCAGTACAAAGGCAGCCAGCAGCACGTATGAGTACGGCATGCCGCTGGACGTGGCCAAGGTCATCTCCATCACCCCCGCCAGTAACGCCGCCGACTGCCAGGTCGGCACTGCGCACATGGTGTATGTCGACCACCAGGGCCAGAAGCGCGAAATCGACTACCGCGAAATGGGCAACTGCTCGCAGCAGTGAGTCAGGCCAGGACCTGGGTGATCCAGCCCACCTGCTGATTGAAGTCGTCGATTTTCGCCTGAGGCACCGCATCGCGAGCCCGCTGGAAATTGGCCAGGGTCTGCTGCTTTTGCCGCAGCATGCGCCGCCACTTGACCAGAAACGCCTCGCTTTTCTCCTGCATCAACACTGGGCCGAAGTACAGGTGCTCAGGGCTATATTCCACCCTGCCCGGCTCGGCGACGATGATCTCGTAATCGAAGCGGTTTTCCCGCAGCAGCTCTTCGTTGACGATGTGGTAACCGTTATCCGCCAGCCACTGGCGCAGCTCACGCTCACCGCCATTGGGCTGCAGTACCAGCCGCGTGATGCCACCAAGGCGCTGCTTGCCGGCCTCGAGGATCTCGCACATGGTGTCGCCGCCCATGCCGCAGATGCTGACCACCGAGATGCGGTCTTGCGGCTCGACCGCTGCCAGCCCATCCGCCAGGCGCACGGTGACCCGGTCTTGCAGGCCGTTTCTGCGCACGTTGCGTTGGGCCGAGGCGAACGGCGTCTGCGCCACCTCACCCGCTACAGCGGCCTCGAGTACGCCGCGCAGCATCAATGCCACCGGCAGGTAACCGTGGTCCGAGCCGATATCGGCCAGGCGCGCGCCCTGCGGCACATGTGCGGCCACGCGCTCCAGGCGCCTGGACAAAGTCTGTTCGTTCAAAGTGTGCCCCTGGCTTTGCAATGGGCGCGATTCTGACGGCGAACGTCGCGCATTTCAAACACCGGGGTGCCCTCGACCGGGTGCGCCTGCTCGCGTAGGCTTGCCGTTTTCCTTCCGTAGCAAGGCAAAACACACCATGGCACATGCAGACATCATCTACACCCCGGACCCGGACGCCGAGTCGATTTCGTCCGACGTCGCCGAATTCAACGGCGTACTGGTCACCACCCAGATCCCGACCCACGCCGACGGCAGCCTGGAGCTGGGCGGCATCGTCGAGCAAAGCGAATGCACCTTGCAGGCGTTGAAAGTGGCGCTGGAAAAGGCTGGCAGCGGCATGGACCGCGTGCTGCACCTGACCATCTACCTGACCGACATGGCCGACCGTGCCGCGTTCAACGAGGTGTACCAGCGCTTCTTCAGCAAGCCATGGCCGGTACGTGCGGCCGTGGGTGTGGCGTCGCTGGCATTTGACGGCATGCGCGTAGAAGTCACGGCGATGGCTGCCAAGCGCTGAGCTACCTGCAAGGGCCCTATCGCCGGCAAGCCAGCGCCCACCTCGACCGCATCGGCCTCAAGCCCTATGCAACTCCTGTGGGCGCTGGCTTGCCGGCGTTGGGGCCGGTAACAGCACTACACCTCCCGGCACCCCGATGATGCCGTCAGCCCGTTTCACCGCTACAATGCCCGCCTAAACCGTGGCAGCCCGAAAATATAACGATATGTCCCTTCCAAAGAATCACCTGGAACTGCTCAGCCCTGCCCGTGATGTGGCCATCGCCCGTGAAGCGATCCTGCACGGCGCTGACGCCATCTACATCGGCGGCCCAAGCTTTGGCGCGCGCCATAACGCCTGCAACGAGGTCAGCGAGATCGCCGAACTGGTCGAGTTCGCCCGTCGCTACCATGCGCGCGTGTTCACCACCATCAACACCATCCTCCACGACAACGAGCTGGAACCTGCGCGCAAGCTGATCCATCAGCTGTACGACGCCGGCGTCGACGCGCTGATCGTGCAGGACTTGGGTGTAATGGAGCTGGACATCCCGCCGATCGAGCTGCACGCCAGCACCCAGACCGACATCCGCACCCTGGAACGGGCCAAGTTCCTCGACCAGGCCGGTTTCTCCCAGCTGGTACTGGCCCGTGAGCTGAACCTGCAGCAAATCCGCGCCATCGCCGCCGAAACCGACGCTGCCATCGAGTTCTTCATCCACGGTGCGCTGTGCGTGGCATTCTCCGGCCAGTGCAACATCTCCCACGCGCAGACTGGCCGAAGCGCCAACCGTGGCGACTGTTCGCAAGCCTGCCGCCTCCCCTACACCCTGAAGGATGACCAGGGTCGCGTGGTTGCGTTCGAGAAGCACCTGCTGTCAATGAAGGACAACAACCAGACCGCCAACCTGGCCGACCTGGTAGATGCCGGCGTGCGCTCGTTCAAGATCGAGGGCCGCTACAAGGACATGGGCTATGTGAAGAACATCACCGCCCACTACCGCAAAGAGCTCGACGCCATTCTCGAAGGCCGCCCGGAATATGCCCGTGCGTCCAGCGGCCGGACCGAGCACTTCTTCGTGCCCGACCCGGACAAGACCTTCCACCGCGGCAGCACCGACTATTTCGTGACCGACCGCAAAGTGGATATCGGCGCCTTCGACTCCCCCACCTTCACCGGCCTGCCGGTGGGTGTGGTGGAAAAGGTCGGCAAGCGTGACATGCAAGTGGTCACCGAGGTGCCACTGACCAACGGCGACGGCCTGAACGTGCTGGTCAAACGTGAAGTGGTGGGTTTCCGCGCCAACATCGCTGAACCACGTGGCGAATTCGAGGAAGACGGCCAAAAGCGCTACCGCTACCGCGTTGAGCCAAACGAAATGCCCGAAGGCCTGCACAAGCTGCGGCCCAACCACCCGCTGTCGCGCAACCTTGACCACAACTGGCAGCAGGCCCTGCAACGCACCTCTTCCGAGCGCCGGGTTAGCGTGCAATGGCATGCTGTGCTGCGCGAGCAGCGCTTGATGCTCACCCTCAGCAGCGAGGAAGGCGTCAGCGTGCAGGTGGCCCTGGACGGGCCGTTCGGCACGGCCAACAAGCCGCAGCAGGCACTGGACCAGTTGCACGACCTGCTCGGCCAGCTGGGGACCACGATGTACCACGCCAGCAGCATCGAGCTGGACGCGCCGCAGGCCTACTTCATCCCCAACTCGCAGCTCAAGGCCCTGCGCCGTGAAGCCATCGAGGCGCTGACCGAAGCGCGTATCAAGGCGCACCCGCGTGGCGGGCGCAAGGCCGAGACCTCGCCGCCACCGGTGTACCCCGAGTCGCACCTGTCGTTCCTGGCCAACGTGTACAACCAGAAGGCGCGCGACTTCTACCACCGCCACGGCGTGCAGCTGATCGACGCTGCCTACGAGGCCCACGAAGAACACGGTGAAGTGCCGGTGATGATCACCAAGCACTGCCTGCGCTTCTCCTTCAACCTGTGCCCCAAGCAGGCCAAGGGCGTGACCGGTGTGCGCACCAAGGTAGCGCCGATGCAGCTGATTCAGGGTGACGAAGTGCTGACCCTGAAGTTCGACTGCAAACCGTGCGAAATGCATGTGGTCGGCAAGATGAAAAGCCACATCATCGACCTGCCAACCCCGGGCAGTGCGGTGGCTCAGGTAGTGGGGCACATCAGCCCGGAAGACCTGCTGAAGACCATCGTGCGCGCGCCACACTGATTTTCAGGCAGTGGTCAGTGTGGGCTTGTCCCGCGAAGCCAGCGACGCGGTTCATGGCACCGGCGTTGCCGGTGTTCGCGGGGCAAGTCCGCTCCCACAGCGGTGTGTGGCAGACCATTGTTTCGTGGCTCATTCAGCGTATCTGATGCTTGTGCAGCAGGCGGTAAAAGGTCGGCCGGGAGATCCCCAGCACCTTGGCCGCTACGCTCATGTTATCGCTGTGCCGGTTAAGCACATCGCACAAGGCCTGGCGCTCGGCGCGCTGCTTGTATTCCTCTAGCGTGCCCAGCGGCTGCTGCCCTTGGTCCAACGTCTGCAGGCCCAGGTCCTGCGCCTCGATCTGCCGGCCTTCGGCCAGGACCAGGCCGCGTCGCACCCGGTTGGCCAACTCGCGTACATTGCCCGGCCAGTCATGCCGGCCCATGGCCGCCAGGGCATGGTCGCTGAATGAACGCGGCCGGCGCCCGGTTTCCAGGCTGTAGAAATGGGCAAAATGGCTGGCTAGCATCGACAAGTCACCATGCCGGTCACGCAGCGGCGCCGTCACCACCTGCAGCACGTTCAAGCGGTAATACAGGTCTTCGCGAAAACGCCCCTGCTCGATGGCTCTTTCAAGGTCTACGTGGGTGGCGGCCAAGACCCGTGCATCCACCGGAATCGGCTGGCTGCCGCCCACCCGCTCGATGTGCTTTTCTTGCAGAAAACGCAGCAGATTGGCCTGCAACTCCAGCGGCAAGTCACCAATCTCATCCAGGAACAACGTGCCACCGTGGGCTGCTTCAATGCGCCCGGTCTTGCGCTGATGGGCACCCGTGAAAGCGCCCTTCTCATGACCGAACAATTCTGACTGGATGAGGTGCTCGGGGATTGCCCCGCAGTTGATGGCGACGAACGGTTGGTCGCTGCGCTGCGACTGCCGATGCAGGGTGCGCGCCACCAGTTCCTTGCCCGTGCCGCTTTCACCACGGATAAGCACGGGCGACTCGGTGGGCGCCAGCTTGCCCAACAGCTTGCGCAACTCGCGGATCGGCCGGCTTTCGCCGAGCAGTTCGTGGGTCGCCTCGTCCACCCTGGCAGCCCCTTTGCCACGTAGCCGCGCCATGCCGAATGCCCTGCCCAGGGTGACCTGAACCCGGGACTCATCGAATGGCAAGGTATGAAAGTCGAAAAACCATTCGCAAACAAAATCGCCGACGGCCGGCATGCGTAATTGTTCGGCACTGAGCACCGCGATCCACTCGGTGTTACTGCGCTTGATCATGTCCTTGACCGCGTCCGGGTGCCGCAGGTGCGAAGCCTGCAATCGCAATAACCCTACATCACAAGGATGGTCCAGCGCGGCAGCGAGCATGCAACTGTCCACATCCCAGCCTGCGTTACGCAGCCCAGGCAACAGCTGGTGGCAGTCGTCGCACGGGTCGACGATGAGCAAACGACGTTGAGCGGCAAGCTGTTGCATAACCGATCCTTGGCGCCAGTTTTTGGTTTTATGAAGTAAAACAGCAAGTTGTGGCGCTCGCTTAACAGTAGCAACGAAGTTGACAGTGCCCACTACCGTCTGTCTGTTGACGCATTTTTTTACAATGTCCCACGGGAATTTTCGCACTTTAACGACATCCCATGGCGGCGCAGGCAATAACGGATTCAAGCCTGACAAAAAATTTTACACCTAATGTGTGACTTGCCCCCAGAGGACGAGCATCAGTACACATAACCCCGCGCTGCAATTCGCAACCCTTGAGGCGACCTTGAAGCAACGCGGACTCACTTCGATGTTTGGGACCATAGAGAGACCGAACCATGAATGCCCCGCTCCGTGTCAACGAAGCACTGCTGATTGCCGACCACGCCTTCGAACCTTTCCAGTGCGTAGCCTGGGATGCACCCAATGGTACTGGTGAGCTGAGCCTGGCAGTGATCGACCGGACCAGCACCCGCATTGGCAGCAAGCAAGTGTCGTCGCGTATCTACTCCGACCCTGCCCAGTGGGCCAGCCTGATCGAAGAAGTGCGCGCCGAACTGTGCGAAAAAGGTTACGACCTGCAACCGTGGTCGATGCCAAAGTAATAGTGCCCGGCAAACCAAGTGCGTGCAGCGCCACGCACTTGGTCAAATACAAAGTTGCTGTTCTGGCAACTTTCACAGTTGCGACACAGTGTCGCAACCCTGCTGTTCAGTCCACGACTTTGAACTGTTGCAAGTGCTGATAATCGGCCTGCAGTTGTTCGGCCAGCTGTTGCGCACGCCCAACACGCACCGGCGCCAACTCCATGTCCACCACCAACGTTGTACAGGGCATGGGTTGTACGGCGTTCCAGTGCTGAAGGCGGCCATCGGTAAACACCAGGCAGCGTACTGCTTCATCCGGATGGGCGCGCTGGCGCGCCTGTAGCCAATGCCGGGCCTGTTCCAGCGCAGCGATCAGCGGCGTGCCGCCACCGGCGCCCAAAGCCTGCAGCCATGGCTGCAAGGCTGCCGAGGCCTTCAGGCCGTGGCGCTGCCACTGCGGTGTGCGCCCGCTGGCGGTCAGCAAGGCCAGGCGGGCGCGCTGGCGGTAGGCCTGGTCGAACAGTGCCGCCAGCAGCCCTTTGGTGTGTGCCAACGCCTGATGGCGGCGGGTCGAGGCCGACGCGTCGACGATCACCAGCCACAACTCTGCCGGTTTAGCCTGGCGTTGTTGCCAGCACAGGTCCTGGCGTAGCCGTGGCCGCCCTTTGAGCAAGGTCGGCAGCCAGGCCACCCGGCCGCTTGCTGCACTGCGCGGGCGGCCACGGCTGGCGCCGTTCTGCTTGCCTGCGCCCGCTTTGGCATCCGCCCCTTTTGCAGGTGACTGGGGGATGCTCAGGGCTTTTTTGCCCAGTTCGGCACCTCGCGACGTGCGCCGCTGGCCACAGGTTGCGCCGGCAATGCCCCCCAGTCGCCCTGCCCGCCCTGTTCACCCGCGTTGCCAGCGCTTTGCTGGCCTGGCTGCTGGTCAGGCGGCTGCGGCGCCGACGGCGGGTTGGCCTGGGGCGTAACGCGGCGGCGATGGCGCAAGGCGAACTCGGCCACCGCTTCGACATCCACTGCTTCGATGGCCGCACCGCCGCGCCAGGCGCAGTGGGCGCGTGCCGCACGCAACCACACCAGGTCGGCGCGCAACCCGTCGACGCCGGCGGCGTAGCAACGCTCGGTAATCCAGGCCAGCGCCTGGTCATCCAGGGCAATACCGGCCAGGGCATGGCGCGCCGCCTGGCAGCGCTCGCGTAACTGCGCCTGGGCCGCAGCCCATTGCGTGCAGAAAGCCTGCGGGTCACTGTCGAAAGCCAGGCGCCGCCGAATGATCTGCTGACGGGCCTCCGGCTCAGGCAGGCCCTCCAGTACCACGTTCAGGCCAAAACGGTCGAGCAACTGCGGGCGTAGCTCGCCCTCTTCCGGGTTCATGGTACCGATCAGCACGAAGCGGGCGCTGTGCCGGTGCGAGATACCGTCGCGCTCGATACGGTTGGTGCCACTGGCAGCCACATCGAGCAACAGGTCAACCAGTGTGTCGGGCAGCAGGTTGACCTCATCGACATACAGCACGCCACCGTCGGCCTGAGCCAGCACGCCCGGGGAAAACTGCGCCCGGCCCTGCCCCAGCGCGGCATCCAGGTCGAGGGTCCCGACCAGACGTTCTTCACTGGCGCCCAGTGGCAGGGTGACAAACGGGCCCTCGCCGAGCAGGTCGGCCAGGCCACGGGCCAGCGTGCTCTTGGCCATGCCACGCGGCCCTTCGATCAGCACGCCGCCGATTTTCGGGTCGATGGCGGTCAGGCACAGCGCCAGCTTCAGGTCGTCGGCACCGACCACGGCGGCCAGCGGAAATTGCACGGGTTCACTCATTTCAAGCCTGTTCCTCGCCGTCGAGCAGTTGTTCCTCAAGGGCCTCGCGGTACTCGCCCGGCGCCTGCCACAGCCCGCGCTGCTGGGCCTCCAGCAGGCGCTCGGTAAGGTCGCGCAGGGCCTCGGGGTTGTGCTCGCGCATAAAATCACGGGTCGCCGGGTCGAGCACGTACGCATCGGCCAGCCCCTGGTAATGATGGTCGTCGATCAGGTGCGTTGTGGCATCGAAGGCGAACAGGTTGTCGACCGTCGCCGCCATCTCGAAGGCCCCCTTGTAGCCGTGGCGCTTGACCCCGTCGATCCACTTGGGGTTGAGCGCGCGGGCGCGTATTACCCGGTTCAGCTCTTCCTTCAGGGTACGGATGCGGGGACGGTCTGCCTGGCTGTGGTCGCCGTGGTAGCTGGCCACCGGCGCCCCGGACAAGGTTTCCGACGCTGCCAGCATGCCGCCCTGGAACTGGTAGTAGTCGTTTGAGTCGAGCAGGTCGTGCTCGTGGTTGTCCTGGTTCTGCAGCACCGCCTGCACCTTGGCCAGGCGCTGGGCGAACTGGGCGCGGGCCGGGGTGCCGTCGTCGCTGCCGCCGTAGGCGTAGCCGCCGTGGTTGAGGTAGACCTCCGCCAGGTCGTCGCGGCTGTGCCACAGGCGCCCGTCGATGGCGTTCTGCACCCCGGCGCCATACGCACCAGGTTTGGCGCTGAACACCCGCCAGCCCGCCTGCCGCGCGGCCTGCTCGGCGTCCAGCCCTTGCGCCAGCAGCGCGGCACGCTCGCTGCGTACCCGGGCGGCCAAGGGGTTGAGGTCGTCAGGCTCGTCCAGCGCGGCCACCGCCTGCACGGCGGCATCGAACAGGCGGATAAGGTTGCCGAAGGCGTCGCGGAAAAAGCCGGAAACGCGCAAGGTCACATCCACCCGCGGGCGGTCGAGCAGGCTCAGCGGCAGTATTTCAAAATCGTCAACGCGCTGGCTGCCTGTGGCCCATACCGGCCGCACGCCCATCAGCGCCATGGCCTGGGCGATGTCGTCGCCGCCAGTGCGCATGGTGGCCGTACCCCACACCGAGAGGCCAAGCTGGCGCAGGTGATCGCCGTGGTCCTGCAGGTGGCGTTCAAGGATCAGGCTGGCCGAGGCGAAACCCAGGCGCCAGGCCGTGGTGGTGGGCAGGTTGCGCACGTCCACGGTATAGAAGTTGCGGCCGGTGGGCAGCACGTCGAGGCGGCCACGGCTGGGCGCACCGCTGGGGCCGGCAGGCACGAATCGCCCGGCCAGCGCCGCCAGCAGGCCGTTTATTTCAGCGGCGCCGCAGGCATCCAGGCTGGGCGCCACCGCTTCGCGCAAGGCGTGCACCACGTCACGCACCGGCTGCCATTCGCTCGGTTCAGGCAACTGCAGGGTGCCGCCCAGCGCTTGCTCGATCACCTGCTGCGCCAAAAGCTCCAGGCGCTCGCGGGTATCGCCACAGGTGCGCCAGGGTTCACTGCTCATGGCCAGAAGCTGCTCAGGGCGTTCGCCCTGCCAGGGCAGCCCAAGCTCACAATCGAGCGGGTCAAAGCCTGGCACCAAGGCCTTGGCCAAGGCGCGCAGCAGGCTGGCATTACCACCACGACCGTCGCCGCGCTCAACCCGCAGCAGGGCCAGCAGCGTATCCAGCCGCAGCCGCCCCTCTGGTGACTGGCCAAACACATGCAGGCCATCGCGAATCTGCGATTCCTTCAGGTCGCACAGGTAAGTGTCCAGGCGCGGCAGCCAGACGGCGGCATCATCCAGCTGCCCTTCCAACTGCAGCTCGCGGTCGATGTGGTTGACCTTGACCAGTTCGAGGATGTCGCGCTGCAACTCGCGGGCACGCCGCGGATCGAGTAGCTGCGCTTCGTAGAACTCGTCGGCCAGTTGCTCCAGGTGGCGCAACGGGCCGTAGGTTTCGGCACGGGTCAGCGGCGGCATCAAGTGGTCGATGATCACCGCCTGGGTACGGCGCTTGGCCTGGGCGCCCTCGCCCGGGTCGTTGACAATGAACGGGTAGATGTTCGGCAGCGGGCCAAGCAGCGCGTCCGGCCAGCACTGCGCCGACAAGCCGACGCCTTTGCCGGGCAGCCATTCGAGGTTGCCGTGCTTGCCGACATGGATCACCGCGTCGGCGGCGAACGCGTGGCGCAGCCAGAAGTGGAACGCCAGGTAGCCGTGCGGCGGCACCAGGTCGGGGTCGTGATACACCGCGCTGGGGTCTACCTGGTAGCCCCGGGCGGGCTGGATGCCGACGAAGGTCAGCCCAAAGCGCAAGCCGGCCACCATCAGCCGGCCGCTGCGGTACATCGGGTCCTGCTCGGGCGGCCCCCAGCGCTCCAGCACTGCCTGGCGATTGGCCTCGGGCAAGTGCTCGAAGGCGGCCTGGTAGTCGGCCAGGCTCAGGCTCTGGGCGCAGGGGCGCTCGTCCAGGTGGTCAAGGTCGTTGGTCACGCCGCCGAGCAGCTGGTGGATCAGTTGCGTGCCGCTGCCCGGCAAATCGGCCAGCGGATAGCCTTCGGCCTGCAGCGCTTTGAGAATGTTGAGTGCAGCAGCGGGCGTATCCAGGCCGACGCCGTTACCGATGCGGCCATCCCGGGTCGGGTAGTTGGCCATCACCAGGGCCACGCGCTTCTCGGCATTGGGCAGGCGCGCCAGCTCGACCCAGCGCCGGGCCAGCTCGGCGACAAAGTCCATACGCTCGGGGTGGGCGCGGTAGCACACCACGTCGGACTGGCTGCGCTCGCTGCGCCAGGCCATGTCCTTGAAACTGACCGGGCGGGTAATGATGCGCCCGTCCAGTTCGGGCAAGGCGATGTGCATGGCCAGGTCGCGCGCACCCAGCCCCTGTTCGCTGGCTTCCCAGCCGGGCTGGTTGTCCTGCGCGCAGATGGCCTGCAGCACCGGAATGTCACGGCGGAACGGGCGCAGGTTGGGCCGTTCGGGGCTGGACAGGGCAAAACCGGTGGTATTGACCAGCACTTCGGCACCGACTTCGTCCAGCCAGGCTTCGACCTGCTCCAGGCAGGCGCTTTCCTTTAGGCTGGCCACGGCAATCGGCAACGGGTTCAAGCCAGCGGCTTGCAGGCGCTGGCAGAACACGTCGATGAACGCGGTGTTGGCCGCCTGCAAATGGGAGCGGTAGAACAGCAGCGGCGCCACCGGGCAATCCGGGTGCCAGTGCGGGTACCAGTCTTCCAGTGCCACACTGCCCTTGGCCGGGTGATACACAGCGGTGCGCGGCAAGGGTTGCGGCTCGTCCCAGGCATAATCGCGGCCCAGCCACTGGTTGGCCAGGCAGTTGTACAGGTTGATGGCATTGGCCTTGCCGCCTTGGCGCAAGTAGTACCAGAGGCGCTCGGCCTGCTCGCCACTGACGGTGCCAAGGCGGGTCAGTTCCGGGTCCGGTCGGTCATCGCCTGGTACCAGAATCAGCTGCACGCCCCGGGCAGCCAGCTCGACCAGTTGCTCGACGCCATAGCGCCAGTAACCGACGCCGCCGTGCAGCGACACCAGGATGACCTTGGCGTGGCGCAGCACCTGGTCGACATACAGGTCGACCGAAGCGTGGTTCTGCACCTGCATCGGGTTGGCCAGGCGCAGGCTGGGGAAATCCTCAGGCAGTTGCTCGGCCGTATCGGCGAGCAACGCCAGGTGCGAATCGCCGCTGCAGAGAATCACCAGTTCGGCGGGTGTCTGGCCAAGGTCGGCAATACTGTCGTCCGGCACGAAGCCGCCGGGCTGGGTCCGCAGCAGGTGCACGGGTCAGGCGCCCAAGGCCTGGCGCAGGCGCGCTTCCAGCTGGGCAGCGTCGAGTTCCTGGCCGATCAACACCAGGCGGGTGATGCGCGGCTCGTCGGCACGCCAGGCGCGGTCGAAGTGTTTGTCGAAACGGGTCCCCACGCCTTGCACCAGCAGGCGCATCGGTTTGCCCGGGATGGCAGCGAAGCCCTTGGCGCGCAGGATGCCGAACTCCACCACCAGCTGGGTCAAGGCGTCGAGCAACAGGCTTTCGTCAGCCTCCGGCAGGTCGATGGAAATGGAGTCGAAGGCGTCGTGGTCGTGGTCGTCATGATCGTCGCCATCGTGGTGCGAATCGTGGTGGGTACGGCGGCCATCGATGTGCGCCTCGGACTCGGCGCCCACACCCAGCAGCACCTCCAGCGGCAGCTTGCCACTGCTGGCCTCTACCACCTTGACTGCCGGCGGCAGTTCTTCGGCCACTTCGGCGCGCACCTTGGCCAGGCCTTCGGCGTCGATCAGGTCGGCCTTGTTCAATACCACCAGGTCGGCGCTAGCCAGCTGATCGGCGAACAGTTCGTGCAGCGGCGATTCGTGGTCCAGGTTAGGGTCGAGCTTGCGCTGGGCATCGACCTGGTCCGGGTAGGCGGCGAAAGTGCCGGCAGCCACGGCCGGGCTATCGACCACGGTGATGACCGCGTCGACGGTGCAGGCGTTGCGGATTTCCGGCCACTGAAAGGCTTGCACCAGCGGTTTGGGCAGGGCCAGGCCACTGGTTTCGATCAGGATGTGGTCCAGGTCGCCACGGCGTGCCACCAGCTCGCGCATGACCGGGAAGAACTCTTCCTGCACGGTGCAGCACAGGCAGCCGTTGGCCAGTTCATAGACGCGGCCGCTGGCTTCTTCTTCGGTGCAGCCGATGCTGCACTGCTTGAGGATTTCGCCGTCGATACCCAGTTCGCCGAATTCGTTGACGATGACCGCAATGCGACGGCCCTGGGCGTTGTCGAGCATGTGGCGCAGCAAGGTGGTCTTGCCCGAGCCGAGGAAGCCGGTGACGATGGTAACGGGGAGTTTGGCCAGTGTTTTCATGTCGCATTGCCCTTGGCAGAATGGCGCGGGCATGCAGGACGACAGCCGCGGACCAGGCCGGCCGGGCTTGTTCGCCACCGGATCACCCCGCCCGGTTGAAAGTCGAAAACGTTGCGAGGCAGGTCTCCTGGCTTGCACCGTTCCAGCTCCCCGTTCAGTTGAACGGCGGGCTGGCGGGATGACGCCTTCCCGCGCATTGGCGCAGTGGCTGTGTCGATCCGTTGTCAGTGCTTACAGTTGCGGGGGCAGCCGCGGCTTGTACCGCGTTCCCGTCTTAGCTTCGGCCTGGCCGAAGAACCTCGAAGTGGCAAGGCTACGCAGTGGCTGGCGGGTGGTCAACCATTGCTGCGGGGCTTGCCGACAACTCTTGGCGGCACTGCGGTACAGTGGCGACTTTGCCCACTGTCAAGGACGCCCCATGCTCCTCGCCCCCGCCATCCCGGTACTGCGCATATTCTCGGTCGACAAGGCCAGGGAGTTCTACATGGATTTCCTCGGTTTCAGCCTGGACTGGGAGCACCGCTTCAGCCCGAACCTGCCGTTGTACATGCAGATTCACCGCGATGGCCTGATCCTGCAGCTTACCGAGCACCATGGCGATGCCTGCCCCGGCTCTACAGTGTTTGCCCGCCTCGACGACCTGCGGGCGCTGGAGCATGAACTGCAAGGCAAACAGTACGGTTACGCCCGGCCCGAAGCCGAGCGCCTGGACTGGGGCCTGCAGATGCAGGTGTGCGACCCGTTCGGCAACCGCCTGCGCTTCTGCCAGCAGATCGATGACGAGGCCAACCTGTGAAGGCGCTGGGCAAACGCGAAATGGCCCGCCTGGAGCGGGAGCTGGTAGCGTGCCTGACGGACGCCTGTGAAACCGCCAAGGCAGAAATCGTCGGGTTCACCTGGCTCACCCATCGCCTGGACCCTGAGAACTTTCCGGCCAGCCTGCGTATTACTTGGGTGTTTGAACAAGAGGCCGAGAAAGTCGCTGCAGTGGCGGGTGAAGCAAAGGCACGCATGCTGGCGCTGACCCGTCAGGCGTTGGACCACGCCGGCATACAACTGGATCACCCGGCCTGGCATGTACGGTTTGACAGCGAAGAGGCCTGCAAACAGAGCCACGGAGGCGACTGGGCCAAGCGCTTGACGGGGCGCTGAGCCCAGGGCCAGACAAGATCGGGCGCCGCTCGCGCGGCGCATCGCCAGTGCAGGAAACCCATACACGGCGGGCGGTACTTTACCCGCCCCCAACGGGCCGTTAGGCTACGCACTCCCCCAGTACGAGGTATTCGTCCAATGCGCCATTAATGCCGCCGTCCATTCGACGGCCAGTCTTCAGCCTCCGGTTTGCTCCGGAGATGTCGCGGCATTTGTGGAGTTGTGCATGACGAACACGTCGATCCTGACGCTGGACAGCGTCTCTTTGGCCTTGCCTGATGGCCGGCTACTGTTTACCGATCTCAACGAAACCTTCGACCAACGGCGTACCGGCCTGGTCGGGCGCAATGGCGTGGGCAAGAGCCTGCTAGGGCAGGTTCTTGCCGGCCAGCGTGCACCGAGCAGCGGCCAGTGCCGGCGCCTTGGGCCTGTCCACCTGCTGAATCAGCAGGTAATCGAGCGCAGCACCACGCTTGCCGACCTGGCCCAGGTGGGGTCGGTGATAGCGGCGTTGGAGCGCATCGAGCAAGGCAGCATCAACCCCCAGGATTTCGACACCGTCGGCGAGCGCTGGGATATCCGCGAGCAACTGCAGATGCACCTGCAACGCAACGGCCTGAGTCACCTTGACTGGCGCCAGCCCGCACGCAGCCTGAGCGGCGGCCAGGCTATGCGCGTGGCGCTGGCAGGCGCATGGCTCAGCGGTGCCGACTACCTGATACTCGACGAACCGAGCAACCACCTGGACAGCGACGCCCGTGCCCAATTGCTGAGCATGATCGAGGCCTGGGACCGAGGTTTGCTGGTGATCAGCCACGACCGCAGCCTGCTGGCGCACATGGCGCGCATTGTCGAACTGTCGAGCCTGGGGTTACAGGCCTATGGCGGCAACTACGGCTTCTATGCAGCACAAAAAGCCAGCCAGGTGGCGCAGGCCCAGCAGCAACTTGCCCGGCTCAAGCAGCAGCAACAACGCCAAGCCCGTGAACTGCAGCGCCAGCGCGAAGACCTGGAACGCCATCAGGCCCGGGCCGGGCGTCAAGCCAGGCATGCCAACCAGGCCAAGATCCTGGTCGACCGCCAGCAGGAGCGCAGCCAGGCCACGGCGGGCAAGCAGCACCGCGACCATCGCGACGCGCGGCAAGCATTGCTGGGCAAAGTGCATGACGCCGCCCGCGAGGTCGAGCAAGCCACTGCGATTACCTTGCATGCTCCCACGCCCCAGCGTCATGCGGGCCGCGAAGTGTTGGCGTTGCAGGCACTTCGCTTGCCCCATGGCACCCGCAAACCGCTTGACCTGCGCTTGTGCCTGGGCCAGCGGATGGGCCTGGTCGGCGCCAACGGCAGTGGCAAGTCCACGCTGCTAAGGCTGCTGAACGGGCAATTACCGGCATCACCACACACTTTGCGCCGCCGTGGCGAAACCGCCCTGCTCGACCAGCACTGCAGTACCTTGGCAGGCCACAGCAGCGTGCTCGAACACCTGCGCAGGGCCAACCCGGTGCTGGCCCAGGGCGAGTTGCGCAGCCGCCTGGCACAACTGGGCCTGGATGCGGCCCGCGTCGAGTTGCCCAGCAGCCTGCTCAGCGGCGGCGAGCGGATGAAGGCAGCACTTGCTGCCGTGCTGTACCGCGAGCGGCCACTCGACCTGCTGTTGCTGGACGAGCCCGGCAACCACCTGGACTTGCCGTCACTGGCAGCCCTGGAGCGCATGCTCGGGCAGTTTCGCGGGGCGCTGATGGTGGCGTCCCATGATGCGGTTTTGCTGGAAAACCTGGTACTGGATGAGTACCTGCGGTTGTAGGAACCGAAAAAAAAGCATCGCAGGCTATCAATTCGTGACTGGCCGTTCCCGATCCGCGACGGATGTATTATGGTGACGTGGTGCGCATATAACAGCAGCCCGAGCGATCGGGCACTTGCAAGACAATGAGGGTGTCATGAGCAACGAAAGCATTAACTGGGACAAGCTGGGTTTCGACTACATCAAAACCGACAAACGCTACCTGTCCGTATGGCGCAATGGCGAGTGGGACAAAGGCACCCTGACCGACGACAACGTGCTGCACATCAGTGAAGGCTCCACGGCCCTGCACTACGGCCAGCAATGCTTCGAAGGCCTGAAGGCCTACCGTTGCAAGGACGGCTCGATCAACCTGTTCCGCCCGGACCAGAACGCCGCCCGCATGCAGCGCAGCTGCGCCCGCCTGCTGATGCCCCATGTGCCGACCGATGTGTTCATCGAAGCGTGCAAGCAAGTGGTCAAGGCCAACGAAAAGTTCGTACCACCGCACGGCAAAGGCGCCCTGTACCTGCGCCCGTTCGTGATCGGCACCGGTGACAACATTGGCGTGCGCACCGCCCCCGAGTTCATCTTCTCGGTCTTCGCCATTCCGGTTGGCTCGTACTTCAAGGGCGGCATGAAGCCGCACAACTTCCAGATTTCCAGCTTTGACCGCGCCGCCCCACAAGGCACCGGCGCCGCCAAGGTCGGTGGCAACTACGCTGCCAGCCTGCAGCCGGGCGCTGAGGCCAAGAAGGCCAACTTCGCCGACGCCATCTACCTCGATCCGTTGACCCATACCAAGATCGAGGAAGTGGGTTCGGCCAACTTCTTCGGCATTACCGCCAACAACGAGTTCGTTACCCCGAAATCGGCCTCGGTACTGCCAGGCATCACCCGCCTGTCGCTGATGGAACTGGCGCAATCGCGTCTGGGCCTGACCGTGATTGAAGGCGACGTCGAAATCAGCAAGCTGGACCGCTTCATCGAAGCCGGCGCTTGCGGTACCGCTGCGGTGATTACCCCGATCGGCGGTATCGAGTACAACGGCAAGCTGCACGTGTTCCACGACCTGGAAAAAGTCGGCCCGGTTACCCAGAAGCTCTACAACGAGCTGACCGGCATCCAGAGCGGCGATGTTGAAGCGCCGGCAGGCTGGATCGTCAAGGTCGCCTGAGCTGTATCAGCTGTATAAGAACGGGGCATGCCAGCAATGGCATGCCCCGTTTTTGTTGGATGACTCACGGTCCCTGTGGGAGCGGGTTTACCCGCGAAGCAAGCACCGCGGTGGTTGGCACCGGCTATGCCGGTGTTCGCGGCTAAAAGCCGCTCCTACAGGGAACGCGCGAGGCGGCGCTGCATCAGCAGGTGCCGGGCTTTATCGAACGCCCAGTTGTACAGCACGGTGTAGGGCAGAATAATCACGAAAAAGCCCAGCTCTACCATCAACGCCTGCAGCAGCGAGATATCCAGCATCCATGCCGCCACCGGCAGGCACCACACCACCAGCCCAGCCTCGAAGCCCAGGCCGTGCACGAAGCGCCCACTGGCCTTCCAGTTGATGCGTTCGGTCTGCACCCAGCGGTCGATCAGCGCGTTGTAGACCATGTTCCAGAGCATGGCGATAACCGACAGGGTTACCGCCAAGGCACCCGCAGTCGCCAGCGATTTGCCCATCACCCAGGACAACAGCGGTGCACACAGCAGCACCGCGAATGCTTCGTAGCCCACGGCGTGCACCAGGCGTTCGGTAAAGGAGACCGTTTTCATTGCAAATTCCATCCATTGCGTGATTCGTGGTTCCCATGTTCTTTGATATAACTGATACTCGCGACATAGCTACCATCGGTTTTATCAATACCATGCGCTACTCGCCCGAAGCTCTGGTCGCCTTTGTCGAAGCCGCATCGCTGGGTTCGTTCTCTGCTGCAGCGCGCAAATTGCGCAAAAGCCAATCCACCGTCAGCATCGCCATCGCCAATTTCGAGGCTGACGTAGGCTGCCCCCTGTTCGACCGTGGCGGCCGCCACCCCACGCTGAACGAAGCGGGCCGGCAGGTGCTGAGCCATGTCGAAGCGATCCTGGACGCCAGCGCCCAGCTTGATGCCCTGGCGGTCAGGCTGGCGCAGAACGTCGAGGCGCTGGTCTCGGTGGTGATGTCGGACAGCTATAGCGTCACCTTCCAGGGTGCGGTGATGGCACGCTTCGCCCAGCACTACCCGTACACAGAACTGCGCTGCGGCCCGGCCGAAGACGCCGATGTGATCGAAATGATCCAGCAGGGCCTGGCCCAGGTCGGCATCCTTGCGACGCAGCCCAGCTACCCCGCCGACGTTGCCGTAGCGCGCTTGCCCGAGCAGGCGGAGTTCGGTGTGTATGTGGCCAGCGGCCACCCGCTGGCGGGCCTGGAAACGGTGCAAGCGCAACACCTTGAAAACGCACGGCAGCTGTACATCAAGACCTATGCCCCCAGCCTGCACCAAGGCCGCGGCCAGGCCTGGTCGGCACCGGATTACCTCACTCTGCTGGAGTTTGCCGTGCGCGGATTCGGCTGGGCCGAACTGCCCAGAGCGCTGGTGACACGGTTTGGCAACGAGCTGGTGGAGTTGCAGATAGCGGGTTACCCGCGCCGGGTGGACATGGATGTAGCCTGGTCGAGCCGGCGGGCGCTGGGGCCGGCAGGGCAATGGCTGGTACGCCAGATGCTGGGGCAATAGGCCTCTTCCACATTCTGGATTCGGGGTCCTGGCCCAGGGTAGCGAGCAGCGGCGGGAAGGCGCCCAGCGCTTGCACGCTCGGGTCCCGGTTTTGGCACTGATGCTTGCGTCAATAATGACTATCGAACAAGGCGATTTCTACTGAGCGGCCCACCTCACTAACCTGGCTCCATCGATTCGAACCTGGCGAATCCCCTGCATCCCGGAGCTGCTCGATGACTACCAAGGCCCGCTTCTTCCTCGCTATCCTGGCCACAACCTGCATGGCTGTACTGGCTGGCTGTGCCAACCACCCTGAGCTGCGCGCGTACAGCGCCGAAGAAACCCGCCAACTGCAACTGGAAGCGTTGCAGCGCCGAGGTCTGTCCCTGGACGATTACGAGCAGCAACGGCGGGTGGTCCAGCGTGCCGGCAACCTGCCAGTGGTGACCGAAGTTGCCGATGCAGACCGTTCGACCAAAGGCTGAGTCGGCCACGCTACGGTTCCCTCCTTGAACCTGCGCAGGTATGCTCTACCGCTCAACCGCAAGCCTTCCAGGACGGAGACCATGACCAGGCCCTTTCTGTTGCTGAGTGCTGCATTGCTATTCAGCCCAGTGCTGCTGGCCCAGCAGATAAAACGCGAACTGGGCGACTTCGACTTCACCCTCGGCACCACACCCTCGCGCAGCATGGCCCAAGGCCTTATCTCACCCAGTGCCGTCGGTGCATTCCACGGTGGGCTCGACTTCAACCATGCCAGCGGCTGGTACCTGGGCCAGTACGCCCCCAGCATGGGTGTTACCCCCAACTCGACCCTGCGCCTGGACAGCTACCTGGGCTACAAGCACCATTTCGACAGCAGCCTGGGTTATGAAGTGGGGTTGATCCATTACAGCCAGCCGACAATCGCAGGCCCCGACAGTTATGCCCTGTACGGCGGCATCTCGGTGCTGGGCAACCGCTTCGGCGGCGCGTTGCGCGACAACCCCGGCAACCGCACCGGGACCTTGTTCGCCGACTTTGGCCAACTGCCGCTGTTCGATGTCGACCTCACCGTCAAGCTCGCCCATCATCGCCTGGGCACGCCGTTCACCATTGGCGACGGCAGCCAGGTAAATGGCTTTTCTGACTGGTCGCTTGAGCTGTCGCGGCCCTGGCTTGGTATCGACCTTAACCTGATCTACAGCAACTCCAGCCTCAGTGGCGGCAGTTGCGATGCGTATTCGGGCATCAATACCTATTGCGACAGCGTGGTCACGCTCAAGGCGCAGCGCAGTTTCTTCTAGCGCCTCAATGTCCTGACCACAGCATCCGGCGCTAAAGCGCTGCCACAGCTTCGATTTCCACCAACATGCCATCCAGCGCCAGGCGCGGTACCGGGATCAGTGTGCAGGTCGGTTTCATGTGTGGGCCCCAGGCCCTGTCGGCTTCGGCCACCCATTGGCGCAAGCGCGCTTCGGAGTGCTCGACAATGAGCAGGGTCAGGTTGAATACCTGGGCCAGGCTGGCGCCTCTGGACGCCAAGGCCAGCTCAACGTTCGCCAGCGCCTGACGGGCCTGTTCGGCAAACAATGGCGATAACCGGCCGTTGCTGTCCTCCCCGCCCTGGCCGGCGATGAACAGCAGGCGGCTGCCAGCGCGCACTTCGGCGACATGGGAATAGGCATTGCCACTGGGGTCGTACAGGCCCTCAGGGTTGCCAAGCTGGAATGCGGTTGTTTGGGTCATGACAGGGCCTCACTCGGTTGAAAGAGCGGAGCAGTATCGGACCTTGAGTTAACTTGAGGTCAAGGGCGCAGGGCGCGCCCTGCGCCTGACGCTGGCGCGGTCATTTTTCCTGCAGCACTGCCCTGCCCTTCACCGCCCGCGGCCCACGCCAGGCCCAGAACAACAACCCAGGGAAGGGTGCGTAGACCACGAATACGACCCACAGCATCTTGCGCTCGGCGCGCCGATCACTGCCGATGATGTGCCAGATGGCCCAGATTTCCAGCAGGATGACCAAGGCTGCGATGATGATCCAGATCGTTCCTGTTTCCATAACCACTCTCCCGTTTGGCATGTAATGCGTTGGGTTGCTAGTCGCGCTGAGGGTTCAGATTGATTTGATCACGGGCTCTGTGGGCGCGAGCGCTTCCTGCGAAGCAGGCTGCACAGTGGATGGCACGGGCTTCGCCCGTTTTCGCGGTCCCACAATGACCACGATAGCCTATAGATTTACGAGGTGAATGGCCTCAATGCTGCGCAGCCTTCTCCAGCGCCGCCTTCAACGCTGCGGCATCGGCAAAAGACTGCTGGCTCACCAGCACGCCCTGCTGCAGTTGCAACCACTGCACCTGGCCATCCTGCCCGGAATAACGGCTGGCCACGCGCCCGTCCCGGTCGAGCAGCACCCGGTAGGTGTAATCGCGCATGGCGGGGATGGCGAACAGCTTGCTGATCAGCGCCGGCATGCGCTGGATATCGGCAACAAATACGGCATCGCGCGCCTCGAGGTAGCCCTTGGGCTGCTGGGCCAGCGCCGCCTTGACCAACTTGGCACCGTCCATGTCGCGGGCCACCAGCAGAATGTGCGTGCTGTTATCGAGGCTGTAGGCTTGATCATGCTGGTCGAGCAGCGTCCATGGGGCCAGCTTCTCGCCCGGCTCCAGGGCATTGGCCAGCAGTGGAAGCAGGCTGAACAACAGGGCAATGGCGTACTTCATCTAGGGCGTCCTCAGTGGCAGTGGGCAGCATGGCAGCAATGGGCCAAGGCAGACAGGTTGCCTGAACACGACCTGAAATACGACACGCCCACCCGGGACATTGTCTTTCCCCCGGCCACCGGCCACACTCTGGGACCAGCCAGGAAGCGGAGTCCAGAGTGCCCACGCCACGACAGTTCAGCAAGAAGACCAGCACCAGCAACATGCTGCGGCTCAAAACCAGCAGCGCCAATGCCCAGGCGCCTTACCGGGTCGACTTCGTCCTGCTCGAACACTTCTCGATGGCCAGCTTCACCGTTGCCATGGACGTGCTGGTCACGGCTAACCTGCTACGCGCCGACAGTTTTCAATTCACCCCACTGTCGATGGAGGGCGACCGGGTAACCAGCGACCTGGGGTTGGAGCTGGTCGCCACCGAGCTGTCCGCCGGGGCGCTGAAGGCGCTGGACCTGCTGGTGATCTGTGGCGGCTTGCGCACGCCTCTGAAGTACCCTGAACTCGACCGCCTGCTGGACGACTGCGCCGCCCACGGCATGGCCCTGGGCGGCCTGTGGAACGGCGCCTGGTTTCTTGGCCGCGCCGGGGTGCTGGACGACTATGGCTGCAGTATCCACCCCGAGCAGCGCGCCAGCCTGTCGGAGCGCAGCCCGCAAACACGCATCACGCCGGCCAGTTTCACCCTCGACCGCGACCGCCTCAGCGCCGCCAGCCCCAATGGCGCCATGGAGCTGATGCTGGGCCTGGTGCGCCGGCTGTATGGTGACGGGCTGGCCGAAGGCGTGGAGGAAATCCTGTCGTTCTCCGGGGCTCGCTACCGCCAGGTTGGCCCGGGGGCGAAGAAATCCATGAGCCTGCACCTGCGCACCATCGTCGAGCTGATGGAAAACAACCTGGAAGAAACCCTCAGCCTGGATCAGCTGGCCGCCTACAGCGGGCGCTCGCGCCGGCAGATCGACCGCCTGTTCCAGGCTCAGTTGGGCACCTCGCCACGGCGCTACTACATGGAGTTGCGCATCACCAAAAGCCGCCGGCTGCTGCAGTATTCGGACCTGTCGGTGATGGACGTTGCAGTGGCCTGCGGGTTTGTTTCCGTGTCGCACTTCAGCAAGTGCTATGCGGCATATTTCGGCTACCCGCCGTCGCGCGAGCAACGGCTGGGCGAGTAAACGGCGTTCAGGCGCGGATATAGCGCAATACTGCGTCACAAATCATGGCTTTGTGGCGCAGCTTGACCTGGTCATCAGACAGGTCAATCTGGAAGATCTCGCCAAAGGTGTGGCGGTTGGACACCCGGTAGAAACAGAACGAGCTCATCAGCATGTGCAGGTCGATAACCTCGATGCCGGTGCGGAACACACCTTCCTGCACGCCACGGTGCAGTGTGTTGCCCAGGGCCTCGAGCACCAGGCTGCTCATTTCACGGATCGCCGGCGACTGCTTGACGTACTCGCCGTAATGGATGTTTTCGGTGCAGATGATCCGCACGAAATCGACGTTGCGGTCATGGTGATCGAAGGTGAACTCCACCAGCCGGCGGATCGCCTGCTCAGCCGGCAACGACTCCAGGTCCAGGCTCTGCTCGGTCTTGCGGATATCGCCGTACAGCTTCACCAGGCACTCGCAGTACAGCTGCTCCTTGCTGCCGAAGTAGTAGTAGATCATGCGCTTGGAGGTAGCGGTACGCTCGGCGATGGCGTCGACGCGTGCGCCGGCCAGCCCTTGCTGGACAAACTCGTTGATGGCCGCCTGGAGGATGTCCTCGCGCGTTTTCTCGGGGTTGTTCTTGCGCGTTTTGCGCGCCCCCCCGGTTTCAGGCTGGCCAAGGCTCACTACGGAATCACTCATACCCACTCACAGGCTACTTATTGGAATAGCGGGGATTATCCGTGAGCGCGGCCATGCAGGGAAGCACGCTGTTGGTCGAGTAGCCATAATGCATCGGGGCTGGCCGGCCTTGATATTGCGCCCTGCAACCCGCTAGCCTGCCTGCCCCTGCCATGGATGGACCCTGCCTCATGCAACCACGCGATCTCGCCGCCTACCTGTTCCTGGCCATAGCCTGGGGCTTTTCGTTCCTGGTGTTGCTCAAGGTGGTGCATGCCTTTGGCTGGGTGGGTGCGGTCAGCCTGCGGGCACTGATTGCCAGCGGCACCCTGGCGCTCCTGGCAGCCCTGCTAGGCCGCCCAATGCGCCTGCGCCCGCTGCTGGTACCCTTGCTGGTGGTGGGGGCGACCACGGTGGCCGGGCAACTGATCGGCATGTCGTACGCCACCCCACGCATCGGCACCGCGATGGCAGCTATTTTTGTCGCCACCATTCCGCTGTTCTCGATGCTGATCGGGCGGGTCTGGGGCCTGGAGAAAATCACCCTGCAAGGCCTGGCCGGGCTGCTGCTGGGCATTGCCGGCATCGCCATCCTGGTCGGTTTTCCGGCCCGGCCGATTGATGACGACTTCATCCACGGCTGCATAGCGTCGCTGCTGGGCGCCATCAGCGCCGCCTACGGCAGCAATTACGCCAGCCTGCACCTGCGCGGCCAGGACCCGTGGACGGTCACCGGCGGCGCGTTCCTGGCTGGCGGGTTGATGACCCTGCCGCTGTTGCTGGTAGTTCCCGTGCCCAGTGTGCCACAGGCAAGCGACTGGCTTTACCTGTTGATTAGCGGCGCAGTGATGAGCGCGACCACCTACGTACTGTACTTTGGCCTGGTGGCACGTATCGGTGCCACCCGCGCCATCAGCGTGGAGTTCGTGGTCACCCTGGTGGCAGTGCTGGTCGGCGCGGTGTTCCTCAATGAAGCCCTGAGCCTGTTGCAGGCAGCGGGAGGCCTGGTAATTCTGCTTGGTTGCATGCTGGTGCTGGGCCTGCTGCCAGGGCGCGTGCGGCGCCTGCCCAGCTAGCGCCGGCTCAGTCGCGCTGGGCGGTGTCGTGCGTCGGTGGCGGCGTCAGGTGCAGCACGCGGTTACGCCCGCCTTCGGCCAACAGGTAGCCGCCCTTGCCGTCCGCCACGATCGACTGCGGCGCCTTGAGGAAGGTCAGCATGGTGTGCTGGACGCCGTCAGCGTCGATGAGCAACAAGCGTGCGCGGTGTGTGTTGTCTTCGCTGACCCACAGGCCACGCGGGTCACAGAACAGGAAGGTAGGGTTGCGCAACCCCTCGGCCACTACCGGGTCCTGGCCATCGTCGGACAGGGCGCGAACCTTGCCATTGGCTTTTTCGGTGTACAGCAAGCGGCCGTCGTTACAGCGGGCAAGGCCTTCGGTTTCGGTCAGGCCGGAACGCAGCACTTCAAGCTGGCCGCTGGCCCAGTCATAACGCATCAAGCGGCCATTGCCCTTGCGGTCTTCGATGGCATACAGGTGGTCGCCGTCGTTCCACAGCCCCTGCACGCTTTCACCGTCGAACAGGTGGGTAACCTGACCATCGCGGGCCAGGCTCACCGGCGCCTGACCGCCTTCCTGGCTGAACACCCAACCGCCTTGTGCCGCGACCATGCCGTCGGGCTTCGACAGGCTGTCGATAACCACTACGCGGTCGCCTGTCGCGGTGATCTTGAGGATGCTGCCTCGGCCATCATCCAGTTCGCGGCTGACCAGCAGGCTGCCATCCGCTTGCGGCAACAACGATGCGGCCTTGGCCACATCACGATGCAGCACCTGGACATCCCAACCAGCGGCAGCCTGGACCGGGTAGAAACTCTGCCAGGCGAAAAAACCCAAGGTGGCGGCGAGCAAACCGGTAGTGGCAGTCAGGGCGATGCGGGCGCTGCGTTGGCGCAGGAATTGCGGCATGTAGGGCTCCTCGGAATGCCGGGGATGCTAGCAAGCGAATGTGAAAAAAATGTCGAAAGCATGCAAATCGTTACAAAACAAAAGGATATAAAAATAACAAAACAATCTAACGAAACGGAATATAAAAATTGAAAGCCAAACGCCATCTCCTTAGGCTGGGCCCATCGTTTACCACCCGGTCTGAAGGAGCATCCCCATGCCAATCCGTGCCTTTTCCCCCCTGCGCCGCCTGTTGATTGGCGGCCTGCTGGCCAGTGTCGCCAGTGCCCTGCTGCCGTGGTCCGAAGCCCTGGCCGACGACGCCAAGACCCTTCGCATCGGTTACCAAAAGTTCAACAGCATCAACATTCTCAAAGGCAGCGGCGCCCTGGAAAAGGCCCTGGCCCCGCAAGGCGTGAAGGTGAGCTGGCACGAGTTTGCCGCCGGCCCACAGCTGCTCGAGGCCCTGAGCACGGGCGCCATCGACCTCGGCCACGCCGCCGACGCACCGTCGGTGTTCGCCCAGGCCGCCGGCAAACCGGTGGTGTACCTGGCCGCCGAACAGCCCTACCCACGCGGCATCGGCCTGGTGGTACGCGAGCAGGACCACCTGACTGGCGTGCAGGACCTGAAAGGCAAACGCGTGGCCACCGGCCGTGGCTGGAATGCCCAGTACCTGCTGGCTGTCGCCCTGCAACAGGCTGGCCTGAGTTACCAGGACATCACCCCCGCCTACGTCAACAATGCCGCCGATGCCGTGGCCGCCTTGCAGTCGGGAAGCGTGCAGGCCGTGACCCTGTGGGACCCGTTCCTCGCCGCTGCAGAAAGCCAGCCAGGCCTGAAGAACCTGCGTGACGGCAGCGGCCTGTCCAACAACCGCACCTTCTACCTGTCCACCGCCAGCTACGCCGACCAGCACCGTGCGCTGCTGAAAACCTTCTTTACCGAACTGGGCAAAGTCAGCCAGTGGGCCAACGCCAAACCCGCAGAGGTTGCCGCACTGCTGGCCCCGCAACTGGGCATCAACGCCAACGTGCTTGAAGTGGCCAGCGAGCGCCGTAACTACAACGCCGTGGCCATCACCCCGCAGATCGTCGCCGAGCAACAGAAACTCGCTGACACCTTCCAGGGCCTGGGCCTGATTCCACACAAGCTGCAGGTGGCCGACGCGGTCTACCCGGCTTCCGTATTGCCTTGAGTGGAGCGCAACTGACATGCCCCGCCCGATCCGCTTCAATGCGTTCAGCATGAACGCCGCCAGCCACCAGTCCCCCGGCCTGTGGCGCCACCCACGCAACACCAGCGTCGCCTTCAACCGCCTGAGCTACTGGACCGACCTGGCCCGCCTGTTGGAGCGCGGCCTGTTCGACGCCCTGTTCATTGCCGATGTGCTGGGTATTTACGACGTGTACCAAGGCGGCCCTGAGGCCGCCCTGCGCGGTGGCGTGCAAGTGCCGGTCAACGACCCGCTGCTGCTGGTGCCGGCCATGGCCGGGGTCACCGAGCACCTGGGGTTTGGCGTGACCTTCTCGCTCACCTACGAGCACCCCTACCCGTTCGCCCGGCGCATGTCCACACTTGACCACCTGAGTAACGGCCGGGCCGGCTGGAACATCGTCACCGGCTACCTCGACAGCGCTGCACGCAACCTCGGCCTGGCGCGCCAGCTGGGCCACGATCAGCGCTACGACCTGGCCGAGGAGTACCTGCAGGTGCTCTACAAGCTGTGGGAAAAGAGCTGGGACGATGACGCGGTGCTGCTGGAGCGCGACAGCGGGCGCTACATCGAGCCAACCCGGGTACACCCGATCAACCACGTGGGCGAGCACTTCCAGGTGCCCGGCATGCACCTGTGTCAGCCGTCACCGCAACGCACGCCGGTACTGTTCCAGGCCGGCGCTTCGGCACGCGGCCAGCAGTTTGCCGCGCGCCACGCCGAATGCGTGTTCATCAGCGGCCCAACCCCTACAGTGTTGCGCCGCTACGCCGATGGCATTCGCCAGGCCAGCGAAGCCGCCGGTCGAGGTCGTGATGAAGTGCTGATCTATGCCCAGGCATTGCTGATTGTCGCCCCTACCCGGGAAGAAGCCGAGGCGCGGTTCGCCGAATACCGTCGCTATGTCGACCTGGACGCGGCCTTGGCGCTGCTGTCGGGCTGGACCGGCATCGACTTTGCCGGCCTCGACCCTGATGCGCCGATCGAATACGTCGAAAATGACGCCGGCCGCGCTGCCCTGGCCGCGTTTACCGCCGCTGACCCGAACCGCCGCTGGACCGTGCGCGAGGCTGCCGAGTTCGTTGGCCTGGGTGGTCGCGGCCCGGTACTGGCAGGTTCTGCCAGCGAGGTGGCCGACCAGCTGGAAAGCTGGCTGGACCAGACCGGCATCGACGGTTTCAACCTGACCTACGCCGTGCAGCCGGATGACCTGGCCAACGTGGTCGAGTTGCTGGTGCCCGAGCTGCAACGCCGCGGCCGCTACCCTTCGAGTTACACCGAAGGGACCTTGCGCCAAAAATTGTTCGGTCAAGGCGATCGACTGCCGGAAGCCCACGCCGGGCGCCAGGTCGACATTCAGCGATCAAATACCGGGTATTCCAACATTTAATTTGTGGATGGCACGCGCTCGACCCTATTCTGTGGCCACATCCCCTGCGCCGCACCGGCCGGTGCGGTTCACGGCATGGGGAGAGAACAACAAGTCGAGATTGTCCATGTCGAACCATTCGTACTTCGCCCCCCACGGTGGGCACCCGGCTCAAACCGAGCTGCTGACTGACCGTGCCATGTTCACCGAAGCCTATGCCGTCATCCCCAAGGGCGTGATGCGTGACATCGTCACCAGCCACCTGCCGTTCTGGGACAAGATGCGCATGTGGGTCATCGCCCGCCCGCTGACCGGTTTTGCCGAAACCTTCTCGCAGTACATCGTCGAGCTGGCCCCGGAAGGCGGCAGCGAGCGCCCCGAGCTGGACGCTAACGCCGAAGCCGTGGTGTTCATCGTCGAAGGCGAACTGGACATCACCGTGGAAGGCAAGCACCACACCCTGGTACCCGGCGGCTATGCCTTCCTGGCGCCAGGCGCCGAGTGGAGCCTGCGCAACAACAGCAAGTCCAACGTCACCTTCCACTGGCTGCGCAAGCATTACCAGAAAGTCGAGGGCCTGGACGTACCGGAATCGTTCGTCACCCACCGCGACAACGCCACCGTCATCGAGATGCCGGGCACCGAAGGCCGCTGGAAAACCACCCGTTTTGTCGACATGGCCGACATGCGCCACGACATGCACGTGAACATCGTCACCTTCCAGCCGGGCGGCGTTATTCCGTTCGCTGAAACCCACGTGATGGAACATGGCCTGTACGTGCTGGAAGGCAAGGCGGTGTACCGCCTGAACCAGGACTGGGTTGAAGTGGAAGCCGGCGACTTCATGTGGCTGCGCGCCTTCTGCCCGCAAGCCTGCTACGCCGGCGGCCCTGGCAACTTCAGCTACCTGCTGTACAAGGACGTTAACCGTCACGTGCACCTGACGCTGAACCCTAAGCGCTAAGCCCAGGCTGATGCCCGCAAGCCCGCCAACCTGGCGGGCTTTCTGTTTGCCGCGCATACTCAAACACCCATCCCCCGCGCGGTACCGGCCATGAACCGCTGCCTGCTGCTCACTGCCCTGCTGCTGTGTACCCCTGCCCCGGCCGCCGATGAGTGGAACCTGGCCTATGACCGCGAAGGCATTCGCGTGTACCTGAGCAGCGCGCATGACACGCCCTACCAGCAATTTCGTGGTGTAAGTACCATGAAAGCCAGCGTGCGCACCCTCACCGACCTGCAAGAGAACCTGCGGGTAGCCTGCAAATGGCTATACGCCTGTGACCAGATGCGTTTGCTGGAAGTGGATGGCGCCAATACCTGGGTGTACCTGACCACCAACCTGCCGTGGCCGACGATGCCGCGGGACATTGTGCTGAAAGTCACCAGCGAACGCCTGGACGACGGCACCCTGCTGCGGCGCCTGAGCGCCGAGCCTGACAGGATTCCCAAGGTTGACGGCCTGATCCGGGTGCAGCATCTGCGCGGTGAGTGGCGCATGAAACCCCTGGGCGAGCGCGAGACGGAGGTGACCTACCAGTTGCAGGCCGACCCTGCCGGCGATGTGCCCGGCTGGCTGGCCAACCGGTTTGTGGTGGATGCGCCGGTGGTAACGTTGCGTACGTTGCGGGCGGTTGCTGAACGCCAGCCCTGAAGAATGCTGGATCTACCTGTCCTGGCCGCTGTAGCAGATCGCCAGCCCTTTTGGACTGCTGTGGGAGCGGGCTTGTCCCGCGAAGGCAACCCTGCGGTGCCTGGCACCGGCTTTGCCGGTGTTCGCGGGGCCAGCCCGCTCCCACAGAGCACCCGCTAAATCAACGAATCAGCAGTAGCGCTCTGCGGTTGGGCAGAGGCCTTGGTCCTGCGCCGATAGGCCAGCAACAGGCCCGCATACCACAGCGGCATCACGTACAACGCCGTGCGGGTGTCCGGTTCCAGCACCAGCAGGCACAGCACGAAAATCAGGAATAGCTGCGCCAGCGCGGCGGTGACCTTGCCGCCCGGCAGCTTGAACCTGGACTGCTCATGGGCCTGCGGGTTCTGTCGGCGGTAAGCAAAGTAGGACAGCAGGATCAGCGACCAGGTAACGATGATCATTACCGCAGAAATGGTCGACACCAGGGTGAACACGGTCATCACTTCCGGGATCACGAACAGCAGCGTCAACGCAATCGCCATGCACACCCCGGAGAATACCAGCGCCCGCACTGGCGTACCCGACCCGGACAGGCGCCCGAACGCCTTCGGGGCCTGTTGTTGATGCGACAGGCCATAGAGCATGCGCGAGCCCGAGTAAACGCCACTGTTGGCCGACGATGCCGCGGAGGTCAGCACTACGAAGTTGATGATGCCAGCAGCAGCGGGCAACCCGCCAAGCAGGAACAATTCAACGAAGGGGCTGCGGTTGGCTGGCACATTGGCCCAGGACACCACACTGATGATGCACACCAGCGAACAGATGTAGAAAAGCAGGATACGCACGGGGATGGTGTTGATCGCCTTGGGCAGGGTCTTTTCGGGGTCTTTGGCCTCTGCCGCTGCGGTGCCGATCAGCTCGGTGCCGACGAAGGAGAAAATGGCGATCTGGAACCCGGCGAGGAAGCCAAGGATGCCATGCGGCATGACCACGCCGGGGGCCACCAGGTGGCTGAACGATGCCGTCACCCCGCCCGGCGAGGTATAGGAGGTGGCGACCATCACCAGGCCGGTTACCACCAGCAGCACGATGGCGACGATCTTGATCAGGCCGAACCAGAACTCCACTTCACCAAAGGCCTTCACCGCCAGCATGTTCAGGCCCAGCAACAGGAACATGGTGCCGAAAGCCGGTAGCCAGGTAGGCACATCGGGGTACCAGTACTGCACGAACCCTGCGACCACCACCACGTCGCCCACCGCCGCCACCACCCAGCTGAGCCAGTACGACCAGCTGAGAATGTAACCGGCCCGCGGCCCCAGGTAGTTGTGCACCAGGTCAGCGAACGATTCCATCTGCAGGTTGGCCAGCAGCATCTCGCCCATGGCGCGCATGATGCAGAACACAAAAAAGCCGATGATGGCGTAGACGAGGATGATCGAAGTGCCAGACAGCGCAATGATCTTGCCCGAGCCCATAAACAACCCGGTACCAATGGCACCACTGATCGAAATAAGCTGTATGTGTCGGTTTTCCAGCCGTCGCTTGAGCACTCGGCCCTCTTGCGGAGCAGCGCTTTGCGCATTGCACGTTTGATGCATAGTCGACCTCTTATTCTTTTTTGGTAAAACTTCAGCGCCCCGCGCCGCACCATGTAAGTGGCACCAAGGTGCAGGTTCCCTGTCATTGAAAATGATAAAAGCGCAGGTAATAACGAAAACGGACACTCACGCCCGGTGCAACTTAGCTGCGGGCTTTTTTATTGCTTGAAACGCACCCTGGTTGGTGCGCCTTGTACCGTTGCACGAAAACAGTTTCATTCTGCCAGTGGCCCGGGCCAAGCGGAACGCTACAGAATGCGCACAGCCAAAGGGATTTTTTGCACTGTGGAAAGCCTGGGTGACAGTTTGCGCAATGCGCCTGTCAAAAGGCCTGACCCCGCGGTCACATCTTGTAGGTGGAGAGCAGGATGCTGGTCTCGGTATTCTCGATGTGCGGAATGGAGCGAATGGTATTCAGCGCCCGGTCGAACGCTTCAAGGGTGTCTGCGCGCAGCTCTGCCATCAGGTCCCAACGGCCATTGGTGGTGTGGATGGCGACCACGTTGGGGTGCCCACGCAGCGCGTGCTTGACCTCTGCAGCGTGGTGGCCGCTGATGCCTATGCTGGTAATTGCCCGCACGCCCTGGTCCAGCGCATCGGAGCGCAAACGTACCGTGTAGCCAATGATCACGCCCTGCTCTTCGAGCCGGGTGATGCGGTTTTGCACCGTTGCCCTGGCCACCTTGAGTTTTTTTGCCAAGGTCAGCACGGGAGTGCGTGCATTGTCCCGCAACAGCGCAATCAGTTCCCGATCGATAGTGTCCATATGCCTGCCAAATAATCAGATTGCTACTTTGGGGTGGCAGATTGTCTAGAAAGTTGGCGAAACTGGCAACCTGCATTCTTCCTGTTGACGCCACCTTTCATCAAAATGTTCGAGCCGGCGACACTTCGATAATCCTAAGCGCTCACCCTGCAATATCCAGGGCGCAGCGCACAATAACAAGGTGCAAGAGCATGACGTATTTCATTGATGTTCCAACCATGTCGGACTTGGTGCACGACATCGGCGTAGCGCCGTTCATAGGTGAACTGGCTGCGGCCATGCGTGAAGACTTCAAACGCTGGCAGGAGTTTGATAAATCCGCACGGGTTGCCAGCCACTCGGAAGTGGGTGTGATCGAGCTGATGCCGGTCGCCGACAACAGCCGCTACGCCTTCAAATACGTCAACGGGCACCCGGCCAACACTGCACGTGACCTGCATACCGTGATGGCCTTCGGCGTACTGGCCGATGTCGACACCGGCTACCCGGTGCTGCTGTCCGAACTGACCATTGCCACCGCCCTGCGCACTGCGGCCACCTCGCTGATGGCAGCCCAGGCACTGGCCCGACCGAACTCGCGCAAGATGGCGCTGATCGGCAACGGCGCGCAAAGCGAATTCCAGGCGCTGGCGTTCCACAAGCACTTGGGCATCGAAGAAATCGTCGCCTATGACACCGACCCGCTGGCCACCGCCAAGCTGATTGCCAACCTCAAGGAATACAGCGGCCTCACCATTCGCCGGGCCGGCTCGGTGGCCGAAGCGGTAAAAGGCGTGGACATCATCACCACGGTCACTGCCGACAAGGCCTACGCCACCATCATCACCCCCGACATGCTCGAACCTGGCATGCACCTGAATGCCGTGGGGGGCGACTGCCCGGGCAAGACCGAACTGCACGCCGATGTGCTGCGCAACGCCCGGGTGTTCGTCGAGTACGAGCCGCAAACCCGTATCGAAGGTGACATTCAGCAGCTGCCCGCTGACTTCCCGGTGGTTGACCTGTGGCGTGTGCTGCGCGGCGAGACCGAGGGGCGCCAGAGCGACCGCCAGGTCACCGTATTCGACTCGGTGGGCTTCGCCCTGGAGGATTACACCGTACTACGTTACGTACTACAGCAGGCCGAAAAGCGCGGCATGGGCACGAAGATCGACCTGGTGCCATGGGTGGAAGATGACCCGAAAGACCTGTTCAGCCACACCCGCGGCCGTGCTGCCAAAAGCCGTATCCGACGCGTTGCCTAACCCTGCACTCAACCCGGTATTTCTCATGGCATTTCCAACGCGTTCGATTCAAGCACCTGCAGCAGTGGTCATGGTCAGGCCACATGCGTTCACCCCCAACCCGGAAACCGCAGCCGACAACTCGTTCCAGCGCAGCAGCCCCGGCCTCGCCGCACAGGCGCTCGCCGAGGTTGCCCGCGAAGAAGTCACGCAGGCCGCCGGTCGCCTTGAGGCCGAAGGCGTGCGGGTACACCTGTTCGATGATTTCGGCGAACACAACACCCCGGACTCGGTGTTCCCCAATAACTGGTTCTCTACCCACCCCGGTGGACACATCGCAATCTACTCGATGTATTCGCGCAACCGCCGCCGCGAGCGGCGCGCGGATGTGATCGAGATGCTCAAACATGAGTACCGCGTGCAAGATGTCATCGATTATTCAGGGCTGGAGCAAGACGAACTGTTTCTTGAAGGGACCGGCGCCATGGTCTTCGACCACCTGTCGCGGGTGGCTTACACCGCACGTTCCAACCGCGCCGACCCGATCGCCCTCGAGCGCTTCAGCACGCACTTCAACTTCGAGCCGATGGTGTTCGACACGGCCGACGAGCAAGGCACGCCGATCTACCACACCAACGTACTGATGTGCGTGGCGACCGAATTTGCACTGGTGGGTTTTGGCACGTTCACCAACAAGGCGCGGGCCGAGGAAGTGCGCATGCGGCTGATCGAATCGGGCCGCGACGTGATTGACCTGAGTAACCAGCAGATCAGCCAGTTTGCCGGCAATGCCATCGAGCTGTCCGGGCGTGACGGGCGAATCCTGGCACTGTCACGCAAGGCCTTCGACAGCCTGACCGGTGAGCAACGCCAGCGCATCGAGCGCTCGGCGCGGCTGGTGCCGCTGGACGTGCCGACCATTGAGATGGCCGGCGGCTCAGTGCGCTGCATGATCGCCGGCATTCATCTGTCGCCACGCCTCGCTGCGGCCTGCGCCTGACCCATCAACCGTCGGCCGACTCGATCTTCTGTGGGAGCGGCCCTGCCGGGGCGCCCCACAAAGACCGCGTCAGTTCGTCAGGCCGGCTCAGATCCCACCGCCCGCCAGCAGTTGTGTCATGACCTCGGCCAACGCCTTGACCATCACATCCGCCGTCGGCCGGTGGACGATGACGATTTCATAGCTGTCGACCTCCGGTAGCCCCTGCCCTGCCCCCAGCACACGGTGCTCGCCCGTAGCCGCCCTTGGTGGCAGCAGGCTGATGCCCATGCCATCGGCAACTGCCGCCTGGATACCGCTGAGGCTGGAACTGGTGAAACTGATGCGCCAGCGCCGGCCCATGCTTTCGATCGCGTTGATCATGTCTTCGCGGTACAGGCCGCGCGGCGGGAAGGTCACCAGCGGGATCGGGTCCAGCTCAAAGGCGGGGGTGCGCGCACTGTCGATCCATTGCAGGCGCTCGGGCCAGCAAGCCACGCCCTCCCGGGTGTTGCGCCGCTGCTTGAGCAGCACCAGGTCCAGTTCACCGTTGTCGTAGGCCTGGCTGAGGTCGCGGCACAGGCCGCTGGTCACTTCCAGTTTCACTTGCGGGTGCAGCCGGCTGAACGCCGACAGCGCATTGGTGGTGCGCCCGCCAACGAAGTCCTCGGGCACGCCCAGGCGTACGGTGGTGCCCACCATCGCCCCGGCCAGGGCTTCGAGCATCTGGTCATTCAGCGCCAGCATGTGCCGGGCGTAGCCGAGCAAGGTCTGCCCGGCGTCGGTCGGTAGCACATCGCGGTTACCCCGCACCAACAGGCGATGGCCGACCATGTCCTCCAGGCGGCGCACCTTTTGGCTGATGGTCGACTGGGTCGAGTGCAGGCGCGCCGCCGCCGTGGTGAAGCTGCCGCAATCGGCCACCACCACGATGGCGCGTAGCAGGTCGAGGTCGAACAGGGCTCTATTCGATTTCACGCTGATAGACATGTTGGTATTCAACTGCTGAATGGCAAGACTGCGTTCTATCACGGCTAGTCGCCAAGGGCCACACCTTCACGCCGAGGGTCGGCGCCACCGGACCAGCCATCGCCGCTGCGCTGGATGATCTGCATGCCACTGGTCATGGTCATCGGCGTGACCTCATGGCCCCAGGCTGCCAATTGGCGGATCAGCGATGGGCTGGCGAGCCCCGCTTCCACTTCGGTGCCGGCATTGCGGCTGCCGAAGTTGGGCAAGCCGGCCGCCTGCTGCGGGTCGAGCTGCCAATCCAGCAAGCCGATCAGCGCCTTGTTCACGTAGCCAATGATCTGCGAGCCCCCTGGCGAACCAAGGCTGGCCACAAGCTCGCCAGAGGCCCGCGAAAACACCAGCGTGGGCGCCATCGCCGACAGCGGCCGCTTGCCCGGCTGCACCCGGTTGGCCACAGGCTTGCCGTGCTCCTGAGGGATGAACGAGAAGTCCGTCAGGTGGTTGTTGAGCAGGAAGCCCTTGACCATCAGGTGCGAACCGAACGCGGCCTCCACCGAGGTGGTCATGGCCAGTGCCTGGCCGCTGTCATCCACTGCGCTGAGGTGCGAGGTGGAAATGCGCAAAGGCGAGCGATCAGGCGCCAGGGCCAGGTCGGCGCCTGGCGGTTGGCCCGGGCGAGCGCGCTTCATGCTGTATGCCCCAATCTGTGATGCCCGGCGGGCCAGGTAGGTGGCGTCGGTCAGGGCCTTGACCGGGACCGGCACATAATCGCTGTCGGCCAGGTACTGAGCGCGGTCGGCATAGGCCAGGCGCTCGGCTTCGGCGATCAGGTGCACGGCCAGCGGCGATGCCTCCAGGCCTGCCGGGGACGCGTTCGCCAGCGGCCGCAACGCCGCCAGATCGCGTTGTGGCGTGGTGCGCTGCACGGCTTCAAGCATGCCCAGCGTCTGCAACACCGTCACCCCGCCCGACGACGGCGGCGGCATGCCGCAGATGCGCCAGGCCTTGTAAGGGCCACACACCGGCTCGCGCTCCTTGGCACCGTACCGCTCGAGGTCTTGCAACGACAAATAACCGGCATTGGCATGGCTGCGCACCTTGGCCACGATGGCCGCGGCGATTTCACCGGTGTAGAACGCCTGGGGACCGTGCGCGGCAATTTGCTCGAGCGTTTGCGCAAGTTCGGGGTTGCGCAACGTTGTACCCACTGGCAGCGGCTTGCCTTTTTTATCCAGGAAGTAGCGAGCCATGGTCGGTGAACGGGCAATATACGGGTCACCGGCCACCAGGGTGTGAAGGCGCTCGGATACCGGGAAACCGCTACGTGCCAACGCAATGGCCGGGGCAAAGAGTTGCTGCCAAGGCAGCTTGCCGTGCTGCTCGTGAGCCAGCTTCAGCGCGCGCAAAACCCCGGGCACCCCCACTGAACGCCCGCCGATCTGTGCCGACCTGAAGGGCATCGGTGAACCATCGGCTTGCAAGAACAGCTTTTCCGTTACCTGCGACGGGGCTGCCTCGCGGCCGTCGAAAGCCTGCACGCGCTTCCCGTCCCAGTAGAGGATAAAGGCCCCACCCCCAATGCCACTGGATTGCGGCTCGACCAAGGTCAGCACCATCTGCATGGCGATGGCGGCGTCAATGGCACTGCCACCGGCACGCAACATCGCCCGCCCCGCTTCACTGGCCAGCGGGTTGGCGGCGGCGGCCATATGCCGGTTGGCGTGCACCGGCTGCAGGCCAGTGCGGTAGCCGGAGGCCCGTTCGGGTGGCGCGGGCAACACGTGATCGGCACTGGCCCACCCACTGGCGACCGCCAGGCACAGCGCGCTCATCACCGGTGCGAAGAACTTCATCGTTTTGCTTCCTGCCTTGTCTATTCAGCAGACCACTGTCGGTCATGCGCAAACTTAACTTCAAGACTTGGTGCGATTTTTCTAGGATGCAGGCAGGCCAATCCGGAGCACACCCCATGCGTAGACCCGTCGCAGCCATGCTGTTTGCCCTGTTCACCAGCCTTGCCGCCCACGCCGAGAACACCACCATGGACTACCGCCTGCACACCGCCGCCCGCCACAACGACGTGCACACCCTGCAACAGTTGCTGGCGCAAGGTGCCCAACTGGAAAGCCGTGATGAGCAAGGGCGCACTGCCCTGCTGGTGGCCACCCACGCCAACCAGGTGGCGGCGGCGCAAGCGCTGATCCAGGCCGGTGCCGATGTGAACGCCGAGGACAATATTGCTGACAGCCCTTATCTGTATGCTGGCGCCCGGGGCCTGAACGATATACTGCGGCTGACCCTGAGCCACGGTGCCGACCTCAAGAGCACCAACCGATACGGGGGAACTGCGTTGATACCGGCGGCCGAGCGTGGGCATGTAGAAACAGTGCAGATGCTGATCGATGCCGGGGTGGACGTGAACCACTTGAACCGGCTGCACTGGACCGCGCTCATGGAGGCAGTGATTCTGGGGGATGGCGGACCGCGGCATGTGGAGATTGTGCGCCGGCTGCTGGCGGCAGGTGCGGACCGGCAGATTGCCGACCAGGAGGGGGTCACCGCGCTGGAGCATGCGCGCCAGCGAGGGTATCGGGAGATGGAGGCGCTGCTGGCCCAGTAGGCAAGGTTTGCATGGCACGGGCGTCGCCCGTGATCGCCGGCAAGCCAGCTCCCACATTGGCCGCATCGTATTCAAGTCATGTGCAGTACCTGTGGGAGCTGGCTTGCCGGCGATGGGGCCAGGACAGGCAGCACAGAAACTCAGACGACTTCTTCGTACGGCAGCCCCACATAGTTCTCGGCAATGTTCAGCAAGCCCGCCGCGGAGTTCAGGAAGTACTCGCGGTCAGCCTCCTGCATCTTTTGGTCCCAGGCATCCTTTTGGTTGCCGAAGTCATGCAGCAGCTGGGTCATGAACCAGCTGAAACGCTCGCCCTTCCACACCCGGCGCAAGGCCAGCGGCGAATACTGTTGAAGCAGGTCGATACGCCCTTCGCGGTACACCTTGACCAGAATGCGGTAGAGGTAGTTGACGTCCGAAGCTGCCAGGTTCAGGCCTTTGGCACCGGTGGGTGGGACGATGTGCGCAGCGTCTCCCACCAGGAACAGGTGGCCGTACTGCATGGGTTCGACCACCAGGCTGCGCAGCGGCGCAATACTTTTTTCCAGGGCTGGGCCGGTCACCAGATCCGCCGCTACGTCAGCGGGCAGGCGGGCTTTCAGTTCGTCCCAGAAACGCTCGTCAGACCACGCCTCGACACGGTCCTGCAAAGGTACCTGCAGGTAGTAGCGGCTGCGTGTTTGCGAGCGTTGGCTGCACAACGCGAAGCCACGCGCATGGTGGGCATAGATCAACTCGTGATTGACCGGCGGTGTGTCCGACAGCAGGCCCAGCCAGCCAAATGGGTAAACGCGTTCGTATTGCTTCAGCACGCCCTCGGGGATGCTTTGCCGGGAGACACCATGGAAGCCGTCACAGCCGGCGATATAGTCGCAGTCCACCCGGTGCACGCGGCCATCTTTTTCGTAGGTCAGATACGGCTTCTCGCCCTTCAACTCATGCGGCTGGACATTGCTGGCAGCATAGATGATCGGCGCGCCGCTGGCTTCGCGGGCCTGCATCAGGTCACGGGTGACTTCGGTCTGGCCATACACCATCACCGTCTTGCCACCGGTCAAGGCCTTGAGGTCCAGGCGTTGACGGCGCCCGCCAACCAATAGCTCGACCCCTTCGTGCACCAGGCCTTCACGGTCCATGCGTTCGGCCACACCGGCTTCGCGCAGCAGGTCGACAGTGCCTTGCTCCAGCACACCGGCGCGGATGCGGCCAAGGACGTACTCGGGCGTCTGGCGTTCGACGATGACGTTATCGATACCGGCCTTGTGCAGCAGTTGGCCCAGCAGCAGGCCAGACGGACCTGCACCAATAATTGCAACCTGAGTTTTCATTGTTGTTGTCTCTTTTCGGACGATGCCGGCCCTGGACTGGCAGTGGGGCGGCATCTGCTGTTAGGGTTTGCCTTTGCATTTTTACTGGCAAAAACTGCCAACTAACTGTGCTATTCCATGAATAACCTGCACTTTTACAAAAATCGTTCGATTAACGGACAGGCCAGCCTGCATGAAATCCATCCTCCCCGGCGTCCCCTTGTTCAAGCTCTATGGCGAAAACCAGGCCTGGCCCGGCACCGACTTGCTGCACTGCGAGTCGATCCCGGCGCGTAGCCGCCTGCACCACTGGGAGATCAAGCCGCACCAGCATGCCGAGCTGTTCCAGCTGCTGTACGTACAGCGCGGTCAGGCCCTGGTGGAGATCGAAGGCGTGCGCAGCGCCATCGGTGAGCCAGCGATCCAGGTGGTGCCGCCAATGACCGTGCATGGCTTTCGCTTCAGTGCCGATATCCAGGGGTATGTGCTGACCTTTGGCACCGCACTGGTGGCAAACCTGGAACAACGCCTGGGCATGCCGCTGACGGTGCTGGCAAAACCTGGGTGTTACCCGCTCGGCCAGGACCGCGTGCACCTGCGCAGCCTGATCGGCACCTTGCAGCAGGAGTACCAGGGCAATGCCCCGGCACGGGCAGCCTTGCTGGAGGCGCTGGTAACCACGTTGATGGTGTGGATCAGCCGCCGCCCGCAACCTGGGCAGGCGCCCCGCAATCGGGATGAGCGTGACCGCCAGTTGCTGGGGCAGTACTTGCGACTGGTGGAGGCGCATTACCGCGAGCACCTGTCGATGGAGGACTTCGCCGCGCGACTGAATATTCCGAGCCTGCAACTGAACCAGTTGTGCCGGGCGCTGAGTGGGCAGACTGCGCTGCAGGTGCTGCACCAGCGTTTGTTGCTGGAGGCGCGTCGCAACCTGATTTACACGCGGATGAGTATCGGGCAGCTGTCGGACAGCCTGGGGTTCACCGACCCGACATACTTTGCCCGCTGGTTCAAGCGCTTGAGTGGGCAGACGCCCAATGGATATCGTCGGTCGGTGCAGCCGGAATGAAATGGGGTTACCTGCAGCGGCCTCTTCGCGGGCTTGCCCGCTCCCACAGAAGTGCGCCGCTTGCGAGCCTGACGCAATCCCTGTGGGAGCGGGCAAGCCCGCGAAGCGGCCGGTGCAGGCCACACACATTTTCAGCCCTTGCTTGACGTATACGTAAACCTGCAGTCAGGATAAACGCATACCCCACGCCGAGCCCCAGCATGAGCACCCAGACCTACAGCATCTCCGACCTGTCCCGCGAGCTGGACATCACCACCCGCGCCATCCGCTTCTACGAGGAGCAGGGCCTGCTGAGCCCCGAGCGCCGAGGCCTGGAACGTATCTACACGGCCCGCGACAAGGTCAGCCTGAAGCTCATCCTGCGCGGCAAGCGCATCGGCTTTTCGCTGGCCGAGTGCCGCGAGCTGATCGAACTGTACGACCCCACCAGCGGCAACCTCAAGCAGCTCAACAGCATGCTGGCGAAAATCGCCGAACGGCGCGCACAGCTGGAACAGCAGATGCTCGACATTCACCAGATGCAACTGGAGCTGGACACCGCCCAGGAGCGCTGTGAGCAAGCCCTGGCCGCCACCCTGAACAACAAAGACAACCGCTGAACACCACAGGAAACCCGCCATGCCCTTGCCCAAAGAAGTCCGTCTGGTCGAAGTAGGCCCCCGCGACGGTTTGCAGAACGAAGCCCAGCCCATCAGCGTTGCCGACAAGGTGCGCCTGGTGGACGACCTCACCGAGGCGGGCCTGGCCTATATCGAGGTGGGCAGTTTCGTCTCGCCCAGGTGGGTGCCACAGATGGCCGGCTCTGCCGAGGTGTTCGCCGGTATTGAGCAACGCCCCGGCGTTACCTATGCGGCACTGGCGCCAAACCTGCGCGGCTTCGAGGACGCCCTGGCGGCCGGGGTGAAGGAAGTGGCGGTGTTCGCAGCCGCCTCCGAGGCGTTCTCGCAGCGCAACATCAATTGCTCGATCGGCGACAGCCTCAAGCGCTTCGAACCGATCATGGAGGCCGCGCACAACCACGGTGTGCGCGTGCGCGGCTATGTGTCGTGCGTACTCGGTTGCCCCTATGAGGGCAAGGTCAGCGCCGAACAGGTGGCCCCGGTAGCCCGCGCCCTGCATGACATGGGCTGTTACGAGGTCTCGCTGGGCGACACCATTGGCACCGGTACCGCCGGCGATACCCGCCGCCTGTTCGAGGTGGTATCCGCCCAGGTGCCGCGCGAGCAACTTGCCGGGCACTTTCATGATACCTATGGCCAGGCGTTGGCCAACGTCTATGCCAGCCTGCTCGAAGGTATCAGCGTGTTCGACAGCTCGGTGGCCGGGCTGGGTGGGTGCCCGTACGCCAAAGGCGCTACCGGCAACATCGCCACGGAAGATGTGGTGTACCTGCTCCAGGGGTTGGGCATTGCCACCGGTATCGACCTGGACCGGTTGATCGCCGCCGGTCAGCGCATCAGCAGTGTGCTTGGCCGTGGCAATGGGTCGCGGGTAGCGCGGGCGCGCAGCGCGCATTGAGTCACACGGGTGTCACATACGTGTGGGTGAAGTGTTACCGCCCCCACGTTTCACAGCAAAAAATCGGGTAACAGGGAAACAAATCGACAAAATTTCAGGCAGACTGATTTTGCCAAAAATAGCCAACCGCTTGATTTTAAAGGATTTAAAAAAGTTGGCACGCACCCTGCTATATCTTTCGTACAAGAACAAAAAAAATGTGACACCCAATAAAAACAACAGGTAACGGCTCTGACATAACAAGAACAACACGGCAGAGGCGTAGCAAGCAGATCTTTTTGGAGTCGACACGCTTTTCAGGGGTACGCCCCGCGGTCTGGCACAGAACAATAAAACTACCTCAAGGTAGCTACAGCCAGGTTCGGATCAGCCATGATGAAAGCAGGTCAGCGCTCAAAAAAATACGTTTGCTCTTGACCCCGCATGGGGGTCGCACGCAACACCAAGGCAGGCTTACAAAAACAACAAAAAGCCAGCCTCAATAATAAAAAGAGCAAGCAGCAACGCTTTGGGGGGAGCTTCGGCTCCCCTTAGTGCTTCCCACCCTACTCCTCCTCCTTTTGCTTTTCCTCCCCCTGTCCTTCTACCTTTTCTACCAGCATGGGCATCGTGCCCAATACCAGCAGGGCCAGTACCGTGCTGATCAACGCCGTGGCTTCGCGCCCCATGCCGGCAGCGGTACCAATGGCTGCAGTCATCCATAGCCCTGCGGCAGTAGTCAGGCCTTTCACATGGCTGGTGTCCTGGCCGTTTCCTTTGAGAATGGTACCCGCACCCAGAAAACCGATACCGGCGACGATACCCTGGATCACCCTGCTCAGCGCCTGCTCATCAGCCCCGGCCATACTGGGCGCCAGCACGAACAGGGCCGCACCCAGCGAAACCAGCATGTGGGTGCGCACGCCGGCAGACTTGCCTTTGTGTTCACGTTCAAATCCCAGCACAGCGCCAAGCACTGCCGCCATAAGCAGCCGCACGAGGATTCGCGTCACTTCGCGCTCATCGGTGACATCGGCGAACTCGGCCTGGATTGCTTGCCAGATGACGTCCATCACAGTTGTCCCCATGCTGACCATTGTATGGCCAGGTCCGGCCTTTTCGCGGGCGTGCCCGCGAAAAGGCCGGCCTGCCGTATGCAAGGGTTGACCTCAGCCCACAGGGCAAAGTGCCGCTCAGCCTGTTGATGCAGCAACCAGCACCTCATTGCGGTCCACCCTGTACAACCCGAGGAGGACTGCACCATGCCCGTTGAAATCGATGAAACCAGTCGCCGCTGCACGCTGATCGGCGAAAACGTGCGTATCGAGGGTGATGGCCCTGATGTCGAAATCTTCACCGACGAAAATCTGCGCATGTCAGTGGCCCTGCTCGCAGGCCAACGCGTGCCCATTACCGAATCCGAAGCCGATGCACTGACTGTGGCAGGTGCGGTGGATAGCCGCAGGCATCTGAAGACCAGTGTGCCAGGCTCTGTGATCTAGGGCCTGGCGGGGCCTACCGGATAATCTGATACGGTTTTTATCGCAAAATCTGAGCCTGTGCTGATAACAGCCTCAGGGCCATAGTGTTCATGCCTGATCGAGGCCTGATGAGCACCGAGCCATGAACAATAGAATCCCTTTTGCAGAGATCGCCGACGCCCCAGCCAGCTCACGACAGCGAAGCGCCGACAAGGGTATCCACACCCGCAGCTTCACCGGGCTTTACCGCACCCTGCGCATCGGCTTTGCCGGCGCACTGTTCGTGCTGTTTTTCGGGACGGCCTGGCTGAACTGGAATGGCCGCCAAGCCGTCCTGTGGGATTTGGCCGAGAGCAAATTCCACATTTTTGGCGCCACATTCTGGCCACAGGACTTCATCCTGTTGTCAGCGCTGCTGATTATCTGCGCCTTCGGCCTGTTCGCCATCACGGTGTATGCCGGCCGCGTGTGGTGCGGCTACAGCTGCCCGCAGAGCACCTGGACCTGGCTGTTCATGTGGTGCGAAAAGGTTACTGAGGGCGACCGCAACCAGCGCATAAAGCTTGCCGCCGCGCCCTGGAGCCTGAACAAACTGGCGCGCCGCACGCTGAAGCACAGCCTGTGGCTGGCTATCGGTGTAGCCACCGGGCTGACCTTCGTCGGCTACTTCACGCCAATCCGCCCATTGGCCGCAGAACTGTTCACTTTGCAACTGGGCGGCGTGGCACTGTTCTGGGTGCTGTTCTTTACCGCAGCGACCTACATCAACGCAGGCCTGCTGCGCGAAGCGGTGTGCCTGCACATGTGCCCATATGCGCGCTTCCAGGCCGTGATGTTCGACAAGGACACCCTGGCGGTCGCCTACGACCCGCGCCGTGGTGAAGCCCGTGGGCCGCGCAAGAAAGGCAGTGACGTAGGCGCCCAAGGCCTGGGTGACTGCGTCGACTGCACGCTGTGCGTGCAAGTGTGCCCCACCGGCATCGATATTCGCGATGGCTTGCAAATGGCCTGCATCGGATGCGCAGCGTGCATAGACGCCTGCGACGGTGTGATGGACAAGATGGGTTACGCCCGCGGCTTGATCGGTTACAAGTCCGAACACAGTCTGCAGGGCGGCACCACCCACTGGCTGCGCCCGCGCCTGCTGGGCTACGTCGCAGCGCTCGCGGTGATGATCGCAGCGCTGGTGGTGGCCTTGCAGATGCGCCCGATGGTTTCGCTGGACGTCATCAAGGACCGTGGCCTGTTCCGTGAAAATGCCCAGGGCCAGATCGAGAACATCTACCTGCTCAAGGTCATCAACAAGACCGAGCGCACCCAGCACTATGCGCTGCGCCTGCTGGACGCTGACGGTTTCACCTTGCAGGGCAATACCACATTGGTGATCCCGGCTGGCGAAATGAGCGAGCTGCCGGTATCCGTGGCGATGCTGGCCGAGCGCCCGGCCAGCAGCTCGCAAACATTGAGCTTCGAAATCAGCGAGCGCGACGACCCCGCCATCCGCAGTGTGGCGCAAAGCCGCTTCGTCGCACCGATGAACCGCTGATCCCTTACAATGACGCCACCTTGCCTGCCAGGCTTCGACAGAAGGCCAGAATGAAACGCTACGAACGCTTTGCCGACGACATTGCCGAACTGATCCGCTCCGGGGTACTGGGCCCGGGCCAACGCGTGCCTTCGGTACGCTACGCCAGCCAGACCCACGGGGTCAGCCCGTCCACGGTGTTCCAGGCTTATTACCTGCTGGAGCGGCGCGGGCTGATCCGTGCCCGGCCGCGCTCAGGCTATTTCGTCAACGCCCACGCACCGCGCCAGTTCAGCGAGCCGCAAGCGCTGCAGCCGGTCAGCGAGTCCACTGACGTTGACGTCAGCGCACTGGTGTTCTCGATACTCGACTCGATCAAGGACCCCAACACCATACCGTTCGGCTCAGCCTTCCCCAGCCCCGAACTGTTCCCGCTGCAGCGCCTGTCGCGCTCACTGGCCAGCGCCAGCCGCAGCATGGACCCGCGCATGGTGGTGACCGACCTGTCGCCCGGCAACCCGCAGCTGCGCCGGCAAATTGCCCTGCGCTACATGGTCGGTGGGCTGATGCTGCCAATGGAAGAGCTGCTGATCACCAACGGTGCACTGGAAGCCTTGAACCTGTGCCTGCAGGCCGTTACCCAGCCGGGCGACCTAGTGGCCATCGAGGCCCCCGCCTTCTATGCCTGCCTGCAAGTGCTGGAGCGGCTCAAACTCAAGGCTGTGGAAATCCCCGTGCACCCGCGCGAAGGCATGGACCTGGGGGCACTGGCGCAGACGCTGGAAAAGCACCCGGTAAAAGCCGTCTGGTGCATGACCAACTTCCAGAACCCGGTAGGCGCGAGCATGCCGGAGGCAAAGAAGCAGGCGCTGGTGGAACTGCTGGCGCGGCACCAGGTGCCGTTGATCGAAGACGACGTCTACGCCGAGCTGTACTACTCGCAGCAGGCGCCCAAGCCGGCCAAGGCCTTCGACACCCAGGGCCTGGTGATGCATTGCGGCTCGTTCGCCAAAAGCCTGGCCCCCGGTTACCGCATCGGCTGGGTGGCGGCCGGTCGCTTCGCGCAGAAGATCGAACGGCTGAAACTGATGACCTCGCTGTGCGCCTCGATGCCGGCCCAGGCAGCGATAGCCGACTACCTGCAGCACGGCGGCTACGACCGCCACCTGCGCAAACTGCGCTACGCCCTGGAAGGCCAGCAGGCCAACATGCTGGCGGCCATCTCCCGCCACTTCCCGGCGCAGACGCGGGTCAGCCAGCCCTCAGGAGGCTACTTCCTGTGGCTGGAACTGCCCGAGCAGATGGACGCCCTCAAGCTGTTCCACATGGCCCTGGCACAAGGTATCAGCATCGCCCCGGGGCCGATCTTTTCGCCCACCCGCCGCTTCGGCAACTGCATCCGTCTTAACTATGGCAGCCCCTGGCATGACGGTGCCGAACGGGCCATGGAAACGCTCGGGCGGATCATTCGCTCGTTCTGAAGGAAAGCTGTCGAAGGCCAGCTATAGTTGTCGGACTCGCAGGCAGGATAGCCAGCATGCCCCAAGACAACACCCCAGCTTGCATAGAGCAACTACAACAAAAACTACTCGAACTGGAGACGCAGAATGCCGAGCTGCGCCTCAAGGCGGCCTGTTATGAGGTCATGACTGGCCACATGCATCAAGGTTTCTGCGTGCTCGAAATGCTCGAGAACAGTGACGGAGAGCTGTACGACTACCGTTACATCCTTGCCAACGACGCCTCTATGCAGCACACCGCCCACCCCAAGCAGTTGGGCCAGACGGCACGTGAAACGATCCCGGACGAAATTGGAACCTGGCTTCCGCGGTTTGCCGAAGTGGCGCGCTCAGGGCAGCCCCTGCAGTTCGAAGCGCGGCTGGCGGTGACCGACCGCTGGCTAAAGCTGTCGGTGTATCCCCTGGAGCCCGCCAGCCAGAAACGAGTAGCGGTAGTCTTTACCGGGGTGCCGGCCGAACAGGTAACCCTCGATAACCTGCAAGCACTTAACCAGGAACTGTCGAACAGGGTCGACAAGGAGCAAGCCAACAGCAAGCTGCTTGGCGAGCTGGTCGACCACAGCCTGGCCAATGTGTTTGCTGCGGACCGCAGCTTCAGGCTGCTGGCGATCAACCGCACCGCACAGGAAACGTTCAAGCGCCTGCGCGGTTTCGTACCCAAGGTCGGCGACTACATTCCGCAATTCCTGTCAGGCCAGCAGGACATCAAGCGTCAGCTTGACCCCTTATGGCCACGCGTACTGGCGGGCGAGGCATTCGTCCAGACAATCGCCCTTGGGAACTCACAAGCATTGCGCCACTACGAAATCCGCTACAACCCCTTGCGTGATGCTCAGCAGCAAATCCAGGGGGGTTACCTGTTTGCATACGACATCACAGAACGCGTCGCAGAGCACGAGCGGCTGCGAGAGATCGAAAACGCTTTGCGCCAATCCCAGAAGATGGAAGCCATCGGCCAGCTGACCGGGGGGATAGCGCATGATTTCAACAATCTGCTGGGTAGCATCCTCGCCGCCCTGGAAGTGGCCACCGAACGCCAGGCACAACAGCGCTACCCGGAAGCTACACGGCTACTTGCCATCGCCCGACAGGACTCCAAGCGTGCTGCCTCTATGGTTCAACGCCTGCTGGCATTCGCACGCCAGCAAATCCTGATTCCGCAAACTACAGATGTGCATCAACTGGTGGCCGGTATGCACGATCTGATCAAGCGCTCGCTGCATGAAGACATCCACTTCGTTGACCAGACACTGGCCAACCAATGGCTGATAGCGATCGACCCGCCGCAACTGGAAAGTGCTTTGCTCAACCTGTGCATCAACGCCCGCGATGCCATGCCGCTGGGTGGCGAATTAGCTATCTGTTGCGCGAACACCCCATTGAATCAGGCACAGGCCCGGGTACTGGACCTCCCTGCGGGTGACTACTTGCAGATTCGTATCAGCGATAATGGCATTGGCATGACCGCCGACACGGCTCAACGCGCGCTGGAGCCATTCTTCACTACCAAACCATTGGGTCAGGGCTCAGGCCTTGGGTTGTCGATCGTCTACGGCTTCATCCGCCAGTCCGGCGGGCAGTTGCAGATCAATAGTGCGCCTGGGCATGGCACGCGTATTGACCTTTATCTCCCCAGGAAAAGCGCGGTAATAGTAACTCCGCCTGAGCGCCATCAACCCACGCCTGCCAAAACGGAATGCACACCTCGCCTGATCATGCTCATGGAGGACCAGGTAAACCTGCGCCTGGTGATCGAAGAAGTGCTGCAAGAACTCGGGCACGATGTGCGCACGTTCGTCGATGGACGCAGCGCACTGGCTGCCTGCCAAGAGGGCTTGCGGCCTGACCTGCTGGTGACCGATATCGAGCTGCCAGGCGACATCGACGGCCGGCAATTGGCCGCAGCGCTTCCCGAGGAGGTGCCAGTGCTCTACATCACCGGCTACAGCGAAGACCAGGCAGATGTCAAACCATCAAAGCACTCTAGCGTGCTGTGCAAGCCATTCAGCCTGGCGCTGCTCAGCGAGCAAATCGAAAACCTGCTGGCAAACCTGCATCCGCCGCGATGAACAGCTGTACGTTCAAGGGCCAGCCACAGTACAGTCTGTCTGATACTTTTCTGGAATGTCGCCATGCACCACCGCGACCTGTCCGGCCTGCGCCGGGAAATCGAGGCCTTGCGTCAGCATAACGCGCAGCTGGAAGCACAGCTTCGGCAACAGCAGGATCAAGACCACAGCGTCTACCGCTTTCTGTTCGACACGATGGACGAGGGGTTCTGCATCATCGAATTCTTCGATGGCCCGCATGGGCCTCTGAGTGACTATATACACGTCATGGCCAACGCGGCCTACGCCAAGCACGCCGGCATCCCCGACGTGGTCGGGCAGAAACTGCGCGAGATGGTGCCCGATGAGGCCGATGACTGGGTGGCCCGCTATGGCGCTGTACTTCGCACGGGCGAACCGCTGCACTTCGAGCAGGAACTGGTCGCCACCGGCCATGTGCTGTCAGTGACTACTTTCCGCATAGAGCCTGCTGAGAAACGCCAGGTAGCGGTGTTGTTCAAGGATGTCACCGAACGCCGGCGTGCAGAGCAGGCCCTGCAGCGCCTTAACGAACAGCTGGAACAGCGGGTGAATGCCGCACTGGCCGAACGACGCTTGTTTGCCGAATTGGTCGATCACAGCGTGGTCAATGTGCATGTGGTGGACAAGAATCTGCGCTGGCTGGCTGTCAACCGCCAGGCCAGGCATGACTTCCACCTGCTGTACGGGAGAACACCGGAAATCGGCGACTACCTGCCCGGGTTGTTCGAAGATGGAAGCGCTGGCCAGACGCCTATCCTGCCAATGTGGCAGCGCGCCCTGGCAGGCGAGCAGTTCATCGAGATCGGCATCTTCGGCAAGCCCCCCATGCTGCGCCACTACGAATTGCGCTTCAACGCGTTGCACGACCAAAAAGGCGAGATTCTAGGCGCGTTTCTGTTCGCTTATGACATCAGTGACCGGGTACAAGAGCAGGAACGCCTGGCCAAGGCCGAAGAAGCACTGCGCCAGGCACAGAAGATGGAAGCCGTAGGCCAGCTCAGTGGCGGCATCGCCCATGACTTCAACAATTTGCTGGGCAGCATCCTTGGCGCCCAGGAGCTGATGCGCCAACGCCTGGACCAGTCACGCTTCGACGCCCTGGAGCCCTTGCTGAAGCTGTCCAGCGGCTCGGCGCAGCGGGCGTCTTCACTGGTGCACCGGCTGCTGGCATTCTCTCGCCAGCAGACCCTGCAACCCTGCTCCACGCAGGTGACCACGTTGGTGGCCGGTATGGAAGAGCTTCTGCGCCGCACCATCGGCCCGGCCATTACCCTGAGCAGCCGCTTCGCCAGCCCGCTGTGGCCTACCTTCATTGATCCGCCCCAACTGGAAAGCGCCCTGCTCAACATCTGCATCAACGCTCGCGATGCCATGCCCGCAGGTGGGGTGATCGACATCATAGGCGACAACCTGCTGCTTGACGACGAGCAGGCCCTGGCTTTGCAACTGCCAGCCGGCGAGTATGTGCGGCTGAGCATCGTCGACAACGGTAAAGGCATGTCGGCTGAAGTGGCGGAGCGCGCAGTCGACCCGTTCTTCACCACCAAGCCGATGGGCCAGGGCAGCGGCCTGGGTCTGTCCATGACCTACGGCTTCGTGCGTCAGTCGGGTGGGCAATTACGCGTGCTGTCGGTGCTTGGCGAGGGCACCCGCATCGAGCTGCTGCTACCCCGACACCCCGAGCAGCCCCAGGCGCCAGCCGAAAAACTGCAGCACCCGCCTTTGCAAGCAAGCAGCGCGGCTGCACGGCGCATTCTGTTGATTGAAGACCAGACCGCCTTGCGCTTGGTGGTCGGCGAAGTGCTGGAAGAGCTGGGCTATCTGGTGGACGCCTTCGAGAATGGTCCGACCGCCCTCGCCCACCTGCAAAGCGGCGAACGGCCAGACCTGCTGCTGAGCGATATCGGACTGCCGGGTGGCCTGAATGGCCGCCAGGTGGCCGAACGCTGCCGTGAGCGCTACCCAGACCTCAAGGTGCTGTTCATCACCGGCTACGATGAGAGCGCCGCGCTCAGCGACGGCCAGCTGTTGCACGGTACGTTGGTGCTGACCAAGCCGTTCGAGCTCGAAGTACTCGCCGAGCGGGTACGCGAGCTGCTGGAGGATTGACGGGCGCGTTCAGCGCCCGCCGCTCAGGTCGATGAAACTGCCGGTGGAGTAGGAGGCTTTGTCCGAGAGCAGCCAGAGGATGGCTTCGGCCACTTCCTCGGGGCGTCCGCCGCGCCCCATGGGCAAACCCGGCTCAAGCTTGCTGACCCGGTCGGGGTCGCCGGACAAGGCATGGAACCCTGTGTGGATGTAACCTGGGCGTACGCCATTGACCCGCACGCCCTCGCCTGCCACTTCTTTGGCCAGGCCGATGGTGAAGGTGTCGAGCGCGCCCTTGGAGGCGGCATAGTCGACATATTCGTTGGGCGAGCCCAGGCGCGCAGCCATCGATGACACGTTGACAATGGCCCCGCCCTGCCCGCCATGCCGGTGTGCCATGCGCAGCAAAGCGTGCTTGGCGCAGAGCATGGGGCCGACGACGTTGGTTTTCATGATCTTCAGCAGGCGGAACTCGGACATGGCCTCGACGCGGCTCTGCTGGCCGATGGTGCCGGCGTTGTTGACCAGTGCGGTGACCGGGCCGAGCTCTTCGTCGACGCGCTGAAACAGGTGGATGATCTCATCCTCGACGCTGACGTCGGCCCGCACGGCGATAGCCTCGGCGCCCAGGGCGCGGACCTGGCCGAGGAGGGTTTCGGCGGCCTGGTCGTCGGCGTGGTAGTTGATGCAGATGCGGTAGCCCTGGCGGGCCGCCAACAGCGCCGTGGCGGCACCGATACCGCGGCTGCCGCCGGTGATGACGATGACGTTCTCCATGATTTTGCCAATCGCTTGGGGAAGGGAGGATCGACAATAGGCGAAACGGAGCAGTATGTGAATAGAGGGGCCACCCAGTGCCTGACTTGAGAGATTGGGCGTGGCGGCGCTCGATATCCGCCCCACCCTACATCCCGAGCCATTCACCTCGTCGCCTTAATGCCCCGCCGATGCCGGCCCGGCCTTGGCAGTGAAGGGTGGTTTGGCGAACCACACCAGCAGGATCAACCCGGCAAACACCCAGGTCATCAAGGTGAAGTAGTCCACCGTCGACATCATGTAAGCCTGCCCATTCAGTATCTGCTCCAGCTGCGCATAACTCTGCGGGCTGGCCCCGCCCAACTGCTCAAGCGTATGCCGCGTCGCCGGGTCGAACTGGCTGATGTTTTCGCTGAGATAAGCGTGATGCTGGTCCGCCCGGCGAATCCAGATCCAGGTCGTCAACGACGCGGCAAAGCTCCCGCCCAAAGTCCGCAGGAAGGTCGCCAGCCCCGAACCATCGGCAATCTGGTGCGGCGGCAGGTCGGACAGCAGGATGCTCAAGGTCGGCATGAAGAACAACGCCACACCAATGCCCATGAACAGCTGCACCAAGGCCACATGCTGGAAGTCCACCTCGCTGGTGAACCCGGCACGCATGTAGCAACTGGTGCCGATCGCCAGGAACGCCAGCCCTGCCAGTACACGCAGGTCGAAGCGGTGCGCATATTTGCCCACGAACGGCGACATGATCACCGGCAGCAAGCCGATCGGTGCCACCGCCAGGCCCGCCCACGTCGCGGTATAACCCATTTGCGTCTGCAACCATTGCGGCAGGATCAGGTTGATACCGAAGAACCCTGCATAGCCCCCGACCAGCACGATGGTGCCGACACGGAAGTTGCGGTGCACGAACAGGCGCAGGTTGACTACCGGGTGGCGGTCGGTCAGTTCCCAAATCACGAAGACTGCGAGGAACACCACCGAAATCAAGCTGCCGATAATGATGAACGACGATTCGAACCAGTCCAGGTCGTTGCCTTTGTCGAGTACCACCTGCAAAGCCCCGACACCGATAATCAGCGTCAGCAAGCCGATGTAGTCCATCGGCTGGCGGCTGGTGACCACCGGCCTGGTGCGCATCTGCTGGCGCACCACGGCGGCGGCGAACAGGCCGATGGGCACGTTGATGAAGAAGATCCACGGCCAGCTGTAACTGTCGGTGATCCAGCCCCCCAGGATCGGCCCGGCAATCGGCGCCACCACCGTGACCATCGCCAGCAGTGCCAGGGCCATGCCCCGTTTTGCAGGGGGGTAGACGGCAATCAGCAAGGTCTGGGTCATCGGGTACAGGGGCCCGGCGACCACGCCCTGCAATATCCGGAAACCGACCAGCTCCGGCATCGACTGGGCGATACCGCACAGGAACGAGGCCAGCACGAACAACAGCGTGGCCCAGATGAACAGTTTCACCTCGCCAAACCGTCGGCTGAGCCAGCCCGTCAATGGCAAGGCGATGGCGTTGCTCACCGCGAACGAGGTAATCACCCAGGTGCCCTGCTCGTAACTCACCCCCAGGTTGCCGGATATGGTCGGCAGCGCCACGTTGGCAATGGTGGTGTCGAGCACCTGCATGAACGTCGCCAGCGACAACCCGATGGTGGTCAACAGCAGGCTGGGCGGCGTGAACTGGGCAGCGGCGTTGTTGCTCATCGCTGGGCCGTCTTGCCGGGTGCGCTGTTTTCGTGGATCAACCGGGCGATCAGGTTGTCAGCCTCGACCAGCTGACGGTCATACACCTGGGTGGTGTAGCTGGCCTGCTGTGGGGGCTGCTGGGCCAGGGCCGGCCCGCTCTGGTCATGCAAGTCGACTTCCACCACGGTGGACAGGCCAATACGCAGTGGGTGGTCCTTGAGCTGATCGGGGCTCAGGTGAATACGCACGGGCACGCGCTGGACGATCTTGATCCAGTTGCCAGTGGCGTTCTGTGCCGGCAGCAGCGCGAAGGCACTGCCGGTACCGGCGCCAAGGCTATCGACCGTGCCGCTGTACTTGACCTCGCTGCCGTACAGGTCGGCGGTGATCTGCACCGGCTGGCCAATACGCATCTCACGCAGCTGGGTTTCCTTGAAATTGGCGTCGATCCACACCTGGTCCAGCGGGATTACCGCCATGGTCGCAGTGCCAGGCTGCAGGCGCTGGCCCAGCTGCACGGTACGTTTGGCGACGTAGCCAGTGACAGGTGCTACCAAGGTGGTACGGGCGTGGTCGAGGTAGGCCTGGCGCAGATCGGCGGCGGCTGCCATGACCTCCGGGTGCGAGGACACCACCGTGTCGTCGACCAGCGCGCTGCTGGTGCTGAGCTGCTGACGTGCGCTGTTTACAGCGGCCAGGGCCACACTCAGGTCATCGCGAGCATGGGACAGTTCTTCCGCAGCAATTGCACCGCTGTCGGCCAGCACCTTGCGCCGGTTGAAGTCCTGCTGGGCTTTGCGCAGTTCGGCCTGGCGGGTTTCCAGCTGGGCCTTGAGCGAGTCGACATTGCTGTACAGCCCGCGCACCTGGCGCACGCTGCGTGCCAACTTGGCTTCGGCAGACTGCAGGGCCACCTCGCTGTCGGCGGGGTCGAATTGCAGCAATACCTGGCCGGCATGAACCAGGTCGCCGTCATCGGCACCAATGCTGGTGACGGTGCCGGTGACCAGCGGGGTGATCTCCACCACGTTGCCGTTGACGTAGGCATCGTCGGTGCTTTCGTGCCAGCGCCCGACCAGGCTGTACCAAGCCCAGGTGCCGGCACCGGCAAGCATCAGCAAGAGCAGCAGGCCCAGCAGCCAGGCCTTGCGCTTGCGCGACTGCTCGGGCGCTGCGGGGGAAGTCGGGGTGTCTGCGGGAGTGGCCATGACAGTACCTTGGAGAATTCGTTACAGGGTTCAACGTTCGCCGAAACGGCGGATCGTCAACGGGTCGCCAGCAGCGAGCAGGACCTTGGCCAGCAAGCCTTCCAGGTTCTTCAGCTCTTCTGGGGCCAGCGCGCCGCACAATTCGTTCATGGCGGCAGCGCCGATTTCTGGCAAGCGGTCCGCCAGGCGCTGGCCATCAGTGGTGAGCGCCAGGCGCACCAGCCGGCGGTCCTCGGCGCAGCGGTTGCGCACAATCAGCTCCTTCTGCTCGAGCCGGTCGAGCATGCGGGTCATCGAACCGCTGTCCAGGCCCAGGTAGCGGCACAGCTCGGCCGGGGTATCCACCTGGTACTGGGTGACGATGATCAGCACCTTGAACTGCGCGGCAGTGACGCCCTCTGACTCGAGGTGCCAGTCGAGAATGCGGTCCTTCAGGATTGCCGCGCGGCCCAGCAGCATGCCGATGGCGCAGGTCTGGAAATTTTCGGGGGAGAAATGGGCCATCGAGGCTGCTCTGACAATTGTGTAGAAATATTACTGCCTAGGCAGTGAATGTAAAAGCTTTGATTAGCCAGCTATGTAAAATTTCATATTTTCGGGCTGTCACACTGCCCCCTGTAGGAGCGGCCTTGTGCCGCGATGGGCCGCAAAGCGGCCCCAAAAATCTCTGCCCTGGCACAAAACTGGGGGCCGCTTCGCGCCCCATCGCGGCACAAGGCCGCTCCCACAAGTGCTTAACGCGCCCGCAGGCCCAGCGCCTCCACGGCCCCGCAGGCAACCGCCATGCCAACCAGCTCCGCCAGGCTGGCCGCCTGCAAGCGCTTCATCACCCGCCCGCGGTACAGGTCCACGGTCTTCACGCTAACCCCCAGCCGCTCGGCAATTTCACGGTTGCTCAAGCCCTGGGCCAACGGCACGAACACGTCACGCTCACGTGGCGTCAGGCCGTCGATCCGCGCCTGCACCATGGCCAGCGCCTGGTCGCCCTGCCGCGCCCGCCCGGCGTGCTCCAGCGCAGCTTGCACGCTGTCGAGCAGCAGCTGGTCGTTATAGGGCTTTTCGATGAAATCACAGGCGCCGGCCTTGAATGCCCGCACCACAATCGGCACATCGGCATGGCCGCTGACGAAGATCACCGGCAGCGCCAGGCCGCGCTCGCGCATCGCCTGCTGCACCGCCAACCCGCCCAGCCCCGGCATACGCACATCCAGCAGCACACAGGCGGGCCCATCGTCGACACAGGCATCGAGAAACGCTTGCCCACTGGCGAACGGCAGGGCTTGCAGGCCCACCGACTGCAACAGCCAGACGGTCGAGTCGCGCATTCCCTGGTCGTCATCGACCACATACACTTTCGCTTGCATCACGCCTCCCCTTATCCCCTGCTGACTGCCAGCCGACAGCACAGTACCAGACCACCATTGTCACCCGCCCGCGCCCACAGGCTGCCGCCAAAGCCTTCGATCAGGCTGCGGCTCATGCTCAAACCCAGGCCCAAACCGTCAGCCTTGCTGGTAGTGAACGGCGTGAAGATGTCATCCAGGCGCTCGGGCGCCACACCTGCGCCCTGGTCCGACACTTCGACCAGCACACCGTCGCCGTCGCGCACTGCGCCGAGCAGGATACGTGACGGCTGTTCGCCGTGCAGTTCGCGGTTGGCATCGATGGCATTGCGCAACAGGTTGAGCAGCACTTGCTCCAGCAACACCTGGTCGGCATACACCGAGGGCAGTTGCGCGCTCATGCGCAGTTCCACCAGCACCTGGTCACGCGCGGCTTCCCACGCACACAGCCGCATGGCTTCCCCAGCCACTTCTGCCACGTCCACCGCCTGCAGCCGCCGTGGTCCTTTGCGCAGGAAGGCGCGCAGGCGGCGAATCACTTCGGCGGCATGGGTGGCCTGCTCGCGGATGCGCTGCAGGCCCTGCCCTACCCGCTCGCGGGCCTGTGGATCACGCTCCAGGCCTTGCAGGTAACGTTGACTGGCGTTGGCATAGTTGACCACCGCAGCCAGTGGCTGATTGATCTCGTGGGCAATGCCTGAAGCCAGCTCGCCGAGGGTCGCCAACCGTGCACTGTGCGCCAGGCTTTCCTGGGCTTCAATGCGCAAGGTGATGTCGCGGGACACACTGACCACCTCCACCACCGAGCCGGTGTAGGTTTCGCGGATGGCCCGGCTGGCAATTTCAAACCAGCGATAGCCGCCAGAGGCCTGGCGCACCCGGCAGGTCATGGTGTGATAGCCATCCTGGTCCAGGGCAGCGGCCGCCTGGCGCAGCACCTGGCGGCGCTCACGCGGGTGCAACAGGGTATGCACGGCGATGCCACGCAATTGCTCGGGCCACAGGCCGAGCAGGCGAAACGCTGCCGGCGAGGCATCCAGAAAACGGCCATCCGGGCTGTGCCGGGAGATCAGGTCGGTGGTGTTTTCAATGATCAGCCGGTACAAGCGCCGGGCGCGGCTGGCTTCCCGTGCGCCTTGGCGCTCTTCGCTGGCGTCGCGACAGCGCCCGAGCACCTGCTGGCCCTGGTCATCCGGAATGAATGACCACAGCACGGTGCGCGCCCCCACTTGCACCTCGACGTCGGCAATCGCCCGATGCTGGCGCAAGCACGCACGCACCAGGGCGGCACAGTTGGCCGGCAGCCAACTGGCCAGCGCCGGGCCTTCGTCAACCCACGCTTGCAGCGCCGCATTGAGTGCCAGTGGCTTGGCGTCGGCTGCCAGCAAAAGGCTGGGTTGTGGGTCCTTGGCAAGCAAGGGGTAAGCAGTCTGGTCCATGGTAGGCGGTTCGTTGTTATAGTAGTTTTACTATATTGCTATAGTCGATATTCCTATTACCATAGCGACTCGCGTAAAACTGCGACAGAAGGAGCGGCCCACCGTCCGCCTCCCTGCACCCTGAACAGAGCTAACAATCAGCCATCGGGGGGCCAAGCGCACAAGCAGCGCCTGCCTCCCTTACAGGATTACCGCATGTCGATCTATGCCCAGGGCCTGATGCCCGCTGCCGTCAACCATGTCGCCCTCACCCCGCTCAGTTTCATCGAACGCACCGCTGCCGTGTACGGCAATTACCCCGCGGTGATCCACGGTGCCATCCGCCGCAACTGGCAAGAAACCTACCAACGCTGCAGGCGCCTGGCCAGCGCCCTTGCGGGCCGTGGCATAGGCCGTGGCGACACGGTGGCGGTGATGCTGCCCAACACCCCGGCGATGCTCGAAGCGCACTTCGGTGTGCCCATGACCGGCGCCGTGCTCAACACCCTGAACGTGCGCCTGGACGCCGAGGCCATCGCCTTCATGCTGCAGCATGGTGAAGCCAAGGTGCTGATTACCGACCGCGAGTTCCATGCGGTGATCGAAGCCGCCCTGGCGTTGCTCGAACACCCGCCCCTGGTGGTGGATGTGGATGACCCGGAGTACGGCGAAGGCCGTGCGGTCAGCGCGCTGGACTATGAAGCCCTGCTCGCCGAAGGCGACCCGCAATTCGCCTGGGAATGGCCGGATGACGAGTGGCAGGCCATTTCGCTCAACTACACCTCCGGCACCACCGGCAACCCCAAGGGCGTGGTCTACCACCACCGCGGCGCCTACCTGAACGCGCTGGGCAACCAGATGACCTGGGCCATGGGCCACCGCCCGGTGTACCTGTGGACCTTGCCCATGTTCCACTGCAACGGCTGGTGCTACCCCTGGACCATCACCGCCCTGGCCGGCACCCACGTGTTCCTGCGCCGGGTCGACCCGCAAAAGATCCTGAACCTGATCCGCGAACACCGGGTCACCCACCTGTGCGGCGCCCCGATTGTGCTCAACGCCCTGGTCAACATGCCTGAGGCGGCCAAGGCAGCCATCGAGCACCCGGTGCAAGCCATGGTCGCCGGCGCCGCGCCACCGGCCAAGGTCATTGGCGCCGTGGAAGAGATGGGCATCCACGTCACCCATACCTACGGCCTGACCGAAGTGTACGGCCCAGTCACCGTGTGCGCCTGGCATGACGAATGGGACGAACTTTCGCTGGAGGAACGTGCGCGGATCAAGTCACGCCAGGGCGTGCGCTACCCGACCCTGGACGGGCTGATGGTGGCCGACCCGCAAACACTTGAGCCAGTGGCACGCGATGGCAACACGCTGGGCGAGATCTTCATGCGCGGCAACACCGTGATGAAGGGCTACCTGAAAAACCCCGAGGCCACTGCCGAAGCCTTCCGTGGCGGCTGGTTCCACACCGGTGACCTGGCCGTGTGGCATGCCGACGGCTATGTCGAGATCAAGGACCGCCTCAAGGACATCATCATTTCCGGTGGCGAGAACATCTCCACCATTGAAGTCGAGGACGCCCTGTACAAACACCCGGCGGTGCTTGAAGCCGCCGTGGTGGCGCGCCCGGATGAAAAGTGGGGAGAAACCCCATGCGCGTTCATTGCCCTGAAGCCAGGCCGGGAGGACACCCGCGAAGCCGACATCACCGGCTGGTGCCGCGAGCACCTGGCCGGTTTCAAGGTGCCGAAGACCGTGGTGTTTGGCGAGTTGCCCAAGACCTCCACCGGCAAGATCCAGAAGTACGTACTGCGCGACCGGGCCAAAGCCCTCTGAAGCCGTAACGGCCTCGACGTTTCCCTGCAGGAGCAGCCTTGTGCTGCGAAGAGGCCCTCACCGGCGAAGACTACCTTCAGCCATGCCGGCCCTTTCGCAGCACAAGGCTGCTCCTGCACGGGTACGGCGCAATTTTCACAGATATCGTCTTCACTTCAAGAGCCCCTGATGACTACTTACTCCGCCCCGCTGCGCGACATGCGCTTCGTCCTGCATGACGTGTTCAACGCCCCGGCCCTGTGGGCCCGCCTGCCCGCCCTGGCCGAGCGCATCGATGCCGACACCGCCGATGCGATCCTGGAAGAAGCCGCCAAAGTCACTGGCCAGCTGATCGCCCCGCTCAGCCGTAACGGCGACGAGCAAGGTGTGCGCTTCGCCGCCGGCCAGGTCACCACGCCAGACGGTTTTCGCCAAGCCTGGCAAACCTACCGCGAAGGCGGCTGGGTCGGCCTGGGCGGCAACCCGGCATTTGGCGGCATGGGCATGCCGAAAATGCTAGGGGTGCTGTTCGAAGAAATGCTCTATGCCGCCGACTGCAGCTTCAGCCTGTATTCGGCGTTGAGCGCTGGTAGCTGCCTGGCCATCGATGCCCACGCCAGCGAGACGCTCAAGGCCATTTACCTGCCGCCACTTTACGAAGGCCGCTGGGCCGGCACCATGTGCCTGACCGAGCCCCACGCGGGCACCGACCTGGGGCTGATCCGCAGCCGGGCCGAACCCCTGGCCGACGGCAGCTATCGCATCAGCGGCAACAAGATTTTCATCACCGGTGGCGAGCAGGACCTGACCGAGAACATCATCCACCTGGTACTGGCCAAGTTGCCGGATGCGCCCGCCGGCGCCAAAGGCATCTCGCTGTTCCTTGTACCGAAATACCTGATCGAGGCCGATGGCAGCCTGGGCGCGCGCAACGCCGCACACTGCGGTTCGATCGAGCACAAGATGGGCATCAAGGCTTCATCCACCTGCGTGATGAACTTCGACGATGCCAAGGGTTACCTGGTGGGCGAACCGCACAAAGGCCTGGCGGCGATGTTCACCATGATGAACTACGAGCGCCTGTCCATCGGCATCCAGGGCCTCGGTTGCGCCGAAGCGTCTTACCAGAGCGCCGCCCGTTATGCCAACGAACGCCTGCAAAGCCGTGCCGCCACCGGCCCTAAAGCGCAGGACAAGGCTGCCGACCCGATCATCCACCATGGCGATGTACGGCGCATGCTGCTGACCATGCGCACCCTCACCGAAGGTGGCCGGGCGTTTGCCGCCTACGTCGGCCAGCAACTGGACCTGGCGCGTTACGCCGAAGACGCCGGTGAACGTGAGCACGCCCAGCGCCTGGTGGCGCTGTTGACGCCAGTGGCCAAGGCCTTCTTCACCGACAACGGCCTGGAAAGCTGCGTGCTCGGCCAGCAGGTATACGGTGGCCATGGCTACATCCGCGAATGGGGGCAGGAGCAACGGGTGCGTGATGTGCGCATTGCGCAAATCTATGAAGGCACCAACGGTATCCAGGCACTCGACCTGCTGGGGCGCAAGGTGCTGGGCGACGGTGGCCAGGCGCTGGCCAGCTTTGCCGCCGAAGTACGTGCGTTCAGTGTTGATGCACCGCTGCACCGCGAGGCTTTGCAAGCGAGCCTGGCGCGACTGGAGGCCACCAGCGCCTGGCTGCAGGCGCGAGCAGGCGATGATGCCAACCTGGTCAGCGCGGTAGCGGTTGAATACCTGCAACTGTTCGGGCTGACGGCGTATGCCTATATGTGGGCGCGGATGGCGGCGGTGGCCTTGGCCAAACGTGACGAGGATGACGCGTTTCATGGTGCCAAGCTTGCGTGTGCGGCGTTCTTCTTCCAGCGCGTGCTGCCGCGTGGTCTGGGGCTGGAAGCCAGTATCAGGGCGGGCAGCAGCAGCCTTTATGGGCTGGAGCCGGCGCAGTTCTGAAGCCTGCGCATTACCCGTGGGAGCGGGCATGCCCGCGAAGCAGGCCACGCGGTGCATGGCACGGGCTTCGCCCGTGTTCGCGGGGCAAGCCCGCTCCCACAGTGATTGCGCAAGCTTTGTGATTTCGTACAACACAGTTGCCCCACAAGAGGTGCGCGATTACTTGTGGGAGCGGCCTTTTGTCGCGATGGGCTGCAAGGCAGCCCCATGGATTTCCGCCTCCCTGGCGGCACGCGAAGGGTTCTCAAACGCTGAAAAACCGTTGCAAATCCGATGAAAAACCGTCACAACTGATAGTCATTCGCCATTACGTTGGTTCTCGGGAGCCCTCTAGCAAGGGTAGAATATGCAAAATCCGGAGCCGCAATGAACCACGACCGCCTCAACACCAGCCCTGACGATGCCATCACCGACGCCGCCGCGCACTGGTGCATGCGCCTGCACGCTGAAGACTGCACGGCGGGCGAGCGCGAGGCGTTTGCCCGCTGGCTGGCGGCGGACCCGCGGCATGCCGAGGAATACCAGGCAATGCTGGAAATCTGGCAAACCGCCGACCTGTTGCCACGCAACGCCACCGTCGTCGACTTCAACCCGGCCACCCGTCTACCCGCACGCCCGCGCAATTGGCGTCCGCTGGCATCTGCTGCCGCCATCGCCCTGGCCGTGCTGCCGCTGGCCGGCTGGGTGGGCTGGGAACAAGGCTGGCTGCCCAACCACTACCAGCACTTCGAAGCCGGCGACCGCATGCAGACCATCGAGTTGAGCGACGGCAGCACGGTACAGCTCAACCTCCACACCGAGCTTACCTACCTCAACTACAAGGACCAGCGCCAGGTCACGCTCAAGCGCGGCGAGGCGTTCTTCAAGGTGCAGCACGACAGCAACCACCCGTTCATCGTGCATGCCGGCAATGGCCAGACCCGCGTCACTGGCACCCAGTTCAACGTGTGGAAGTACCAGGACCAGGTCAAGGTCACCCTGGTGGAAGGCTCGGTACTGGTATCCAGCGACGGCAACGCCGGTGGCTACCGCCTGGGCCCGGGGATGCAGGCCAGCTACCACAAGGGCGATTTCGAGCCGCAGCTGGAGCAGAGCAATGACTACAGCAACAGCCTTGCCTGGCGCAGTGGCAAGCTGGTGCTCGACAACCTGAGCCTGGAGCAAGCGCTGCCAGTGATCAACCGCTACCTCGACGCGCCGCTGCAGCTGGCCGATGCCAGCACCGGCCGCATCCGCATCAGCGGTATCTACAACACCCGCGAGGTCGCCCGCCTGGTCAACAACCTGCCCAAGGTGCTGCCGATTTACCTGACCCGCAGCAAGGACGGCAGCACCGTGCTCAACCGCATCTCACCGCCGCCCAACAAGGGCTGACACCCTCCCCTTACAGCGTCATCGCTGCCAACCACCCAAACGCCAGCAATGGCAGGTTGTAGTGGATGAAGGTCGGTACCACGGTGTCCCAGATATGGTGGTGCTGACCATCTACGTTCAGGCCCGAGGTCGGCCCCAAAGTCGAGTCAGAGGCCGGCGAGCCTGCGTCCCCCAAAGCGCCAGCAGTACCGACGATGCACACGGTGGCCAGCGGGTCGAACCCCAGTTGCACGCACAGCGGCACAAAGATCGCGGCCAGGATCGGCACCGTGGAGAACGACGAGCCGATGCCCATGGTCACCAGCAGCCCGACCAGCAACATCATCAGGGCACCGATGCCCTTGCTGTGGTCGATCCACCGGGCGGAGGTTTCCACCAGGCTCTGCACCTCACCGGTGGCCTTCATGACGTCAGCAAAACCCGAGGCGGCAATCATGATGAAGCCGATCATGGCCATCATCTTCATGCCTTCGGTAAACAGGCCGTCAGTGTCCTTCCATTTGACGATGCCTGACAGCGAGAAAATCAGAAAACCGACCATGGCGCCGATGATCATCGAGTCCAGCAGCAACTGGACGATGAACGCGGCGGCGATTGCCAGCCCGGCCACCAGCAGTGTCAGCGGGTTGTACTGCACGCTCACCTGCTCCACCTGCTCAATGCGCGCCAGATCGTAGTCACGCTTCTTGCGGTAGCTGATAAACACCGCCAGGAGCAGGCCGACCAGCATGCCAGCAGCGGGGATGGCCATGGCGTGGGTGACGTTGACACCGCTCACGTCGACACCGGCGCGCGCGACGTTGGCCAGCAGGATTTCATTGAGGAATATGTTGCCGAAGCCCACTGGCAAGAACATGTACGGGGTAATCAGGCCGAAGGTGATCACGCAGGCGATCAGCCGGCGGTCGATGCGCAGGCGGGTCAGTACATACAACAACGGCGGCACCAGCAGCGGAATGAACGCAATGTGGATGGGCAGGATGTTCTGCGACGACACCGCCACCACCAGCATCAGGCCGATCATCAGCCATTTGACCTTGCCGCCATTGGTGTGCCCCTGGCGATCGATCATGGCCAGTGCACGGTCAGCCAAGGCATGGGCCAGGCCCGACTTGGCAATGGCCACGGCAAAAGCGCCCAGCAGAGCGTAGGACAAGGCAACCGTGGCACCACCGCCCAAGCCACCGTTGAACGCCTTTAACGTGCCCTCGATGCCCAGGCCGCCCACCAGCCCACCGACCAGGGCACCGATGATCAGGGCGATGACCACGTGCACGCGGGACAGGCTGAGTATCAGCATGATGCCGACCGCGGCGATCACTGCATTCATGGTTGGCTTACCTCATTACGACAGAAAAAAGCGCGCACTCTGAAGCAGTAGGCTGCAGATGTCAAAAGCGCCATGTTGCGGCACATTACGCAGCGGGGCTGGATTTAAATTGAATGTTTGAATAAAGAAAAAACGCGGTGGGCCGATAACGTGTTGCGCTGGGGGTGCCTGACCCAGCCTCAAAGCCAAAACCCTTAGAGCCCGGAAAAGGGATCCGCCCCATGCCTTTGCGCCAACTTTCCATCCAGTGGAAGATCACCCTGCTCGCCGGCCTCTGCCTGGCCGGCATCGTCACCTTGCTCGTCGGCCTGTCGTTATATCGCATGGACCACAGCTCGGACCTGGTCAAGGCCAGCAGCATGCAGATGCTGACCGAAGCGGCGCAATCGCGCATCGAGTCACAGGGTGAGGTGCAGGCGCTGAACATCCGTCGTCAGTTCATGGACGCCTACCAGTACGGCGCCGGCTTCGCCCGCCAGGTGCTGTTCCTGCGCGAACAGGCAGAAAAGCGCTACCTTGACGCCTTTGACCTGCGCGAAGACATGACACGCCAAGTGCGCACCGCCCTGCAGGCCAACCCCGACCTGCTCGGCCTGTCGCTGGTGTTCGAGCCCAACGCGCTGGACAACAAAGACAGCCTGTTCGCCGGCAAGGCGGAGCTTGGCAGCAACGAAACCGGGCGCTTTGCCCTGTACTGGTCGCAGCCGCGCCCCGGCCAGCTGACCGCCATGGCGCTGCCTGAACAGGACATGGCCAACACCGAGATCGGCCCCAGCGGCCAGCCCGCCAACACCTGGTGGGTCTGCCCGCGTACCACTGGCAAGGTGTGCGTGGTAGAGCCCTACTTCTATGACATCAATGGCCAGCAAGTGCTGATGACCAGCATCGTCTTCCCGCTGGTGGTCAACGGCAAGACCCTTGCCACGCTGTCCATCGACATCAACCTCAACAGCCTGCAGGCCCTGAGCCAGGAGGCCAGCCGCAGCCTGTACGAGGGCCGCACCACGGTCGGTATCCTCAGCCCGGTCGGCCTGCTGGCAGGCTATAGCGCCGATGCCAGCAAGCTGGCCCAGCGCTTCGACCAGGTAGACAAGGCCAAGGGCGCCGAGCTGGTACGCAAGCTGGCCGATGGCAAGATGACCATCCTGCACGACCAGCAGCGCCTGAAGGTGATGGCCGCGTTCCGGCCGATCCCCGACGCGCAACCCTGGGGCGTGCTGCTGGATGTGCCGGAAAACGCACTGACCGGGCCTGCCGAAAAACTGAAGCAGGAACTGGACGCGCTCAACACCAGCGGTACCCTGCTGGAGCTGGGCCTGGGGCTGGCGGCAGCCATTGCCGGCCTGCTGATGGTGTGGTTGATGGCCCGCGGCGTTACCCGGCCGATCCTCGGCGTAGCCGCAATGCTCAAGGACATTGCCAGCGGCGAAGGCGACCTGACCCGCCGCCTGACTTATCAGAAGCAGGACGAACTGGGCGAACTGGCCGGCTGGTTCAACCGGTTCCTCGACAAGCTGCAGCCAACCATCGCCGAGGTCAAACGCTCGGTGCAGGCTGCCCGTGGCACCGCCGACCAGTCTTCGGCAATTGCCACGCAAACCAGCGCCGGCATGGAGCAGCAATACCGCCAGGTTGACCAGGTGGCCACGGCCTCGCACGAAATGAGCGCTACCGCCCAGGACGTGGCACGCAGCGCTTCCCAGGCCGCCCAGGCCGCCCGCGATGCCGACCAGGCCACCCGCGAAGGCCTGGCAGTCATCGACCGCACCACCCAACGCATCGATGCCCTGGCCGCCGACATGAGCAACGCCATGGCCGAAGTCGAAGGCCTGGCGCAGAACAGCGAGAAGATCGGTTCGGTGCTGGAAGTGATCCGCTCGATTGCCGAACAGACCAACCTGCTGGCGCTGAACGCCGCCATCGAGGCCGCCCGCGCGGGTGAAGCCGGCCGTGGCTTTGCCGTGGTTGCCGATGAAGTACGCAACCTGGCCCGACGCACCCAGGAGTCGGTGGAAGAAACCCGCCAGGTGATCGAGGCCTTGCAGGACGGCACCCGCGAAGTGGTCGGTGCCATGGACAACAGCCACCGTCAGGCCCAGGGTGGGGTCGAACAGGTTGGCCAAGCCGTGACTGCGTTGCAGCGTATCGGCCAGGCGGTGACGGTCATTACCGACATGAACCTGCAAATAGCCTCGGCCGCCGAGGAGCAAAGCGCGGTGGCCGAAGAGATCAACAGCAACGTGGCAACGATCCGCGATGTCACCGAATCGCTGTCGGGGCAGGCCAACGAGTCGGCGCGTGTCAGCCAGTCCTTGAACAGCCTCGCCAACCAGCAGCAGGCGCTGATGGACCAGTTCCGCGTTTGAGGTAAACGGGGCCGCCCCAAGCAGCCCTGCCCTGCGCCAACACCTCGTCGTCTACACTTGCCCCACCCCCAAGGCGCGGTAAACGACGAGGTCTGGATGAACAAGTTTTCAACGCTGCTGGCCGGCTTGTTGCTGGCCGTAGGCCTGGCCAGCACCGACAGTGCTGTATCGGCAGAGCAACCCTCCCCCATCCACTTTGGTGCCATAAGCTGGGAAAGCGGCGCCCTCACCACCGAAATTCTGCGGCTGATTGCGGAGCGCGGCTATGGCTACGCCACCGACACCCTGCCCGGCAGCACCGTCAGCATGGAAGTGGCCTTGGCCCGCAACGACCTCCAGGTGATCGCCGAAGAGTGGGCCGGGCGCAGCCCTGCGTGGGTCAAGGCGGAACAGGAAGGCCAGGTTTTCGCACTGGGCAATACGGTCAAAAATGCAGAAGAAGGCTGGTGGGTACCCGCGTACGTGATCGAGGGCGACGCTGTTCGCAAGCTGAAGCCTTTGGCGCCCGAACTGCGCAGCGTCGATGACCTCAAGCGCTACCCACAGGTATTTCGTGACCCCGAGTCACCCGACAAGGGCCGTTTTTTGAACAGCCCCAGCGGCTGGACATCGGAAACGGTCAACAGCCAGAAACTCAAGGCGTATGGCCTGGATGAGCTGTACACGAATTTTCGCAGTGGCTCCGGTGCGGCGATGGACGCCGAAATCGCCTCCGCCATCCGCCGTGGCCAGCCGGTGCTGTTCTACTACTGGAACCCGACCCCGCTGATGGGGCGATACAAACTCATCCGCTTGCAAGAACCACCGTTCGATGCCCAGGCCTGGGCCACCCTGACAGATGCCGGCAACCCTAACCCAAAGGGCAGCCGCTCACTGCCGGCGAAACTGTCCATCGGCGTATCCAAGGCCTTCCGTGATGGCTACCCGGACCTGGTGACGGTGTTCGAGCAGGTCGACCTGCCGATCGATCGGCTCAACAAGGCGCTGGCCGTCATGAGTGAAAAGCGCACGCCACCGCGCGAGGCCGCACTCGCCTTCCTGCGTGACAATCGCGATGTGTGGAAAGCCTGGCTGCCCGCAGACGTCGCCGACAAGGTCGAGGGCAGCCTGTGAGCAATGGCTTTCCCCAAGCGCTGCAGTTTTCTTTCGCTGAAAGCGTAAACAGGCTGGTCGACTGGCTGGTACTCAATTACGGCGATCAGTTGCGCGCGGTTTCAGACCAGCTGCTGCAACTGCTGGTCGGCCTGGAGAACCTGCTGCGCCTGCTGCCCTGGTGGCTGTTGTTGCTGCTGGTTGGCCTGCTTGCCTGGCACGCCAGCCGCAGCCTGCTGCGCAGCGCGGTACTGGTGGCGCTGCTGGCGCTGATTGGCATGCTCGGGCTGTGGGACAAGCTGCTGCAAACCTTGGCCTTGGTACTGGTGAGCACCGGTTTGTGCGTGCTGGTGGGCGTGCCGCTGGGCATACTGCTCGCGTCCCGGCCACTGGCCAGGCGGCTACTGTTACCCGTGCTGGATGTGATGCAGACGCTGCCGGCCTTCGTTTACCTGATCCCGGTGCTGATGCTGTTCGGCCTGGGCAAGGTCCCTGCCGTGTTCGCCACGCTGATCTACGCCCTGCCGCCACTGGTGCGGCTGACCGAACTGGGCCTGAGCCAGATCGACCCTTCGCTGCTGCAGGCCGCGCACGGCCTGGGGGCCAGCCGCTGGCAGCGGTTACGGCGCATTGCGCTGCCACTGGCGCTGCCAAGCATCATGGCTGGGCTCAACCAGTCGGTAATGATGGCCTTGTCGATGGTGGTGGTGGCATCGATGATCGGTGCCCGCGGTTTGGGTGAGGATGTGCTGGCGGGAATCCAGACCCTGAACGTCGGCCAGGGTGTGGAGGCCGGCCTGGCGATCGTCGCCTTGGCCATGGTGATCGACCGGATCAGCCAAGCGTATGGGCGTATTGCGCGCTGAACAAGGTTGCCTGTCGCGGCCCTGGCTTGCCGGCGACAGGGCCGGGCCTGACAATACTGCCCTGTCAGCTTGTAACCGGACCGCTTCCGCATGTCTCTCAAAGCCCTGCGCACCCTGGTAACCATCGCCCGCCACGGCACCTTTGCCCGCGCAGCCGACTTGCTCAGCCTTACCCCTTCGGCGGTGAGCCTGCACATCAAAACCCTTGAAGACGAGTTAAAGGTCCCCCTGTTCGACCGCAGCCGCAGGCAGGTGGTGCTGACCGAAGCAGGCCAACTGGCAGTCGCCCGCGCCGAGAGCATTCTGGCTGCCTACGACGAACTGGCCGACGCCCTGGCCAGCGGCCCGAGCCTGCGCGGCCGCCTGCGCCTGGGCGCGATCCACACCGTACTGGCGCGGCGCCTGCCCAAGGCGCTGGTGTGGATCAAGGCCCACTACCCGCAGCTGCATATCAGCGTGGCCTCGGGCATGTCGGCGGAGCTGGCACGTCGGGTGGAGGACGGTGAACTGGACGCGGCCATCACCACTGAGCCCGTCAGCCCGTACCCACAGAGCCTGGATTTCACACCACTGTTCGAGGACCGCTTCTGGGCCATCGCCAGCCACGAATTGGCCGGGTACAGCGTACCGGAGCTGCTCGCCAGTCAACCGTTCCTGCGCTTCGACAAGCGTGCCTGGGCCGGGCGGCAGATCGAGCAGGAGCTCCGTCGTCAGCATTTGCAGGTGAGCGAGCAGATGGAACTGGACAGCCAGGAAGCGCTGGCAAGCATGGCCGTCATGGGCCTGGGCGTGGCGATCATCCCCATGGCAGACGACGACCTGAAACGCCTGCCGCCGGCCACCTGCCTGCCATTTGGCGAACCGCAACTGACCCGGCGGGTGGTGTTGCTGGAGCATGAGAAAAGCCAACGGCGGCATTTGAGTGCGGTGTTGAAGACTGCGCTTGAAGCTTGAGAATGCAGGGGCTGCAAAGCGCCCCCCTGCGAAACATGCATTTATTCTCAACAGTCAGTGCAGAAAACAACGTTTTTACAAACCATTTCGCACCCGTAGTCTGTGCCCGTACCCGACCACGGAATGTCGACCATGCTCCACTTGCTGCTGACCACCCTGCTACCCATCATCCTGCTGATTACCCTGGGTACCTTCCTGCGCCTGCGCGGCTTTCTGGCCGAGAGTTTCTGGCCCGGTGCCGAGCGCCTGAGCTACTACGTACTGCTACCTTCGCTGTTCCTGCACGGCCTGGCCACCGCCAACCTCGACGGCGTACCGGTGATGGGCATGGTCGGTGTGCTGATGCTCTCGACCTTGGCCGGCGCCGTGCTGCTGGTGATGTACCAAGGCGCGATCAACCACGATGGCGCTGACTTTACCTCGGTCTTCCAGGGCGGTATCCGCTTCAACAACTACATCGGTGCCACCCTGGCCGCCGGCCTCTACGGCAGCGCCGGCATCGCCCTTGCAGCGGTGGCCAATGCCGCCATCGTGCCCTTGGTCAACCTGCTCTGCGTGCTGGTGTTCGCCCGTTTCAGCGCCCGCCACAGTTCACCGACCACGGTGCTACGGGCAATCTTCGCCAACCCGTTGATCGTCGGCTGTGCCGGCGGCCTGCTGCTGCGGGTGACGGGCCTGGGCTTGCCGCCAGGCATCGAACCCACCGTCAAGGCGCTGGGCCAGGCGGCGCTACCGATGGGGCTGTTGTGTGTGGGCGCAGCGCTGGGTGGGGCCAGCCTGGGCCAGCAGGTGCGCCCGCTGATGGCAGCGTCGGCGTTCAAATTCCTGGTCATGCCCTTGACCACCTGGGGGCTGTGCCGCGTGCTGGGCCTGAGTGGCCAGGCCGCGGTGGTGGCAGTGCTGTTCCAGGCCCTACCCACTGCCTCGTCCTCCTATGTAATGGCCAGGCAGATGGGTGGCAACGCCCCCCTGATGGCCACCATCATTGCCCTGCAGACCGTAGCTGCCGCGGCCACCCTGCCTTTGGTATTAATGCTTACGCTTGGCTAGACTGGCAATCAGCCCCCCTTTCGGAAGCACTGCCATGCGCGCTACCTGGATAGTGATTGGCTTGACCTTGGCCCTGATCGCAGGCCCCTTGCATGCGGCCGACACGGCAAAGGCCGCAGTGGCCGAAGGCAAGGCCGAAGTGCTGGAAGAAAAGGTGGCCAACGATGCACCACCTCCGAAAAAAACGGAAAAACTGACCTCAAGCGAAGCCCAGGCAGTCGACCCGGCCGGCCAGGCGCCGCTGGACGACAGCCTCACCTGCCTGGCACGCACCATCTACTGGGAAGCCAAGGGCGCCGATGCGCAAGACATGTCAGCCGTGGCCAGTGTTGTGATCAATCGCCTGGGCCATGATGGCTTCCCCGATACCATCTGCGGCGTGGTCAAGCAGGGCGTGGAAACCAAGGCCTGCCAGTTTTCCTGGTGGTGCGACGGGCGCCCTGACCAGGTCGAGGAAGCGCAACGCTACGCTGTGGCCAAAGAAATTGCACGCAAGGCGCTCAACCAGCAATTGAAAGACCCTACCGGCGGTGCGCTGTACTTCCACGACCGCACGGTGCACCCCGACTGGGCCAAGGCTTACCGCAAGACTGCGCAGACCACGCACTTCCTGTTCTACAGGCCGAACCAGGCGTTGGCCCGGTGATGCGTACACAGCCGAACGCGCTAGCTCGATACGAATGATTAGCAACTCATCGCACTTTTCCGGCGACCATTGGTCTACTCCCTCTTATGCCGCCAGCAGCGATTGCCGGCGCCGTCATTGCTTTACACCCGCTAGGGCCAAAAGCCCCAGGCTTGTGTAGGATGAGCAGCGCATACCACGACGCTGCCAGTCATAGGGAGATCCACATGCGCGTCCTGTCATCCGTTGCCGCCTTGTCGCTGGGCTTGGTCATGTCGACCGGGGCACTGGCTGTCACCGGCGAAGAGGCGCAACTGATCGAGTCGATCAATGTCTACCGCAGCAAGGCCCAGCCCTGCGGTGGAGAGGCGTCGCTGGAGCTGCCCCCGCTCAACAGCGACACCCGCCTGGCGTTGTCGCCAGAGGGCACCCGCGACCTGCAGCAGGCCATGACCCGCGCCGCCTACCCCATGGTCAATGTCCAGGCCATCAGCCTGTCGGGGCCACGCGATGCACGTGCGGCCATGCGTGCCATCGAAGAAAGCTTCTGCCAAGTGGTGCTCGACCCGCAGTTCGTCGATATCGGCGTCAGCCAGGAGGGCCGCGACTGGCGCATCGTGCTGGCCCGGCCGCTGCTCAGTGGCCGCCTGGGCGACTGGCAGGCCGAGGGGCAGAAGGTATTGCAAGAAATCAACGCGGCGCGCAAGGTACCGCGCCAATGCGGCGGCCAGCCGTTCGCCGCAGCCCCCGCGTTGAGCTGGAGCACAGTGCTGGCCGGGGTGGCTGCCAACCACACGCGGGCCATGGCCAACCAGAACTTCTTCGACCACATCGACAAGGATGGCCGCACGCCCGGTGACCGGGCCGAGCTGGCAGGCTACCTTTACCAGCAAGTCGGGGAAAATATCGCAGCCGGGCGTGACACCGCGCACAAGGTGGTTGATGGCTGGCTGGAGAGCCCGGGGCATTGCGCCACGCTGATGAACCCGGAATTCCGTGAGCTGGGTGCCGCCTATGCCGTGGACCCGAAAAGCGATGCCGGGATCTACTGGACCGGCTTGTTCGGCACACCGCAGTGAATGCTGCGCCGGGTTTCAGCCTGGATGATTGGCTGCCCGCAACGCCACGGCCGTGCAGCCAAACCGCCGCCGGACGCATTTACCCAGGTAACTGGCATCGCCCAGCCCCACCTCATCGGCAATCTGCGCCAGGCTGTGGCTGGAGTTGAGCAAGCGCCAGCGCGCCTGCTGCAGGCGCATTTCCAGCCACCAGGCCTTGGCGCTCATGCCGTGGCTGGCCTGGAACTGCCGGTCCAGCTGGCGCCGGCTGATACCCAGTTCAGCGGCCAGTTGCTCCACCGCCAGTGGGTTGCCCAAATGGTGGCGCATCAGGGCTTGTGCCCGCTGTACCTGGCGCCCCTGGCCCACGCCCGGCTCCAGCGAGCGCAAGGCATGGCGGCTGTCGCGGGTTTCGTCCACCAGCATGTCGGCCAGCCCTTTGAGCGCACGGGTTCGCCCACAGGACAGTGACAACAGTGCCACTGCCAGGTCAATGGCCGCCGTGCCACCAGCGCAGGTGATACGGCCTGCATCTATGCAATACAGTTGATCGCGCAGCACCTGCACCTGTGGGAACGCTGCTCGGAACTCGGCTTCGTGACGCCAGTGCACGACCACCTTGTGCCCCCTGAGCAAACCGCACGCAGCCAACAGGAAGGCGCCATTGTCGACCCCCACCAACTTGACCCCGGCTTTGCCGGCTTGCCTTAGCAAGGCTTGGTAGTGCGGCGCCAATGCAGCCGTTGCCATGGCGTTGCGCCCGCCGAACACCACCAGATAGTCGAAACTGGCCAGATCGAGCTGGTCGGCCCTCGCCTCGACCTGCACCACCGCACCGCTGCTCGACGGCACCGGGTCGAGGGTGAGCCCTGCCACGCTCCAGCTGCAATAGCGCTGCTGGCTATAGTCTTCGTCGTCGGCGCTGAAACGCAATTTGTCGAGAAAACCACCGAATGGCAGCAGGGCAAAATCCGGTAACGGCAGGATTAGCAGGCGGATATCAGGCAGCATGGCATTGCGTCCAGAAACGACTATTCAATGTCCAGATCATACCCTTGCTGATGGGGCTGTGCGCCTTAGACTGCCAGCCTCCCAGTCACCAAGGTTACAAGCATCATGGCACTCGACACCTGGCTCATCTACCTGCTGGCCAGCATCGGCCTGTCACTGACACCCGGCCCGAACAGCCTGCTGGCCCTGACCCATGGCGCCCTGTATGGTGCCCGCCGCACGTTGTCTACCATTGTTGGCGGCGTGTTCGGTTTCAGCGCGCTGATCGCCTTGGCCATGTTTGGCCTGAGCGCCTTGCTGCAGACGTCGGCCGCCGTGTTGAGCGTGCTCAAATGGGTGGGCGGCGCCTACCTGGTCTGGCTGGGTATCCAGCTCTGGCGTAGCCCTGGTTTGCACCTGGAGTTGACCGACCGCAGTGCACGCCTTGGCAATGCAGGTTTGTTCCGCCAAGGCTTGTTGTCGGCCATGGCCAACCCCAAGGTGCTGCTGTTCTATGGCGCCTTCCTGCCGCAGTTCATCGACCCGCAGCGCGGGCTGATGCTGCAGTTCGTGGTGATGGCGGCGACCTTTGCCAGCGTCGAGTTTCTGGTCGAGTACCTGCTGGCGCGCCTGGCGTTTCGCATCCGGCCGTGGCTGGCCAAGGGGGGTAAAGGTTTCAACCGCTGCTGCGGCAGCCTGTTTGCCGTGATTGGCGTGGCGCTGCCGCTTGCTCGATAGCCCCTGAAAATGGCGGCTGCCCTTTCATAGAGCAGAACATGACTCATTGATCTTGCAGGCGCGCTGTGGGAGCGGGCTTGCCCCGCGAACACCGGCAAAGCCGGTGCCATGCACCGCGGGGCCCCCTTCGCGGGACAAGCCCGCTCCCACAAAGTGGACTGCCCCCCACAAGGACCGCACACCGTTCATGCCCGGGGCGCCTTGGCCAGAAAGGTGATCAATGCCACACCCGGCAATCCCGCCCCCACCAGCGCGATGCCCTGCCAACCAAACTGGGAAAACAGCGCACTGGCCACTGCCGACCCCAGCGCCCCGCCCACGAAGATGCTGGTCATGTACACCGCATTCAGCCGCCCGCGGCTCGCCGGGTCCAGTGCATACACTTCGCGCTGGCCGATGACCATGTTCATCTGCACCGCAAAGTCCAGCAGCACGCCAGTCAGGCCCAGGCCGATCACGCTGTAGCCCGGCACCGTCAACCCGAGCAACAACGCCGCCGGCGCCAGCAGCAGCGCAAGCAGCGAGCCGGCCCGCGCATGCCCGGCGTCTGCCAGGCGGCCAGCCAAGGGGGCGGCAACGGCACCCACCGCGCCCACGAGGGCGAACACGGCAATCTGGGTCTGCGACAGGCCATGCTCACCCGCCAGCGCCATTGGCACCGCGGTCCAGTAAAGGCTGAATGCCGCGAACATCAGTGCCTGGTACAACGAGCGCTGACGCAGCAGCGGATAGCGGCGCAACAATGTGAGCAACGACAGCATCAATCCGGCATAGCTGGCTTTGTGCTCGGGTCGCCGCTGCGGCAGGGTCAGGGCCAGCAGCAAAATGATCGCCAGCATCACCCCGGCTGCGCCAATGAACACCGCGCGCCAGCCGAAATGGTCGGCCACCAGGCTGGACAACGGCCGCGCCAGCAGGATACCCAGCAACAACCCGCCCATGATGTTACCGACTACCCGACCACGCTGCTGCTCCGGCGCCAGGTGCGCCGCCAGCGGAATGAGCATTTGCACCGCCACCGAACTGAAGCCGATCAACAAGGCATAGCCCAGAAACAGCAGGCCCTGGCCGCTGCTGCTGGTCCCCGCCAGCAGCAGGCTGACACAGGCCAGCACAGCAGTGGCGACCATCAGGCGGCGGTTTTCCAGCAGGTCAGCCAGCGGGACCAGCAACAGCAGGCCCAAGGCATAACCCAGCTGGGTCAGTGAAACGATCAGGCTGGCATGCTCGGTGGACAGCCCCAGGTCCGGAGCGATCAAACCGACGATGGGCTGGGCGTAGTAGATGTTGGCGACGATCGCGCCGCAGCAGAACGCCAGCAGCACTACCAGCGCACGGCTGAGGCCGGTGGTTGCGGGCTGCCCGGCGGCAAGGGAGGGATTCATGCGAGGTTCCTGGACAAGGGATGGAATATGCCGGCTACCTTAACCAGCCATGCCAGTGCCGAGAATCCGGTTGTAGCGCAACGCGCTTTTGCGCACCGCGCAACGCTAGTTATGCTGACCTGACAAACTTTCGCAAAAATCGATGAATGCTTTCACCCGCCGCGAACCACGGTGGTTGGGCAAGTAAAGGGCATTGATGTTGTCATTGGCCGTGCCAGGGCTGGCTCGCCAGTCAGGGAACAGCCGCAGCAGGCGCCCGGCCAGCACATCCTCGCGCACCAGCCAGTCGGCCAGCAGCGCGATGCCACTGCCCGCCAGTGCGGTTTCGCGCAACATGTCGGCGTTGGCGCTGCGCAACGGCCCGGTAACGTCCAGTTCCAGGCTGTCCTGACCTCTCACCAGGCGCCAGGGCCGCGCTTTTTGCCCGTAACGAAAGCGCAGGCAGGCATGCTCAAGCAGCTGCCGGGGGTGCTGCAGGGTGTCGCGCCCGGCCAGGTAAGCCGGGCTGGCCACCAACCAACGCTCGAAGCGCCCGAGCTGGCGACAGACCAGTTCGTCGTTGGGCGAGGGGTCGCCCAGGCGAATCGACAAGTCGTAACGCCCGTCCAGCAGGTCATCCAGGCGGTCGCTGAGATCGATGTCCAGCTCAAGCGCAGGGTGTCGCGCCAGAAACGCCCCCAGGTGCGGCGCGATCACCCGCCTGCCGAACTCCACCGGCAGGCACAGGCGCAATACGCCGACAGGCTGCTCGCCACGGTCGGCAACACTGGCATCGGCCTCGTCCAAGGCTTCGAAAATACCCCGCGCACGCTCATAGTAGCGGGCGCCAGCTTCGGTCAGGCTGACCTGGCGAGTCGAGCGGTTGAGCAACGTGGCGCCCAGCGCCGTTTCCAGGGCGTCGACCAGCCGCGTTACCGACGAAGTGGCCAGCCCAAGCCTGCGCGCAGCGGCAGAAAAGCCCTGTGCATCAACGGTGGCCACGAACATCTTCATCGCCAGGAATTTGTCCATTTGCTGCCTGTTTTCCAAATCTCAGCAAGTTCTTACAAACAGCCGAGCGGGTCAAGACGCATGATGGCTGGCCACTTTTGTACTCGACCAAAGTATGAATGAAGATTGCATAGCCAGCTTTATGCACCCGTTTAATGCTTTTTTCGTCACCTGATCTAAACTTTTAACGACATCATCGCACATTCAGCCCTGCGACAATCAGCCTCATTAAATTATGTACCAACTTGTTAATTAGCAAGCTAAGGGCTTAGACTGCGCGCATTCCACCTGCTGAGATCCCTGGCATGAACGAAACTCCGCGCGCTTCTGGCGCCACAAACATTATCCTGATCGGCCTGGGCGTGATCATCGCCCTGCTCGGCCTCCTCCTGGCTGCTGGCGGCATCAAGCTGGCCGGCCTGGGCGGTTCGTTGTACTTCCTGATCGGCGGACTGGCCATGGCCATCGCCGGTGTCCTTATCGCCTGCCGCAAGAAGACCGGCGCCTGGCTGTACGCGGCGTTCCTGATCGGTACCGCGATCTGGGCGCTGATCGACACTGGCCTGGTGTTCTGGCCACTGTTCTCGCGCCTGTTCATGTTTGCCGCGATCGGCATGGTGGTGGCACTGGTCTACCCGCTGCTGGCCCGAGCCAACGGCGCCAGTGCCGGCCGTGGTGCCTACGGCATTGCCGGGGTGATGGCCGTGGCACTGGTGATTGCCGCCGGCAACATGTTCGTTGCCCACCCAAGCGTCGCTCCCACCGGCAAAGGGCCGGGCATGACCCCGGTCGAAGCTGGCAAAGAGCAGAAGGACTGGGCCCACTACGGCAACACCGAAGGTGGCAGCCGCTTCGCCGCGCTGGACCAGATCAACCGCGACAACGTGAACAAGCTGAAGGTGGCCTGGACCTACCACACCGGTGACGTAGCCATCAGCGATGGCAACGGTGCCGAAGACCAGCTGACCCCGTTGCAGATCGGCAACAAGGTGTTCATCTGCACCCCGCACAACAACTTGATCGCCCTTGATGCCGACACCGGCAAAGAGCTGTGGAAGAACGAAATCAACGCCCAGTCCAAGGTGTGGCAGCGTTGCCGTGGCATGGCCTACTTCGACGCCACTGCCGCCATCGCCCAGCCGACCCAGCCGAACAGCTCGCCGGTCGCCGGCGGGAGCGTGCCGGCCGGTGCCAACTGCCAGCGTCGCCTGCTGACCAACACCATCGATGGCCGCCTGATTGCCGTCGACGCCGACAACGGCGAGTTCTGCCAGGGCTTCGGCAACAACGGCCAGGTCAATCTGATGACCGGCCTGGGCAATGTGCCGGATTCCTATTACCAACTGTCCTCCGCACCGCTGATGGCCGGTACCACCGTGGTGGTCGGCGGCCGTGTTGCCGACAACGTCCAGACCGACATGCCAGGCGGCGTGATCCGTGGTTTCGACGTGATCACCGGTGAAATGCGCTGGGCCTTCGACCCGGGCAACCCGGAAGACCGCCAGGCACCGCAGGGCGACAGTACCTACGTGCGCAGCACCCCGAACAGCTGGGCACCGATGTCCTACGACCCGGCGATGAACACCGTGTTCCTGCCAATGGGTTCGTCGTCCACCGACATCTACGGTGTAGAGCGCAGCAAGCTGGACCACACCTACGGCGCTTCGGTGCTGGCCCTGGACGCCACCACCGGCAACCAGAAATGGGTGTTCCAGACCGTGCACAACGACCTGTGGGACTTTGACCTGCCGATGCAGCCAAGCCTGATCGACTTCACCAAGGACGACGGCCAGTCGGTACCTGCGGTGGTGATCGGCACCAAGGCCGGGCAGATCTACGTGCTTGATCGCGCCACCGGCAAGCCGCTGACCCAGGTCGACGAAGTACCGGTCAAGCCAAGCAACATCCCGAACGAACCTTACTCCCCAACCCAGCCGAAGTCTGTGGGCATGCCGCAAATCGGCGCGCAAACCCTGACCGAGTCGGACATGTGGGGCGCCACCCCGTATGACCAGCTGCTGTGCCGCATCGACTTCAAGAAAATGCGCTACGACGGCCTGTACACCGCACCGGGCACCGACCTGTCGCTGAGCTTCCCGGGTTCGCTGGGTGGCATGAACTGGGGCAGCATTTCTACCGACCCGGTACACGGCTTCATCTTCGTCAACGACATGCGCCTGGGCCTGTGGATCCAGATGATTCCGTCGCAGAACAAAGGCGGTGCGGCGTCCGGTGGCGAAGCGCTGAACACCGGCATGGGCGCAGTACCGCTCAAGGGCACCCCCTATGCGGTGAACAAGAACCGCTTCCTGTCGGTAGCCGGCATTCCGTGCCAGGCACCACCGTTCGGCACCCTGACCGCCATCGACATGAAGACCCGCCAGGTGGCCTGGCAAGTACCGGTTGGCACCGTTGAAGACACCGGCCCGCTCGGTATCCGCATGCACCTGCCGATCAAGATCGGCCTGCCAACCCTGGGCGGTACCTTGTCGACCCAAGGCGGCCTGGTGTTCATCGCCGGCACCCAGGACTTCTACCTGCGCGCCTACGACAGCAGCAACGGTAACGAAATCTGGAAGGCTCGCCTGCCAGTGGGCAGCCAGGGCGGCCCGATGACCTACGTTTCGCCGAAAACCGGCAAGCAGTATGTGGTAATCACTGCTGGCGGTGCGCGCCAGTCGACTGACCGCGGCGACTACGTGATTTCTTACGCCTTGCCGTAAACCCGCGTCGCCCCCTTCGCGGTGAACCCGCTCCCACGAGGTCAGCACTGGCCACGCGGGAGCGGGTTCATCTGTGAATGGCCCCTGAATAACAACCGAGACACAGCAATGCCATCCGCAATTCGCATGACCCCTACCCTGCTGCTGGCCTTGGCGAGCACCACTGCCCTGGCCGACGGCGACCTGATGACCCGCAGCACCCTGACCGGTGACTGGGGTGGCCTGCGTCACCAGCTTGAAGACGACGGCGTCAAGTTCACCGGCGACTACAGTGGCGAAACCGCCTACAACGCCCACGGCGGCCTGCACCGCTCGGCGCGCTATTCGCAGAACCTGAAGCTGGGCGTGCAGTTCGACCTGTCGAAACTGTACGGCCTGGACAACGGTGGCAAGGTCCAGCTGACCATCAACGACCGCCGCGGTAACAGTGCCTCGGAAGACCTGGTAGGCAACCGCCTGCCGATCCAGGAAAACTTCGGTGGCCTGTACACCCGCCTGACCGAGCTGAGCTACGAGCGCACCCTGTTCACCCCGGCGCTCAACGTCAAGCTGGGCTACATGGCCATGGGTAACGACCTGGGCGGCCTGGACAGCGGCATCCTGTGCAACTTCATGAACGCCGGCTTCTGCGGCCACCCGCTGAACATGTCCGGCGGCAGTGGCTGGACCAACTACCCCAACGCACACCTGGGCGTGCGGGTGAAATACGACCTGTCGCCGGCCTGGCAACTGCGCGTGGCGGCGTTCAACGTCGACCCTGAGAGCAACGGCAACTCGAGCCGGGCCTGGCATCTGGGCCCCAAGCACACCACCGGCACCGTAGTACCGGTGGAGCTGGTGTACAAGCTGCAGGGTGAACTGCCCGGCGAATACAAGCTGGGCTACTACTACGACAGCTCCGATGTGAAACGCATCGGCAGCGATGACGAAGTAGCCGGCCGTGGCGGCCACTACCTGTTGATCGACCAGGCGGTGTGGAACGACCAACGCTCGCCAGGCCGCAGCCTGCACGCCTTCGGCCAGTACTCGGCATCCAGCAAGGCCGCCTCGCCGTTCACCAAGTGGTATGGCGCCGGCGTGGTGCTGTACAAGCCGTTCGAAGGCCGCCCGAAGGATACCGTGGCGCTGGGTTACGGCCGTGCCGTGCCCAACCCGCGTAGCCGCGATGTGCTGGAAGATGCCGCCTTTGACGCGGGCCAGCAGTTCCCCGACATCGACAGCGCCGAGCAGTTGATCGAACTGAGCTATGGCTACCAGGCAACGCCGTGGCTGAACTTGCGCCCGGATGTGCAGTACATCATCGAGCCGGGGGCGTTCTCGGGGAAGAAGATCGACAACGCGTTGGTGGTTGGCCTGCAGGTCAAGGCCAGCTTCTAACCTGAAGCAGACACCGATCCCTGCAGGAGCGGCCTTGCGTCGCGATGGGCCGCTCCTGCATACGTTCTTACCCTGTCAGACGGCAGCCTGCCGAAGGTAATCCACCAGCCTCAGCAGCATGGCATCACACCCGCGCAACTGCTCGACACTGACGAATTCGTCCGGTTTGTGACCTTGGTCCATGCTGCCTGGGCCACACACGACCGTGGGGATACCCGCCTGGTCGAACAACCCGCCCTCGGTGCCAAACGCCACGGTACCGAAATCTTCCGAGCCACTGAGCAACGCCACCAACCGTGCCGCTTCGCTATCAGCCGAGGTCGCCAGCCCGGGATACGCGCTCAACGGTTGCAGGCGAATGTCACTGGCCGCATTGACCTTGCGCATGCGCGGCAGCAGCTCGTCCTCTGCATAGGTCTGCAACTGGTCAGCCACTGCTTGCGCCTCGAACCCCGGTAACGCGCGCACTTCGAAATCGAACTCACACTCTGCCGGCACGATATTCAGCGCCCTGCCCCCTTTGATCACCCCGGTCTGCACCGTGGAGAAGGGTGGGTCGAAGCGCGCGTCGTGATGCGCGGGCAATGCCAGCGCCTCACCGATGTCACCCAACTTGCCGATCAGCTTCGCTGCAAACTCGATGGCATTCACCCCATACGGGGCATACGCCGAGTGGCAGGCCGCACCTTGCACCTGGCAGCGCATCGCCAGTTTGCCTTTGTGCCCCAGCACCGGCTTCAGCTCGGTAGGCTCGCCAATCAGGCACAGGCGTGGCTTGTGCGGGCGCTGCTCAAGCGCGGCCAGCATCGAGCGCACCCCCAGGCAACCCACCTCCTCGTCATAGGAAAATGCCAGGTGTACCGGCAGGTGCAACGGCTGGGCAAGAAACGCGGGCACGGCTGCCAGCACCGAGGCGATGAAGCCTTTCATGTCGGCCGTACCGCGGCCATACAGGCGCCCGCCACGTTCGCTCAGGACAAACGGCTCGACGGTCCAGGCCTGGCCGTCAACCGGCACCACATCGGTGTGCCCTGACAGCACCACGCCGCCAGCATTCAGGGGGCCGATGGTGGCAAACAGGTTGGCTTTGGTGCCCTCGGGGTTATGGAACAGTTCGCTTTCCACCCCCAGCTCGGCCAGGTAATCACGGATAAAGCCGATCAGCTCAAGGTTGGAGTCGCGGCTGACCGTGGCAAAGCCGACCAGCCGGGCCAACAGCGCGCGGCTGGCAAAATCACTCATCGCCAGGCACCCCATAGGAGGGTGCGGCTGTCGGGTTCAACGCACGGGTAACGTAATCCTGCATCTGCGGGCGGTACGCTTGCCACAGGCCATCGAGCACACCGATCGGGTCGGTATCGGCCCAGTCCACGCGCAGGTCCACCAATGGCCAGGTGAGCTCGCCAGCCACCTTCAACGCCGCCGAGTGCACCGGGCCGGCTTCGCCACCAGCGGCCATCGCCGCATGCATGGCAGCCAGCAAGCGGTCGGCCAGGTGCCCGCCGGCCTGCTCGAAGGCCACTACCATCGCTGCAATCACCTGGGTCGAGGACAACAGGTTACCCGCCGCCGCGCATTGCTCACCGGCCACGGCATGGTGCGTGCCCAAAGCCTCACGCCCGGTGAACAGCGCCACTTGACCATGGCTGTCGATCACCGTGACCTGGCGGTATTCGCTCCAGCCATTGGCGCTCAGTACCCGGTCCAGCGCAGCGCCGGGCGGCAACTGACCCTGCTCCAGGGCATCGAGAATCTGCGGGCCCAGCGCCGGCAAGGTGATGTTCTGGGTGGAAACAGCGCCAACACCCGCACGTACCCAGGGGCAACGGGCGCCCACAGCGATGCTCGACGAACTGATGGCGATGCCGACCTGGCCGGTTTCCTGGCAGCGGCCGATGATGGAGAAGGTCATGGTATAGCTCCTGTTGTCCTGTGCGATGCAGGGCATTCTGGGCGCAACCTTCTAGACCACGAAACCAACATTTTCCGAGGGGTTAGGCAGGAAAAAACTGTGCTGTGGCTGAGGTCGCGCGGCGCTCGATTCCTGCACCCCCCATAAACCAGGACATGCACTGGGCCAACACACACTACACGCCACAAAATCCAAGGCCTTCGCCGTTTTATCGGCAAGCACCAGCTAAATACTATTTTCGCCATTCGTGCAGCATCCCTAGTCTGGCTCCAGGCAACGGCGGTCCTCCAAACCGACCTTACAAAAACCGCCTGAACAAGGGCTCGGACATGACACTGAACAACCTCGAAATCGATACGCTCGTCGTCGGCGCCGGTCAGGCCGGCGTGGCCATGAGCGAACACCTGAACAAGCTTGGCGTGCCGCACCTGGTGCTGGAGCGCAACCGCATCGCCGAGGCCTGGCGTACTGGCCGCTGGGACTCGCTGGTGGCCAACGGCCCGGTCTGGCACGACCGCTTCCCGGGCCTGGAATTCAACCTCGACGCCGACGCTTTCGCAGGCAAGGACCAGGTGGCCGACTACTTCGAGCAGTACGTACGCAAGTACAACCTGCCAGTGCGCACCGGCATCGAAGTGAAGCGCGTGGTGCGCAACAGCGACCGCCCAGGCTTCACCATCGAAACCAATGAAGGGGTGATTCGCGCCAACCGTGTGGTCGCCGCCACGGGTCCGTTCCAGAAACCGGTGATCCCGGCCATCGCACCGAAAGACAGCAACCTGCACCAGATCCACTCCGCCGCCTACTTCAACCCCGAGCAGTTGCCTGAGGGCGCTGTGCTGGTGGTCGGTGCCGGCTCCTCCGGCGTGCAGATTGCCGAAGAACTGATGCGCGCAGGCCGCCAGGTGTACCTGTCGGTCGGTGCCCACGACCGCCCGCCACGGGCCTACCGCAACCGCGATTTCTGCTGGTGGCTGGGTGTGCTGGGTGAGTGGGACGCAGAAATCGCCAAGCCCGGTCGCGAGCACGTGACCATCGCCGTCAGCGGCGCCCGCGGCGGCCACACCGTGGACTTCCGCGCCCTCGCCCATCAAGGCATGACCCTGGTCGGCCTTACCCAGTCGTTCGAAAACGGCGTGGCGCGCTTCCAGGACAACCTGGTCGAGAACATCAACCGCGGCGATGAAAACTACCTGGCCCTGCTGGATGCCGCCGATGCCTACATCGAAAGCAACGGCCTGGACCTGCCTGAAGAACCCGAAGCCCGCACACGCCTGGCCGACCCAGCCTGCATGAGCAACCCGCTGCGCGAACTGGACCTGGCCAACGCCGGCGTTACCAGCATCATCTGGGCCACTGGTTACGGCGTGGACTTCAGCTGGCTGCAGGTGGACACCTTCGATGCCAACGGCAAGCCCCAGCATCAGCGCGGCGTGGGCCGCGAACCTGGTGTGTACTTCCTGGGCCTGCCGTGGTTGTCGCGCCGTGGCTCTTCGTTCATCTGGGGCGTGTGGCACGACGCCAAGCACGTCGCCGGCCACATTGCCACGCAACGCACCTACCTGGCCTACCGCGACCGCGAACAGCGCGAGGCGGATGAGCAGCAAGCCAACACGATCAGCAACGTCAGCACCTTCGGAGCCCACTGATGCCTACCCATACTCGCATCCGCATGTTCAACACCAAGGAAACTTACCCCAACCAGACCCTGGACAACGACCTGTGCCAGGCCGTGCGGGCCGGCAATACCATCTACGTGCGCGGTCAGGTCGGTACCGACTTCGAAGGCAAACTGGTGGGCCTGGGTAACCCTCAGGCACAGACCGAGCAAGCCATGAAGAACGTCAAGCAATTGCTTGAAGAAGCAGGCTCCGACCTGTCACACATCGTCAAGACCACCACCTATATCACCGACCCACGTTTCCGCGAGCCGGTGTACAAGGAAGTGGGCAAGTGGCTGAAGAGCGTATTCCCGATCTCCACCGGGCTGGTGGTTGCCGGGTTGGCCCAGGCCGAGTGGCTGATGGAGATCGACGTGATTGCCGTGGTACCGGATCAGGAGTGACCAGCAACCTGCACAGCGGGTGACAGTTGTCGCCTGCCGTGCAGCCAGGCGTGGGTTACCTGTGCTGCCGCTTGCAGCCGATGCTCGGGGGGCAAGCCGGCGCACGGTACCTCCACACTGATGTCCACGTCCCCCGGCAACGCCGCCAGCAACGCTGCCAGCGGCAGTTGCCCTTGGCCCGGCAGCAAACGGCCTTCGCGCGCCTCGGGGATGATCAGCGCTTCTGCGGGCGCCAGCATCGGTGCATCGCACAGTTGCACCGCACGCAGCAAACGCGGGTCGACTGCGGCGATGTCGGCCACCTGGCCACCGGAGCGGAACAGGTGCAACGCATCCACCAGCACGCCACTGTTGGCCTGCCCCGCCCCCGTCACCACCGCACACGCCTGCTGCACAGTCGCCACCGGGCGCCAGCGCATGAACTCAAGGTCCACACGCAGGCCATGGTCCCGCGCCATTTCACACAGCGCTGCAAAGTTCCCGGTCAGCCGCGCAACATCCTCGTCGTCGCCGGACACTGTCAGGCTCAACGCGCCCAGTTCGGCACCGGCGGCCAACAGCGCCTGGTAATCGGCAACCCGGGTTTGCGCCGTCAACGACACGAACTCGATGTCCCTCACACGTACGCCTTCCCCTGCCAGCACCGCCCGCAGCTCACGCATTGCCTGGCTACCGGCGGCAACCGGGTAGGTCAACGCACCCGCCATTACCGGGTGCAGGCGCAGCCCCACCGCACTGAATCCGGCGTGGCGCGCCTCGCGTACCAGCCGCGCCGGCGCCAGCTCCAGCGCCGTCAGGTGCGCCACGCCCAGGCCAGTCAATAGGTCGCCCTCCCACCACTGAGGTCGAATACAAAACCGGTGGTAAAGCTGCACTCGGGCCCGGCAATCCAGCTGACCATGTTGGCGATCTCCTCGGCCTTGAGGAAGCGCCCCATGGGGATCTTGGCCTTGCTCGCGGCGATGTGTTCCGCCGTCATCTCGGCCATCAGCGGCGTCTCGACCATGGCCGGTGCCACGCAGTTGAGCAGTACCCCGTCCTGGGCCAGTTCCTTGGCCGCTGCCTTGGTGAAGGCGATGACACCGGCTTTGGCGGCCGAATAGGCCGAGATGTACTGCACGCCATCCTTGCCGGCCATGGAGGCGATGTTGACGATGCGCCCGTAACCGCGCTCACGCATGTGCGGGATGGCGGTGCGGCAGCAATAGAACACACCGTTCAGGTCGATGGCGATGACCTTGTCCCAGGCCTCTGGCGGGTACTCCCACGACGCCACCACCGGGCCGTTGATGCCGGCATTGTTGACCAGGATCTGCACTTGCCCCAAGCGTGCCAGCGTCTCGGCGAAAGCCGCCTCCACCGAGGCCAGCGACGACACATCGACCGGCTGGCGCAGCACCGGCTCAAAGCCGTTTTCGACGCTGTCCCAGCCATCGACCGCGAGGTCCCATATCACCACCTGCGCGCCGGCGGCATGCAGGCGCTGGGCGATCGCCAGGCCGATGCCACGCATGCCACCGGTCACGATTGCGGTCTGGCCTTGCAGGTACTGGCTCATTGTTTAGCTCCATTTTCTTCAGAAGGAATTTCCGGCAAGCGACGCAGGTCGCTGACCATGAACAGGTAGCACAGCGCCCCCAGCACGGTGATCGACGACACGAACGCCAGGGCCCACACGAACGAGCCGGTCAGCGAAACGATGATGCCGATGGTCAGGGGTGTCACAATGCCCGCCGCGTTGGCAAACAGGTTGAACAGCCCACCACTGAGGCCCAGCAAACCTTTGGGGGCGATATCGGACACGATCATCCAGGCCAGCGCCGACATGCCCTGGGCGAAATAGGCGATGCACAGGATGGTGATGACCAGCGCGTCGGACTCGACGTAGTTGGCCAGCACGATCACCGAGGCGGTAAGCAACCCGGCGATGACTGGCAGCTTGCGCGCTACGTTCAGCGAGTAGCCACGGCGTAGCAAGGCGTCCGACAGCCATCCGCCGACCAGTGTGCCCAGCGAAGCGGCAATGAACGGCAGCACCGCCACCCAGCCGACCTTGAGCCAGGGCATGTGCCGCTCGGTCACCAGATAGGTGGGGAACCAGGTCAGGAAGAACACGTTGGTGGAGTTGCAGGCGAACTGCCCCAGGCAGATGCCCAGCATGTTGCGGTGCTTGAGCAGCGCCGGGATCTGCGACCAGCGGAACGAGGTGGCTTTCTGCCCGCCATCGACCACCCCGCCACCGGCGGCGATGTAGTCAAGTTCGGCCTGGTTGGCGGTGGTCGACTCGTGTGGTTCATGGTACTTGCGCCACCACACCAGGCCATAGAGGATGCCCACCAGGCCCACGGCCAGCAGCAGAAAGCGCCAGCCATAGGCGTGCAGCACCCAGAACAGCAGCGGCGTCAGGAACGCCAGCCCGGTGTATTCGGCAAAGGTGTAGATACCCGTCGCCCGGGCCCGCTCACTCTGCGGGAACCAGGTAGCCACCACCCGGCTGTTGGTAGGGAAGCACGGTGCTTCGGTCATGCCCACCAGAAAGCGCATGCCCAGCAACGACATAAAGCCCTGCGCCAGCCCTTGCAGGCCGGTGAACAGCGACCACAGCGTCAGCGCCAGCCAATAGGTGAGCTTGGTGCCCAGCCGGTCGATGAGGATGCCACCCGGGATCTGCGCGGCGGCGTAGGTCCACGAGAAGGCAGAAAAGATCACCCCCATCATTGCCGCGTTCAGGCCCAGGTCGGCACTGATGCTGGGCGCGGCAATGCCCATCACGCTGCGGTCGAGGTAGTTGATCATGGTGCCGCCCGAAATCAGCGCCAGAATCATGAAGCGGGTGCGGGTGCGTTGCTGCGCGCGTGCCGGGGTGTCAAACACCCCAAGGCTGGCGTTCTGTTCAGTGTTCATGACGGTTGCTCTCTTGTTATTGGAATGGCAAAAACCAGGTTCTAGGCGAACCCGAACAAGCGTCGGGGGGTGTCCCACATCACCGTGCGGCGCAGCCGGGCATCCGGCATCAGGCGCTCGGCCAGTTTCAGCAGCGGGCCGTAGTCCACCCGCGAGCGTTGGCGGATGAACGGCCAGTCCGAGCCCCATACGCAGGCATCCGCACCAAAGGCTTCGAGCAGGGCGTGCACGTAGGCGCTGCTTTGCTCCAGCAACGCCTCACTTGCAGCGAACTTCTGCATGCCTGACAGCTTGACACTGGCGCGGCCACTGTCAGCCAGTTGCAACAACGCCTGAAAGCCCGGTTGCTGCACGCCGGCCGCCACGTCCGGCCGACCGCAGTGGTCGATCAGCAAGCGTGCACGTGAGCCCTCGAGCAGGCGGCGCAGTTCAAGCAGCTGGTCATCGCATACCTGCACCTGGGCGAACAGACCGAGCTCGGCAAGCTTGCCGAACAGCCCGTCAACGTCCTTGAGGCTGGCTACCCCGTAAAGCGCGGGGTTGAAGGCGATGCCGACCACGCCCTGCGCCTGCAGCGCAGCCAGGGCATCGAGGTGGATACCCGCCTCGACCACGGCCACGCCTTTGAACCGCCCCTGCCCGGTGGCCAAGGCATGCAACAGGCAGCGGTTGTCGGTGTGGTAGCCACTGTTGGGGCCTACCAGCAAGGCATGTTGCACGCCGTAGGCATCCATCACCTGGGTGAACTGTTCCTGGGTGGCGACTTCCTGCCCGGAGGGCGCATAGGGTGCGTCGGGGTGGTAAGGGAAACGGGCGGGATCAAACAAATGGTTATGGCAATCGATCTTCGGTTCATCAAAGATGTTCACGCAACACTCCCGGCAAGCGCCACTGCACTGGCCTTCAGATCTTGTTATTGTGCGCCGCAAGGCGATTTGGCTGGGCTCAAGATACTGCGTGGCCGGGTTTGACGCTCATACCCAGATGGCCAATACCATAACCGAAGGTAATACATATGCTGCTTGGCAACGAAGGCGCAGACACGAGCCCCATGCTGTTCAAACTGCGGCACATGGAAGTGTTCCGTGCGGTGATGCTGACCGGCTCGATCAGCGCGGCGGCCAAGCTGCTGTACGTATCGCAGCCAGCTGTCAGCAAGCTGATCCAGTACATAGAGGGGCGTTTGACCTACCGCCTGTTCGAGCGCATCAACAACCGCCTGGTGCCCACGGCCGAGGCGCAGGTGCTGTTCCGTGAAGTCGAGCGGGTGTACCAGGCGGCGCTGGAGGTTAACGAATGCGCCCTGTCACTGGGCGCAGGCGGCCACCGCAAGCTGCGCATCTCGTGCAGCGCTTCGCTGTCCACAGTGGTGATCCCGATTGCCCTGGCCCAACTCAAACGGGAGGCACCTTCGCTGAACATCGAGTGGCAAACCTCGCTGATGGGCGAGATGCCCAACCAGATCCTGTCGAAAAAGGTCGACCTGTCGATTGCCGCCCTGCCCGTGGTACACGATCACCTGCATTCGCAGGCCTTCATGCGCGGGCGTATGGTGGTGGTGATGCCACCCGATCACGCTTTGGCCAGGCATACCTCGCTGACCTTGCAGCAACTGGAAGGCCATGCGCTGCTGCTGTTCAGGCCCGACATGCCCTTTGGCAAACTGCTGGCCGGGCACATCGAGCGGCACGGCGTGCAGTTGCCGTCGCTGTTGTCGTTTACCAATGCCAACGAGGCGGTGGCGCTGGTCAAGCAAGGCATGGGCATCAGCGTGATCGACGAATTCGTGGCGCAGGACAGCGGCCTGGCGGTGGTGCCGCTGGCGGACGAAATTCACTTCGACATCAGCTTTGTCTATTCGCGCTTCGAGCCGCCGTCGCATGCCGCGATGCACCTGATGCGCGTGTTGCAGGGCCAGGCGCAAAAGCTTGGGCGGGCGATGTAGGCTGATCAGTCCATTGGGGCCGCTTTGCGGCCCCGGCTGTTTGAGCTAGAAACCTACGGTTGCCGATAGCAGGTAGGTCCGCGGCGTGGAAAGGGTCAGCCCCGGTTCACTGTCATCCGAGGCCCCGGCCGAGCTCCAGTAGCGATCATCCAGCACGTTCTCGACACTGGCCCGCAAGGTAACCTCGGTAGCGTCCACGTTGAAGGCATAACGCGCCCCCAGGTCGTAACGCTCCCAGCCATCGATCTGCTTGCTGTTGTTCTGGTCCAGGTATTGCGAGCTGGAGTGAATGCCCCGCGCCGTCAGGGTCAGGCCGTGCACCCCCGGCACATCCCATTCGGCGCCGAGGTTGACGTTGTACTCGGGGGTGGCCGGCGCGCGGTTGCCATCAACGGCGCCACCCACGGTATCGGTCAGCTCGCTGTCGATGTACATCACCCCGCCCAGCACCCGCACCCCTTGCATGGGTTCACCGAACACGCTCAACTCGATACCGCGGTTGTCACGCTTGCCATTGGGGCCGAACACCCGCGAAGTGGCGTTGGTTTCGTACGCCGGCTGGCGGATGCGGAAGGCACTGGCGGTAAAGGCGACCTGGCCCAGGTCGTACTTGGCCCCTACCTCGACCTGGCGGCTGGTGAAAGGCGGGAAGATCTGGTCTTCGTTGATCGAGGTCGACGGTGCGATCTTGCCTTGGCTCAGGCCTTCCATGTAGTTGGCGTACAGCGACAGCTGATCGGTGACTTTGAGCAACACGCCCCCAGAAGGCGAGACCTTTTCTTCATCGTAGGCGGTGTCGCCTTTGACGCCGTCGCTCCAGTCATCCACTTGCACCCGCTGCCAGCGCGCCCCCAGGGTCAGCAGCAGGCGGTCATCGAAAAACCCGAGGGTGTCGGCCAGCGCCACGCCGGAGAAGCGGTTCTCGGTGTAGACCTCTGGATCGATGCGCGTCGGCGTACCCGGTGTCGGCGTCGCTATCGGGTTGTAGAGGTTACTGGGCGCCGAAGCATAGCGGGCGCCGCCGTTGGTGAAGTCCATGTAGAAGTAGGTGGCGGCCAGGTTCAGCTCGTGGCTGACAGGCCCGGTGTGGAACCAGTTGCGCACACCCGCCATGGCGGTGCGCACCGTTTCATCGCGGGTAAAATCCCGAGGCTGCACGCTGAAGTCGCCGGCATCGTTGGTGATGGACACGTTGTGCCGCAGGAAGTCATGGTTGCTTTTGCGCGCGCCGACTGCACCATACGCCAGCAGCGACTCGCTGACGTCGTACTCGGCATGCAGTGCGCCAAAGGTGTCGTTGGTGCGCGCCTTGCTCCAGGCCTGGGCATAGTTGCGCCGTACATCGTTGGCATCCGGCACTCTGGCGTTGGCACCGACCAGCACACGCTCTTGCGGCGCATCGGTGTCACGCTGGGTGTGGCCGAGGTCTGCCGACAACCGCAGGCGCTCGCCACGAAAATCCAGGCCCAGCACCGCCATCTCGCGCTCGACGCGCTGGTGGTCCCATTCGGTATCACCCGACTGCTTCACACCGTTGAAGCGCACGCCAAACTGCTGGCCTTCGCCAAAGCGCCGACCAACGTCCACCGCGCCGCCTGCCTGACCAGCCGACGCGTAGCTGCCGGTGAACTCGGTGATCGGCTTGTCGCCGGCCCGCTTGGGCTGCACGTTGATACCGCCGCCCACGCTGCCACGCGGCGAAATGCCGTTGATCAACTGGCTGGGGCCTTTGATGATGTCGACCCGGTCGGCCATTTCCATGTCGATCGAGTAGGTCGGCAAGATGCCGTACAGGCCGTTGTACGCCACGTCACTGTTGAACAGGCTGAAGCCGCGAATGGTGAACTGCTCGAAACGCCCACCCGCCGGGTTGGTGGCCCGCACCGAGGGGTCGCTGGCGATGAGCTCGCCCAAGGTGCGCGCTTGCTGGTTCTTCACCAGCTCGTGGGTGTAACTGGTGATGCTGAACGGGGTTTCCATGAAATCGCGTGCGCCAAGCAGGCCCTGTGCACCTTGGCGCGCAACCTGCCCACCGGCATATGGCTGTGCTTCACCGGCTGCCGCCAGGCCGCCGACAATGCTGGTAGGGGCAATTTCCAGCGCGCCACCCGCCTGGGGTGCCGGTACCAGAGTGAAAGCGCCCTCCCCCACGGGCAGCAATTGCAGGCCGCTGCCACTCAGCAGCTGCAAGAACCCTTCTTCGACACTGTAGCGACCCGACAGGCCATTGCTCTGCCGGCCCTGGACCAGTGCCGGGTCCAGCGATAGGCTGACGCCGGCCTGGTCGGCAAACCGGGTAAGCGCGGCGCCCAGGCTGGCGGCCGGTACCTGATAGGCACGTCGCTCCGCCTCATCAGCCCAGGTGGGTGCAGACAACAACAGGCTCATGGCAAACAACGGACGCACTGCGCGCACCAGTGGGCGCAAGCGGCAAGACATTACTGCAGGCATTGAACAAGGCTCCCCTTTAGTTTCTTCTACCGGTAATGACCGGCGAGTGAAAAAAAGGGGACAGCCTCATGCACGATTTTCTCGCCCAACTAGGCTCACCCAAAAACGCGTGCGTGCCTGTACCTGCAACGGCAGGCTGGCGGCAAGCAAGGCCAGCACCCGATCAGTATCGTCAAGGCGGAAAGTGCCGGTGACCCTGAGCTGTTCCAGTTCCGGGGCCCAGCGCAGCACACCGGGGCGGTACCGTCGCAGTTCATGCAACAGCTCGCCCAAGGGGCGGTCATCCAGGCGCAGCACGCCTTCGCGCCAGCCCAGCAGCCATTCGTCCAGGGCGGTAACCGGGCCGACGCCAGCCACCTGCAAACTGGCCTGCTGCCCGGCCTGCAGCACCTGGGCCGCGCCACGCAGTGGCTGCAGGCTGGCCAGCCCCTTGACCACTGAAACCCGGCAGGCCTCATCGACCAGGCGCAAGCACACTTCACCTGCATTGAAGTCGCCAGCGCTGAGTGCAACCTGCCCGTAAGGCACCTGCACGGCCAGGCTCAGGCTATCGGGTACCCTGAGCGCCACTTCGCCGCGCAACAGCGCCAGCCGGCGCGCGCGCAGGTCGATATCCACCGCACTGTCGGTGTTCAGCTGTACAAAGGTGCCATCGCTCAGCAGCACCTGCCGGCGCTCCCCTACCCCTGTGCGCATGTCGGCCGTCCAGGCCTCCAGCGGCAGCTCCCGGCTTGCCAGCCAGGCGGCCGGTAGCAGCGCCGCTACACCCAGGGCTTGCTTGAGCAGCGCGCGGCGGCCGGCGTCCGGGCGGTCGAGGGTGGCCATGGCCAACGCCCCGGGCAACCCGGAAAAACGCTCGCGCAGCAGTGATGCCTTTTGCCAGGCGTGTTCGTGCAGGCTGTTGCTGGCCCGCCACTGTGCCAGGCGCAGCAAATCAGTCTCGCTGGCGTCGCCAGAATCCAGCAACGCCAGCCAGCGGGCGGCAGCACGCACCGCTTCACGGGTTTCGGGGGAGTGGGTGGTCATTGCAACTCGGCCAGCAGGCAATGTTCGTAAGCCTGCGCCATGTAGCGTTTGACGGAGCGCTCGCACACGCCCAGGCGCGTGCCGATCTCGGCATAACCCAGGCCTTCGAGCTGGCTCCAGAGAAAAGCCTTGCGGACCGGCGCCTTCAGGCCATCAAGCAGCTCATCCAGGGCTTGCAGGGTTTCCAGTAACAGCCAGCGCTGCTCGGGCGAGGGCACGTGCTGCTCGGGCAGATGCGCCAAGGCATCAAGGTAGGCCCGCTCCAGGCTGCGCCGCTGGTGGAAGTTGCTCAGCAGCCGCTTGCCCACCGTGAGCAGGTAGGCGCGTGGCTCACGAATGTCTGCCAGTGGCTGTGCACTGGCCAGCACCCGCAGGAAGGTATCCTGGCTGAGGTCGGCGGCATCCCAGGCATTGCCCAGGCGCCGGCGTAGCCAGGTTTCAAGCCAGCTGCGGTGCTCCCGGTACAGGGCAGGCAGGCTAGGCTCCGGTGGCGGCGCAACGTCAATCATGGAATGGCCCTGCGGCGGCGTAAACAGTATTAATTCTAATTTACGTTACGCCGCAGCACCAAGCGGTTTGTTACCTGTCAGGCAATCGCCGCATCCACCAACACCTGCGCTTCTTGTACCAGGCGCTGCAAGTGCGCCTCGTCGATGAAGCTTTCGGCGTAGATCTTGTAGATGTCCTCGGTGCCCGACGGCCGCGCGGCGAACCAGCCGTTGGCAGTCATCACCTTCAGCCCGCCAATCGCCTGGCCATTGCCTGGTGCGTGGCTGAGGATCTGCACGATTGGCTCACCGGCCAGTTCGGTCGATTTCACCTGCTCCGGCGCCAGCTTGCTCAGCAACGCCTTCTGCCGCGCATCGGCCTTGGCCTCGACACGGGTGGCGAACGGCTTGCCCAGCGCGTCAGTCAGGTCGGCATAGGCCTGGCTCGGGTTGCGACCGGTGCGGGCGGTCATCTCGGCGGCCAGCAAGGCCGGGATCAGCCCGTCCTTGTCGGTCGCCCAGACCGAACCATCACGGCGCAGGAACGACGCACCGGCACTCTCTTCGCCGCCAAAGCCAAGCGAGCCGTCAAACAACCCCTGGGCAAAGTACTTGAAGCCCACCGGCACTTCGTACAGCTCACGGCCCAGGCGCTGGGTGACGCGGTCGATCAGGCCGCTGGACACCACGGTCTTGCCCACGGCGGCGTCGGTGCGCCATTGCGGGCGGTGGCGGAACAGGTAGTCGATGGCCACGGCCAGGTAGTTGTTGGGCTGCAGCAGGCCGTCCGAGGTGACAATGCCGTGGCGGTCGTGGTCCGGATCGCAGGCAAACGCCACGTCGAAGCGCTCGCGCAGGCCGATCAGGCCCTGCATGGCGTACGGCGAGGAAGGGTCCATGCGGATCTGGCCGTCCCAGTCCACGGTCATGAAGCGGAAGGTGGGGTCCACTTCGGTGTTCACCACTTCCAGGTCCAGCTTGTAATGCTCGGCAATGGCCGACCAGTAGCGCACCCCTGCCCCGCCCAACGGGTCGACGCCCAGGCGCAGCTTGGCGCTGCGGATGACGTCGAAGTCGATCACATTTTCCAGGTCCGCCACATAGCTGCTCACGTAGTCGTGGCGCTGGGTAGTCGGCGCCTTCAGCGCCTGGGCATGGTCCATACGCTTGACGCCGGCCAGGTTCGCTGCCAGCAACTCGTTGGCCTTGGCCTCGACCCATTTGGTCACGTCGCTGTCGGCAGGGCCACCATTGGGCGGGTTGTACTTGAAGCCACCGCTTTGCGGCGGGTTGTGCGACGGGGTGATGACGATGCCGTCGGCCAGGCCCTGCTGGCGGCCACGGTTGTAGCAAAGAATGGCGTGGGATACGGCCGGGGTGGGCGTGTATTCGTCGTCCTTGGACAGCATCACCTGCACACCATTGGCTGCCAGCACTTCCAGCGCGCTGGCAGTGGCCGGCGCCGACAGTGCGTGGGTGTCGGCGCCGATGAACAGCGGCCCATCGATGCCCTTTTCCTGGCGGTACAGGCAGATGGCCTGGGTGATGGCCAGCACGTGGTATTCGTTGAAACTCAATTCAAGCGAAGTGCCCCGGTGCCCTGAGGTGCCGAAGGCCACTCGCTGGGCCGCCACGGCAGCGTCGGGGCGGCCGGTATAGTAGGCGGTGAGCAGTCGGGGAATATCGACCAGCACACTTGCCGGAGCCGGCTTGCCTGCCAAAGGACTGAGCGTCATGCAAAAACCTCGAGTTCAACGGATGTTGGTGTTGGAGCATGCAGTGTACTGAGAGTTGCAATGTCGCGCGACGGGCGACATCAAAGAATCAGCATGTGCACCGTGCCCTTGTAGGCGCGTGAAGCAGAGACAGCGCGTAAACGGTCTAGAGTAGTAGCCACCCCCCCAGTAAATGAGGCCCCATGGCTTTTCACCGCCTGACCCGAACCCACCCCCGCCTGAGCATCGCCGCCGCAGTCGGCCTTGTCGGCGCCTGGCTGATCCCCGCCGGTGACACCGTCCAGCACATCCTCGCCGGCTGGAACCTCGGCGTATGGCTGTACCTGCTGCTGGTGCTGTACCTCACCTGGGGCGCCAGCCCGGAAAAAGTCCGCAGGGTGGCCCGTGTCGAAGACGAAAACGCAGGCATGGTGCTGCTCACGGTGTGCATCGCTGCCATCGCCAGCCTCGCCGCGGTCACCCTGCAACTGGTGTCCAGCAAAGGCTTGCAGGGCACGGCACTGGCCCTGCACTACCTCTACACCGGCCTGACCGTGGCCGGCTCCTGGCTGCTGATCGGCTGTATTTTCAGCCTGCATTACGCCCGCCTGTTCTATACCGGACGCAACCATGAACCACCGTTACGTTTCGCCGACGGCGAGCGCAACCCGGATTATTGGGACTTTCACTACTTCTCGTTCACCATCAGCGTGGCCGTGCAAACCTCCGACGTAGGCGTTGCCGGCAGGCAACTGCGCAGGGTGGTGCTGGCACATTCGCTGGTGGGTTTCGTGTTCAATACGGCGATCCTAGGGTTCACCATCAACATCGCGGCCGGGCTGCTGGGGTGAGCCTGCCGCTCGTCCGAAAAGTGTTTCGCCGATACCCCGTGAAAACGTACGGCTTGACGCGGATAACCGCTGCTATCGCGCGATGTAAACGTTTGCCTGAACGCAGCTGGCTCATGGGCATGCTCCCACGGATGTGAGCCAAGTCATGGATTGCTACATTTGTCATGTTTGCAGCCGAGAATCACCCGTAGCAACTGCTATGTTTACATTCCCGGCAGCCACATGGGTGTGGCTGGCTGCTCACCACGTCCAGGCACGGACAAGGAGGCTGGCATGAACAAGATGACGTTCCCCAACGCCTGCCAGGTGATGCGCTGGCACTTTCATCCATTGGGCTTCGAAGCCAACATGGATGCGCCCCGCAGCATGGTCGCGCGGCTGTTCGACCGCACCACCGGCGAAACCCTGATGGCCATCGCCGGCATCCCGTGTGCCGCAATCATGGCCGCAGCCGATGTGGAGCGCATCATCGAAGCCGTCGAAGCGGAAATGGACGCGTTCATACCCGCCCTCTCCTTGCGCAGCGCTGGCTAACCTGCGGCGCTCTTGTCCTGGTGCAACGCCTGCAACTTGGCCATGAACTGCTCGGCCGGTACCGGCTGCCCTAGCAGATAACCTTGCAGCGAATCACAACCCAGACGGGTCAGGAAGTCCTGCTGCCTGTCGGTTTCCACCCCTTCGGCAACGATGCGCAGGCCCAGCGCCTGGCCCAACGCGACGATTGCCGAGACAATCGCTGCATCGTCACTGTCCTGCTCCAGGTCTCGCACAAAGCCACGGTCGATCTTCAACTCGTTGGCCGGCAGGCGCTTGAGGTACATCAGGCTGGAGTAGCCGGTGCCAAAATCATCGATGGACAGGTCCACACCCATGTCAGACAGGCGTTGCAGCACGGTCAGGCTGGCATCGGCATCGTGCATGGCGGTGGTCTCGGTAATTTCCAGGGTCAGGCAATTGGCCGGCAGGCCGTTCTCCCGCAGGGCCCGGGCCACACTCTCGACCAACCCTGCATGGCAGAACTGGATGGCCGACAGGTTCACCGCCATGCGCCAGCCCGCGTGCCCCTGGTCCAGCCAATGGCGCATCTGCCGGCAGGCTTCGTCAAGCACCCATTCACCGATCGGGATGATTAGGCCGGTCTTTTCTGCCAAGCCGATGAAGCGGTCGGGCAGCAACAGACCGTGCTGCGGGTGTTCCCAGCGCAACAAAGCCTCGGCACCAATCGGCAGGCAGGCCTGGGCGTCGAACTTGGGCTGGTAATGCAACCGGAACTGGCGTTGTTCAAGCGCCTGACGCAGGTCCTGCAGCAGTTGAAGTTGCTGACGTGCATTGCTGTTCATCGACGCGTCAAAGAAGCTGTAGCCGTTCTTGCCGGCGCTTTTGGCGTGGTACATGGCGGCATCGGCATTGCGCAACAGTTCGTGTTGGTCCTGGCCATTGCCGGGGTACAGGACGATGCCCAGGCTCGCCGACAGTTGCAGGTCGTGCTCGGCCACGCGAAATGGCCGCGACACCAGATTCACCTGCTTGACCGCCACGTCCATGGCATCGTCAGGCTCGTGCAGCTCTACCAGCAGCACGAATTCGTCCCCGCCGATGCGCGCCAGGGTGTCCTGGCTGTGCAGGTGGCCGCGCAGGCGTGCCGCTACGGCCTTGAGCAGCAGGTCACCTATATGGTGGCCAAAGGCATCGTTGACCGGCTTGAAACCGTCCAGGTCGATGAACATCAGGGCAAAACAGCCGCCCTGCTCCGCCACCTTGGCGATGGCTTGCTCGATGCGGTCGGCCAGCAGGGTACGGTTGGGCAGATCTGTAAGGGTATCGTGCAGGGCCAGCTGGGTCAGTTCCTGGTTGGCCAGTGTCAGCGAACGGGCCAACTCGGCTGTGCGCGCCTCCAGGCGGGCATCCAGCACCGAGGTCAGCAAGGCCACCGCCAGCACCGCCAGGGTAGTGATCAGCACCAGATAGACGAGGCCGTCGCCCTGCAGCCCGCCGCCCAGCGCACCACAGAAGCTGCCTACGGGGAAATTCGCCGCCGCCATGCCGGTGTAATGCATGCCCACGATCGCAATGCCCATCACCACCGCCGCCAGACCACGGATCTGCCGCACATAAGGGGTATGCCTGCGCAGACGGAAGGCGATCCACAGCGCCGCCGCCGAGGCCCCCATGGCAATCAGCAGCGAGGCGCCGAACAATGTGGGGTCGTAATCGATGCCCGGTAGCATGCGCATCGCCGCCATGCCGGTGTAGTGCATGCAAGCGATACCGGCCCCCATGATCAGTGCGCCGAACCCCAGTTGCAGCCCCGGCAGGCTCGGCTGGCTCACCAGCCACAAGGCAAACCCCGAGGACAGCACGGCGATCAACAGCGAGAACGCGGTCAAGGCAAGGTCGTAACCCAGATCGATGGGCAGGCTGAACGCAAGCATGCCAATGAAGTGCATCGACCACACGCCGATGCCCATGGCCAGCCCGCCGCCGCCCATCCAAAGGTAGGCAGCCCGGCCCTTGGCGGTGGCGATGCGGCCAGTCAGGTCAAGGGCGGTATAGGACGCCAGAATCGCCACGCACAGCGAAATCAACACCAGTGAAGAGGAGTAGCTACCGGTCAGCATTGGGAATTCCAGCGACGGGACAGGGGGCCCGGCAAAAGCTGACGATTGTACTCAAGCTTAAGCGAAACGCACGGGGTTTTTGCGAATGGGAATGGATCCAATAAGGCCCTTGGCCATTGTGGGAGCGGGCTTGTCCCGCGAAGGGGTTTACGCGGTGCATGGCACCGGCTGTGCCGGTGTTCGCGGGGCAAGCCCGCTACCACAGAGGTTGCAAAACCAGGTGCGCACACAGAGATCGCCGGGGCCGCCTTGCGGCCCGATCCCGACACAAGGCCGCTCCTCCAAGGGCCTGTACGTGCCGGTCAGTCCTGCTCGGCGAACGCCTGCTCGGCATCCCAGCCGCCACCCAATGCGGCCACTAATTGCACACTGGCCACCAGGCGCCCTTGCAGCAGGTTCAACACGCTGCGCTCGTTGCTCAGTGCCGTGGTCTGCACGTTGACTACGTCCAGGTAGCCGATCAACCCGGCGCGGTACTGGTTCTCGGTCAGGCGCAGCGACTCGCGTGCGGCATCCAGCGCCTCTTGGCGCACCCCCGCTTCATCGCCGTACACCTTCAACTGCACCAGCAGGTTTTCCACTTCCTTGAAGCCGTCCAGCACCGTCTGACGATACTGCGCCACGGTCTGGTCATACACCGCCACCGTGCGGTCCACCTCGGCGCTGCGCTTGCCGGCGTCGAACAGGGTCAGCGCCAGCTGCGGGCCTACCGACCAGTACCGGTTGGGCAACTCGATCCAGTTGCTGAAACTGCTGCTGGAATAGCCACCACTCATGCTCAGGCTGAGGTCCGGGAAGTACGCCGCCCGCGACACCCCGATATTGGCGTTGGCCGCCATTACGTTGCGTTCGGCAGCAGCGATGTCCGGGCGACGCTCCAGCAGTTGCGACGGCAGCGAAACCGGAATTTGCGGCAATGCCGGAATGGCCTTGCTGTCGGCCAGAGCGAAGTCGGCCGGGGTCTTGCCCAGCAGCACAGCGATGGCGTTCTCGAACTGCGCACGCTGCCAGATCAGGTCGATCAGGTCAGCCTGGGTGCTTTTGAGCTGGGTGCGGGCCTGGGCCACGGCATCCGGCCCGGAGACACCAGCCCGGTACTGGTTTTCGGTCATTCGAAGCGAGCGCTCATAGGCTGCCACGGTGGCTTCCAGCAAGCGTTTCTGCTCATCGATAACCCGCAATTGCAGGTAGTTCTGCACCAGCTCTGATTGCTGGCTCAAGCGGATCGAGGCGAGGTCGGCAAAGCTGGCTTCGGCACTGGCCTCGTTGGCATTCATGGTTTCGCGCAGCTTGCCCCACAGGTCGATTTCCCAGCTGACACCGAGCTGGGCGTTGTAGGTATTGCGAATACCACTGCTGTTGTTGGAAAGGCTGGAACTGGAGCTGCCGGTACCTTGGGCGGAGCGGTTTTTGCTTGCGCTCAGGTCCAGGCTTGGGAACAACGCTGCACGGCTGCTGCGCACCAGCGCCTGGGCCTGGCGGTATTGCGCTTCCGATTGCGCCACGGTCTGGTTGCTGCGGTTAAGCTCTTCAACCAGCGCATTGAGCCCTGCATCGCCGTAGATTTCCCACCAGGCGCCGCGGGCGATGGCATCGGACGGCGTGGCCTGGGTCCAGCCTTCGGCGTGTTTGAACTGCGCCGCCGTGCTGATCAGCTCGGGGCGGTGGTAGTCCGGGCTCAAGGTACAGGCACTGAGCAAGGCCACGCACAGCCCGGCGCCTAGCAGGCGCGAGCCTCGCCCTTTGGTCAACGCTTGCAGCGCACGGTGAAGTGGGGTCTGGGCGAAAGTCATAGCGGGGTTTCCAGGGCGACGTCGGTGCGCACGCCGCGCCAACGGTTGAAACGGTGGCGCAGGCGGTCCAGGTACAAGTAGACCACCGGCGTCGTATAAAGGGTGAGGACCTGGCTGAAGACCAGGCCACCGATAATGGTCAGGCCCAGCGGCTGGCGCATTTCCGCGCCTTCCGCATGGCTCAGCAGCAGCGGCAAGGCGCCAAGGATGGCTGCAAGGGTGGTCATCAGAATCGGTCGCAGGCGCAGCAGGCAGGCCCGACGGATCGACTCTTCCGGCGACAGACCTTGGTGACGCTCCAGCTGCAAGGCCAGATCGATCATCAAGATGGCGTTCTTCTTCACCACACCGATCAGCAGGAACAGCCCCAGCAGCGAGATCAGGCTGAATTCGCCACCGGTGACATACAGCGTCAGCAAGGCACCGACCCCTGCCGAAGGCAGTGTCGACAGAATGGTCAGCGGGTGGATGTAGCTTTCATAAAGAATGCCCAGCACCAGGTACACCAGCAGCAGTGCGCCAAGGATCATGAAGGGCTGGCCCTGCTGGGTCTTGGCAAAGGCATCGGCCGTACCACCAAGCTTGGCGATCACCTCTTCGGGCAGGCCGAGCTTGGCCACTGCACGCTCCACCGCCGCCATGGCCTGGTCGGGGCTGTAGCCCTCGGCGACGTCGAAGGCGATGTCTTCCGAGGCGAACTGGCCTTCGTGGCTGACCCGGTCATTGGCCAGGCTGTTCTCGTAACGGGCGATGGTCGACAGCGGCACGCGGGCGCCGTCCGCAGTAATCACCTGCACTTGCTCAAGGGTGCTCGGGTCCCAGGCGTATTTCGGGTTGATTTCCAGCACCACCTGGTACTGGTTGAGGCTGTCGTAGATGGTGGAAATCTGCCGCTGGCTGTAGGCGTTGTTCAGTACCGTGGTCACCATGTCCATGTCGATGCCCAGGCGCTTGGCCTGGTCACGGTCGACCACCAGCGTCACCTGCTGGGTACCGGAGCCGTCACGCGCGTCGATGGCGGTCAGCTCCGGCAGTGCACGCAGCGCCGCAACCACCTTGGGGAACCACTGGCGCAAAGCCGCCAGGTCGCCGCTTTGCAGGGTATACAGGTACTGTGACGAGGTCTGGTCACGCCCGCCGCCACCCAGCTGCAGGTCCTGGTCGGCCATCAGGAACAGCCGACCACCGGGCACTTTGGGCATTTCCTTGCGCAGCCGCTCGATCACCTTCTGCGCATCGATCTTGCGCTCGCTGATCGGCTTGAGGCGCACCAACACCATGGCATTGTTGGTACCGCTGTTGCCACCGATGAAACCGGCCACACTCTGCACTGCCGGGTCAGCCAGCAAGGCGCGGCGGTAGATTTCCATCTTCGGCTGCATCACGGTGAACGACAGGCCGTCGTCACCGCGGATAAAGCCCATCAGCTGGCCGGTGTCCTGCTGTGGCATCAGGGTCTTGGGTATTACCACGTACAGGGCGATGTTGATACCAATGGTCGCCAGCAGGCTGAGCAGGGTCAGGCGCTTGTGGCGCAAGACCCAACCCAGGCTCCGGTCGTAGGCGTTGACCATGCGCTGGTGGACGTTGTCGCTCCAGCGCTGCAGGCGGGTCTGCTCGGCCTGGTGTGGTTTGAGCCAGCGGGCGCACAGCATTGGCGTGAGGGTCAGCGATACCACCAGCGACACGATGATCGCCGCCGCCAGTGTGATCGAGAACTCCTGGAACAGGTTGCGCACGATGCCGCCCATGAACAGGATGGAGACGAACACCGCCACCAGCGACACGTTCATCGACAGCAAGGTGAAGCCCACTTCCTTGGCCCCCAGGAAGGCCGCCTTCATCGGCGGCTGGCCGTCCTCGATGTGCCGCGAGATGTTCTCCAGCACCACGATGGCGTCGTCCACCACCAGGCCAGTGGCGAGGATCAACGCCATCAGCGACAGGTTGTTGAGCGAGAACCCGCACAGGTACATGACCGCGAAAGTGCCCACCAGCGATACGGGCACTGCCAGGCTGGGTATCAGTGAGGCGCGCAAGCTGCCGAGGAACAGGTACACCACCAGGATCACCAGCACCACAGCGATCAGCAGGGTGTGTTCGGCTTCCTTCAGGGTGGCCTTGATCACCGGCGAGCGGTCCATCGCCACGTTCAGTTGCACACTGGCCGGCAGCAACGACTGCAGGGCGGGCAACTGCGCCTTGATCTGGTCGACCGTCTCGATGATGTTGGCGCCGCTCTGGCGGTTGACCACCAGCAACACCGCACTCTGGTCATTGAAGAAACCGCTGTTGTAGCGGTTCTCCACGCCATCGGTAATGCTCGCCACGTCGGACAGGCGCAGGATGGTGCCGTTCTGCTGGCGGATCACCACCGGCTCGTAATCCTTGGCGCTTTCCAGCTGGTCGTTGGCCCTCACCTGCCAGTTGCGCTCGGCATCCTCGACAAAGCCCATGGGCCGACGCTGGTTGGCGTTGGCCACGGCCGTGCGCACATCGTCCAGCGACACACCGTACTGGTTGAGCAATTGCGGCTCGACGGCAATGCGCACCGCCGGCAGCGAACTGCCGCCGATCTGCACCTCCCCTACCCCCGATACCTGGGCCAGGCTCTGCGACAGGATGGTGTCGGCCAGGTCGTACAGCTGGCCTTTCTGCAGCACGTCCGACGTCAGCGACAGCACCATGATCGGTGCTTGCGACGGGTTGATCTTCTTGTAGGTGGGCATGCTGCGCATGCCGCTGGGCAACAGGTTGCGGGTGGCGTTGATCGCTGCCTGCACCTCGCGCGCCGCGCCGTCGATGTCGCGGCCCATCTCGAAACCGATGATGACCCGCGTGGAGCCCTGGTTGGAGCTGCTGGTCAAGGTGGTCACGCCGGCGATGCTGCCCAGCTTGCGCTCCAGTGGCGTGGCCACGGTGGAGGCCATGACCTCCGGGCTGGCGCCGGACAAATTGGCCGACACCACGATTACCGGGAAGTCCATCTGCGGCAGCGGTGACACAGGCAACAGGCCGAAGCTGACCCCGCCCAGCAGCATGATCGCCAGGCTCAGCAGCATGGTCGCTACCGGGCGACGGATGAAAGGACCGGACAGGTTCATGCCTCGGCCTGCTTCACGTCTGTGCCCGGGCGCCAGCGGCGGGCCAGGCGGTCGAAATACAGGTAGATGACCGGGGTGGTGAACAGCGTCAGCACCTGGCTGACCAGCAACCCGCCGACCATGACCAGGCCCAGCGGCTGGCGCAGCTCGGCGCCGGAACCGGTGGCGAGCATCAGCGGCACCGCACCGAACAGCGCGGCCAGGGTGGTCATCAGGATCGGCCGGAAGCGCAGCAGCGCCGCCTGGTAAATCGCATCGCGCGGGCTCATGCCCTGGTGGCGCTCGGCCTCAAGGGCAAAGTCGATCATCATGATCGCGTTCTTCTTGACGATGCCGATGAGCAGAATGATGCCGATGATGGCGATCATGCCCAGGTCGTTGCCGCTGATGAGCAAGGCCAGCAAGGCCCCCACCGCCGCCGACGGCAGGGTCGAGAGGATGGTCACCGGGTGGATGTAGCTTTCGTACAGCACGCCCAGCACGATGTACATGGTCACCACCGCCGCCAGAATCAGCAGCAAGGTGCTTGACAGCGACGCCTGGAAGGCCTCCGCAGCCCCCTGGAAGCGGGTTTGCACCCCCAGCGGCATGCCGATGTCCTTCTGCACCTGCTCGATCACCTGCACGGCTTCACCTAGCGAGGCGCCATGGGCCAGGTTGAACGACAGGGTCACTGCAGGGAACTGGCCAATGTGGGAAATGGCCAGCTGGGCCTGACGCTGCTCGATGCGCGCCAGCGCCGACAGCCGCACCTGGCCGCCATCGGTGGCCTTGACGTGGATCGACTCTAGCGCCTGCGGGCCGATCACTGAAGCGTCCTTCGACTGCAGCACCACGCGGTACTGGCTGGCTTGGGTGTAGATGGTAGAAATCTGCCGCTGGCCGAAGGCGTCGTACAGGGCATTGGTGATCTGCGACACGCTGATGCCCAAGCGGCTGGCCATATCGCGGTCAATCACCAGGTACACCTGCAGGCCCTTGTCCTGGAGGTCACTGGCGACGTCGGCCAGCTCCGCGCGTTGCTGCAGCGCCTGCACCAGCTTGCCGCTCCATTGCGCCAGCAGGTCGGCGTCCGGCGATGACAGGCTGAACTGGTACTGGGTTCGGCTGACCCGGTCCTCGATGCTCAGGTCCTGCACCGGCTGCATGAACAGGCGGATGCCCACCAGCCGGTCAAGTTGCGGCTGCAGGCGGCTGATCACTTCGCTGGCGGTGGCGTCGCGCTCGCCGTGAGGCTTGAGGTTGATCAGCAGGCGGCCGCTGTTGAGGGTGGCGTTGTCGCCATCGACGCCGATGTAGGACGACAGGCTTTGCACGGCAGGGTCCTGCAGGATCACCTTGCTCAGGGCCTGCTGACGCTCGCTCATGGCGGCGAACGAGGTAGACTGCGGTGCTTCGGAGATACCCTGGATCACGCCGGTGTCCTGCACCGGGAAGAAGCCCTTCGGCACTACCATGTACAGGAACACGGTCAGCACCAGGCTGGCCACCGCCACCAACAAGGTCAGCGGCTGGTGCTTGAGTACCCACTGCAGGGCGTTGCCGTAGTGTTTGATCAGCCAGTCGATCCAGGCGCCGCTGGCGCGGTAGAAGCGGCCTTGTTCCTCTTCCTTGGGCTCACGCTTGAGCAAGCGCGCGCACATCATGGGCGTCAGGGTCAGCGACACCACCAGGGAAATCAGGATGGCCACTGCCAGGGTGATGGCGAACTCGCGGAACAGGCGGCCGACCACGTCAGCCATGAACAGCAGCGGGATCAGTACCGCAATCAGTGAGAAGGTGAGCGAGATCAGGGTAAAGCCGATCTGCCGGGCGCCCTTGAGCGCCGCCTGCATGGGCGTCTCGCCCTCCTCGATGTGCCGGGAGATGTTCTCCAGCATGACAATGGCGTCGTCGACCACAAAGCCGGTGGCAATGGTCAGGGCCATCAGCGTCAGGTTGTTCACCGAGAAACCGGCCAGGTACATCACGCCGAAGGTGCCGATCAGTGACAGTGGCACGGCAATCGACGGAATAAGGGTAGCGCTGAAACGGCGCAGGAAGACGAAGGTAACCATCACCACCAGGACAATGGCAATCAGCAGTTCATGCTGTACGTCCTTGACCGCGGCGCGGATGGTCTGGGTGCGGTCAGTCAGCACCGACACATCAAGGCCGGCCGGCAGGTTGTCGGTGATCGACGGCAACAGTTCCTTGATACGGTCGACCACTTCAATGACGTTGGCGCCAGGCTGGCGCTGGATGTTCAGCAGCACCGCATGGTTTTCGTTGGCCCAGGCGGCCAGCCGCTCGTTTTCGGCGCCATCGACAATTTCCGCCACATCCTTCAGACGCAGTGGGGCACCGTTGTTGTAAGCCAGGATCAGGTTGGCGTATTCCTCGGGGGAACGCAGCTGGTCATTGGCATCGAGCATCGACACCCGGGTGGGGCCATCGAAATTGCCCTTGGGCTGGTTCACGTTCGAGGCGCCGATCAGCGTGCGCACGTCATCCAGGTTCAGGCCGTTGGCCGCCAGGGCGTCGACGTTGACCTTGATGCGTACCGCCTGACGCTGGCCGCCGGCAATGCTGACCATGCCTACGCCGCTGATCTGTGCAAGCTTTTGTGCCACGCGCGTATCGACCAGGTCATTGAGTTTGGGCAGCGGCATGGTCTTGGACGAAATGGCCAAGGTCAGCACCGGGGTGTCAGCCGGGTTGACCTTGTTGTACACCGGCGGCGCAGGCAGGTCGCTGGGCAGCAGATTGCTGGCAGCGTTGATCGCAGCCTGCACCTGTTGCTCGGCAACGTCCATGTTCATGTCGAGGTTGAAGCGCAGGGTAAGCACCGATGCACCACCGGAACTGGTCGAAGCCATTTGCTCCAGGCCGGGCATCTGGCCGAACTGGCGCTCCAGGGGTGCGGTGACGGCGCTGGTCATGACCTGCGGACTGGCGCCGGGGTACAGGGTCATGACGCGGATGGTCGGGTAATCCACCTGCGGCAAAGCGGAGACCGGCAGCAGCTTGTAGGCGATCAGGCCGGCCAGGACAATGGCCAGCATGCTCAGCGTGGTGGCGACCGGCCGCAGGATGAACAGACGCGAGAGGTTCATGCGCCCGCCTTGCCTGCTGCTTTGCCTGGCTGAGCTTCACCGGTGTGCGCCGCGCCCTTGGTGTCCTGCCCTTGGAGATGCTGGCCCGGGGTGGTCGGCACTTGCGAGCTGTCTTCGACCACTTCCACTTTGGTGCCTTCACGCAGGCGGTCGGTGCCTTCCAGCACCAGACGGTCGCCGGCCTTCAGGCCTTCGAGGATGACGCTGTTCTCTCCATCGCTGGCGCCGACCTTGAGCTTGCGAACATTCACAGTGTTTTCGGCGTTGACCACATAGGCAAACGTGCCGTCATTGCCAAACTGGATGGCCGCTGCCGGGGCCAACACCACCTGCTTGAGGGTATCGGCCAGCAGGCGCACGTTGACGAACTGATTGGGGAACAGGGCCAGGTCCTTGTTCTCGAAGCGCCCCTTGAACTTGAGGGTACCGGTGGTGGTGTCGATCTGGTTGTCGATACTGCCCAGCACGCCGGTGGACTGCAACTTGCTGTCACTGCGGTCCCAGGCCTCGACCGGCAGGCTGGCGCCGCTGCGGTAGCGTTCCAGCACGGTGCTCAGCTCGGTCTCCGGCAGGGTGAAGGCGACATTGATCGGCTCGGTCTGGGTAATCACCACCAATGCAGTGGTGTCGTTGGCCGCAACCAGATTGCCCAGGTCGAGCTGGCGCAGGCCCACGCGGCCGTTGATCGGGGCACGGATCTGGGTGAAGTCGAGGTTCAGGCGAGCGTCGTTGACCTGTGCCTGGTTGGTCTTGACCAGCCCCTGGAACTGCGCCACCTGCGCTTCGGCGGTGTCGAGGGTTTGCTTGGCAATACTGTCTTCGGCGTACAGGCCTTTGTAGCGGGCTACATCCACCTGGGCGTTTTTCAGCTGCGCCTGGTTTTGCGCCAGCGTACCTTCGGCCTGCTGCAGGGCGATGCGGTACGAGCGCGGGTCGATTTCGGCGAGCAGGTCGCCGGCCTTGACCTGCTGGCCTTCCTTGAAGTGGATCTTCACCAGTTCGCCAGCCACGCGGCTGCGCACATTCACCGTATTGGTGGCGGTGACGGTGCCCAGGGCTTTGTAATACAGGGGGAAGTCGCCTACGCGTACCGGTTCGACGCGTACCGGCACCGCTTCGCTGGAGCCGCCGAACCCTGGGCGGCCACCCATCATGCCCATGCCCTTGCCACCGCGCCCGCCGCCGCCGGCTTCTTTATGCGCAGGCGTTGCTGCAGGCCACAGCCACCAGGCCAGTGCAGCCACCAGCAGCAGGATCAGCAGGCCGACGAGCCAGCGACGGGGGGAACGGGAATTGGACACTTGCATGGGTTGAACGAACCTTGTTCGGAATGGCGGCTTGGGGAGGATGAACGATAAGCAATGGTATCGTTTTAGCAAAGGGCCTTTACCAGAGGTTTACCTTTGGCTGACGTTGCCAAGACGCTGAACTTTAAATGAAAACGGCCCGGAAAGCGTTCCGAGCCGTTACAGGGTGTTGCTTGGAGGAGTGGCGGGCTGAAAGGTTTCGGTTGCCTGGGCTGGCCCTTTCGCGGGTGAACCCGCTCCCACAGGTACCGCACAGATTTCAAAAGCTGTGCTTTACCTGTGGGAGCGGGTTCACCCGCGAAGAGGCCACCACAGGACTCAGCCGCCCTGCCCCGCAACCCTTACTTCAGTACTGCCAGCGCTGCATCGTAGTTCGGCTCGTCAGCAATTTCGCCAACCAGTTCACTGTGCAGCACGTTGTCGTTTTCATCCAGCACCACCACGGCGCGGGCAGCCAGGCCGGCCAGCGGGCCGTCGGCAATGGCGACGCCGTAGTTCTCGAGGAACTCGCGGCCACGCAGGGTCGACAGGTTCTTAACATTTCCCAGGCCTTCGGCACCGCAGAAACGCGCCTGGGCGAACGGCAGGTCGGCGGAGATGCACAGCACCACGGTGTTGGCCACATCATTGGCCTGAGCGTTGAACTTGCGCACGGAGGTGGCGCAGGTTGGGGTGTCGACGCTCGGGAAGATGTTCAGCACTTTGCGCTTGCCGGCGTAGTCCTTCAGCGACTTGTCAGCCAGGCCTTCACCGACCAGGGAGAATGCCGGAGCCTGGGCGCCGATTTTCGGCAGTTCGCCGTTGACTTGAACCGGGCCGCCTTTGAGAGTCACTTGAGCCATGACGAAATCCTTATGCTGGGTTTGAAAAGGACAGTGAGTTAAGCATGAAGGCGGCCGGGTGCCTATGGGGGCAGATGAAATTGTTCTATTGCCGGACAATTTTTGTGGACAAAAAAATGCCCAGGTTGCGACAAGCGACCTGGGCATTCTTCATCTAAAGCAGCGAATCAGCCCAGCAGGCCGTATACCACCGAGGTCAGCGCAACCAGGCCGACCACTACAACGAACACGTTGGAGGCTGCACCGCTGTATTTGCGCATCGACGGTACACGGCGGATGGCGTACATCGGCATCAGGAACAGCAGGACCGCGAGGATCGGGCCGCCGAGCGATTCGATCATGCCGAGGATGCTCGGGTTGAGGGTGGCAACGATCCAGCACACCACCAGCATCAACGCGGCCACTACGCGGTCCAGTGCCTTGGCGCCCGGCCGCGCGCCGGTCTTGGTGATAATGCCCTTCAGGCCCTCGCTGGCACCGATGTAATGGCCCAGGAACGACTTGGCGATGGCCACGAAGGCGATCAGCGGCGCAGCGAACGCGATGGTCGGGTTGCTGAAGTGGTTGGCCAGGTACGACAGAATCGACAGGTTCTGTGCCTTGGCTTCGGCCAGCTGGGCGCTGCTCAGGGTGAGCACGCAACTGAACACGAAGAACAGCACCATCACCACCATCAGCAGGTGGGCACGGCGCAGGATCTGGCCGCTACGCTCGTCGGCATGCTCGCCGTAGCGGCGCTTCTGGTCGACCGCGAAGGCCGAAATGATCGGCGAGTGGTTGAACGAGAACACCATTACCGGAATGGCCAGCCACAGGGTGTGCAGGAAGGCCGAGGCCGGCGGCACCTGGGTGGCGCTGTCGAGGATGCCACCGGTCCAGTGCGGCACCAGGTACAGGCCCAGCAGCGCCAGGGCGACGATGAACGGGTACACCAGCAGGCTCATGACCTTGACCGTGGCCTGCTCGCCACAGCGCACGATGGCCAACAGGCCGAGGATCAGCACAAACGACAGGATGGCCCGCGGTGGCGGCGCCATGTGCAGCTGGTGCTCCATGAAGCTGGACACGGTGTTGGTCAGCGCCACGCTGTAGATAAGCAGGATGGGGAAGATCGCGAAGAAGTACAGCACGGTGATCGCGGCACCGGCGTTGCTGCCGAAGTGCTCTTTGACCACTTCGGTGATGTCGCCACCATTGCGCCCGGAGAGCACGAAGCGGGTCAACCCGCGGTGGGCGAAGTAGGTCATTGGGAAGGCCAGTACAGCCAGGATCAGCAGCGGCCAGAAACCGCCAAGGCCGGCGTTGATCGGCAGGAACAGGGTTCCGGCGCCAATGGCTGTGCCGAACAGGCCCAGCATCCAGGTGGTGTCGTGACGCGCCCAGCTGCCGAGGGTGGCGGGGGTCGATTCTACAAAGCGTTGTTCAACGCTTGGGGCCTGCTCATTCATTCCGGGTGAAGCTCCACTCGCAAGACTGTAACAGGCTGAGAATGGCGAAACAGTGCCTTCGCCCAACTCAACCGGAAAAGAGGGGCGCGATTGTGCACCGAAAGGTTGCACTTGCGAAGCCCTTTTCCGAGGGGCGGTTGCACTTGTCTTTACAAGCAGGCTACACCGGTGGGTAAAGAAGATAATTGAGGGAGCGGCAAGGCCGCTCCCACAGGCAGGGCCGCGCAGGGCCCCTTGAGCGATTACTTCTGAACAGCAGCGAACGCTTCGGCAACCCGTTGCAGGTTGGCCGGGCGCAAGCCGGACATGCACACACGGCCGCTGTCGATCAGGTACACGCCGAACTCGTCACGCAGGCGACGCACTTGCTCGACGCTGAAGCCGGTGTAGCTGAACATGCCACGCTGGCGCAGGAAGAACTGGAAGTCCTGGCCTGGCAGCAACACGGCCAAGGCATCGACCAGCGCCTGACGCATGTCGAGGATACGCTTGCGCATCACTTCGACTTCATCGGCCCACTGGGCATTGAGCGCTGCATCGCTCAATACGCCTGCCACCAGCTGGGCGCCAAAATTGGGCGGGCTGGAGTAGTTGCGGCGCACGGTTGCCTTGAGCTGCCCAAGCACGCTTTGGGCCGTGGCGTCGTCGTCGCAGACCACCGACAGGCCACCTACCCGCTCGCCGTACAGCGAGAAGATTTTCGAGAACGAGTTGCTGACCAGGCACGGCACGCCGGCGCGGGCCATTTCGCGGATGGCGTAGGCGTCTTCCACCAGGCCTTCGGCAAAGCCCTGGTAGGCAATGTCGAGAAACGGGATCAGCTGGCGTGCCTTGACCACTTCGACCACGTGTTGCCACTGGTTTTGCGTAAGGTCGGCACCGGTGGGGTTGTGGCAGCAAGGGTGCAGCAATACCACGCTGTTGGCCGGCAGGGTCTGCAGGGTGGCCAGCATGCCGTCGAAGTCCACGCCACGGGAGGCCTGGTCGAAGTACGGGTAGGTGTGCACCTTGAAGCCGGCGCCTTCGAAGATGGCGCGGTGGTTGTCCCAGGTCGGGTTGCTGACCCAGACTTCGGACTGCGGGAAGTAGCGCTTGAGGAAGTCGGCACCGACTTTCAGGGCGCCGGAGCCACCCACAGTCTGTACGGTGGCCACGCGACCGCCGGTCACGGCCGGGTGATCGGCACCGAACAACAGCGCCTGAATAGCCTGGCGGTAGCTGGCCAGGCCTTCCATTGGCAAGTAAAGGGACGCTTCATGGTCCTGGCCAGCAATGCGTTTTTCCACCGCATCCACAGCCGCCAGTTGCGGCACCACGCCGGCCTCATCGTAGTACAGGCCGATACTCAGGTTGACCTTGTCGGCGCGCGGGTCGGCCTTGAAGGTTTCCATCAGCGAGAGGATCGGGTCGCCGGCATAGGCATCGACATGTTTGAACACAGCGTGCAGCTCCTTGAATCAGGACAGTTCGAAAAGGCAGACCTGAGCATACCCGGAGTGTGTGCTCAGGAACATCCACTATTGTGCAAGGTTGTCTATGCAACATTGCATGGCAGGAGATTGGCGCTGACAGTGATGCCCTCATCGCCGGCAGGCCAGCTCCCACCGGTACACCACAGGCCTTGAGCTGGGTGATGTACCGGTGGGCGCTGGCTTGCCGGCGATAGGCCGGGTCAGGCAAGCAGCGCCTTCAGGCCCTGCAACTCCTGCTCGGTTACCGCCACCCCCTCCTCCTCGGCCACCTCGCGCTCACGATAGCGCCGCTCACCCGGCATGCGCGTCAGGCCCACCGCCTGCATCTGCTCCACCAGTTCGCGACTGCGCTGGGCAAAGCGCTCGCCCTCGCTCTTGCTAGGGTCGATGACGATGATCAGTTGCCCGGTCCAGGGTGTTTTCGCCCCCGGGTGCTCCGACCAGTCGAATTCCCAGGAGAAATTCCCCCCGGTCAGCGCCGCCGCCAGCAACTCGACCATCATCGACAGCGCCGAGCCCTTGTGCCCGCCAAACGGCAGCAACGCGCCGCCCTCCAGAATCGCCTTGGGCTCGGTGGTCGGTTCGCCATTGGCATCCACCCCCATGCCTTCGGGCAGTTGCTGGCCGGCACGCGCGGCAATCTGCACGTCGCCGTGGGCCATGGCGCTGGTGGCCATGTCGAAGACGATAGGGTCGTGTTCGGCACAAGGCGCTGCAAAAGCGATGGGGTTGGTACCAAACAGTGGCTTGCGCGCGCCATGCGGCACTACGCAGGTCATGCTGTTGACCACGCTCAGGGCCACCAGGCCCTCTTCGGCGAACGGTTCTACATCCGGCCACAACGCGGCAAAGTGGTGCGAATTGTGGATCGCCAGCACCGCAATGCCAGCGTTGCGCGCCTTGGCCACCAGTAGCTCACGGGCTGCCGCCAGTGCCGGCTGGGCAAAACCGCCAGCAGCATCGACACGCACGTAGCCGGCGGCCACGTCGCTGACCTTTGGGGTGGCATTGCCATCGACCCAACCACTGGTCAGGGTCGAAACATAGCCGGGGATGCGGAACACCCCATGGCTATGGGCGCCATCACGCTGGGCGCTGGCGCAGTTGTGGGCCAGCACCCGGGCCACGGCCTCGCTGCACCCATGGCGCTGGAAGATGGCCTGCAACAGGCTCTGGAGCTCGGTAAAAGGCACGCGCACGACGGTGCTGGTGGAAGGTGCGGACATCTGAAGCTCCTTGTTGGTATTGGAATGGCTACAGCGTTGCAACGACAAAAACTTTCCTGCATGTGACAGCAATCTGTCAAATGTTGACTTGATGACAGAAAACATTCATTTTCTTCCCAAGCCTTACCCCCTGGAGCCGCAGCATGAGCCAACCGATCAAGCAACGCCTGGAAAACAGCCTCGAAGGGGCCGCTGCCTCGGGTCGCAAGATCGCCACCTACATGCTTGCCAACCTGCACGAACTGCCTTTCCAGACCTCGGCCAGCATCGCCGCCAAGCTGCAGGTAAGCGAATCCAGTGTCGGGCGCTTCTGCCGCTCACTGGGTTATGCCCACCTCAAGGCACTTAAGCAAGACCTGCAGAACGACCTGGGCGATGGCCCATGGCTGGTGGGCGACCGATTGCAGGATTACCGCCAGAACCAGGACGCTGGTGACAACGCCGGCAGCCTGGAGCTGGAAATCGCGGCCTTGATGCGCGTCCACGAGTACCGCCAGAGCCCGACCTGGCACAGCGTAGCGCAACGCCTGGCGAGCAAGCCGCGGGTGTTCATCGCCGGCTTCCAGACCGAGCGCGGCATCGCCATGTGCATGAGCCACCTGCTGCAGTACCTGCGCGATGGGGTGCAACTGGTCGATCTCAGTGCCGGGCACTTCGGTGACGTGCTGCTGGGCCGCGCCGAAGACAGCGCTTTGGTGGTGTTCGAGGCGCGCCGTTACTCCCGTCACGCCCTGCTGCTGTGCCAAAAGGCACGTGAGGCAGGCATTACGGTCACCCTGGTGACCGACACCTTCTGCGACTGGGCTGATGCCAACGCCGACGAGGTGTTCCGCATCCCCACCGAGTTCAATCTGTTCTGGGAATCCACCTCGACGATGTTGTCGTGGGTGCACCTGATGGTCAACGAGGTCTGCAAGAAGCTCGGGCCTGATGTTGAAAAACGCTTGGAAGCGACTGCCGCTCTACATAACGAGTTCGTCGGCTACACCTCGTGGCCGACGGGAAAACAACAATAGCAAGAGTGCAATGAGGTGCGAGATGAACAAGACCATGGCCTTGGTGGGAGCGTGTGCCCTGCTGCTGACGGGCGCCGCCAGTGCCGAAACCCTGCGCTTCGCCACCGAGGGTGCCTACCCGCCCTTCAACTATGTAGACGCCGATAACAAGCTGCATGGCTTCGATATCGACATCACCCATGCCCTGTGCGAACAGATGAAAGTCGAGTGCACGCTGGTGGCCCAGGACTGGGAAGGCATCATCCCTGCCCTGATGGCGCGCAAGTACGACGCCATCGTCGCATCGATGATCAACACCGAAGAGCGGCGCAAGAAAATTGCTTTCACCGACCACTACTACCGCACCCCGCTGACCGTGGCGGTAGCCAAGGACAGCAAGATCGACAGCGCACAGACCGACTTTGTCGGCTACACCGTCGGGGCTCAGTCGTCGTCCACCCAGGCTATCTACGCCGAAGACGTGTATGGCAAGGCCGGGGCCGATGTGAAGCTGTACCCGACCATGGACGAAGCCAACGCCGACCTGGCCGCCGGGCGCCTGGACGGGGTGATTGCCGATAAATTCCCGCTGCACGAGTGGATGAACAAGAACGGCGGGGACTGCTGCAAGATCCTCGGCGACGTGGCCGATACCAAGGCCGACGCCGCCATTGCCGTGCGCAAGGATGACGAAGCCCTGCGCCAGCGCCTGAACACCGCGCTGCAACAGATCGTGGCCAACGGCACATACCAGAAGATCGCCAGCAAGTACTTTGCTTTCGATATCTACAACTGATCCTAGAGCCCGTCTCGCCTGATCCGGCCCTATCGCCGGCAAGCCAGCTCCCACAGGACCGCACAAGGCCTGACAGATGTGCAGTCTCTTGTGAAAGCTGGCTTGGCGGCGATGAGGCCGGTGAGGTCAACACAAGGTGTTCGTCATGCTCGATCAATTGTCGTTGCTGTCCTTCGCCAGCGGAGGCTGGGGCCAGGCGTTGCTGGCCGGCGCCCTGGTGACTGTTTCTCTGGCACTGGCCTGCCTGCCCATCGGTCTGCCGCTGGGCCTGCTGGTAGCGCTGGCGGCGCGTTCGCGCAAGCGCCTGCCACGGGCCTGGGCCACCACCTTCTCTACGGTGTTCCGCGGCCTGCCCGAACTGCTGACACTGCTGATCATCTATTACGGCTGCCAGATCGCCGCGCAGAAAATCCTCGCGGCCATGGGCTATCAGGGTGAATTCCTGATCAACACCTTCCTCGCCGCGATGATCGCCTTCAGCCTGGTGTTCGCCGCGTTTTCCAGCGAGATCTGGCTGGCCGCCTTCAAGACCCTGCCCAAGGGCCAGCTGGAGGCCTGCTCGGCATTGGGCCTGAGCAAGCGCACCGCTTTTTTCAAGGTGTTGCTGCCACAACTGACCCGCATCGCCCTGCCCGGCCTGTCGAACAACTGGCTGTCGCTGCTCAAGGACACCTCGCTGGTGTCGACCATCTCACTGGTCGACCTGATGCGTCAGACCAACCTGGCCGTCAGCGTGACCAAGGAGCCAATGTTCTTCTATGGCGTCGCCTGCCTGGGTTACCTGCTGTTCGCAGCGCTTTCCGGGCGCGTCTTCGCTTTCATCGAACGGCGCAGTAACCGCCACCTGCAAGGAGCACGGGCATGAGCTTCGAACAACTGTTGGCACTGGTGCTCGACCCCGACCTGCTGGAACGCTACGGGCCACGCTTTCTTGATGGCCTGCTGGTCACCGCCAAACTGGTAGCCATTTCCTTCAGCCTGGGCGCCGTCCTCGGGCTGTTACTGGCCCTGGCACGCATGTCGCGCAGCCTGCTGCTGCAACGCATGGCCGCCGGCTATGTGTACTTCTTCCGCGGCTCGCCGCTGCTGGCCCAGCTGTTTCTGCTGTATTACGGCCTGGGTTCGCTCAAGGGCTTCTGGCAGGACGTCGGCCTGTGGTGGTTTTTCCGCGAGGCGTGGTTCTGCACCTTGCTGGCCTTCACCCTGAACACCGCCGCCTACCAGGCGGAGATCTTCCGCGGCAGCCTGATGGCCGTCGCGCCGGGGCAGCATGAAGCGGCGCGGGCGCTGAACCTGAAGCGTTCTACCACCTTTTTCAAGGTGATTCTGCCGCAGTCGTTGCTGGTGGCCATCGGCCCGCTGGGCAACGAACTGATCCTGATGATCAAGGCCAGCGCGATTGCCTCGCTGGTGACCATCTACGACCTGATGGGCGTGACCAAACTGGCCTTCTCGCGCAGTTTCGACTTCCAGATCTACCTATGGGCCGCCGTGCTCTACCTGGTGATCGTCGAACTGGTGCGGCGCCTGCTGAAACACCTGGAAGGCCGACTGGGCCGCCACCTGAACTGACCGAAGGATACGCTCCATGCATTGCCAGACCCTTGTCCTCGGCGCCGGCATCGTCGGCGTCAGCACCGCCCTGCACTTGCAGGCCCGCGGGCGCCAGGTAGTCCTGATCGACCGCGACGAACCCGGCAGCGGTACCAGCCACGGCAACGCCGGGCTGATCGAGCGCTCCAGCGTCATCCCCTATGCCTTCCCCCGGCAGGTGGGTGCCTTGCTGCGCTACGGCCTGAACCGCCAGCCCGACGTGCGCTACAGCCTGGCGCACCTGCCAAAGGCGGCGCCGTGGCTATGGCGCTACTGGCGCCAGTCGGCCCCGGCGCGCCTGGCCGGGGCCGCCGCCGATATGCTGCCGCTGGTGCAGCGCTGCGTCGAAGAACACGACGCATTGATCGAAGCCGCTGGCCTGGAAGGGCTGGTGCAGGCCAAAGGCTGGATCGAAGTGTTCCGTGACCCTGCCCTGTTCGAGCAGGCCAAGGCCGACGCCAAGGGCCTGAGCCGCTATGGCCTGCAATTCGAAATCCTGGAATGCGGGCAGTTGCAGGCTCGCGAGCATCAACTGGATGCCACCGTGGTCGGCGGCATCCACTGGCTCGACCCCAAGACCGTGAACAACCCCGGCGCCCTCACACGCGGCTACGCGGCGCTGTTCCTGCAGCGCGGCGGGCAGTTCCTGCACGGTGATGCGCGCAGCCTGCGCCAGGCCGACGGCCAATGGCGGGTAGAGAGCCGCCGTGGCCCGATTACCGCCGACGAGGTGGTGGCCTGCCTCGGCCCGCAATCGGCCGAGCTGTTCAGCGGCCTGGGCTACCAGATTCCGCTGGCGATCAAGCGGGGCTATCACATGCACTACAGCACCCGTGACGGCGCAACGCTTGAGCATTCAATCTGCGACACCCAGGGCGGCTACGTGCTGGCACCGATGGCGCGCGGCGTGCGCCTGACCACCGGCATCGAATTCGACGCCAGCAGCGCACCAGGGAACCAGATCCAGCTGGGCCGCTGCGAGGCGCTGGCGCGCAAGCTGTTCCCGGCTTTGGGTGAGCGCCTGGACGATACCCCTTGGCTCGGCCGCCGCCCGTGCCTGCCCGACATGCGCCCGGTCATCGGCCCCGCAGCGCGCCACCCCGGGCTGTGGTTCAACTTTGGCCACGCCCACCACGGCCTTACCCTGGGCCCGGTCAGCGGCCGGCTGGTGGCCGAGCTGATCACCGGCGAGCCCCCTTTCACCGACCCTGCGCCCTACAGCGCGACTCGTTTCGACTGAACCCACGCGGGAGAAAAACAACATGACCGCCCCCCTGAGCCTTGCAAGCCTTGCCCCCGAGCCCGACCCACGCCCGGTGCTGATCCGCATCGAAGGCCTGAACAAGCACTACGGCGCGTTCCACGTGCTGCACAACATCAACCTGCAGGTGCGCGAAGGCGAACGCATCGTGCTGTGTGGGCCGTCCGGCTCGGGCAAGTCGACCCTCATCCGCTGCATCAACCGCCTGGAAGTGGCCCAGCAGGGCACCATCCAGGTGGATGGCATCGACCTGGCCGCCACCACCCGGGAAGCGGCGCAGGTGCGCAGCGACATCGGCATGGTGTTCCAGCATTTCAACCTGTTCCCGCACATGAGCGTGCTCGACAACTGCCTGCTGGCCCCCACCAGCGTGCGCGGGCTGTCGCGCAAGGACGCCGAAGAGCGGGCGCGCATGTACCTGAGCAAGGTGGGTATCGAGAGCCAGGCGCACAAGTACCCCAGCCAGCTATCAGGCGGCCAGCAGCAGCGCGTCGCGATTGCCAGGGCACTGTGCATGAAGCCGCGGATCATGCTGTTTGACGAGCCCACCTCGGCGCTGGACCCGGAAATGGTCGCTGAAGTGCTGGATGTGCTGGTACAACTGGCCGGCACGGGCATGACCATGCTCTGCGTCACCCATGAAATGGGCTTTGCCCGGCAGGTAGCCGAGCGGGTGCTGTTCCTTGAGGGTGGGCACATCATCGAAGACAGCCCGCCGCAGGTGTTCTTCAACCAGCCGCGTACCGAGCGGGCCAAGGCGTTCCTGGCGCAGATACTGCACTGAGCAAAATGTTTGATGCTTGTGCTGACCCTATCGCCGGCAAGCCAGCTCCCCCAGGATATCTGCAGCTTTCAAGGCCGATGCAGTACCTGTGGGAGCTGGCTTGCCGGCGATAGGGCCAGTAGCACAAACTCCAGGCCCCCTTCATTGCACCGCTGCAAAGACCCAACTGCGTCGTTAAATATTATTGACCAACACCCCCGCCAAACCCACGCCGCCACAGGCCCGCATCGGTTTCAGCCCCCAAAAACCGGTGCATTCCCCGCACTAAAGCCCGCTTCCGTCGTTTGACATATCGAACGGCTCTGGCAAGCTATCTACAAGCCCCGACCGGAATCGTCGCCTCTGACGAGCCGGCAGTGCTCGGAGCTTCAGGCTGCACCCAGGGCCCCGCGCCGTGCACCTGCACAACAACGACAGGCCGAACCTGTCCCAAGGTGACATATGTCCAACAGCAACATTGGCAACAAGCAACCTTCCCTGCGCAAACCCGTCGTCCTGATGACCATGGGCAGCCAAGAGCGCAAAGGCCATGACTATCAGGTCATGACCCACAAATACATCACCCCGCTGGTCGAATTCTCCGATTGCGTCCCGGTACTGGTGCCCACCTGCTGCGGCACTGAAGACCTCGACACCTACCTGGACATGGCCGACGGCGTGTACCTGACCGGCGCTGGCAGCAACATCGACCCGGCCCTTTACGGCCAGGAGAATGAAACCCCAGGCAAGGGCCAGGACCAGAACCGCGACCTGTTCGACATCCCGCTGGTGAAAGCGGCGATCAAGCGTGGCCTGCCGATTTTCGGCATCTGCCGTGGCATGCAGGAAATCAACGTGGCCCTGGGTGGCGACATCTACCAGAAGGTGTACGCCGAGCCTGGCTTCAACGACCACCGGGAAAACCCTGAAGACCCGGTTGAAGTGCAGTACGCCCAGGTACATGGTGTGAAGATCAAGCCGGGCAGCTGGCTGCGTGACACCCTGGGTACCGACGAAATTCGCGTCAACTCGCTGCATGGCCAAGGGCTGCGCACGCTCGGCGCCGGCATCGAAGCCATCGCACTGGCCGAAGACGGCCTGGTCGAGGCCATTCACGCCCCGAGCATTTCGCCCTTCCTGTTCGCTGTGCAGTGGCACCCGGAGTGGCAAGCTGCGAAGAACCCGGATTCGATCAAGATGTTCCAGGCCTTCGGCGATGCTTGCCGTGCCCAGGTACGCAAGGCGCAAATCAAGCGCCAGCACGCGGCCTGACCTTCAGTTTCCTCTGCTTTGATCGCGGGGCGGCGCAAGGCCGCCCCCGTATCCCCGGTCACCCTCTGCTGGTCCCAGAACACTTCCCGTGGAATCGGGCGGCGGCCTTGTGCCTGTCTCCGCGATCGTTTTTTTCCTTCCCCATAAAGAGATACGATGACTGATAGCGGATAGTCTGCCATCGGTGTCTTTCCTTGCGCCATGGTTCGCCTGCATTGGCCTCTTCGCGGGTAAACCCGCTCCCACAGGGATCTGCACAGGGGTCAAAGGGGGCGCCGTTCCTGTGGGAGCGGGTTTACCCGCGAAGAGGCCAGTACAGGTAATCCCCCTTCCTCCTTGCCTCACTGCAAAAAATCTCGCAAAGGGGACTAGCCATCGCTCAAGTTGTACGATAACCTACCTCCAGCACAGAACAACACCTTCACCCAAGCGCCACAGGATGCCTACAACAATGAATCCACAAGAACTTAAATCCATCCTCTCCCACGGCCTGCTGTCTTTCCCGGTCACCGACTTCAACGCCCAGGGCGATTTCCACCAGGCTGGCTACATCAAGCGCCTGGAATGGCTGGCCCCGTATGGCGCCAGCGCCCTGTTCGCCGCGGGTGGTACCGGTGAGTTCTTCTCCCTGGCCGCCAGCGAATACAGCCAGGTGATCAAGACCGCCGTCGACACCTGCGCCACTTCTGTCCCTATCCTCGCTGGCGTGGGCGGCTCCACCCGCCAGGCCATCGAATACGCACAGGAAGCCGAGCGCCTGGGTGCCAAAGGCCTGCTGCTGCTGCCGCACTACCTGACCGAAGCCAGCCAGGACGGCGTCGCCGCCCACGTCGAAGCAGTGTGCAAATCGGTGAAGATCGGCGTGGTGGTGTACAACCGCAACGTCTGCCGCCTGAATGCCGACCTGCTGGAAAAACTGGCCGAGCGCTGCCCGAACCTGATCGGCTACAAGGATGGCCTGGGTGATATCGAGCTGATGGTGTCGATCCGTCGCCGCCTGGGCGAGCGTTTCAGCTATCTGGGCGGCCTGCCGACCGCCGAAGTGTATGCTGCCGCCTACAAGGCCCTGGGCGTACCGGTGTACTCCTCCGCCGTGTTCAACTTCGTGCCGAAGACCGCCATGGACTTCTACAACGCCATCGCCCGTGACGACCACGCTGCCGTGGCCAAACTGATCGACGATTTCTTCCTGCCGTACCTGGACATCCGCAACCGCAAGGCCGGCTACGCCGTAAGCATCGTCAAGGCCGGTGCCAAAATTGCCGGTTACGACGCTGGCCCGGTGCGTACGCCGCTGACCGACCTCACCGCAGAAGAGTACGAGATGCTCGCCGCGCTGATGGACAAGATGGGCCCGCAGTAAGCGTTGCCCGCGGCCTGCCACATGCCGCGCCCGGAGTGGGCCAGCCCCGCTCCGGTTACAATTCGTGAGCCCGCACAAAAATAACTAGTGGGAGTATTGCCAGCATGCAAGCGACTAAGAAGACGCATGTGCGCTACCTGATCCTGTTCATGCTGTTTCTGGTGACCACGATCAACTATGCCGACCGCGCTACCATTGCTATCGCAGGTTCCAGCCTGCAGAAAGATCTCGGCATTGACGCCGTAACCCTCGGTTATATCTTTTCCGCCTTTGGATGGGCTTACGTGGCTGGCCAGATTCCTGGTGGCTGGCTGCTCGATCGCTTCGGTTCCAAAAACGTTTACGCTTTCAGCATCTTCACCTGGTCGCTGTTTACCCTGCTGCAGGGGTTTGTCGGTGGCCTGCCGGTTGCCTGGGCTGTCGTCACCCTCTTCACCCTGCGCTTTCTGGTCGGTTTCGCCGAAGCCCCGTCGTTCCCGGGCAACGCGCGCATCGTCGCCGCCTGGTTCCCGACGCAGGAGCGCGGCACTGCCTCAGCCATTTTCAACTCGGCGCAGTACTTCGCCACTGCGCTGTTCGCCCCGATCATGGGCTGGATCGTGTTCAGCTTCGGCTGGGAGCACGTGTTCGTGGTCATGGGTGTGCTGGGCATCATCTTCTCGATGGTGTGGCTGAAAACCATCTACAACCCGCGCCAGCACCCACGCATCAGCCAAAGCGAGCTCGAACACATCGAGCAGAACGGTGGCCTGGTGGACATGGACCAGAAGCGCGGCAACGCCGGCCCGAAATGGGGCTACATCAAGCAACTGCTGACCAGCCGCATGCTGCTGGGCGTGTACCTGGGTCAGTACTGCATCAACGCCATCACCTACTTCTTCCTCACCTGGTTCCCCGTGTACCTTGTGCAGGAACGTGGCATGACCATCCTCAAGGCCGGCTTCATCGCCTCCCTGCCGGCGGTCTGCGGTTTCATTGGTGGCGTGCTGGGGGGCGTGATCTCCGACTGGCTGCTGCGCCGGGGCAACTCGCTGACCTTCTCGCGCAAACTGCCCATCGTGTGCGGCCTGCTGCTGTCGACCACCATGGTGTTCTGCAACTATGTGGATGCCGAGTGGATGGTGGTTGGTTTCATGACCCTGGCGTTCTTCGGTAAAGGCATTGGCGCGCTGGGCTGGGCGGTGGTGGCAGATACCTCGCCGAAGCAGATCGCCGGGCTGTCCGGTGGCCTGTTCAATACGTTCGGCAACATCGCCTCGATCACCACCCCTATCGTGATCGGCTACATCATCAGCGCCACCGGCTCGTTCAAGTGGGCACTGGTGTACGTGGGCGCCAACGCCCTGGTAGCGGTGTTCAGCTACCTGGTGATCGTCGGCCCGATCAAGCGTATCGAGCTGCGCGACGATGCCCCAAAGCCACAGGCTGAGCCTGCCGCCAACGGCGAACTGGCCAGCTCGCGTCACTGAGTGAACACGCCCGCACCGATGCAACCGGTGCGGGCGGATGTACAAAAAAGCCTGAGAACCTGACAAGTAGGGCCCAAACATGCAGTTGATCGAACATTCCGACTCGCCCCGCTACGTCCGCCTGCACGACGACGATAACGTCGTGGTGGTGGTCAACGACGGCGGCCTGGGCGAAGGTGCCCGCTTTGCCGACGGCCTGACTCTGGTCGAAGGGGTGCCACAAAGCCACAAGGTGGCCACCGTGGCCATCGCCAAAGGTGAGCCGGTGCGCCGCTATGGGCAAATCATTGGCTACGCGCTGGAAGACCTGCACCAGGGCAGCTGGGTGCAGGAAAGCCAACTGGCCATGCCGTCCGCCCCGGAGCTGGACAGCCTGCCGCGCTGCGATGCCGTCCCACACCCGCTGCCGCCGCTCGAAGGCTTCACATTCGAAGGCTACCGCAACGCCGACGGCACCGTCGGCACCCGCAACATCCTCGGTATCACCACCACCGTGCAGTGCGTGACCGGCGTGCTCGAGCATGCGGTCAAGCGTATTCGCAGTGAACTGCTGCCCAAGTACCCCAATGTCGATGACGTGGTAGCCATCACCCACAGCTACGGCTGCGGGGTGGCCATCAACGCGCGCGATGCCTACATCCCGATCCGCACCGTGCGCAACCTGGCGCGCAACCCCAACCTGGGTGGCGAGGCGCTGGTCATCAGCCTGGGCTGCGAAAAGCTGCAGGCCGGCCAGGTGATGCACGAAAACGACCCTTCGGTACACCTCAGCGACCCGTGGCTGTACCGCCTGCAGGACGCCAGCCTGGGCTTTGTGGAAATGATCGAGCAGATCATGGCGCTGGCCGAAACCCGACTGAAGAAACTTGACCAGCGCCGCCGCGAAACCGTACCGGCCAGCGAGTTGATCCTTGGCATGCAGTGCGGTGGCAGCGACGCCTTCTCGGGCATCACCGCCAACCCCGCGCTGGGCTACGCCGCCGACTTGCTGGTACGCGCCGGCGCCACCGTGCTGTTCTCCGAAGTGACCGAGGTGCGCGACGCCATCTACATGCTGACCTCACGTGCCGAAAACCAGGAGGTCGCCGGCGCCCTGATCCGCGAAATGGACTGGTACGACCGCTACCTGCAACAAGGCGCCGCCGACCGCAGCGCCAACACGACGCCGGGCAACAAAAAAGGTGGCCTGTCCAATATCGTCGAGAAGTCGCTGGGGTCGATCGTCAAGTCCGGCAGTGGCGCTATTCAGGGCGTGCTCGGCCCAGGCGAGCGGGTAACGCGCAAGGGCCTGATTTTCTGCGCCACCCCGGCCAGCGACTTTGTCTGCGGCACCCTGCAACTGGCCGCCGGCATGAACCTGCATGTGTTCACCACTGGCCGAGGCACGCCCTACGGGCTGGCCATGGCACCAGTGGTCAAGGTGTGCACGCGCAGCGAACTGGCCCAGCGTTGGCCCGACCTGATCGATATTGACGCCGGGCGCATCGCCACAGGGCGTTCGAGCATCGAAGAGCTGGGCTGGGAACTGTTCCATTACTACCTGGACGTAGCCAGCGGCCGCAAGCAGACCTGGGCCGAGCAGCACCGCCTGCACAACGACATCACCCTGTTCAACCCGGCACCGATTACCTGATGCCCCAGGGGTTGCTGGACCATAGAACCAACCCCTTCCCTGTGGGAGCGGGCATGCCCGCGAACACCGGCAAAGCCGGTGCCATACACCGGGTTGCCTGCTTCGCGGGCACGCCCGCTCCCACAGTCCAATTCCCCGTCAGCCAACAGGAGCACCCCAATGCCTGAAATCCTCGGCCACAACTTCATCGCCGGCCAGCGCAGCGCCGCTGGCACTCAGCGCCTGCAGAGCCTGGACGCCAGCACTGGCGAAGCCCTGCCCTACAGCTTCGCTCAAGCCAGCGAAGCTGAAGTAGACCAGGCCGCCAAGGCCGCCGCTGCCGCCTTCGCTGAGTTCCGCCAACTGGCCCCGGCCCGCCGCGCCGAATTCCTCGACGCCATCGCCGCCGAACTGGACGAGCTGGACGACGCCTTCGTCGCCATCGTCTGCCGCGAAACCGCCCTGCCCGCCGCCCGTATTCAAGGCGAGCGTGGGCGCACCAGTGGCCAGATGCGCCTGTTCGCCCAGGTATTGCGCCGTGGCGATTTCCTCGGTGCACGTATCGACCTGGCCTTGCCAGAGCGCCAGCCGATACCGCGCGTGGACCTGCGCCAGATGCGCATTGGCGTCGGCCCGGTCGCCGTGTTCGGTGCCAGTAACTTCCCGCTAGCCTTCTCTACCGCCGGCGGCGATACCGCTGCGGCGCTGGCCGCCGGTTGCCCGGTGGTGTTCAAGGCGCACAGCGGCCATATGGCCACTGCCGACCTTGTCGGGTGCGCCATCGTGCGCGCCGCCGAGCGCACCGGCATGCCCAAGGGTGTGTTCAACATGGTATTCGGTGGCGGTGTAGGCGAGTGGCTGGTCAAGCACCCGGCCATCCAGGCCGTCGGCTTCACCGGCTCGCTCAAAGGCGGCGACGCCTTGTGCCGCATGGCCGCCGAGCGCCCACAGCCGATTCCTGTGTTTGCCGAGATGTCCAGCATCAACCCGGTCATCATCCTGCCAGCCGCCCTGGCCAAACGTGGCGAGGCGATCGCCCGCGAACTGGCAGGCTCGGTGTGCATGGGTGCCGGCCAGTTCTGCACCAACCCTGGGTTGGTGATCGGCCTGCAATCGCCACAGTACAGCCAGCTACTGGCCGACCTTGGCCAGCATCTGGACCAGCAGGCTGGGCAAACCATGCTCAACGCAGGGGGCTTGCGCAGCTACGTGGGAGGGCTTGAGCACCTGCAGGCCCATGCCGGTATCGAGCACCTGGCCGGCCAGCCGCAAGAAGGCAACCAGGCCCGCGCCCAGCTGTTCAAGGCCGATGCCCGCCTGCTGGTCGAGTCTGATCCGCTGCTGCAGGAGGAAGTGTTCGGCCCAACCACCGTGGCCGTAGAAGTGCAGGACAACGACCAACTGCGCAACGCCCTGCTGGGCCTGCGTGGCCAGCTGACCGCTACCCTGATCGGCGAAGCGGAAGATTTCGAGGCCTACGCCTGGCTGGTGCCGCTGCTGGAGGAGAAAGTCGGACGCATCCTGATCAATGGCTACCCGACTGGTGTCGAAGTAAGTGATGCCATGGTCCACGGTGGGCCTTACCCTGCGACCTCGGATGCCCGCGGTACCTCGGTGGGTACCTTGGCCATCGACCGCTTCCTGCGCCCGGTGTGTTACCAGAACTACCCGCAGGCCCTGCTGCCTGAAGCCTTGCGCGACGGAAACCCATTGGGGCTGCGCCGCCTGGTGAATGGGCAATGGAGTGACCAGGCGATCTGACCGAACGCCTGAAACAACAAAGCCCCGCATATGGCGGGGCTTTTCTTTGGGCTTTAGCGCCCTGCTACACCCTCAAGGATATGCAGATCCCAGTGGGAGCGGCCGTGCCCGCGAAGAGGCCAGTACCGGCGACCAAAGGTCTCAGACCCCCTGCGCCTCAGCCTCTTCATGCACCTGACGCAAGCGCTCACGGCTATTGCTCAGGTGCATGCGCATGGCCATTTTTGCCCCCTCACTGTCACGCCGGGCGATTGCTTCATAAATGGCCTCGTGCTCATGCATCAAGCGGCTCATGTAGTGCGCCTGGTCATCATGCGCCAACCGCGCAGAGTTCACCCGGGTACGCGGGATGATGCTGGTACCCAAGTGGTTGATGATATCGGCAAAGTAGTGGTTGCCGCTGGCCTGGGCAATGCGCAGGTGGAACTGGAAGTCCGCCGAAACCGCATCATTGGCATGGGCCGCCCCTTCGTTGAGTTCGTCCAGCGCCGCGCGCATGCCCGCCAGCTCTTCATCACTGCGCCGCTGCGCCGCCAGGCCCGCCGATTCGATCTCCAGCGCAATACGCAACTCCAGCACCGCCAGCACTTCACGCAGGGTGACCACAGTCGCCGGGTCGATGCGAAAGCCCCCCGAAGCGGGCGCGTCCAGCACGAACGTACCGATCCCATGGCGTGTCTCGACCTGCCCGGCCGCCTGCAGCCGCGAGATCGCCTCACGCACCACGGTGCGGCTCACGCCCTCTTCAACCATGATCTGCGATTCGGTCGGCAGCTTGTCGCCACGCTTGAGCTGGCCACTGCGAATGCGTTCGGTCAGCACTGTGACCAGTTCCTGGGCCAGACTACGCGGCTTGCGCCGGGTCCTTGCCTGTACCTGCTGCTCTGTCATTGCCCTGTATTTCACCTTGGAAGACAGCGCTCATCATAGCGCAAGCAGTTGTACGATCACATACACCCGGTGCGGTATTTATTGCTCCTGCTTGCATCCCTCGCCCATGGAAAAACCGGTACAAGCGCTGGCCCAGAGCCCGCACAAGCCTGTACTGTGCGCCTTTGCGCTCACTCATCCATGGAAGGAAAATGCAGCATGAAACCTCTCGACCGTCTGTTGCTCGCCAGCGGCCTGCTGATACCCCTGTGGTTGCTGGCAGGTGTGTGGCTCACCGCCCAGGCTTACCCCGGCTATGACCACTTGCAACAGGCCATGAGCCAGCTCGGCGCCGTAGGCGCGCCCACCCACAGCTGGTCACCACTGGCCAACAACTTCCCCCTGGCGGCCCTGTTCGCGCTGTTTGCCTGGGGCCTGGCGCGGCGCTGGCGTGGATCGAAACTGGCACTGTTGAGTGCGGCCTTGGTGTTGCTGCATGGTGTTGGCAGCCTGGGCACCGGCTGGTTCCCCTGTGACCAGGGTTGCGCACCGGCGCAGCCGTCCATCTCGCAGCAACTGCATAACCTGTTTGGCTTGCTGATGTTCCTCTCGCTGACCCTGGCCAGTGCCCTGTGGGCGTGGCTGGGCAATCGTATTGCAGGCTCGCGGGCCCTGGCGCTGTGCTCGCTGGCCTGCGTGGTGCTGGCGATCATTACCGTCGCACTGATGGGCCAGGCAGCACAAAACGGCCAGCTGTTCGGCCTGTATCAACGGCTGAACTATGGTGTGTCGGTGATTTGGGCGGCCAGCTTGGCCTGGGCAAGCCTGCGCACGCCAGCCGCCAGCCCGCTGCGCATGGCGGTGATCTGACGGCAAATTGCTGGCCCCCTGCATCGCAAAGCGAAGGCAAACTTCGTTCTCCTTCAGATGCTTAGGACAGCAACATGCGAGTAATTCTAGCAACCATGGCCGGGTGCTTGCTGGCCACGCTGGCTTTTGGCGCCCAGGCCCGGGCGCTGAGCCAGAACGATCGCCACACCTGCGGCTGGGGTGCGCAGATCGCCGCCGACGCCCAGCAGGCCAAGCTTTCCGGGGTGACCCTGTATGCCACGCGCAAGAAGCTGCAGGTACGCAAATTCCCCAAACCCTGGATGCGCATGACCGCCTTCGGTATTACCGAGCAGACCTACAACAGCCGCTCGCGGCTCAAGCCTGCCGCGATCAGGCAGACTTACTATGAGCAGTGTATCCAGCACGCTCTTGCCAAAAGATAAATTGCTATTTATCAATAGGTTATCGACGAAATATAAAGTGGTTTTCGAGCACCTCGATCGCGACCAGTGTGACGCTGCCCAGCCACACGACTGGGCAGCAGACGTTGGATACTCAGGCGAAGTGCAGATGATTTCTGCACCGCTTGCAGCAATTCACGCAGTGCCTCAGCAGCCCGTCAGCACCGCCGGGCGCCGCTCACCCGCGAAAAACAACGGGCGAAGACGCACGCCGATCAGATTACCGGCGTAAGCCGCCACCAGCCACAGCCAGCCATGCACGCTGCCCGAGGCTATGCCACTGAAATACGCACCGATATTACAGCCATAGGCCAGCCGCGAACCGTAGCCCAACAGCAGGCCGCCGATGACTGCGGCAAGCAGCGACGGCAACGGGATTTTCAGGCTTGGCGCAAAGCGCCCCGCCAGGCCAGCCGCCAGCAGCGCACCCAGCACGATGCCCAGGTCCATCACCGTGGTGATGTCTTGCCACAACGGTGAGGCCAACGCCTTGGCATTGGCCGGCGCCTGCCAGAACACCCAGCTGCCGACATCCACGCCCAGGCCGTTGAGGGTTTTGGCCCCCCACAAGGCGAAGGCCGAAGTAATGCCCCACGGCCGCCCCGCCAGCGCCAGGGTCGCGTAGTTGAGCAGTGCCAGGGCAATGGCGCCCCACAGCAGCGGCCAGGGGCCACGCAGGAAGCGCCGCAGGCCCTGGTGCTCGCTGGCAACTGGCGCTTCCAGCGCGCCGTGCCGGCGCTTTTCCAGCAGCACGGTGACCCAGGCAATCAGCCCGAACACTGCCAGGCTCACCAGCAGCGCCGGCCCCATACCCCAAACCTGCACGAGCGAGGTTGCCGGGAAAGACGGCAAGGCAAACCACCAGTCGGCATGATGGGTGGCGGTTACAGAACCCATGATGAAGAACAGCAAGGTCACAAGCATGCGCGCGTTACCACCGCCCACGGTGAACAATGTGCCCGATGCGCAACCACCACCCAGTTGCATGCCGATGCCGAAGATGAACGCCCCGAACACTACCGAAACACCCGCCGGGGCCACCAGGCCGGTGACCGGGTTACCGAGCAGGCTGCCAGCTGACAATGCGGGAAAGAACAGCAGCACGGCCAGGGCCAGCATGACCATCTGTGCCCGCAGGCCTGCTCCGCGACGCTCGGTGATGAACACCCGCCAGGCCGAGGTGAAGCCGAAGGCGGCGTGATACAAGGTCAGGCCGAGCGCTGCGCCGACCAGCAGGAGCAATACCTGCTTGAAGCCGGCATTCAAATTGAGGAACCAGGCGCCAGCCAACAGTAAGGCCAAGGCGATCATAGGCGCGCCCTGGCGACGCGGTTCAGGTGTGGCAGTTGCGCAAAGACCCATCGGAGTACTCGGATAACAGTAAAACGGGCGAGGAGTATAACCCTAACGGTTAACGCAATCCTTGCAAGAGTGGCCTTGTGTCGCGATGGGCCGCAACGCGACACCGGCGATATGCAAGGCTTGTTAAGCTAATAAAGACCCCTGGAATGCACCAAGGCCATTTACCCCATGGATGAACTGCGCAAGATCGACCTCAACCTGCTGCTCGCCCTGCATGCCCTGCTCAGCGAAAAGCACGTGACCCGTGCCGCCCTGCGGCTGCACCGCAGCCAACCGGCGGTCAGCCACGCGTTGGCGCAGCTGCGCAAACACTTCGACGACCCCTTGCTGGTACGCCAAGGCGGCGGCATGGCCCTCACCGCCCGTGCCCAGTCGCTGGTAAAACCGCTGCAGGATGCGTTGACCCATCTCAACGGCCTGCTGGCCACCCCCCAGTTCGACCCAGCCAGAGCCCAGCGCCGTTTCCGGCTGTCACTGTCCGACTACTCCTCACGCATCATCCTGCCACCCCTATTGCGCCACCTGCGTCAGATCGCACCTGGGGTGGACCTGGCCATCAGCCAGGCCAGCCGTGAAACCATGCTGGCCCAACTGCTCGATGGCGAACTGGACCTGGCACTGGGCCTGTTCCCGGAGCTGCCCCAGGACATCACCGCCCAGCCCCTGTTTGCCGACCATTTCATCAGTGTTGCCGATCGCCAGGTGTTGCCCGCCAGCGGCAGCCTGGCCCTGACAGACTGGCTGGCACGCCCGCATGTGCTGATGGCCATGCGCCCGGATGCCTTCGACGAAATAGAGCGCGCTCTGGCAGCATCAGGCCTGCGCCGCCGTATCGCCTTGGCCTTGCCACACTGGAGCGCGGCAGTAGAGGTACTCGCTGGCACCGACCTGATCCTCACAGTGGCCAGCCGCGCGGTAGGGTCGTTGCGCCAGCACAAGACGCTGCGCCAGTTCACGCCGCCACTGACCATTCCCTCGTTCGACTACCAGCAGGCCTGGCACAGCCGCAAGGACAGCGACCCCGGGCACCGCTGGCTGCGCGAAACCGTGTGGGCCTGCAGCCAGCCGGGACGCTGATCAGCCTTCTGGCTGCTTTACCGTGGTGATTGCACTGGTCGCTGGCGCCGTCGCCCAGGTGCCTTGAACCAACAGCACGCCACACAGGATCAGCACTACACCTGCCACCCTGGCCAGGCTCAGCGGCTTGCCACCCAGCCCCATCACCCCGTAGTGGTCGGCGAGCACTGCCGTGATGATCTGCCCAGCCACCACCAGCACCAAAAAACCCGCTGCGCCCAGCTTGGGCGTAAGCGCCGCAGCGCCCGCCACATACATGGCCCCCAGCACACCCCCGATCCATAGCCACCACGGCCCCTGCAGGGCCTTGCCCAGCTCTGGTACGGGAACCCTGAGGATCAACAGCGCGGCGATTACCACTAGCGAACTCACGGTCAACGATGTGAATGCCCCCCACAACCAATGCCCCAGGGCACGGCCCACGGCAGCATTACCTGCGGCCTGAAACGGCAATACCGCCCCGGCAAGCAACGCCAAGGCAAAGGGAAGCAGCAGTAGGCACAGGGTTTTACTGAACATGGCAGTCCTCATTGCTGAAACATATTGAAGCCATGATCGAAAATTCCCTCCATCTATGGAAATCGAAACCCTGCACACACCTTATTCGCCAGGCGCATATGCGAGTCCGTTTTTTGCCCATGAGCTAGGATACTGTGCTGTCGCGAAACCCCAGGGGCCATACGGGCACGGGTCACAGCAGCAAGAAAAAACAAACACCTGATGTGATGGAACACATTCGATGACTGATGAACGCAAAAACCTGATTGATCACGGGCAGTTGCCAACCCGCAACCTCGCCGAATGCCTGGCAGTAAATCAGGCCACCCTGGTCGGCTCATTGGCCAGCCTGCTACCCGACACACTGGTCGAACAGTTGCTCGCCTGTGCTGAAGCAGCAGCGACGCTGGGCCTTTCCAAGAAAATCGCAGCCATTGGCCTTGAGCTGGGGCATTGGTTGGAACAAGCTTCCTCGCCAATCCGCCAGCACGTATTCGAACAATGCAGCTCGCATGTTTCCGATACCGTGCGCAGCTGGGCCGCCTTTGCCCAAGTGCATCTGTCGCGCACGCAGGCGCTGGAGCCAGCGCTACTGGTTCAGTTGCGGTTTGCCCGCGATGAGCATTTTGGCGTGCGCGAGTGGGCCTGGATCGCCCTGCGTCCGCGCCTGGTCCAGGAGTTGGGGACTGCGCTCACCCTGCTCGGCCAGCATGCCGGCGATGCGGACCCGCTGGTAAGGCGCTTCTGCATCGAGGTGCTGCGCCCCCGTGGGGTCTGGTGCGAGCACATCACCGCACTCAAGCAGACGCCTGAAGCGGCCGAGCCAATGCTGGTACCGCGCCTGGCAGAAGCCGACAAGTACGCCCAGGACTCAGTCGCCAACTGGCTCAATGACGCCAGCAAGACCCGCCCGGACTGGGTGATTCAGCTGTTCGTACAGCATCCGCCGTCATGCAAGGCATCACGACGGATCCATTTACGGGCAACCCGTAGCCTGTCTCGGTAAATAGTCAGCGCGACGTTTCGACGCGCAGCACTTCGGTAAAGATCGCATCGACCGTCTGGCCGACCTCGAGATTACTCATGCGCGCCTGTAATTCCGGGTTTTCGACCTTGACCACCTGCAGCTTGCCCTCAGGTGGCAGCAGGCTCACTTCGTGCGTCTTGAGGTCGATCTTCTTGATCTGCGAGGTGACCCGGACCTGGCGGAATGCCTCGCCACCCGGGTTGGGGTTCTGCGCTGTGGCGCGAATGGTGCCGGACTCCTCGGTGGCCTTCGGCGCCCCACCCACATCGGTGTTGAGCACATAGGCCACGGCGCGGGTAACAAAGATATCGACCTTGTCCCCGACCTTGAGGTTAGGCAGGGCCTTGGCCTGATCCGTGAGCTGGAACGTCACATCCGCTTTGTTATCAGGGCCTTTCACCGTGACCTGGCGGTTGGCCTGGTCGATAGCTGTAACCTGCGTGGTGACATGGCTTTCCAGTGCCTCACTGGCAATCGGAATATCGGCAGCGTACGCCGTAAAGCTGGCAGCGGATGCCAGCGTGGCCAAGGCAACAGCACGAGCGAGAGAGCGAATCGGGTTCATAGACCTGCTTCCATGTGATCAAGCAAAAAAGGGCGCGAATTGTTCACGCGCCAACAAGCATAGACGGTGCCCGCCACCCTGCCGGCGCCAGTTACCTCACCGGCTCCTGGGTGAACCCACCCCACGGGGGTGGATCCGGTCACACCGCTGCTCAACGGTTACGCGTCACCCGCCATACCGTATTGGCCAGGTCATCGGCAATGATCAACGCCCCACGCGGGTCCACAGTAACGCCCACCGGCCGCCCACGCGTCTTGCCATCCTCGCCGCGGAAGCCCGTGGCAAAGTCGATGGGCGCCCCTGCCGGCCTGCCATTGCTGAACGGCACGAATATCACCTTGTAGCCCACCGGATCGGGCCGGTTCCAGCTGCCGTGCTCGCCCACGAACACCCCGTCGGCAAACTCCTTGCCCATGGCCGGGATCGAGAAGTCGACACCCAATGCAGCCACATGCGAGCCCAGGCTGTAGTCCGGCTTGATCGCCGCAGCCACCTTGGCCGGGTTTTGCGGCCGCACCCGATCATCTACATTCTGCCCCCAGTAGCTGTAAGGCCAACCATAGAAGCCACCTTCGCGCACCGAAGTGAGGTAGTCCGGTACCAAGTCGGGGCCCAGCTCATCGCGCTCGTTAACCACCGTCCACAACTGCCCGGTCTGCGGCTGAATGGTCAATGCCGTCGGGTTGCGCAAGCCGGTGGCGTAAGGCCGGTGCGCCCCGGTTTCGGCATCGACCTGCCAGACCATCGCCCGATCGATCTCCACCTCCAGGCCGCGCTCGGTGATGTTGCTGTTCGAGCCGATCCCCACATACAGGTAGCGACCATCAGGGCTGATCGTCAGCGCCTTGGTCCAGTGATGGTTGATCTCGGCCGGCAGGTCGGTGACCTTGGATGGCGGGCCGTCTGCCTGGGTCTGGCCATCCTTGTAGTCGAAACGCACCAGCGCATCCTGGTTGGCCACATACAGCTTGCCGTTGGCAAAGGCCAGGCCATACGGTGCGTTGAGGTTTTCCGCGAACACGGTCTGCACCTCATAGGTGCCATCGCCGTCGGCATCGCGCAACAGGGTCAGGCGGTTGCCACCTTTGACCTGCGTATTGCCCTTGGCCTTGATCTGGCTGGCGATCACATCCTTGGGCTTGAGCTTGGCCGCGCTGCCGCCCCTGCCCTCGGCCACCAGGATGTCGCCATTGGGCAGCACCAGGCTCTGCCGCGGAATCTTCAGGTCAGTGGCAATGGCTGTGACGTTGAAACCCTCCGGCACGGTCGGTTTCTGCTCGCCCCAGGCCACCGGCTGGGCAATCTTCATGCTCGGCAACAAGCCGCGCTGCGGCTCGGGCAACTTGGGGTCCGGACCATGGGCCTGGGTACGCTCGCCGTCACCACCACAGGCACTCAGCAACACCGCCATGCTCAACAGGCTCAATGCATGCAAAGGCTTCATGCTGCACCTCCCGAGCGCAGGTTGCTCAAGCCGGTCCAGGCAGCCACTACCGAGAGCACGGTCACGATCACCGACAACACCAGCCCCGACGGCATCACCGCCCAGGCGTCCTTGGCGTGCTCGAACGCATTGATCAAGCCGAGCACCCAGGTCACCAGCAGCAGCACGAAGTACAGCGTGGCGCGCCCGCCCTTGCGTTCGGCGCGGACCAGGTTTGCCAGCGCGAACAACAGTGCCAGCCCGCAGAACACCAAGGCACCGGCAATCAGCCAGGCGGCGAAGTTGCTCCACTGGATCTGGTAGCTGTTGAAGTAGGCGATATCGCTCAGCAGTGCGCCAAGGAACAACGGCACACTGCCTGCCAGCAGCAGGGCGTGCAGCGGGCTGGGCGTACAGCGGTAGAGGGTTTGGTCAGTAGCGGTCACAGTGCCTCCTTTTCATTCAGTGACCCAGGGGGCTGATGGGCTTGCGCCATCAGGTGAGCGCAAGGTGCGCTTAGCAAAGGAGCCCCTTCGCGACGCGATAGTTCACCGCTTCGCTACAATGAAATATCCTGCAAGGCATTTGCTGCCAAGCGCAGAAGGGGAACACGTGAGCAGACCAAACGCATCCTGGGCCCTGACCACCCTGCTCGCCCTCAGCCTGGCGCTCACCGCTGGTTGCTCCAGCAAAGGCAGCAAGGCGCGCTACGCCACGCCTGCAGTAGGCTCCAACTGCTTCGCCAAAGCCGTACCCACGACTGGCGAAGGCGGCCTGGCCTGGGGCAATACCCTGAGCATTGCGCGGCAAAAATCCATGAACAATTGCATACGCTATGCCGGCCGCTCGGGGGGCGCACCTCGAACTTGCCAAGTAGTGATGGCCAAGTGCAAGAACTGAAAGTTTAACGACCGCCTAATATGTAAGACAACTCCCACAGAAAAGGTCAAACTTTCCACTTATAAAACCACACTCGCGGAACACAAAAACATTCAAATAAAATATTACACTTTCAGCCTCGACCAAGAAGCAGAAATCGAGGCATTGTCTGTCGCCTGAGCCTTAACAAGCCGATCGTTTTTTCATCTCCTGAAACAAGGAAGATATTTCCTACAGCATTAGCCTCAGCCAACTCTTCCAGTCGTTATTTGCACTGGAACAGGCCGTTCTACGCGTTTGGTCTGAAAAGACTGCTCTCTGAGCAAGGAACTCGCATGAGCAATTCTTCCGTTAGCAGCGCCACTTCCGGTCCCGCCTGTACTGCACGCATCCCCATCCTGCCAGTGCGCTATGCCATCGTGCCACGCACCGGCGACACACCCGCCTGCCGCTATGCCAGTGCGGGTTTCAATTTGGAACAAAGCTTCCCCCCGCTGCAACACTCTGCCTACACCCTGCGCGCTTTGCGCCCGGGTTATGTCTACGTGTTCATGAAAGGTCCGAAGGGCGAAAAGCTGGTCATCCATGAGTACGTTGGCGCGGGTCTTTACAAGGAACTGAGTTACAAAGGGCTGGAAAACTACCACCTGCGTGATCGCTATCTCTCCAGCCGGAGCATGGGCTGGGTGTGGGCCGATACCTGCCCCGATACCGCCAGGCAAGTGTGGATCGGCTACAGCCCCCACCTGTGGACCAACGCCGTGACCGCCCGCATCACCGGTTCATCAGCCCTGCGCAAACGGCATATGCGCCAGCTGGACATGGCCGAACTGATCGCCAGCAGCCAGGCGCCATCCACCCAGCCCCATGTGTTGCCGGTCAGTGCCCTGCAAACCTGGGTCGAAGACTTCAAGCCAACCGAACGGCGCATGCCGCTGACCTGGAGCAGCGACCCGATCACCGCAACCTTGCCTATCGGCAACCTGGTCGCCGTGGCACGTCACTACCCCTGGACCCAACCGAAGGTACCGGTGGTAGTAGCACTCGCCGACGCCGAAGGCATGGCCCTGGACCTGAGCCTGTCGGTCTCGGCCTACCAGCATCAAATGCGCGACCTGATGCCCGCCGAACAACTGGCACACACAAAACCCGCGCAACCTCCCGAGCAGGAGCCCGTGCCGGCGTGCTACCGCCTGGATGCCGAGCAACTGAGCGCGCACAGCCGCGATTTTCACCATCGCAACCTGGTGGGCATGCTGCTGAACAAGACGCTGGAAAGCATGTACCCGGCCGATGCGCCTTCACCGGAACTGGCCGCGTTCAGGCTGGGCACGGAGCGGCGTGGCCCTGCGCTGTCTGCGGCCGAGTCACATTTCCAGGCCCTCACCCATGAGGATTACTCCCCCAACGGCGCGCGCCTGGCAAAGCGCATCGATATCGCCAAATACCGGCGTTTCCTTGCCGAACGCGACGAGGTCGAACGGCGTATTGCAGCCCTGCGCAACCTGGCGTTGCAAGCCAGCAATGATCATGACGCCTGGCTGGCCACTGCCGAATCGCAACATATCGACAACCCCCACAGCCTGGCCGCCGCCCTGGCGTGTTACGACCGCGACGAACGCACCTCCGCCCGCGGCCTGGAAATCTCGCTGGCTTTGCTGATTCACCCGATGGGCCAACCGACACCCGGCACCGAAGAGCATGACCGACGCTTCAAACGCCTGGAGCAATGGTTGGACCAGCACGACAGCCCGCTTTACACCGCCTTGGCGCCGTTCAATCCGTTCAAGGACAAAGCGGATTCGACCGGCTCTTTGTTCGGTGCCAGCGACAACGTGATCGAAGGATTGGTGGGTCGCTTCCCGGCCATGGCCGACATCACCGACCTTACCGCCCAGGCGGTCAATACCGTAGTGCTCAAGCGCCTGCGCGGGCAAACCCGCTGGGATGCCAGTCATGGCCTGCGTCAGCAGGTGCTGTTGGCGGCGCGGGAGGCGAATGCCGAGAAGGCGTTGGGGCTGTTGGCAGCGCGCTATCGAATCACCGAACAGGCCATCACGGAAAATCCATTCAGCCAGGAGGCACAGAAGTATTTGAAGAGCGGCATGGCGCAGGTTGAGGAAATGAAACAACTGCGGATCTCGGGTAGCCGGACAATATCGATAGAACTGACCACCACTGCGCGAGTGAAGCCCAACTTTCTCGGGTTGCTCACCTCGGGCGGTGGGGGTGGTTTGAACGCGGGGATGCTGTGGTTCAACATCTTATCGCTGAAGACGGCCTATAACAGCCTGCAAAAGAACGATGCACCGGAATACACCTTGGGCTTTGCTTCATCGATTTTTGGGGTGATCGGTGCAGCGGCGGCGACGATGGTCAGCGTGCGGGCAACGCAGAAGGCTGTAATGCTGAAATTGAGTCCGACCGCACCAGGCATGGCCTTTGGCAATGGGATCATGAAGTTCTTAAGCAGTAACTTGTTCGCGCGTTTGGCCGGATACCCTGCAATAGCATTCAGTCTTTTTTCAGATTTCTTCAAGGCAAAGCGCCAGCAAGCGAACGGTAATCAAGCAGCTGCCGATTACACGTTGGCTGGTGGTCTAACCATGGCCGTTGGTTCCGTGGTTGTTCTTGAAGCCGGGCTCGCTGTTGCGGGCGCGACAACATTAGTACCTTTTGCCGGATGGGCCGCGGCTGCCCTTGTCCTCGTAGGCGTAGCCATTATTGCAGGAGGCTTGTACCTGCACGCCAAGGCACATGAGCATCTTCACAACTCAATTGAGCTGTGGGCCGCACGCAGCATCTTCGGTAATCGCATCAATGATGGAGAGGGGCGCCCTGGCATTACATTGGACTATGAGCAGAAACTTCCGGCTCACGCCTCGCTACAAACTGAAATCAAAGCTTGGCACAGCGAGCATTACGGACCAAAACTACTATCGGCCGAACAGGCCCTGTCACTCGGCATACCTAAAGTTGACACTAAATGGCATCGGAATGATCACTGGTCTCTGCCCAACTGGACTGCCATCACCCATAACGAAGTAGCCACACCTCAACCAACCGTTGAGTTCGCGGTGCTGCTGCCTGGCTTTGTACTCGGGGTAAGCGAGTGGTCAGGACGCTTGAGCACTCTCCGTGACGATCAAGGAATGGACGTATTCCCAATCGCTCCAACTGGCCACCTCGTAGGTGCAGGTTTGGTTCTGCATTTCGAGAACACGCTAACCAACCAAAATCATGTCTTACTGCATCTCGCTTACAGCGCCAATCAAGGGTTGGACGAAGACAATTAGATCCTCGCAACTTTCCGTCTGGAATGCTGACCATGGCAACCATCTGGATATTCAATTCAACGTCAAATTCTGGGCACAAACCTGCAATTGAAGGGCAACTGGCAAGCGTATCCGAGAACACTTTATGCCTGCGAAATCCATGGGTAACGGACTCTGTTTTTATGGGAAAAATTTATTGCGCAATGATTATCGCATCATTAATAGTTTTCTACCCCTACCTACTATCCAGCGAAGCCTGGAACCCATACACCTTTAGCTATACTTTCATTACCCTCACAGTGCTTGGACCTTTCATTTTCCTACCCTTCTTAGCTTATCGAATATATTTCATAAAGCGCTTATCAAGCTTATGTTTCAACCGATCAACTCAGAAGATTTACTATCAGCGGTTGAGTAAGCTATTCGTCTTTGAATGGGCCAACACCGGCGGAGGCATTTTCAAACGCACCGAATACGGCGGATCATCATTCAGCACGAGCTATGCCCTCGCCTTCGCCCCTCGCCGAGCGGATGGCAGCCTCCACCAAAAAGACTGCCTGTGGGTCGACAGCAACGCCCCCTCCGCACCTGGTGTCAAACACGTCGCTGAAGTCTGGGAATACCTTCGCCATTTCATGGATCACGGCCCGGACAAACTCCCCCCGCCCGGCGAACCCAACTGGTGGCACAAACCGCTGCACGCCATCTGCCTGACCCCGGCAGAAGCCTGGCAACACTATGCGCCCTGGCGAACCGGCGAGCCCGGTGAAATGCAGGGCAAAAAGAACTGGCAACTGCCGTTCTGGGCGGTGCTGTTCCCCTACAACCTCACCGTCGCCATCTGCTGGTACGGCATCTGTCGCCTATTCAATGTTCGCGTCGCGTCACCACCGCCTGAAGCGTTTGAGGAGCGCCCGGCACATTCGGCCAAAGGGAAGCGCGCATGACTGATGCCTCCATCAGCAGTGCCACCTCCGGCCCTGCCTGCAGCGCACGCATCTCTGTAGGTGCTGGCTGAGTTCTGCATTTCGAGAACACGCTAGCCAACCAAAATCATATCTCACTGCATCTCGCCTACAGCGCCAATCAGGGGTTGGACGAAGACAATGAGACCCTGTCGATTTTTCGTTTGGAACGCTGATCATGACAACCATCTGGTTATTCAATTCAACGTCAGATTCAGGGCACAAAGCCGCTATTGGCGGTCAACTTTTAAAAGCATGTGAAAACAACCTATGCTTAAGAAACCCGTGGGTAACAGATTCTGTTTTCATGGGAAAATTGTACTGCGCATCGATTCTGATAGTAATGATCGGCATCTACCCTTCCTCTTTCTTTTCAAGTGACGCCTGGAATCCGCACACATTTGACCCAATACTTACTATCGGATTCGCACTCACCCCGTTCATATTCCTCCCCTTCCTCATCTACCGAATATTTCTCATAAAGGGCTTATCTAACATCTACCTCAACCGATCAACACGAAAGTTTTACTATCAACGACTGAACAGGGTATTGGTTTTTGATTGGGATAATATGGGCGGGGGTATTTTCAAGCGTGTTGAGTTTGGCGGTTCATCCTTCAGCACCAGCTACGCCCTCGCCTTCGCCCCTCGCCGAGCGGATGGCAGCCTCCACCAAGAAGACTGCCTCTGGGTCGACAGCAACGAACCCACCGAGCCCGGGGTCAGACACGTCGCCGAAGTGTGGGAGTACCTCCGCCATTTCATGAACCACGGTCCGGACAAGCTTCCTCCTCCCGGCGAGCCCAATTGGTGGCACAAGCCACTCTACGCCATCTGCCTGACCCCGGCTGAAGCCTGGCGCCACTATGCCCCCTGGCGTACCGGCGAGCCCGGTGAAATGCAGGGCAAGAAAAACTGGCAACTGCCGTTCTGGGCTGTGTTGTTCCCCTACAACCTAACGGTCGCGATCGCTTGGTACTTCGTCTGCAAGCTTTTCAATGTCCGTGCAGCCCCCCCACCCGCGGAGGCATTGGAAGGAGCGCCTGCTAGCCCCGAATGACCACCACCTCAATGTATTCACTCGGCACCACCAACGATGAAGGCCCCGCGACGTTGTTCTCCTCCAGCAATTGGGTCAGATCCCGCTCCAGCGCACTGGCCGCCTCTGGCTCCAATGAGGCAAACGCCTTGTGTACCGGCCCATACCAGGTGCGGAACACCTCGATGAAATGCGCCGCCGAGCGATAGCGGAAGTTGAACTGCTGACGACTGACTTTCAGTTCGCCGAGCGCCCCTTCGAACATCACGCGCAACTGCTCCTCATCGCCCCAGCGCGAAGGCGGCAAGGCACCGGGGGGTGGCGGCACATGCCGGCTTAGCATTTTGAACATCAGCCCGACAAAGCCTTGCGGGGTCCAGTTGGCCAGGCCGATGCGGCCACCGGGCCGGCACACCCGGACCAGCTCGCGTGCGGCCTGCGCCTGATCAGGGGCGAACATCACGCCGAAGGTGGAAAGCACGGCATCGAAGGTACCGTCGGCAAACGGCAACGCTTCGGCATCGGCCGCCTGGAACAACACATTCAAGTGCTCGGCCCGCGCCCGCTCTTCGCCTCGCTTGAGCAATTCGGGCACATAGTCGGTGGAGGTGACGCGACAGCCGCGGCGGGCAGCGGCCAAGGTGGCGTTGCCGTTGCCGGCAGCAACGTCCAGCACCTGCTCGTCCCAGCGCAAGCCGCAGGCCTCGGCCAGGCGTTCGCCAACCAGTTGCAGGGTGGTGCCGATTACCGCGTAGTCACCGCTGGCCCAGGCGGCCTGCTGACGGGCTTTAAGGGCGTTGGTGTCCAAAGGGGTGCTCATGGTCTGCGCCTTCTTGTTGTGCGCGGCCGAGGTCCTTCTGGCGGTTAACGCGCCATATATTGGGGGAAGAAAAAATTACGCGCCTTTCAAGCGAAGCGGAAAGACGCTTTGGGGATAGCGCCAGGTTCAAAGTGCTATATGAGAGCTGCTGACCCAATCGCCGGCTAGCCAGCCCCATCAAGTTCAGCACAACGCTCAAGAACGGTGCAGTACCTGTGGGAGCTGGCTTGCCGGCGATGAGGGCGGTACAGCCAGCACAAAATAACGAGTGGGACCGCAGCTCTCAGGCGAATTTGGCCCGGGCCGCATGCAGCTTCTTGTAGCTGTCGATCAGGCGCAGGTGGCGGTCGAGGCCTTCGAGCTTCATGCTGGTCGGAGTCAGGCCGTGGAAACGCACGCTGCCGTTCACCGAACCCAGCACCGCGTCCATGCGTGCATTCCCGAACATGCGGCGGAAGTTGGCTTCATAGTCATCCAGCTGCAGTTCGTCATCCAGCTGCACTTCCAGCACCACGTTCAGCGCCTGGTAGAACAGGCCGCGTTCGACGGTGTTGTCGTTGAACTGCAGGAACGCCTCGACCAGCTCCTTGGCATCCTCGAAACGCTGCACCGCCAGGCAAATCAGCAGTTTCAGCTCGAGAATGGTCAACTGACCCCACACGGTGTTCTCGTCGAACTCCACACCAATCAGCGTGGTGATGGTGGTGTAGTCATCCACATCGCAGTTGTCCAGGCGCTTGAGCAACAACTTCAGGGAGCGACTGTCGAGGCTGTGCAGGTTGAGGATGTCGGCACGGAACGACAAGGCGCGGTTGGTGTTGTCCCAGATAAGGTCCTCGACCGGGTAGATTTCCGAGTAGCCCGGCACGAGGATGCGGCAAGCCGTGGCACCGAGGTTGTCGTACACCGCCATGTACACCTCCTTGCCCAGCGCTTCGAGGATACCGAACAGGGTAGCGGCTTCCTGCTGGTTGGAATCCTCGCCGTGGCCGGAGAAGTCCCACTCCACAAATTCGAAGTCGGCCTTGGCGCTGAAGAAGCGCCACGACACCACGCCGCTGGAGTCGATGAAGTGCTCGACAAAGTTGTTCGGCTCGGTCAGCGCATGGCTTTCGAAGGTCGGCTGCGGCAGGTCGTTGAGGCCTTCGAAGCTGCGCCCCTGCAGCAATTCGGTGAGGCTGCGCTCCAGCGCCACCTCCAGGCTCGGGTGAGCGCCGAACGAGGCAAATACGCCGCCGGTGCGCGGGTTCATCAACGTCACGCACATCACCGGGAACTCGCCCCCCAGCGAAGCATCCTTGACCAGCACCGGGAAGCCCTGCTCTTCAAGGCCCTGGATGCCGGCGACGATCGCCGGGTACTTGGCCAGCACGTCCTGCGACACATCCGGCAGGCACAGCTCACCTTCGAGGATTTCGCGCTTCACCGCACGCTCGAAGATTTCCGACAGGCACTGTACCTGCGCCTCGGCCAGGGTATTGCCGGCGCTCATGCCATTGCTGAGGAACAGGTTCTCGATCAGGTTGGACGGGAAGTACACCACCTGCTGGTCGGACTGGCGCACGAACGGCAGCGAGCAGATGCCCCGGGCGGTGTTACCCGAGTTGGTGTCATACAGGTGCGAACCACGCAGCTCACCGTCCGGGTTGTAGATTTCCAGGCAATGCTCGTCGAGGATCTCGGCCGGCAGCGCGTCGCGCGGGCCAGGCTTGAACCACTGCTCGTTCGGGTAATGCACGAACGGCGCGTTGGCCAGCTCTTCGCCCCAGAACTGGTCGTTGTAGAAGAAGTTGCAGTTCAGGCGCTCGATGAATTCGCCCAGCGCCGAGGCCAGCGCCGCCTCCTTGGTGGCGCCCTTGCCGTTGGTGAAGCACATCGGCGACTGCGCATCGCGCACGTGCAGCGACCACACATTGGGCACAATGTTACGCCACGAAGCGATCTCGATCTTCATCCCCAGCCCCGCGAGGATGCCCGACATGTTGGCGATGGTCTGCTCCAGCGGCAGGTCCTTGCCGGGGATGTAGGTGCTGGTGTCTGCCACCGGCATCAACAGGCCCTGGGCATCGGCATCAAGGTTGTCGACCACTTCGATCACGAACTCAGGGCCAGTCTGCACAACCTTCTTGACCGTGCAGCGGTCGATGGAGCGCAGGATGCCTTGGCGGTCCTTGTCGGAAATGTCCTCGGGCAGCTCGACCTGGATCTTGAAGATCTGGTTGTAGCGGTTTTCCGGATCGACGATGTTGTTCTGCGACAGGCGAATGTTTTCGGTTGGGATGTCGCGGGCCTGGCAGTACAGCTTGACGAAGTAAGCCGCGCACAAGGCCGAGGACGCCAGGAAATAGTCGAACGGGCCTGGGGCCGAACCATCGCCTTTGTAGCGGATCGGTTGGTCGGCGATCACCGTGAAGTCATCGAACTTGGCTTCGAGACGGAGATTGTCGAGAAAATTGACCTTGATTTCCATGCGGGATTACCGTGATTTAAGCGTGTAAAACGAAATTGGCCGGCATTATCCGGGTTTTTACGCCAGAAGTCCTGTTTGCCTGCCTGGCCCCTCGCCGGCAAGCCAGCGCCCACAGGGACTGCATATCTTTCAACTCTTACGCCGACCTGTGGGCGCTGGCTTGCCGGCGATGGCGCCAGTACAGGCTTGCGTATTCCGCCGGATTGCTTGCCTGATCCTCTGAACCTGGCCCAACCACCAGACCAGCGGTCACACCGCTGTGCTAGCTTTTCTGCACTGGGGAACAACGTATTCCCCGCATAGAAAAACATGGCAACAGCAACCGATGACTGGCAGGTGAACCATGGAACTACGCATTAACCAGCAGACCTACCAGGTCGAGGCGGACGCCGACACGCCCTTGCTGTGGGTGATCCGCGATGATCTGGGGCTGACCGGCACCAAGTATGGCTGCGGCCTGGCCCAGTGCGGCGCCTGTTCGGTACTGGTGGACGGCAATGTAGTACGCGCTTGCGTCACCCCGGTGGCCGGTGTGGTGGGGCGCGAGGTCACCACCATAGAGGCCATCGAAGCCGATGCCGTTGGCAAACGGGTGGTTGCGGCCTGGGTCGAGCACCAGGTGGCACAGTGCGGCTATTGTCAGTCCGGCCAGGTAATGGCCGCCACGGCGTTGTTAAAGCACACCCCCAAGCCAAGCGACGCGCAAATCGACGCGGCCATGGTCAACCTGTGCCGCTGCGGCACCTACAACGCCATTCACGCTGCCGTGCATGACCTGGCGCAAGGGGAGCAGGCCTGATGAATACGCCCGTAGAGACCCCTGCCGAACTGCTCAGGCTGCAACTGGGCGAGACAGTCAATTTGTCGCGCCGGCGCTTTCTTGCCGGCACGGCTGTCGGTGCCCTGGTGCTGGGTTTCGGCCTGCCAATGGGGTCGGGCCGTGTGCAGGCAGCGGTTGCAGCCACCCCGGAACGCGGTACCCAGGTGCCCGCTTTTCTGGAGATTCGCCCAGACGGCACGGTACGCCTGCTCAGCCCCTTTATGGAAGGCGGGCAAGGCCCTTTCACCGCCATGGCGCAAATTGTGGGTGAAGAGCTGGATGTCGACCCCGTCAATTTCGTGGTCGATAGCGCACCACCGGGCGAAGCTTACGTGGTGATGGAAAACGGCATGCGCATCACCGGTGGCAGCATGTCGGTGCGCATGAGCTACCCGACCATGCGCCGCCTGGGTGCCCTTGCCCGGGCCATGCTGCTGCAGGCCGGCGCCGAACAACTGGGCGTGTCGGTCGACGAACTCTCGACCACGCCAGGAAACGTGGTACATACCACGACGGGGCGTTCGATACCCTACGGTGACCTCGCCGGGCGCGCCATGGACCTGCCGGTACCCGACCCGGCCAGCGTCAAGCTGCGTGACCCCAGCCAGTTCCGCTGGATCGGCAAGCCCGTTCGCCGCCTGGATGCCTACGACAAGTCCACCGGCAAGGCACAGTACTGCATCGACATAAAGGTCGACGGCATGCTGCACGCCGCCGTGCAACACGCACCACGTCTGGGCATGACCGTGGGCAGCGTGCGCAACGAAGATCAGGTCAAGGCCATGAAAGGCGTGCACTCCGTGCACCAACTGCCGGGCGCAGTGGCCGTGGTTGCCGAGCGTTGGTGGCACGCAAAGCGTGCGGTAGAGGCGATTCAGGTGGACTGGAAAGAGCCGGCCGCCGACAGCAACGTGCGACCGATGCCGGCCGACTTCTCCAGCGACGCATGGCGGGAACACCTCGCCAACGTCGAGGGCCCGGCGCGGGACGAAGAAAACGAAGGCGATATCGCTGGCGCCCTGAGCAATGCCAAGACCAAGGTCGAGGCCAGCTACCACAACCAGTACCTGAACCATGCCCAGCTCGAGCCACCGTCCGCCCTCGCCCGCTTCAACCCGGACGGCAGCCTGGACGTCTGGCTGCCCAACCAGGCCCCGGACATGTTCCGTGATGACATTGCCAAGCGTACCGGCCTGGAACCTGCGCAAATCAACCTGCACTCGCCGCTGCTGGGCGGTTTCTTTGGCCGCCACTTCCTGTACGACTCGGCCAACCCCTACCCGCAGGCCATTGCCTTGGCCAAAGCGGTTGGCCGGCCGGTAAAACTCATCTGGAGCCGCGAAGAGGAATTCCTGCGTGATGTGCTGCGCCCGGTTGCAGTGGTGAAATTCCGCGCCGGGCTGGATGCCGATGGCATGCCAGTGGCCCTCGAAGCGGTCAGCGCCACCGAAGGCCCAACCGAGGCTCTTGCTGGCAAGCAAGGGGAAAAGATCGACCCGACCGCGCTTGAGGGGCTATCAGGCAAGTCGTACGCCATCGCCAACAAGCGCATTGCCCAGATCTACGTCAAAGGCCCGGCCATGCTCGGCTACTGGCGCTCGGTGGGTAACTCGTTGAACGACTTCTTCTATGAATCCTTCCTCGATGAACTGGCAGACAAAGGCGGCAAGGACCCGTTCGAACTGCGCCTGCACCTGCTGCGCGACAACCCGCGCCTGACCACCCTGCTGAACGCGGTCGCCGAGCTGTCCGGTGGCTGGAAACGTGGGCCCTTCACTGCCGAGGATGGCAGCAAACGGGCACGCGGCGTGGCAATGGCCTCACCCTTTGGCTCGGAAGCGGCAGTCATTGCCGAGGTGTCGATCGAGAACGGCCAGGTCAAGGTGCACGACATCTGGCAGGCCATCGACCCGGGTAGCATCGTCAACCCGGCGATCATCGAACACCAGGTCAACGGCGCAGTTGCCCTTGGCCTGTCGCAGACGCTGGTGGAAGAAGCGGTCTATGTGGATGGCAAGCCGCGCGCACGCAACTACGACCTGTACCCGATCCTGCCGCCCTCACGGATGGCACGTGTGCATGTACGCATTGTCGAAAGCGGGGCGAAGATGGGCGGTATCGGCGAGCCACCGCTACCCGCTGTAGCCCCGGCTGTGGCCAACGCGGTCGCGCAGCTTACCGGCCAGCGCGTGCGTAGCCTGCCACTGAGCCGCCATACCTTCAGCTGACTGCACAAGGGAAGCCCGATGACCCATCGTTTCGCAAGAACCGCTGGCTGGCTGGCGCTGCCGTGCCTTGTCGCGGCAGGCCTGCTGGCCTGGTATGTGACCCGCGAGCCGGCCTCGCCGTTTGCCGACGCACAGGCCACTGCCGCTGACCCGGCCCTGATCAGCCGCGGCGAGTACGTCGCCCGCCTCGGCGACTGCGTGGCCTGCCACAGCCTGCCGGACGGCAAGCCGTTCGCGGGTGGACTGGAAATGGCCACCCCGCTGGGGGCCATCCACGCCACCAACATCACCCCCGACCGCGACAGCGGTATCGGCAGCTACAGCCTGGCCGATTTCGACCGTGCCGTACGCCAGGGTGTCGCCCCTGGTGGCAGGCGGCTGTACCCGGCCATGCCCTACCCGTCCTACGCCAAGCTCAGCGATGATGATGTCAGGGCGTTGTATGCGTTTTTCATGCACAACGTGCAACCCGCCCGGCAGGCCAATCTGCCCAGCGACATTCCCTGGCCGCTGAACCTGCGCTGGCCCATTGCCTTATGGAATGGCCTGTTCGCCGCCACCTCGCCATACGCCGACAAGCCCGGCCAGGATGCGCAGTGGAACCGGGGGGCCTACATCGTCCAGGGCCCAGGTCACTGCGGCAGCTGCCACACCCCACGCGGCCTGGCGTTCAACGAAAAGGCCCTGGATGAAGGCGGCAAACCCTTCCTGGCCGGCGCCCTGCTCGACGGCTGGTACGCACCGAGCCTGCGCGCCGACCCTAACACCGGGCTGGGGCGCTGGAGCGAGGCAGAAATCGCGCAGTTCCTGAAAACCGGGCGCAACCGGCATGCCGTGGTGTTCGGCTCGATGACTGAGGCGTTCAACAACTCCACGCAATTCATGCATGACGATGACCTGGCCGCCATTGCCCACTACCTGAAATCACTGCCCGGCGATCCACAGCGTGACGGCGCGCCATGGCAGTACCGGGTCGAATCGGCAGCGGCACGGCTCGACAGCCCGGGGGCGCACACCTATGTGACCCGCTGCGCGTCTTGCCACGGCCTGGACGGCAAAGGCCAAGCCGAGTGGATGCCGCCATTGGCAGGGGCCACCTCGGCACTGGCCAGGGAGAACGCCTCAGCGATCAATATCACCCTCAATGGTTCGCAGCGGGTGGTGGCTGCCGGGGTGCCGGATGCCTATCGCATGCCAGCTTTCCGCCAGCAGTTGAGTGACCAGGAGATTGCCGAAGTGCTGAGTTTTGTGCGTACGGCCTGGGGCAACCAGGGTGGTGCCGTGGATGCGCAGGCGGTAGGCAAGTTGCGTGGTCATACCGACCCGGCCAGCAGCAGCCCGATCATCTTGCATATGCGCTGAATTGACGTGGTTCTTGCACCGGCCTCTTCGCCAGCGCGCCCGCTCCCATCGGACAAACTCTGATTTGATTTAGCGGTGACTTTGTGGGAGTGGGCTTGCCCCGCGAAACCCAGCGCAGCCGGGCCATGCATCGTGTCGCCTGCTTCGCGGGGCAAGCCCGCTCCCACAATGGCACTTGCTCCCTGCGCGACAGCGCAGCCCAACTGATTTACTGATTTAGCGGTGACTTTGTGGGAGTGGGCTTGCCTCGCGAAACCCTGCGCAGCCGGGGCCATCCATCGCGTCGCCTGCTTCGCGGGGCAAGCCCGCTCCCACAATGGCACTTGTTCCCTACGCGACAGCGCAACCTAACTGATTTGCTGATTTAACGGTGACTTTGTGGGAGCGGGCTTGTCCCGCGAACCCCGGCGCAGCCGGGGCCATGCATCGTGTCGCCTGCTTCGCGGGGCAAGCCCGCTCCCACAATGGCACTTGCTCCCTGCGCGACAGCGCAGCCCAACGGATTTACTGATTTAGCAATGACTTTGTGGGAGTGGGCTTGCCCCGCGAAACCCGGCGCAGCCGGGGCCATGCATCGCGTCGCCTGCTTCGCGGGGCAAGCCCGCTCCCACAATGGCACTTGCCCCCTGCGCGACAGCGCAGCCCAACTGATTTACTGATTTAGCGGTGACTTTGTGGGAGTGGGCTTGCCTCGCGAACCCCGGCGCAGCCGGGGCCATCCATCGTGTCGCCTGCTTCGCGGGGCAAGCCCGCTCCCACAATGGCACTTGTTCCCTACGCGACAGCGCAACCTAACTGATTTGCTGATTTAGCGGTGACTTTGTGGGAGCGGGCTTGTCCCGCGAACCCCGGCGCAGCCGGGGCCATCCATCGCGTCGCCTGCTTCGCGGGGCAAGCCCGCTCCCACAATGGCACTTGTTCTCTACGCGACAGCGCAACCTAACTGATTTGCTGATTTAGCGGTGACTTTGTGGGAGCAACTGCCTTGCTCAATTTCTAGAGTCTAGCGCGGTCCCTGCAGGTACGTACCAGGGCTGTTACTGCCACCGCTCCAGGTTCTGCTTCAGCAGTTGCTCAGGCAGCGCCCCGCCAACGACCTTCGCCATCTCCCGCGCCAGCGCCTCACGCAGCTGTGGCTTGTTGCAGGGCGATTCATGTGACATAGCCAGGTACAACCCTTCACTGGATACAGGCGGCTGCAACACCTGCACGGTATCAGTGATACCCAACGTGCGGGCCAGCGCCATCCCGGGGTACTGCTCGTACACCACGTAGTCACTGCGCTTGTGCATCAGCTTCTCGAACGCCTGCCGGGCACCGGGCACCGCTTCCAGGGTGAGGTTTGCCTGGGCATATTCATCGAACTGCTGGCCATGGCTGTTGTTGACCAGGGTCCCGCCTTTGCGGCCCTTGAGGTCTGCCCATTGATGGTAGGCAAAGGCATTGTCCTGGCGTACCCAGACTACGCTCGGGGTGTGCAGGAATGGCGGGGCGACAAAGTCCATCTGTTGCTGCCGGGCGTGGGTGATGAAATACCCGGCCAGCAGGTCGATCCGGCCTGTGCGGACTTCTTCTTGGGCACGCGACCAAGGCCCACCGTACACCACCTCGATTTCCAGCCCCAGCTGCTTGCCCAGGTATTTGAGCAGGTCGGCGTTGGCACCGATCAGTTGCCGAGGGTTCTGCGGATCGCGCCATAGGTAAGGTGGATACTCAGGGTTACCGGTAGCGGTCAGCCGTCGGCAGGGCTCTTGCGCTGCGCCCGGAAAAGCCAGCAACAGGCAAGGCAACAACAGCAAGGCTTGGCGCAAGCAACGCTCGATCATCTACAACCCTCGGCACATGGAACCTCTGGCGACCCGGCGAAGCGGCCAAAGGCCGCCACGCCCTGTGCTCGAACGCAGCATTGGTCTGCGCGTGCTTTAAACAGTCTGGACCAGGAACGCTTGGAGCCGCGGCCTTTTATCGCTCAGCAACGAACCGGCCGAGCAACGCCTCAGGCGCCCTGCCGACGCATTGCCAGAATCGCCGCGCCAAAGCCGATAAAGGTGGTACCCACCACGCGGCTCACCCAGCGTGACATCGACGGCCGGGTCAGTACGCCCTTGGCCCGAGCGGCCAGTGCGGCATACAAGCTCAGAGATGCAAGCGACAAGCTCACGAAAATCCCGGTCAGGGTCAGAAACTGCGGCAACAACGCCGCCCCTTGGTCGATGAACTGCGGGAACAGCGCGGTGAAAAACATGGTCGCCTTGGGGTTGGTCACTGCTGTGAGGAAAGCCGATTTGTACAACTTCAGCGGTGTGGGCCGTACCTTGACAGCCCCCTCAGCAGCGCCCTGCTCCAGCATCGGGTTCTTTTTCAGCAACTGCCGCGCACCGAGGTAGAACAGGTAACCTGCCCCCAGGATCTTCACAGCGTTGAACAGTACTTCGGAGCTGGCCAGCAAGGCGCCCAGCCCAAGCATGGCCGCAGCCGACAGGCAGAACAGGCCCGAGCCATTGCCCAGCGACGACCAGATCGCACTGCGCTGGCCGTGGGCAAGGCTGTTGTTGATGGCCATCAGGGTGGCAGGACCGGGGCTGGCAATCGCGATGGCGGCGACCAGGGTAAACGCAAACAGCGAGTGAGCATCCATTTTCAGGCTCTTCAAGCAGATCAGGGTAGGCCGTGCGCAGGGCACGCAGGTTCAGTCATTCTGCCGCTTGGCTGCCTTCTTGGCGATAGCTTTCATCCGCGTCGCCGCGCGCTGCACCGTGGCCATCTTTTCCGGGCGTTTCATGCCCCGCCATTTGCGAATTTCGTCGCGGGTGCGACCACAGCTCACGCACAGCTCGCTGTTGAGCTGGCATAACGAGACGCAGGGGTTATCGATGTCTTTGGCCATGCCACCACTCAGCCGGCCATGTCTGCCCGTGCTCGTTCGACGGCACTGTCAAACACCTCGCGCAGCTCTTGAGCCTTGGCCTTGCTGACCGACCTGGCATCCAGCAGTTCATCGATCACCCGAATGCACTGGCCCTTGGCGGTGTCCAGTTGCTCGGCGTCGGAGGCGTCAGCGATATCACCCAGATAAGGAGCGATGAGGTACACGTAACGGTCCTGCAGCTTGAGCGCTGCCAGCGCGTCGAGGGCTTTCTGGAACCGGTCGGCGGCGGCAGGGCTCATGCTCAATTTATCGAAATGAATCAGGCTCACACGGTCAGTGGCCATTGACGAATCTCCGTTTCCTGGTGCGGCCTGGCCCACGGGCAGCAGCGCTTCTACGGTGCTCGGATGTGCAGGCCAGGGTAATGCCAACAGGGTACCAGAACGCGGGGCAGAAAGGGCCATCGCCCCCAGAACTAAAAGTATTTGGCAGGTCGCGCAATGGACGCCCCAGGACGTTTACGGGACAGGCACAGCGGTTTCGGGCACTGGATAATCGGCCGGCAATTTCCCCGCCGAGGCCGTCATCGAACTCGGTAGCCCACACAACAACAAGCCTGCGCGTCCAGGTAATCCTCAAAGGGCCTCAACATTCATGGCAAAGGAACACATCACCGAAACACTCGACCTTGGCGTGACGGACCCCTCGAAAACCGCAGAAGCCCGCCAGGACAGGCATTTCGAGGGCAAGCTCGACTGGATCGTCTTTGGTTTTACCAGCCTCCTGGCTGTCGCGTTCGTCCTCTGGGGCTTCCTCAACCAGGCCAGCCTCGCCAGCAGCGCCTCCAGCGCGCAGTCCTGGGTCATTCTCAACTTCGGCTGGTTCTTCGTGCTCACCTCCACACTTTTCGTGGTATTCGTGCTGTGGCTGGCTGCCAGCCGTTATGGCCGGGTGCCACTGGGTCGTGATGGCGAACAGCCAGAATTCCGCACGGTGTCCTGGGTGGCAATGATGTTCAGTGCCGGCATGGGCATCGGCCTGATGTTCTTTGGCGTTGCCGAGCCGCTGTCGCACTATGTGACGCCGCCCCCCGGCTCGGCCACCGGGCAGACCAGCGAGGCGATGCAGGTGGCCATGGCCACCACCCTGTTCCACTGGACGCTGCACCCCTGGGCCATGTACGCCATCGTGGGCCTGGTGATTGCCTACGGTACCTACCGCCGCGGCCGCTCGCAGCTGATTTCCGCGGCCTTCCGGCCGTTGATCGGCAAGCACGCCAACGGCCCCCTCGGCCGCCTGATCGACATGATGGCGATCTTCGCCACGCTTTTCGGCTCGGCGGCCTCGCTGGGCCTGGGTGCGCTGCAGATTGCCGGCGGGCTGGAATACAACGGCTGGGTCGAAAGCCCCGGCAAGCTGTTCTACATCGCCATCATCACCCTGCTGACCATTGCCTTCGTCACCTCGGCGGTGTCCGGTGTCGGCAAGGGCATCCAGTGGCTGTCCAACACCAACATGGTGCTGGCACTGGTGCTGGCAGCGTTCGTGTTCATGGTCGGCCCTACCCTGCTCATGCTCAACCTGCTGCCGACCTCGATCGGTATCTACATCAAGATGCTGCCCGAAATGATGGCCCGCACCAACGCCAGTGGCGGCGATCAGATGAACAGCTGGCTGGCCGGCTGGACCGTGTTCTACTGGGCCTGGTGGATTTCCTGGACACCGTTTGTAGGCATGTTTATCGCCCGCATCAGCCGCGGTCGTACCATCCGCCAGTTCGTCACCGGCGTGCTGCTGGTGCCCAGCCTGGTCAGCCTGGTGTGGTTCACCATTTTTGGCGGTGCTTCCATCGATGCCCTGCGCGAAGGCGCCTTCCAGCTGGCCAACGGTGCAGTCAACAGCAACCACGCGCTGTACCAGTTGCTCGACAGCTACCCGCTGGCATCGGCCTCCTCGGTACTGGTGATGATCCTGGTGGGCATCTTCTTTGTCTCCGGTGCCGATGCGGCGTCACTGGTGATGGGCACGCTGTCGGAACACGGCACCACCGCACCCTCGCGGCGCACGGTGATTTTCTGGGGCGCGCTCACCGGAACGGTGGCAGCGATCATGCTGGCGATCGGCGACCCGAGCGACCCTGGCGAGGCGCTGACCGGGCTGCAGAACCTGACCATCGTCGTGGCCTTGCCCTTTGTCGTGGTGATGGTGCTGCTGTGCCTGGCGTTGTACCGCGACCTGCGCAAAGACCCGATGATGCTGCGCCACCTGCGCGGCAACGAGCTGATCGAAAAGGCGGTGTTGTACGGGGCTGTGAAACATGGTGAGGAGTTCTACATCGTGGTACAGGAGAAGAAGGCTTCGGTGAAAGTGGCAGCAGCAGCGAGCGAGGTGTCCGAAACCTGACACGCTAGCCTCGCGCTTCACCGCTTGATTCGGGGGCCGCCACTTAGATCCAGAAAAAACGGCCCCCTCGATCAACGATAGATCGCCCAACCAAGCCGATAACCAAAGGGCAGCAAACAGATGAGGGATCACCCCTTCAATGCTGCTGCAATCTTGGCCACATCGATCTTGCCCATCTGCATCATGGCCTCGAACGCCCGCTTTGCCGCAGCGCGGTCAGGGTGGCCGATGGCCTCTATCAGGATACGGGGGGTGATCTGCCAGGAAATCCCCCATTTGTCCTTGCACCAGCCACAAACGCTGGCCTCGCCACCGTTTGCGATAATCGCCTCCCACAAACGGTCGGTTTCGGCTTGGTCTTCGGTACTGACCTGGAATGAAAACGCCTCAGAATGCTTGAACGTAGCGCCGCCATTAAGCCCCACACAGGGTATGCCCATGACGGTGAATTCGACGGTAATGACATCGCCCTCCTTGCCCGAGGGGTAGTCTGCCGGGGCCTTGTGCAGTGCGATCAACTTGCTGTCCGGGAAAATGCTGGCATAGAAGTTGGCAGCCTGCTCGGCATCATTGTCGTACCAGAGGCAGAGGGTGTTCTTGGGAGTCATGGCCTTGCTCCATGAAGGGTATCAACCCCTGAGTCTAGCCGCACCCTTGAGCGCAAAAAAAAGCGCCCCGCACGGAGCGCCAAAACATCCACCCAAACCAAAGGAGCAGCAAGGCTACCCAGGTGAATTCACAGGACCGACAACGGGTACTCCACGATCAGCCGCACCTCGTCCAGGTCCGACTCGAACGCCGTGGCCCGGGTGGTAGCCTGGCGTACGCGCAACGACAGGTCCTTGGCTGCGCCGGTCTGCACCACGTACTTGACCTCGATGTCACGCTCCCAGCGCTTCTGGTCGGTCAGCGGGTTGCCGTCGGCATCGCGGCGCATGTAGAAGGCGTTGGCATTGGAATAGTCGGCGTCGGTGCCTTTGCCATAACGCGTCATGAACGACAGCCCGGGAATACCATAGGCGGCCATGTTCAGGTCATAGCGCAGCATCCACGAACGTTCCTTGGGCGAGTTGAAATCGCTGTACTGGATGGAGTTGTCGAGGAAGATCGAGTCGGATTGGCGCAGGTAGTCGAAATCATCGTCGCCATTGTTGCGCTGGTGAGTCAGCGCCAGGGTGTGGGCGCCGAAGCGCACCCCCAGTTTGGCGCTCCAGATGTTGTTGTCGAAGGCGCCCAGGCGCTGCTGCCCTTCATCAACGGCTTTGTAATAGTTGAAGCCGCCAATCAACGCCAGCTCGTCACTCAGGGGCCAGCTCAGGCTGGTGCCGGCGTAATACTGATTCCACACATCCTTGAGCCGGCTGCTGAACAGGCTGACACTGACATAATCGTTCAGCGTGTAGTCACCGCCGCCGTAGGCGATCCATGGCGAATCGACCGGGCCGCCGTAGAAGGTCATGAAGTTCTCCCGCAGGTCACTGGACACCGGCTGGCTCATGGCATGCAGGCGCCCGGCCTGCAGGACAAGGTCCTTGATGCTGGTATTCTCCAGGGTCACGCCCCGGAAGCTTTCCGGCAGCAGCCGTGAGTCGCCAGCGGCCACCACCGGGTTAGCAGGGAACACATCGCCTACCTTCAGCACCGTGTCGTACAGGCGCACCTTGGCGGCACCACCGAATTTGGTGTACTCGTCACGGGCCTGACCGTCGTGGTCTACCGGCAAAACATCGAACGAACTGCGCCCGCCATTGCGGCCGCCCCCGGTGTCCAGTTTGAGGCCGAGCATGGCGAACGCATCCAGGCCAACGCCTACGGTGCCCTGGGTGAAACCTGACTCGAAACGGGCAATGACAGCATGCGCCCAAGCTTCGGAATAGCCGTTATCAGGTTGTTTGCCGGGGTTGCGCGTGGGGGCTGCGGCATCGCGGTTGTCGCGGTTGAAGTAGAAGTTGCGGTTGAGCACGCTGAGCGTGCTGCCCTCGGCAAAACCCTGCGCGGGTTCGTCCGACGCCATCGCCAGGTTGCCGACGCCGGAGAGCGCCATGCACGCAGCCAGTTTCAGGGGTGATCTGCAGGTCATCCGATGCTCCTTGTACGTCGTCTTTATAGTGGTGTCGGCTGGCCGAGATTGACGGCCGGCAGATAACGGCAAGGTGATCGGCGCATTACAATTGCGTCATCGGCGGCGAAGCGCTGGGAGGGCGAGTTCTGCAACATCCTGCAGATATTTCCGACATCAGGTAGTGAACCTGCTGACAAAAAAAGGGTCATTGGCTGACGGTCAACTCACCGACCGGTTCATCGGCCCAGTCACCGGGCCTACTTTTGTCCTGTTTCAGCGAAGACCCAACATGCCCGAATCCCGCCCAACCGCTTTCGTCCTCCCTGCCCTGCGCGGCGGCCTGATTGCCGCCCTGGTGGCCCTTGCCGCGCCGGTGCACGCCGAAGAGCCCGCCAGCGACGCACGCTGGGTCAGCGACAGCCTGAGCACCTATGTGCGCAGCGGCCCCACCGACGGCCACCGCATTGTCGGTACCCTGAAGTCCGGGCAACCGCTGACCCTGCTCGGCACTCAGGGCAATTACAGCCAGGTGCGTGGGCAGAATGGCGATGTGGTATGGATACTCAGCAACGACTTGCAGGCGGTGCCGGGCCAGAACGAGCGCCTGCCGCAGCTCGATGCCCAGGTGGCAGACCTGACAGGGCAGTTGAAAACCATCGATGACAGCTGGAAGAGCCGCGTACAGGGCATGCAGGAAACCCTCGACTCACGGAAAAAGCTGATCGACGAACTGGAGGCGCGCAACAAAGCGCTGAACGAGCAGCTCGACGAGAGCCAGTCGACCCTGCGCGATACCCAGGCGCGCCTGGGTGACGAGAACAAGCAGGTGATGATGCGCTACATGGTGTATGGCGGCAGCATTGCCGGCGCGGGCTTGCTGGCGGGGCTGATCTTGCCGGCACTGACCCGGGGGCGCAGGAAGAACGACCGCTGGTTCTGACGCACCGGCCTTTTCGCGGTCCTATCCGCGAAAAGGCCGATAGGGGCTTACTTGCTACGTGCCTTGTTATAGATGGTCTTGGCTTGGTCCGCCGACGCCTGACACTGAGCCATGTCCCCCTTGCTCTGGGCCTCCTTTGCGTTTTGCAGGTGGACTTTGAAATCATGGGCCATGCCGCCATGCATCGCCTGGCCACTCGCTTTGTGGAAGTCCTCGAGTTCCTTGATCTTGGCTGCACAGTTGCTTGCCGGGTCAGCATGGGCGGCAACACTCAATACTGAAGCAATCACCAGTAAAGGTATGCATTTCATAGGCTTCATGGAACGTTCTCCTGGAAAACCGTGGGGTTCGTCGAGGTGTATTCGGCTCGACGCAGCAAAAAGCATAGTTGGCCATCACCTGCAGCGCAGCGCTTCAGCCCAGCGGTAAACCTACTGCCGCAACCGCTCCAATGCTTGCAACACATACCCCGTGGCCCGTTCCATCTGCCCCTCCCGACAGGCAATACCCAATTGCCGCCACAACCCTGGTCGCAGGGGCCGGTGCGCAATCCGCCGGTCCAACTCGCCTGCCTCGCCTTCCTGCGGCAACAACGTCGCCCCATACCCGGCGCCGACCAGGCTTTTGATCGCATCGTTGTAATTCAGCTCGATCCGCGGCTCGGGGTAAAACCCCGCTGCCGCGAACCATTCCCCGGTAACCCGTGACAGCTGGGTACTGCTGTCGTTGAGAATCAACGACCGCTGCGCCAGCCAGGCCGGCGTGACCTTCGCCGGCGGCTGCCAGTCGGCCGGTACGTAGGCCAGGATCGGGTCGCGCCGCCAGGGGGTAACAGTCAGCCCCTTGCCGGCCACCTGCGGCAAGGCCACCAGGCCGATATCCAGCGTCCCCTCACGCAATCGACCCAGCGACGCCTGGGATGTCAGCACTTGTACCTGCACGTCGATCCCCGGGTGGTCCACACGCAGGTGCTCCAGCGCCTGTGGCAGTAGGTGGGCGATAGCACCGGTAGACGCGCCAAGGCGTACCCGGCCAGTCAGCCCCTCAACCTGACGGCGCACTTCGTCCAGCGCCAGGTCGGCGTCGGCCAGCAGGCGCCGGGCACGGGCCAGCAGCGTTTCACCAATGGCCGTGGGGCGCACCTGGCCGCGGGCGCGACCAAGCAACGGGGCGCCGATACGTGCTTCCAGTTCGGCCACATGCAGGCTGATGGTAGGCGCTGCCAGGTTGAGCTGGCGGGCGGCCTCGGCAAAAGATCCCAGGTCGGCGATGGCCACCAGGGTGCGGAGGCGGTCGAGGCTGATTTCGCGCATGGTCAGTACCGGCCTGAGTGACGTGTTCAGAAAAACTGAATGTAACCGTCATCATATTCAAATTTTCATTATCAAAGCCATAGGCGAGCATAGGCCATCCTTACCCAACCGGACCCGAACATGCACACTCCTGTTGTCTTCATCGACGGCGACCAAGGCACAACCGGCCTGCAGATCCATGCTCGCCTGCAAGGCCGCAGCGACCTGCACCTGCTCACCCTGCCCGAGGCTGAGCGCAAAGACCTGCGGCGCCGCCGCGAGGCAATCAACAGCGCCGACATCGCCCTGCTGTGCCTGCCCGACGATGCCGCCCGCGAGGCCGTGGCGACGATCCACAACCCCAAGGTGCGGGTGATCGACGCCAGCTCCGCGCACCGCACCACCCCCGGCTGGGTCTATGGCCTGCCGGAACTCGACGAGCAGCAAGCCGAGCGCATCGCCCGAAGCACGCGTGTCAGCAACCCGGGCTGCTACCCCACTGGCGCCATCACCCTGCTCCGCCCCCTGGTCAAGGCCGGGTTGCTGCCAGCCGACTACCCACTGGGCATACATGCCATTTCTGGCTACTCCGGCGGTGGCCGCGCGGCGGTCGAGCGCCACGAAACCAGTACCGGCAATGCCCCGGCCCTGCAACTGTATGGGCTGGAGCTGGCACACAAGCACGTACCCGAAATCCAGCAACACGCCGGGCTGTCGGCGCGGCCGGTGTTCATGCCCGGCTACGGTGCCTACCGCCAGGGCATCGTGCTGAGTATCCCGCTGCAATTGCGCCTGCTGCCCGGCCAGGTCAGCGCCGAACAGCTGCAGGCCTGCCTGGAACAGCACTACCAGGGTGCCCGCCACGTCCAGGTTATGCCGCTGCATCAGCAAGGCACAGCCGCCAACCTTGACCCCGAAGCATTGAACGACAGCAACGACCTGCGCCTGGCGCTGTATGCCAACCCCGAGCATGGCCAGGTGCTGCTTACCGCGGTGTTCGACAACCTGGGCAAAGGCGCCTCCGGTGCGGCCGTGCAAAACCTCGACCTGATGCTCGGTGCAATACAGCAACAAGGCTGACACGGCAAAACCGGTTAAACTGTACAGCCCGCGCCAACCTGGCCCGGGCTGTATTCCCACCCGCCGGAGCCCACCCCCAAGATGTTCATCCTGAGCCGCCTCGACAGCGTGCCGCCCGAATCCTTCCAGAACCAGATCCGCGAGCTGGTGATCCACCATGTCGGCGAACTGAGCAGTGTCGCCATCACCGCCGATAACCCGCTGTACCCGCTGTACCAGTACGGCGTAGGCATGGAGGTGCACCAATACCTGCAAGCGCTGGATGGCACCCGCGGCCTTGCCGTGGCGCTGACCCTTGCCCTGGATGCCGAGGCGCCGGACCAGCTGCTGGGCTTTGCCCTGTCGTTGCCGGCCGAGGACGATGAACAGGCGTGTTCATTGGCATTTCTTGCCGTGCGCCCCAGCCATCGCCGCCAGGGCATCGCCCGTGCCCTGCTGAGCGACCTGCAGGCACGTCATGCCTGTGTGGAACTGAATGCCTTTGCCAGCCAGGTGCCGTGGTTCGAGACGATGGGCATGCAAGTGGTGGCCGCCAATGGGCCGCAGGTGCTGATGAGCAGTACCGGCCAGGCCAGTGGTGCGCTGATCGGGCGCCTGGACATTGCGCCGATTTATCAGGCAGCTGAAGTGTTGCAGATTCATACCTACCTGCTTAATCAGCAGGGAGAGGATGCAATGATCGAAGCGGAGCAGATGCGCGATGAGCGGCTGGATGAACTGGCCGCCCAGGCGCTGGAGTGCGTACACCAGCGCAAGACCGTGCATTGACCCAAGGACCGATTGGCGGGTAAACCTGCCGTTTTGGAAAAACCGCTGATTTACTGAATCAGCAGTGTCTCTGTGGGAGCGGGCTTGCCCCGCGAACACCGGCAAAGCCGGTGCCATGCACCGTGCGGTCCCCTTCGCGGGACAAGCCCGCTCCCACAATGACCGGTGTTCTCTGCCGGACAGCGCAGCCCAAGGGGCTGAGCAATCCCCCACAATGACACCTGTCAGCCATGCACCCAGCGCCGATGCAACCCACGCGCCAAGGCATCCAGCACAAACCCCAGCACGCCAATCAGCAGCACCATCGCCATCAGTTCGGAGTACGCCAGCCGGTCGCGGGTATCGAGAATGAAGTAGCCAAGCCCCGCACTCACGCCCAGCATTTCGCACGGCACCAGCACAATCCAAAGAATGCCGATGGCCAGGCGCACGCCGGTCAGCACGTGGCCGATCACCCCCGGCACGATCACCTTGCACAAGGTTTCCCAGCGCGTGGCGCTCAGGCTGCGGCTCAGTTGCAGCCAGCGTGGGTCCAGTTGCCGCACCCCTGCCGCCGTGTTCAGCAAGATCGGCCACAAGGCGGCAAACGCCAGCAGGAAGTAGATCGGCTGGTCACCCACGCCCATCAGCATCACCACCACCGGCATCCACGACAAGGGCGAGATCATGCGCAGAAACTGAAACGCCGGCGTGGTCGCCGCTTCCAGGTGCCGATAGCTGCCCACCAGCAAGCCCAACGGCACGCCAATCAGTAGCGCCAGCAGCAGCCCGACCAGAATACGTTTGAGGCTGACCCAGATGTGCCCGTAAACCTCACCCTGCCCCAACAGCTCGACCAGGCTGGCCAACGTTGCCGCCGGCGAAAAGCGCGCCGACAGCCCTTCGGCCTGGCCAAACACGGCAACACCGGCCCACCACAGCAGCATCAAAGCCAGCAACCCAGCCAGCCCAAGGCTGGCGTGTACGACATGCGTGCGCATCAGACGGCGAACTCCTCGCTACGCTCGAAGTTGTCGGCAATACCGAACACCGACGGGCCACCAACCGCAGCAATGGCATTACGCACGAAACGATCGTCGACCAGGTCGCGGGCGGTCTGCACCGGGTCCAGCCCGGCAAGGAACGCGTTGTCGCCCTCGATCAGGGTGGTTTTCAGGCGCTTGACCAGCTCTTCGGTGTAACTGGGGAACGGGTATGGCTGGAAGTCGATGCGCTTTTCGTCCCACTGCTGGTGGCGAATGGCGCCACTGGCAACGTAGCCGGCACGGTCCTCGGCGGCCGGCGCCAGCACTTTGGCCAGCACCGCGGGCTCGTGCGGGGTGTACTTGTTGGGGCCGGCCTTGGACAGCAACGCAGCGGCTTCGGCGCGGTGGTCGCGGGTCCAGTGCTGGGCCTTGACGATGGCATTGACCACCTTCTGCGACCACTCCGGGCGGTTGTTCAGGTCATGCTCATGCATGAACACCACGCAGCAGGCGTGGTTGCGCCATACATCGCCGGTAAAGCGCTGCACACGGCCAACCTTGAGGTTCTCGGCCAGGGCGTTGAACGGCTCGGCGACGATGTAGCCGGCAATGCGCTTGCTGGCCAGTGCTGGCGGCATGTCGGATGGCGGCAGCACCAGCAGGTTGACCTCGGTGGCGGCCAGCTGCGCATTGGCCGGCTTCGACACCGGCGTCAGGCCGTTGTCGTTGAGCATCTGTTGCAGCACCACATTGTGGATCGAGTACCAGAACGGGATGGCCACGGTCTTGCCACCGAGCTGTTTCATGTCGCTTATGTCGGGCGCCACGGTCAGGCCTGAGCCGCCCACATGGTTCCAGGCCACTACCTTGGCTGGCACCTTGCTGCCGTAGCGCGCCCATACAGTCATCGGCGACAGCAGGTGGATGACGTTGACCTGACCAGAGATGAACGCCTCGATCACCTGTGCCCAGCTGCGCAGCAGCACCGGGCGCTCGGCCTTGATGCCTTCGGCCTCGAACAGGCCGTTGTTATGGGCCACCAGCAACGGCGTGGCGTCGGTGATCGGCAGGTAACCGATGCGCACCGGCGCATCCGGCTCGGCAGCCGCGCGCGCCTGCAAGCTCGACAGCAACGGCAGCGCACCGGCGGCGGTGAGCATGGCCCCAAGCTTTAGAAAATCACGACGCGAAGAAGTGGAACAGCAGTCATCCATGCACATGGACAGCCTCCGAGGGCAACGGGGTTGGGGTAGGTTCGCCTGTGCGGCTTGCCCGCCGAAGGGTTTTGAGGATTTCGATGCGCAACGCGCCCAGTTCTTCGACCCGTTGGGCGCGCGGTTGCGGCAGGTCGATGTGCCACTGGCCGAGGATGTGCGCTGGGTGGTTGCCCAGTAGCAGGACCCGGTCGGACAGCAGCAGGGCTTCGTCTATATCGTGGGTGATCAGTACCGCCGCAGTGTTGTGGGTGGCGATCAGTTGCAGCAGCAGTTGCTGCATGTCGGCGCGGGTCACTTCATCCAGGGCGCCGAACGGCTCGTCCAGCAGCAGCACCTCGGGCTGGCGGGCCAGGCAGCGGGCCAGTGCGGTGCGCTGGGCCATGCCACCGGACAACTGCGCCGGGTACTGGCCACGGGCGTGGGCCAGGCCCACGGCGGCAATCGCATGGTCGATGCGCGCGCGCCGCTCGTCAGCGGCCAGCTTGGGCTGGCGGGCAAAGTCCAGGCCGAAGGCGACGTTCTTTTCCAGGTTCAGCCAGGGCAGCAGGCTCGGGTCCTGAAAGGCCACCGCCAGGCGCGGGTGCGGCCCTTGCAGGGGCTGGCCGTGCAGGCTCACGCTGCCGCCCCCGGGTTGTTGCAGGCCGGCCAGCACCCGCAGCAGGCTGGATTTACCGACACCACTGGGGCCAAGAATGCTCACCACTTCGCCCGGCGCCAACTGCAAGTCGAACTGCGCCAGCACCTGCTGCCAGCCACCCTCCCGCGGGTAGCCCAGGCTGATGCCGCGGGCTTCGAGCAACACTTCACTCATGCCGCGCCCGCCTGGCGTTGCAGTTCGGCGCGCAATTGCACCAGGCTCGGCGTCACGATCGGCACGAATGCCGACTCGCGCCAGCGGCGGGCGAAGCCTTCTCCATACTCGCTGAGGTAGGCCTTGCCGCCGCTGGCCTGCAACTCTAGCTGGACTGCATCGGCGGCACATTCAGCCAAGGTGATGCGCAGCTTGAACAAGGCCGCCGGCTGTTGCTGGAAGCGGCCTTCGAGCAGGCCCTGCTTGAGCTCGCTGACGGTGTTTTCCAGGCGCTCGCTGAGCACCTGCCGGGCTTCGTCGAGGAACGAGGCGCGACCGTGCAGGTGCGCCTGAACCTCTTCCAGCGCCCGTCGCGCCAGGCCGATGGCCATGCCGCACTGCAGCGCCAGGAATGCCGGGCGTACCCGTGGCAGGAACTCGCGCGCATTCTCGTGCAGCAGCCAGTCACGCGCCAACGGCACCTGGTGGAAGGCCAGTGCCGCCGTGTTGCTTGACTGCAGGCCCATCAGTTGCAAGTCGTCGGAGCGTTCCAGGCCCTGGGCGTCAGAAGGAATGGCCAGTACGAACGGCGCGCCGCCGGCTTCATCTTCGATGGCCGCCGCCACCACGAAGCCGCTTTTGCGCAGGTTGGTCACCCAGTGCAGGCGCCCTTCCAAGTGCCAGCCATCGGCTGCCGGCCGGCCACGCACCTGCAACGCTTCAATGCCGGAAAGGAACTTCATGGCGTTGGACAGCCCGGTGGCGCCGGCCAGCTCGCCTGTCAGCAAGCGCGGCAGCAGGCGCTCGCGCAGGGGCTGGTTGGGGCTGTGCAACAGGTATTCGATAAAGGCACGCTGGCCCCAGCAGACGAAGGCTGCGGCCAACGAGCGGCTGGCGATAGCGGCAATCGCCTCGACCGCGTTGGTCACCTGCCCGCCCGTGCCGCCCAGCGCCGGGTCGACACCCACGCGCAGCAGCTGAGATTCGGCGATCTGCGCCAGCACCTGCTGCGGTTCGCACAGGCCCCGGTCGATGGCCTCGGCATTGGCATCCAGCCAGTGTCGAAATGCACAATCTTGCATGGTCTTGCTCCTTTTTGAACGCCAGGGCCGCTTTGCGGCCCATTCGCGGCACAAGGCCGCTCCTACAACGACCGCGTCAGGTCCGCGCTCACACGTGGGCTATGCAGAAGGCTGCCAGCGGTACTTGCCAAGCTCTTCGTTGAGCGGCGTCTGGGCGAAAACATTAGCAAAGTTGCAGAGGGTTGCGAGACTTACCCCCAAAATCACTTCCAGCGCGTTGCCTTCGCTGAAGCCAGCTTCACGGAAGGCCTGATAGGTGGCTTCGCCGACGTTGCCGCGAGTGTCGATCACTTCACGGGCGAAGGCGGCCAGGGTTTCGTAACGGGCATCGGGCAGTTCGCCGCGGGCACGCAGGGCATCGACTACTTCCTGCGGCAGCTTGGCCTTGTTCAGCGCCACGGCGGTGTGGCCGGCCACACAGAAGTCGCAGCCATGCCGGGTGGCGGCAATCAGCTGCACCACTTCACGCTCGGCCAGGCTCAGCTCGGACTTGCCATTGAGTGCCGAAACGGTCACGTAGGTTTCCAGCGCCGCCGGGGCGTTGGCCAGCACGCCCAGCAGGTTGGGGATGAAGCCCGAATTCTTCTGGGCATTCTCGAGAAACGGCCGGGCCGCTTCCGGAGCACTCTGCAGCGTGTGTAAAGTAATACGCGAGGACATGGAGTGGTCTCCTTTGATGGGTGTCACTACAGTCTGTTGGTTATAAGAATTACCCTCCATATTCATCAGTCGCCTTTCCTTGTTCCTGAGTCTTTGTATTAGATGATTTCGTCCAGCCACCTTGTCGATTGGTTATTAGAGGGCCTGGAGCTCGATGCCAGCCTGTTTCATGTCGGCCGCTACTGCGGTGGCTGGCACGCCAGCACCCAGGGCATGGGCCGCGCCAGCTTCCACTTGGTGGTGCAGGGCCATTGCTGGCTGCACATCGACGGCCAGCCGCAGCCGGTGCGCCTGGAAAAGGGAGATGCCGTGTTCCTGTTGCGCGACCTTGCCTATCGATTGTCCAGCGATCAGGACCCGGTCGACGCCTGTGCCCAACCGCGCCAGGCCATGCAGGCGCTGGATAGCGAAGCCAGCGACGGCGTCGGGCTGGTTTGTGGCTTCTTCCATTTCCAGTCCGGCCTGTCTTCACTGATTGTCGAAGGCTTGGCCGACTGGATCCTGCTGCGCGCCGAAGACCCCGCCGGCAGTGCGGCGCGGGCGCTGTTCGAGCTCATTCTGGAAGAATGCCGGCGGGCCGCTGGCCCGTCGCAGACGTTGCTGGAGCGCCTGACCCACCTGTTGTTCCTGTACGTGCTGCGCCAGCAGGTCATTGCCGGGCAGTCACTGGGCGGCCTGGTCGCCCTCGCCCGCCAGCCAGCGTTTGCCGGGCTGCTGGCACAGCTGATCGAAGCGCCGGGCCAGGCCTGGACGCTGGAGCGCATGGCAGCCTGCACCGGGCTTTCGCGTTCGGCTTTCTTCAAGCGTTTCAGTGAGCTGGCCGGGCAGTCACCTGGGCAGGTGCTCCTGGCATTGCGCATGCGCCTTGCCTGCCAGCTGTTGCAGGCGGGCAATACCGTCGAACAGGTGGGCGCGCAGGTGGGGTACCAATCGGTGGCGGCGTTTACCCGGGCCTTTGCCAAGGCGGTGGGCCAGCAGCCGGGGGCTTATCGGCGGCGACATGAGGGCCGCTAGGCTCTGCCTGAAAAGGGGGGTGCATTCACCGCCTAGAGCGAGCAGCGTTTGGAAGGCAGGCAGGTTGGGTTGTCGGGATAAGGACACCCTCCGCCATGCTGAGGCGTAACTGCTACGCCCTACCTTGCCCGCCATAGAGAAGAAATCAAAACAACACCCGTTGACATTCAAACGGCAGTAATTGGATTTGCGGGATTTAATACAGAACTCGGCAGTATGGGCGCATGCTTCTATTGGTTTGAGGTGTGTCTGGACAGCCGTGGCCGCAAGCTAGAGCGTTGCTGAGGCTTCACAAGCCAAAATACCCGAGGGACGACGAGTGGTTTACTGAGAGTTGAATTGCCCCTATGACCTGACATTTTTACCAGTTTCAATAGGATTAGTGTGCCTGCATAATCAAGCCTGAAGACCTCAGAAAAAATCCACGCTGGAAGATAGAACAACGTCCATCAACACGGGCGCTGGTCGCCCGGTCAAAAGCAGGACAAACGTACCAAGCGCAAAGCGGTATTAACGGAAGATCGTCATACATGAGCAATGGCTTACGCAGTATAAGTCTCGCCGATGGCCCGCCTGCATAATTCCGGCGCAGCCCCGTTATGGATACGGCCGTCAGCTACCAGGATAAATGCATAAACTGAGGATACCCCATGGAACTTTATCAGCAGTTTGACCCTTCCCATAGTGGGAATGAAAGCCTTAACTTGAGCGATTTCGCAAAAGATAGCCATGTGAGGCTATGGATAAAAGCTGAAAACACTATCAACCCTGTCTTGGAACAGGGCACCATCAAAGAGATAAATTGGAAGATAGGAAAAATAAAAATATTTAACGACACCAACAAAAAAACCAAATCAATAGACCTGAAAAAAACGCACAGCTTTAATGGAAAGTCATTTCATTTTGATGACTTCGTAAAAAACGATTTGGAAGAACTATTTATAGCCTCTGCACCATCCATCTTAAGTACGCACATCTCTCTACCCAATGAACCAATGGCAAAAATCTCAGTCCTAAATGTTGGCATATCGCCTGACAAAAATCTCATCGTGACTGGAAATAAAAAGTTTATCGACAAATTCAACACACTCTGCAAAACCCTCAACGACCTCAAAGTTATAGTTGACACGACATCAACGACGGACGACGCGTTGCACACGCTCATATGCGAGCATGCACAGCTTGACCCTGAAACAGAAATGATTTTACAAAGCGTCATCATGCATTCGGATGACTTACCGCTAGAAGGCAACGATGAGGCCGCAGAACCGAATGAGGGCACCGTCGAACAGGAAGAAGTCGACATCATCGAAGAGGAGGCTGAGGATACTGAGGAGGAAATAAGCGCCGGCGAGACACTTCCATATGGATGCAGCAAGCCATACGCGATTGACATTCATATTTATCACCCATTGAAAAACCGCGAAATAAACAGACGACACATAACCCTTAAAGGAAACGCCCCAGCAAATACACTTATTTGGCTATGCCATAACGGTTGGAAGAGAGAAGCGATATATTTCTCTGCTTTAACCACCTCGGACAGCGAGGGTAAGTGGAAAGCATCCTTAACTGTGGAAAATGGTGATCACAAAATCGCCGCGAAATACAACAAGGGCAAATCCAATGTCTGCACATGGGGCCACGACTTCAAAGTCGTTAGCTTGTGGCTCAAATATTACCCAAAACAAGATAGCGAAGCAGGTTTCCGTATTGCCGAATATCGATACAGCGCTTTCGAGCCGCCTAAAAACGATGAAGGTGTTTGGGTTGAGGTCAGAGGACATATCCCATTGCACCTGAGAAACAATCTTTACTATCACCCATTAGCGGACACCCTGACAACTTCACGTCTAAATGGCACTTTGACAGTCAGCCGATACAAGCGACAAGCAAAGCCTGAGATACCCCTTCACGCTGTCTATACAGAAGCTGATTTTCAAAAAATCAACGACAAAATAAACACCGTTTGTCAAATGAATTTTATTGGCACCTTGTACAGTTCATTCAATTGGGCGAAAGCCGCTTATGTAGCCGCCGAAGCTTTAAAAAACCCTGTGGGAGTATTTGCAACGGTCATTACCCTGCCTTTCACCTCCAACAGGGAAAGTGTTACCATCGCCTATAACATCGGTTCCTCCATCGGCTTTATCTTACAAACCCTGCTTATGCGAGTTCCTGTTGTGGGCCCGGTAGTTGCAGGATTAACCATGGCTGGCGCTGTGATTCAGGAAGTTATCAAAGTAACTGATTCAGGCACCATCACACACGACAACCTTATTGACATTAGCAGTCTCATGAAGGGCTTTGGAGATCTGGCCAACCTTGCAACACCTAAATATGGAAATCTAATTAATGAAAAAAAATTAATAGAAAATACAACCATCGACAGCAGGGGATCTCGCGACTTCATCATAACATCCAAACCATTAACTCCACTGTACGGTAATTTTTCACATGAAGCCAGAATTGTTGCAGACGATTTGGAGCTCAGAGGCATTACCTATCAAGGCGGTTATTATAGAAACTTGACCACCAACAAAGACTATATCTATGTCGATGGCAGATGGGTAAGGATTAATGGTTTCAGGAAAAATGGCTCACCCATCCCGGCAGATAAAAACGGCACATCCGTGACCAACTTGCCGACCGATATTGTAAAAGACAGTAATGGAAACTGGACCGTACTTAAATTAAGGGGAGGCGTAGGCGAAAAGACCATTCCTCTTTATCAAAACATCCGTTCTGGGTACAACCCCGAGCCACAGTTATCCTACGACCCTAATTATGTGGGCCAAGGCGCCATCCGACTTAAACTCCCTATAACTTTTGAAGAGGCCGATAATAGTGCCTTGCCGATCGCTATCGGTGCTGATGCAAGACTCCCGTCAGATCCGAGGTGGATGGGAAATGACCGAGAGCCAGGTATTTTATTGTTTGAAACGCGACGTTTTATGGTTGATTCCCCAAGGAGCAATACGTTACACGATTTTATTAATGTCACACCCACGAGCACTGAACGAGCCAGTGACAACAACAAACTCATTTCAGCGTACTGGGTGCCTCAGAACAAGTATTATGACATTCCGATTCACCCCACAGGCACGGAGCCAACCACTCTATTCACAGATAATTTCAGCGGCTGCAGTTTTGTTGTGGACCAGATAAATGACACGCAGTATCGTGTTTATCACGTCTTCAGTAAAAAAGAAAACGAACAGTACAATTTACTGAAAGAACACGGGAAAGGGCAGGTCGCGTACATACCACATACAGAATACAGCTTCTTGCACCGGCCAACAGCTGATAGCTTGCATCCCTCGCAGGACGCATGTGGCTTTATATCCATGCGATATAAAAAATACCCAAACGAAGCCCAAGGCAATTGGGTTATTACTGTCAGAAGTCAAAGCTTGCCCGTACAAATTACGGCATCAGGTTATCACGGACAATTTAACGGCGCTCCGCCACGGCTTAATATGCATACTCCGATAACCGTCAGACCCATTTAGCGATAATGAGACGTATGACCAGCAATGATGCATACAGCGTTTTTTTTGCGCCAGCAGCGCAAGAGCCTGTGTAACTTTCGCCACATTGGCGGCGGTGCCCTGGACGTGATAAGCCATCACCGGCCTCGACACCGGCGCCAATGTGGGAATCAAAATCAAAGCTGATCCACTGCAATATCCCCAGCCCCTTTACTCTCTCGCCGCTCGGCCATCCAGGCATCGACCTGCTGCCCGAACTCGGCCGGGGCCTTGCGCCCGAAGCGCATTGCCAATGCCAGAACAGTTTGCTGCGCCAACGCCTCTTCCATGCGCTTCTGCGCCCCCAGCATCACGGCATGAATCGCACAGGTGCCTTCCGTCGCCCAAGCGGGCGGCGAGCCCTCGAACAGCGTGCAGCGTTCGCGGATCTCGCGGCAATCGAAAATCTTCTTCGGCCCGTCGATGGCGTTGACGATATCCAGCACGGTGATCTCAGCCGCCGGCCGCGCCAGGCGGAAGCCACCGCGCACGCCTTCGGTGGCGGCCACCAACCCGGCACGTGCCAGCTTGGTGAAAACCTTGGCCAGGTATTCCTGCGGTACGCCCTGCAACTCGGCCAGGTCGCGCACGCTGGAATCACGGCTCTCACCGCCCTCGCCTACCAGAAACAGCAGGCAATGGATGCCGTATTCGACGCCAGCACTGTAAAGGGACATATCAATCTCCGACCAGCTTTGTCGCAAATGATACGCGGGGAGTGCCAGCACGGCAAAACACTTCCCCGCTTGCCGCGCATCCTGATCACAAGGTCAGGCTCGGCGGCTACCTGCGCAGCACCTTCACCTCTGCTTGCTTGCCGTCCGTTTCGCGCAGGTACTCCTGCATCGAGTCGTCCATGGCCTGCATCCAGCGGGTATGGTGAGGCACTGCTTTGGTGCCGGTGATCACCGAGCGGTAGGATTTGTCACGGTAGCCCATGATGTCGTGCTTCTTGTCGGTCTTCCATTGCAGGAAGATGCGGTTCACCGCATCGATGTCGAAGCGCGGGTAATCCGTCTGCTCGATCAGGTGCTTGATGTATCGGCCCTGGAATTCATACATCGAAGCAGTAGTTGCCAGCCGCCCCTCATCCTCGCGCCAGCGCGCACTGTCAGCCTGCATGACCGCCTTGGCCGGCAGCTTGATGCGCCCCAGCATGTAGTCACGAGCAAACCACGCCTGTGCATCGAACAGGTTGAAGCTGTACCACAGGTCCTGCATGCCCAGGTAAAGCAGTTGCGGGTTTTGCTCCCACACCACGCCTTGGTACAAGCCGGCAGGCCACAGGCGGTTGTTGGTCTTGAGGGTGAGTTCATCGGGCAGGAACGGGAAGTGATGCTGGTAGCCCGTGCACAGGATGATCGCATCTACGCGCTTGTTCGAGCCATCGGCGAAGAACGCCAGGTCGTTTTCGACGCGGACCAGTTGCGGGCGCTCTTCCCAGCCCTTGGGCCATTTGTAGCCCATCGGCTGGGTACGGTAGGCCGTGGTGATCGAGCGCGCACCGTACTTGTAGCACTGCGAGCCGATGTCTTCGGCCGAGTAGCTGCTGCCGACAATGAGCAGGTCCTGGCCGTGGAATTCCATGGCTTCGCGAAAGTCGTGAGCGTGCAGGATACGCCCGGTGAAACGTTCGAAGCCTTCGAACTCCGGCACGTGCGGGGTAGAAAAGTGCCCGCTGGCCACCACCACATAATCGAACACCTGCTCGATGCCAAGCCCCGCGCCGTAGTCGTGGGCGCTGACGGTGAACTCGCGGGTGCTTTCATCGAAGCTGACATGCTTGACCACCGTGTTGAAGCGGATGTAGTCGCGCACCCCAGCCTTGTTTACGCGGCCCTGAATGTAGTCCCACAGCACCTCGCGCGGCGGGTACGAGGAAATCGGCCGGCCAAAATGCTCATCAAAGCTGTAATCGGCGAACTCCAGGCATTCCTTGGGGCCGTTGGACCACAGGTAGCGGTACATGCTGCCGTGCACCGGCTCGCCATGCTGGTCGAGGCCAGTGCGCCAGGTGTAGTTCCACATACCGCCCCAATCGGCCTGTTTTTCGAAGCACACGATTTCGGGCATGGGCGCGCCCTGGGCATGGGCGGATTGGAAGGCACGCAGTTGCGCAAGGCCGGACGGGCCGGCACCGATGATAGCGACACGAAGAGTCATAGTGATTCCTGAACAGTTGAACGCTGAAAAAATGCAAAGGCTCCCCAACCCCAAACGGCAAAAGACCGGGGGTGGTGAAATTCAGGCGCTACGGTGCAGGTGGGGGGACGGGGCGTTTGCGCATCTGGGTCAGCAGAATGTTGACCGGCGGAATCGACAACACGTGGTACAGATTCGAAAGCGGAGAGAGGGTCATGGGGGCGGGCCCGTATCCATCTGCGCAAGGCGCGAAATGGGGGCCTGAAGGGCGGAAGATACGTGTGATCTCGTGCATGGGGGGCTGAAATGGCCTCTTTTCTTTATGGTTTCTTTTTTATCTATAACGGATGGGGGTGGGGATAGCAAGGTTTGCGGCCCTGCCGCCGGCAGCCAAGACAGCACCAAGTACGGCCTTTGCGTTCGTTCGTCCTCGGGCTCGCCTCATCGCAACGATGAAAAAAACTTGCAGAGACAAACTACGACCAATAGAGTCGTAGTTATTCGAGCGGCACCTATCGTGCGATCGAAGCCACCGTTTTCATCCCCGACCTTTGCGGAGCACCTGCATGAAATCCAACATCCTGATCATCGGTGCCGGCTTTGCCGGTGTGTGGAGCGCCCTGAGCGCCGCCCGGCTACTCGACCAAGCCCAGCGCGACGACCTGAGCATCAGCGTGCTCGCGCCGCAAGCGGAACTGCACATTCGCCCGCGCTTTTACGAGGCCAACGCACACACGTTGAAGGCCCCCGTAGGTGAGCTGTTCACTGCGGTGGGCGTGCATTTCATCACCGGTAACGCCCAAGCCATCGACGCCGATGCGCGCACCGTGAGCTACATCGACAGCCAAGGCCAGCGCCACCAGATCAGCTACGACCGCCTCATCCTCGCCGCTGGCAGTCAGGTAGCGCGCCCAGCAGTCCCGGGGCTGGCCGAGTACACCTTCGACATCGACAAGATGGAGTCGGCCGTACGCCTTGAGCAGCATCTGACGGGCCTGGCTGCCCTGCCCCCTTCACCTGCCCGCAATACCGTGGTGGTCTGCGGTGGTGGTTTCACCGGCATCGAAACGGCCACCGAAATGCCCGCCCGGCTGCGCGCCATCCTCGCAGGCGCCGATGTGCAGGTGCTGCTGGTTGACCGTGGCGCCAGCATCGGCGCGGCATTGGGTGCAGGCATCAAGCCGTCGATTGTTGCCGCCTCGCAGGTTGCCGGCGTCCAGTGGCTGACTGGCACCTCGGTGGTGGCTGTCGATGCCGGTGGCGTCACCCTGGACAACGGCGAGTACATCGCCAGCAACACCGTGATCTGGACCGTCGGTGTCAAGGCCAGCCCGCTGACCGCTCAGGTTGCCGGCGAGCGTGACAACTTCGGCAGGCTCAAGGTCGACGGGCACCTCAAGGTCATTGGCCAGGACCACATCTATGCGACCGGCGATACTGCCTGGGCTGCTGTGGACGAAGCTGGCAACCACGCCCTGATGACCTGCCAGCACGCCATCCCGATGGGTCGCCACAGTGGCAACAACGCCATGGCCGACCTGCTGGGGCTGGCACCTGTGGTGTACCGCCAGCCCAAGTACGTCACCTGCCTCGACCTGGGTGAGTGGGGGGCGGCGTACAGCGAAGGCTGGGAACGAGAATTGAAACTGCAGGGCCAGGAAGGCAAGCACCTCAAGCGCCAGATCAACTCGGTGTGGATCTACCCGCCGGCAGCTGACCGCACCTTGGCGTTGGCAGCTGCCGACCCGATGATTGCCATCGTTTGATGCGAGAAAACCTGACAAAACCGTCAAAAAACGTCGGTTTTGTCAATTATTTCGTTACATTGAATGACTGTTCAACAATGATGGCCATATGGCATCATTCAAAGAAAACAATGCAAGAGGGTGAGAAAAATCTACTAACCCGCAGTGCATCAAGAGCCTGGCGCCACCTCGGTGTCCTGGCTTTGCAGCCAGCTCCTGACGCCTGCACGCCACCGTCAAGGAGCATTCCATGCAGTTAAGGAATTTGAAAATCGGCATTCGCGCTGCCAGCGTGTTTGCCCTGCTGGGCGTCCTGGTCCTGATCATGGGCCTTATCGCACTTTACGAAACCCGCCAGATGGACACGGCCACCGACGAGATCCGGGTCACCTGGATACCCGCTGTGGTAGCGCTGGGTGACATCAGCAGCAACCTCGGGCGCGCCCGCGCCGTTACCCTGCGGGCCGCGCTGGACGATAACCCCGGCGAGCGCACACGTAACCTGCAGATGCTCGAAGCCATCAATGCCGAGCTCAAAGGTGGCCTGAAGGACTACGCCGACACCATCATCGCGGCCGACGACCGTGCCCTTTTCAACACCTTCAACGACGGGTATCACCAGTACCTCGAACTGCAGCTGAAAGTGCTGCAGGACATTGCTGCAGGCCGCATGGACGAGGCAAAGCAGCAGATCAGCGGCCCGCTCACCCAACGAGCCGACAGCATGATGAAGGCCTTGACGGCGCTGATCGACTACAACAGCAAGGGTGCCGAAGATGCCTCGCAGCGCAGCAGCGATGTAGCGGACGAAGCATTTAACGCCATCATCTTCTCGTTGCTTGTGATCATGCTTGCCCTGGCCGCGATGGCTACCGTGCTGACTCGCAGCATCGTGGTGCCTCTGGCCGATGCAGTGGCCGTGGCCGAACGTGTGGCCACGGGCGACCTCACCCAGGAAATCCGCGTCACCGGCCGCGACGAGCCCGCCTTGCTGCTGCGCGCCCTGAGCCGCATGCAAGGCAGCCTGCGCGACACCATCCGCAAGATCGCCGCCTCGTCCGACCAGTTGGCCTCAGCCTCGGAAGAACTCCACACCGTCACCGAAGACACCAGCCGCGGCCTGCATCAGCAAAGCGCCGAAATCGACCAGGCCGCCACGGCTGTCAACCAGATGACCGCAGCAGTCGAGGAAGTGGCGAACAATGCAGTCAGCACTGCGGACGCCTCCAAAGGTGCCGACCAGACCACCCGCGATGGCCGTGACCGGGTCAACCAGGCACTGGCGTCCATCCAGCACCTGGTGGCCGATGTGACCGGCACCTCGGTCGAGATCGAACAGCTGGCCAACAATGCCAATGAGATCAGCCGTGTGCTGGATGTGATCGGCGCGATTGCCGGGCAGACCAACCTGCTGGCACTGAACGCCGCTATCGAAGCAGCCCGCGCCGGCGAGGCAGGCCGTGGCTTTGCCGTGGTGGCCGACGAAGTCCGCGCCCTCGCCCACCGCACCCAGCAGTCGACCGCAGAGATCGAGCAGATGATTGCCGGCATCCAGAACGGTACCGAGCGGGCCGTGACGGCGATGCACAGCAGCCAGGGGCGTGCGACGGGCACGCTGGAAGTGGCCCAGGGCGCCGGTCAGGCGCTGGAGGTGATTGCCGAGGCGATTGCGTCGATCAACCAGCGTAACCTGGTGATTGCCAGTGCTTCAGAGGAGCAGGCGCAGGTGGCGCGCGAAGTGGACCGCAATTTGGTGAACATTCGTGATCTGGCGATGCAGACCTCAGCGGGGGCCAACCAGACCAGCGCGGCGGCACAGGACTTGTCGCGGTTGGCGGTGGACCTGAATGGCATGGTGGCGCAGTTCAAGGTTTGATCGGATATAGCCGGGGCTGCTTTGCAGCCCATTCGCGGGGCAAGCCCGCTCCCACAGGTTCACTCCATTGCTTTGGTTGAATCTGTGGGAGCGGGCTTGCCCCGCGAATGGGCCGCAAGGCGGCCCCCATTGCAACTGTCAGTCGTTGACGCTGATAACCCGCGCACTGTTGACCGCCTGCCCCCGCGTCGCCAGGCAGTAATACAACGGCACCGTCACCAGCAACCCGAACAGCCAGGACAAGTCCGCCCCTTCGACAATGTTCGAATACGGCCCCACATACAGGGCGGTGTTGGCAAACGGCAACTGCACCAGAATGCCGCAGGCATAGGCAATGATCGCGTGGTGATTGAAGCGACCATAGATGCCGCCATCAGCGCTGAAGATCGAAGGAATGTCGTACTGGCCCTTCTTGATCAGATAGAAGTCGATCAGGTTGATCGAAGCCCACGGCACCAGCACCAGCAGCAACGCCAGGATCAGGCCGATGAAGTGGCCGATGAAGTCCGCCGAGGCGTTCAGCGCGACCATCCCGCAGCCCAGCAGAATCACCGAGGCCAGGATTACCCGCACCTTGATGCTTGGCGTCCATTCGGCAAAGAACGTCTGAATAGCAGTGACGATCGACAGCACCGCGCCATACAGGTTAAGGGCGTTATGGCTGATGATATTGAGCAGGAACAGCACCATCAGGATCGGGCCCAGCCAACCGGTAGCCTGCTTCACTGCGTCCATGGCGTCAGTACCTTCCGGTACGCACAGCACCGCCACGGCACCAAAGCTGAAGCACAGGATGGTGCCCAGGGTCGCGCCAAAGTAAGTGGCCCAGAACGGCTTGGCAATGCCCACTTCACGTGGCAGATAACGCGAATAGTCGGACGTGTACGGCGAGAAGCTGATCTGCCAGATGGTGCCCAGTGACACGGTGGCGATAAAGCCCGACAGATTGAATGCACCACGGCTGAAGAAGTCGGCCGGCAGCTCCTGGGCGAACATCATGATGAACCCCGCCAGCAGCGCAGAGCCCATCACCCAGGTACCGATGCGGTTCAAGACATGGATGAAGCGGTAGCCGATCACGCCAATGGCCGTGGCGCTCAGGGCACCGATCACGATCGCGCCCGGCATCGGCATGCTCGGGGCGATGCCGTGAATGGTCTTGCCCGCCAGGACGATGTTGGAAATAAAGAAGCCGACATAGATCAGTGCAGTGAAGAACACGATCAGCAAGGCGCCGTAGCGGCCGAACTGGCCACGGCTTTGCACCATCTGTGGAATGCCCAGCTGCGGTCCCTGCGCAGAGGCAAGGGCGATGACCACGCCCCCGACCAGATGGCCCAGCACAATGGCGATCAGCCCCCACAACAGGTTCAGGTGGAACACCTGGACCACCATGGCGCCGGTGACAATTGGCAGTGGCGCAATGTTGGTACTGAACCAGAGGGTGAACAGGTCGCGCGCCTTCCCGTGGCGCTCGGCAGGTGGAACGTAATCGACCGTGTGATTCTCGACAAACGGGTGTTGCGATGACGGTTGGGACATAGGATTCAGCTCGAAAGGTCGTTTTTATCGTTGTAAGGAAACCGCATCTAGGCGGCCTCTCAGCTGCGGACCATATTATGGTATTCCAAACTTTTGACAACACTGATCCGCACGAAAAAGCGTCCACTGATCTGCTTTGCAAACCCATCCAACAAACCGCGTCACCGCTCTAAGCCACGGTATACGTGGCCTTTAGCCGTTCATCGTGTAAACCTCGGGCATTAAAATTCCGCTTGCAAAATAGGTATTACGGTATACCATCAGACACATCAACGATAAAAACCGCGGACCACCGCAGCCTTTTAGAGGTATTCCCGATGATCGACGCAACCGTCTACAAGAACGTCCTGGGCTCCTTCCCGTCCGGCGTTACCGTCATCACCACCCTGGACGATGACGGCTCGGTTGTCGGCCTGACCGCCAGCGCCTTCTCCTCCCTGTCGATGGACCCGCCGCTGGTGCTGTTCTGCCCCAACTACACCTCCGACTCCTACCCGGTGCTGATGAAACAGAAGCGTTTTGCCATTCACCTGCTCTCGGGTGAACAGCAAGCCGAAGCCTATGCGTTCGCCAAGAAGGGCAAGGACAAGGCCAGCGGCATCGAGTGGTCCATGAGCGAACTGGGTAACCCGATCCTGGCCGGCGCCACCGCCGTCATCGAATGCGAACTGTGGCGTGAATATGAAGGTGGCGACCACGCCATCATGGTCGGCAAGGTGCATAACCTGATCGTGCCCGAAGAAGCGCCCCGGCCGATGGTGTACTGCCGCGGCAAGATGGCCAGCCTGCCGGCCTTTGCCTGAAGCCTGTTCTGAATCGAGACCACTGGCGCCTCCCCTGCCAGGCGCCAGCCCCTTTCAAGCGTTGAGGAAAGCCCCATGAAATTTTCGTTGTTCGTACACATGGAACGTTGGGATGAACAGGTCAGCCACCGCCAGTTGTTCGAAGACCTGACCGAACTGACCCTGATGGCCGAAAACGGCGGTTTCAGCACCGTGTGGATTGGCGAGCACCACGCCATGGAATACACCATTTCGCCGAGCCCGATGCCGCTGCTGGCCTACCTGGCCGCGCGCACCGACAAGATTCGCCTGGGTGCCGGCACTATCATTGCGCCGTTCTGGAACCCGATCCGCGTCGCCGGCGAATGCGCCCTGCTCGACGTGATCAGCAACGGCCGCATGGAAGTGGGCCTGGCCCGTGGCGCCTACCAGTTCGAGTTCGACCGCATGGCCAATGGCATGCCAGCCACCGACGGCGGCAAGGCGCTGCGCGAGATGGTGCCGGTCGTACGTAAGCTGTGGGAAGGCGACTACGCCCATGACGGCGAAGTGTACAAGTTCCCCACCTCCACCAGCGTGCCGAAACCGTTCAACGCGACGCCGCCGATGTGGATCGCCGCCCGCGACCCGGATTCGCACAACTTCGCCGTGGCCAACGGCTGCAACGTCATGGTCACCCCGCTGATGAAGGGTGACGAAGAAGTACTGGACCTGAAGAACAAGTTCCAGGCCGCTCTGGACAACAACCCGGACGTGCCGCGCCCACAACTGATGGTGCTGCGCCACACCCACGTGCACAGCCCGGCCGAGCCGGAAGGCTGGAAAGTCGGCGCGCAGGCCATCTCGCGCTTCTATCGCACCTTCGATGCCTGGTTCGGTAACAAGACCGTTCCGGTCAACGGCTTCCTGGAGCCGAGCCCGGAATCGAAGTTTGCCGAAGTGCCGGCGTTCCAGCTGGAGAACATTCGCAAGAACACCATGATCGGCACGCCGGAAGAAATCATCGCGCGCATCAAGTACTACCAGGAGCTCGGCGTCGACGAGTTCAGCTTCTGGTGCGACAACAGCCTGCCCCACGCCGAGAAGAAGAAGTCGCTGGAACTGTTCATCAAGGAAGTGGTGCCGGCGTTCGCCTGAATTCCCATTGCCTGAATCATTGCGGGACGCGCCCGCTCACGTGGGCCCCTTCAGCCTGCGTGAGCGGGCTTTTTTTTGACACCTTTACTGGCCCTATCGCCGGCAAGCCAGCTCCCACATTGCCACTACAGGCTCTGAATGCAGCGCGGTACCTGTGGGAGCTGGCTTGCCGGCGATAGGGCCAGTACAGACAGCAGCGAAATCAAGGCATCAGGCCACCTTTCGTCCCCCGACAAGAGAAATTTCCTGACACCTCTTGCACAACAAATATTATGGTATACCATCAGACAACAAGAGCTGATAACCCTCACCAGGAGCCCTCCATGAGTTTCAAAATCCGCAAGATCGTCACCTACTCCGAAGAGACCCGCATCGAAGGCGGCAAGGCCACCGACAAACCAGTGACCATGGTCGGCCTGGCCGTCGTGATCAAGAACCCATGGGCCGGTCGCGGTTTTGTTGAAGATCTGAAGCCGGAAATCCGCGCCAACTGCTCGGAGCTGGGTGCACTGATGGTCGAGCGCCTGACCGCTGCCATTGGCGGTGCCGACAAGATCGAAGCCTACGGTAAAGCGGCCGTGGTCGGCGCCGACGGCGAAATCGAGCACGCCTCGGCTGTGATCCACACCCTGCGCTTCGGCAACCACTACCGCGAAGCGGTGCAGGCCAAGAGCTACCTGAGCTTCACCAACAAGCGCGGCGGCCCCGGCACCTCGATTCAGATCCCGATGATGCAGAAGGACGACGAAGGCCTGCGTTCGCACTACATCACTCTGGAAATGCAGATCGAAGACGCCCCGCGCGCCGATGAAATCGTTGTGGTGCTGGGCGCTGCCGACGGCGGCCGCCTGCACCCGCGCATCGGCAACCGCTACATCGACCTGGAAGAACTGGCTGCCGAAAAAGCCAACGCTCAATAACAACAACCAAGACGGGCCGGGGCGTGGCGTGCTTTCCCGCCGCGCCCGACCTTCAAGGAGCGCCCTCCATGATTCAGCCTGTCGCTGAACGTACACCTGCCGGCACCAGCTACCTGTCCGTAGGCCAGGGCCAACCCGTGGTACTGATCCACGGCGTGGGCCTGAACAAGGAAATGTGGGGCGGCCAGATCGTTGGCCTGGCCAACGACTACCGTGTCATCGCCTACGACATGCTCGGCCACGGTCAAAGCCGCGTGCCGGCTGCCGACACGCCGCTGCAAGCCTACGCCGACCAGCTCGCCGAGCTGCTCGACCACCTGCAAATTCAACAAGCGACCGTGATCGGCTTCTCCATGGGCGGCCTGGTTGCCCGTGCATTCGCCCTGCACTACCCGCAGCGCCTGACTGCACTGGTCGTGCTCAACAGCGTGTTCAACCGCACCCCCGAGCAAAGTGCCGGCGTGATCGCCCGCGCTGCCCAGGCAGCGGAGCTGGGCCCCGACGCCAACGTCGATGCCGCCCTGGATCGTTGGTTCAGCCGTGAATACAAGGCTGCCAACCCGGCGCAGGTCGCCGCCATTCGCCAAGTGCTGGCGAGCAACGACCCGCAGGGCTACCACACCACGTATTCGTTGTTCGCCACTCAGGACATGTACCGCGCTGACGACCTGGGCAGCATCCAGGTGCCGACGCTGATCGCCACGGGCGAACTCGATTCGGGCTCCACCCCGGCCATGACCCGCCAGCTTGCCGCCAGCATTCCGGGTGCGCACAGCGTGGTCCTCGCCGAGCAACGGCATATGATGCCGGTAGAAGCACCCCGTGAAGTCAACAAGATGCTGCTGGACTTCCTCGCGCAAGCCCGCACCCTCACCGAATCCGCCAAGGGGATTGTTGCATGACCCTCGTTCGTTTCCAGATGTGCATCGACGGCCAATGGCGCGATGCCCAGAGCGGCAAGACCTTCGACAGCCTCAACCCGGCCACCGCCCAAGCCTGGGCGCAGCTTCCCGACGCTGACGAAACCGACGTCGAGCTGGCCGTGCAGGCCGCCCAGCGTGCCTTCGACAGCAAGGAATGGCGCAGCATCACCGCCACCGCGCGTGGCAAGCTGCTGCGTCGCCTGGGTGACCTGATTAGCGAGAACAAGGAACACCTGGCCCAGCTGGAAAGCCGTGACAACGGCAAGCTGATCCGCGAAACCCGCGGCCAGGTCGGCTATCTGCCAGAGTTCTTCCACTACACCGCAGGGCTGGCCGACAAGCTTGAAGGCGGCACCCTGCCGCTGGACAAGCCCGACCTGTTCGCCTACACCGTGCACGAGCCCATCGGCGTGGTTGCCGGGATCATCCCGTGGAACAGCCCGCTGTACCTCACCGCGATCAAGCTGGCCCCAGCCCTGGCTGCCGGCAACACCATCGTGCTCAAACCGTCCGAACATGCCTCGGCGACCATCCTCGAGCTGGCCCGTCTGGCCCTCGAAGCCGGCTTCCCGGCCGGTGTGGTCAACGTGGTCACCGGCTACGGCCCGACCACCGGCGCGGCACTGACCCGCCACCCGCTGGTGCGCAAGATCGCCTTCACCGGCGGCGCCGCTACAGCCCGCCATGTGGTGCGCAGCAGTGCCGAGAACTTTGCCAAGCTGTCGCTGGAGCTGGGCGGCAAGTCGCCGAACATCATCTTCGCCGACGCCGACCTGGACAGCGCCATCAACGGTGCCGTGGCCGGCATCTATGCCGCCTCCGGGCAAAGCTGCGTAGCCGGTTCGCGCCTGCTGGTGCAGGACGAGATTTTCGACGAATTCGTAGAGCGCCTGATTACCCGCGCCAAGCGCATCCGCATCGGTAACCCGCAGGACGACGCCAGCGAAATGGGCCCTATGGCCACCGCGCAGCAGTTGGCCGTCGTCGAAGGCCTGGTGGCTGCGGCCAAGGCTGAAGGTGCCAAGCTGCACATGGGCGGCAAGCGTGCCGAGGTCGAGGGTGACGGCTGGTTCTACGAGCCGACCCTGTTCGAGTGCGACAGCAACTCGATGACCATCATGCAGGAAGAAGTGTTCGGCCCTGTCGCCGCGGTCATCCGCTTCAAGACCGAGGAGGAGGCCCTGGAAATCGCCAACGACTCGCAGTTCGGCCTGGCCGCCGGCATCTGGACCCGTGACCTGGGCCGTGCTCATCGCCTGGCCCGCGACGTGCGTTCGGGGATCATCTGGGTCAACACCTACCGCGCCGTGTCGGCCATGGCGCCAATTGGTGGTTTCAAGAACAGCGGCTACGGCCGTGAGAGCGGCATCGATTCGGTGCTGGCCTATACCGAGCTGAAGACCGTGTGGATCAACCTGTCCACCGCGCCGATGCCCGACCCGTTCGTGATGCGCTAGGAGGAACACAAGATGATCGAACCCGGCATCTACAAAGACGTGATGGGCTCTTTCCCGTCCGGCGTCACGGTAGTGACCACCCTGGACGCCGACGGCGCCATCGTCGGCATCACCGCCAGCGCCTTCAGCGCATTGTCGATCGACCCGGCGCTGGTACTGTTCTGCCCCAACTACGCCTCCGACACCTACCCGATCCTGCGTGACAGCAAGCAGTTCGCGATTCACCTGCTGTCCGCCGAGCAGACCGCTGAAGCTTACGCCTTCGCCGGCAAGGGCAAGGACAAGGCCAAGGGCGTCGAGTGGCATTTGAGCGAGCTGGGCAACCCGCTGCTGGCCAAGGCGACCGCGATCATCGAGTGCGAACTGTGGCGCGAGTATGACGGTGGGGACCACGCGATCATCGTCGGTGCAGTGAAGAACCTGGTGTTGCCGGCCGAGGCGGTGACGCCGATGGTGTACCACAAAGGCAAACTGGGCGCCCTGCCGCCCCTGGGCTGACCTTGAGACCGCCGGGGCCGCAAAGCGGCCCCCGTTCCCTTTTTTCTTCCGGAGTACGGCACATGAGTAACGAGAAGTACGACAAAGGCCTGGCCATCCGCACCCAGGTGCTGGGCGAGGACTACGTCAACCGCTCGATCCAGAACGCCGACGAGTTCACCAAGCCATTGCAGGAACTGGTCACCGAATACTGCTGGGGCCACGTCTGGGGCCGCGAAGGCTTGTCGCTCAAAGAGCGCAGCATGATAAACTTGGCCATGATTTCCGCGCTCAACAGGCCCCACGAGCTCAAGCTGCACATCCGCGGCGCATTGCGCAATGGCCTGAGCCGTGAACAGATTCGCGAAATTCTGCTCCAGGTCGGCATTTATTGCGGCGTACCCGCGGCGGTGGACAGTTTCCGCCTGGCCCGTGAAGCGTTTGCCGAAGCCGATGCGGAGTCAACCCGTTAACAACGGGCTGTTCGAACCACTGCATGGAAAGCCTCGGTTCGGGGCGTTCCGCGATGTTGGCGCAACAGCCTCATAAAGAGCGCTCCTGATGAAACGCCAGCCACTCGACGACAGCTTCAAGGTCAACCGCAACCCCGTTACCCTGCGCGAAATCGTGCTAGACAAGCTGCGCGCCGCAATCATGAACTTCCATCTGCTGCCCGGCGACCGCCTGGTGGAGCGCGACCTCTGCGACCGCCTCGGCGTCAGCCGTACCTCGGTGCGCGAAGCCCTGCGCCACCTGGAGTCCGAAGGCCTGGTGGAATTCGCCGACGCCAAAGGCCCGCGTGTCGCCATCATCACCCTGGAAGACGCCCGCGACATCTACGAGCTGCGCTGTGTGCTCGAAGGCCTGATCGTGCAGCTGTTCACCCTCAACGCCAAGGCCAAGGACATCCGTGCCCTGGAACGCGCGCTGGAGGTGAACCGCGAAGCGCTGGAAGAAGGCGAGCTGCAACAGGTGCTGGATTCGGTACAAGGTTTCTACGACGTGCTGCTGGAGGGCTCCGGCAACCAGGTGGCGGCCCAGCAACTGCGCCAGTTGCAGGCGCGCATCAGCTACCTGCGCGCCACCTCGGTGTCGCAAGAAAACCGCCGCGGCGCCAGCAACCGCGAAATGGAAAAGATCGTCGAAGCCATCAAGGGTGGTGACCCGCTGGTGGCCCACCAAGCTTCGGTCGACCACGTCCGCGCTGCCGCCAAGGTGGCCCTGGACTACCTGCGCCAGAAGCAGGATGACAACACCAAGGTGCGCGACATCGTCGAGCCCCTGGCCCTGAAGGAACCTCGCATAGGCCGCTGATCATGCCCAACGCCCCCCGCTACTGCCCGCACTGCACCACGGAACTGGCCCGGGGCGTTCCCACAGGCGACACCCACGAACGCCTGCACTGCACCGGCTGCGGCTACATCCATTACATCAACCCGAAGATCATCGCCGGCTGCATCATCGAGCGCGATGGCAAGTACCTGTTGTGCCAGCGCGCCATCCCGCCGCGCCCCGGCACCTGGACCTTGCCGGCCGGGTTCATGGAAGCTGGCGAGACCACCGAGCAGGCTGCACTGCGCGAGGTCTGGGAAGAAAGCGGGGTGCGTGCCGACATCGTCTCGCCCTACTCCATCTTCAGCGTACCCAGGATCAGCGAGGTGTACATCATCTTCCGCGCCGTCGTCGCCGAAGAAACCGGGCACTACGGGCCGGAGACCCTGGCATACAAGTTCTTCGAGCCCGACGAGATTCCGTGGGACGACATCTACTATCCGGCTATCCGGCAGATTCTCGAGCGCTACATCCTTGAACGGCAGGCCGGGGTCTACGGGATCTACATGGGCAATGACGACACTGGCAAGGTGCACTTCATGCGCTAGCCTGTGCCGGCCTCTTCGCGCGTGAACCCGCGAAGAGGCCGGCACAGGCCACCACAAAATGCTCGCCAACCGTCTATTCTCGGTGCACCCTAAGGCCTTGTGTTAAAGGACCGACAGAACAAATGGCGAAATGGCTAGACGGCGGCGGGCTGATGGCCGAACGCATCCGCAACCACAACTGGGCCGCCACCCCCCTGGGGGCATTGGAACATTGGCCTGACGCCCTGAAGACCACCATGGCCCTGTGCCTGGCTTCGCGTTTTCCGCAGGCGGTGCTCTGGGGCCCTGACCTCATCACCCTGCACAACGATGCTTTCATCCCGATTCTCGGGCGCAAGCCCTCGGCCTTGGGTATCCCCTTCCGCGACGTGTGGCATGAGGCCTGGGCCGATATCAGCAAAATGGCCGACTGTGCGTTGTCCGGCGAAGCGGTGTACATCGAAGACTTCCCACTGACGATCGACCGCAACGGCGGCCCGGAGCAGGCTTATTTCACCTTCTGCTACAGCCCGATTCGCGGCCTGGATGGCGAAGTGCTTGGCATGCTCGATACGGTTACCGAAACCACCGCCGGTGTGGTCACCAACCTGCGCCTCAACTTTCTCGACAGCCTCGGGCGCGCCGTGGCCGACGCCACCGACCCCGACCAGATCATGGCCATCACCACGCGCATGCTGGTCGAGCACCTTGGCTTGTCCAGCTGCGCCTATGCGGTAATGGAGCCGGACGAGAATGGCTTCACCATCTGCGGCGATGCCGTAGCACCCGGCTCCCCACGCCTGGTGGGCCAATATCACCTGCATGATTTCGGCCGCCTGGCGGTCAGCCGCCTGCGCAGCGGCCTGGCGTTGGTGATCAATGACAACCTTCGCGAACTGGCCGCTGACGAAGCGGCGACATTTCAGGCCATCGGCATCACCGCTACTGTCTGCATGCCGCTGATCAAGGCTGGCAGGCTGACCGCGCTGATGGCGATTCACGACCGTTTTCCCCGGGAATGGACCGACTACGAGCAAGCGCTGATCAGCGAGGTTACCGAACGTTGCTGGGCGCATATCCAGCGGGTTCAGGCCAATGCTGAAGTGCGTGAGGCGATGGCAGCGCTGGAGGCGCTCAACGCCAACCTTGAGCACCGCGTGGAAGAACGCACGACCCAGCTGCTGCACACCGAAGCCGTGCTGCGCCAGGCACAAAAGCTGGAAGCCATCGGCCAGCTGACAGGTGGCGTTGCCCACGACTTCAACAACCTGCTGACCATCATCCGTTCCTCGCTGCACTTCCTGCAACGCCCCAACCTCGACGAGAAGCGTCGCGAACGTTACCTCAAGACCATATCCGACACCGTCGACCGTGGTGCCAAACTAACCGGTCAGCTCCTGGCCTTCGCCCGCCGACAGGCCCTCAGCCCACACGTGTTCGAGGCAGGACCACGGTTGGAAGCGATGGCTGACATGCTCGACACCGCCACCGGCGCACGCATCCAGGTCGAGCTGCAGTTACCGCCTGCGCCGTGCCACATCCGCGCCGACCTCAGCCAGCTGGAGAACGCAGTGATCAACCTCATGCTCAACGGCCGGGATGCCATGGCCGGCGAAGGTGTGTTGCAACTGCGCCTGCAGGCCGATCAGCGCCTGCCGGCCTTGCGCGGCCAGCCGTCCCTGCCAGGCCCATTCGCGGCGATATCCGTGAGCGACAGTGGTACCGGTATTGCCGCCGATTTGCTGGAGCGCATCTTCGACCCGTTTTTCACAACCAAAGCTGCAGGTGAAGGGACCGGGCTTGGGCTGTCGCAGGTGTTCGGCTTTGCCAAGCAGTCCGGGGGGGATGTAGCAGTGACCAGTGCCCCCGGCCAAGGCACAACGTTTACCCTTTACCTGCCGCAGGAGGACCCGCCCGCTGCCCCGTCGGAAGACGCCTCGGCCGGCAGCCTGCTGCAAGCACAGAGCGAGCGGCGACGGATACTGCTGGTAGAGGACAATTCCGACCTGGCCCGCTTCAGCGCGCAGATCCTTGAGGACCATGGTTATCAGGTCAGCTGTGCACGCTCGGCGGAAGAGGCGCTGGCGCAGTTGACTGGCCCGGCGGGCGGTTTTGATGCGGTGTTTTCCGATGTGGTCATGCCCGGCATGGGTGGGTTGGCACTTGCCCTGGAGCTGCGCCGTCAGCGCCCGCAGCTTCCGGTGATCCTTACTTCGGGCTACAGCGATGCAATTGCCGAAGGCGGGCACCAAGGGTTTACCTTTCTGGCCAAGCCTTACTCGGCAGAACAGCTGTGCCAGACGCTCGGGAACGTCCTGGCCCCCTTGCCTCACGGTGTCAGTTGATTTGCCCGGCAATCAAGCCCAGGGCCACCGTAATCATCGCCACCCCCGACACCCGCCCGACCAGCTTCGCCGCCCCCGGCCGGGTACTCAACACGGCTTTGGCGCCATAGCCGACCAGTGAGTAGATCACCAGCGAGCTGCACAGGTGCACCAGCCCCAGCAGCAAGATCTGCAACGGCACTGGCCAGTTCGACTGTGGGTCGGTGAACTGCGGCAGCAAAGCCAGGAACAGCAGGAAAACCTTCGGGTTCAGGCCGCTGACGCAGAAGCCCTTCAACGCCCAGCGCGAACCCGAATCCCCCGCACCGCCCTGCCCGGCTGCCGGCAATGCCGGGCTCAACAACAGGTTACCACCCAGCCACAGCAGGTAGCTGCACCCCGCCAGGGTGAGCAAGGTCAGTGCCAATGGGTGGCCTGCCAGCAGGCTGCCTACCCCGGCCGCCACCACCAGCGTCGCCAGGCAATGCCCCGACAACATGCCCGCCACCGCGGGCATTACCCAGCGCCCACGCATGCCTGCCGAAATGGCGTAAGCCCAATCTGCGCCCGGGGTAATCACGAACAGCATCGACACGGCCCAAAACGCCGTCAGCACACTGATAGCCACTTGAATCTTCCTTATCTACTGCCTTGGGATGTCGAAAGATTACGGATTCCGCCCGGGGATTTTCTTTCGTATATTCCCTGCAATCGCTCAATGACTGGAAGATCCTTCTCAATGGACAGAACTGATAGAAAAATGCTTGCCGAGCTGCAAAAAGACGGTCGGCTATCGGTAACCGAACTGGCCGACCGCGTAGGGCTCAGCCTGTCGCCCTGCCATCGGCGCTTGAAGGCACTGGAAGAATCCGGGGCGATTCTGGGCTATCACGCCCGCCTGGCGCCGAGCGCCCTGGGGCTGAATTTTGCCGCGTTGGTGTTCGTGACCCTGCGCGAGGTGACCCGGCAGCCGGTGGCGGATTTTGAAGCGGCACTTTCGGAGATTCCGCAGATTGTCGAAGCACAGCGGTTATTCGGCGACCCGGATTACCTGCTGCATGTGGTGGCCAAGGACCTGCCGGCGTTTCAGAAGCTGTATGACGAGCACCTGACCAGCATTCCCAATGTGAAACGCCTGAGCTCAACCCTGGTGATGAAGGAAGTGATCCAGGACCGGTTGTTGCCGATGTAGCTCTATTGCCTGTACTGGCCCTTTCGCGGGCTAGCCCCGCGAAAGGGCCAGTACAGGCAACCATTCAGCTGCCCTGCAAATGCGCACGACGCACCATCAAAGCCCACCGCGTTCTGCCGAAACAGGGCTCAACCCCTCTACTTCAAGCCCTGCCGCCAACTGGCACCGTCCTTGCTACCGTCCCCCGCTTAAGCTTTTGTCAGCCTTAGGTTTTTTAAGGTTTATGGGTACATATTTACTAATTTCTCGTTATCCCCGCGCCCCGCATCATCCCTCCAACAAGAACGCGTTGCCCATCGCCGGCACGCCCCCGGGCAGCTCCCGATGCCCTACCTTGCCTTGGAGTCAGTCATGACCAGTGCAGCCAATTCGGCACCCCTGATAGAAAAACACACAATCGGCTACGTGCCCCCGCAAGACCGCCATGGAAAGGTAAGGGATCTGTTCACACTGTGGTTCGGCGGCAACATCGCCCCGCTGCCCATCGTCACCGGCGCGCTGGGCGTGCAGCTGTTCCACCTGAACCTGATATGGGGCATCGTCGCCATCCTGGTCGGTCACCTGGTCGGGGGGGTGCTGATGGCACTGCACTCGGCCCAGGGCCCGCAAATGGGTATCCCGCAGATGATCCAGAGCCGCGCCCAGTTCGGCACGCTCGGCGCGCTGCTGGTGGTGGTAATCGCCGGCGTCATGTACATCGGCTTCTTCGCCTCCAACATCGTGCTCGCCGGCAAATCGCTGCACGGTGTGGTCGATGCCGTACCGGTGCCGGTGGGCATCGTCATCGGTGCCTTGGGTTCAGGCATCATCGGCATCATCGGCTATCGCTTCATCCACGTGCTCAACCGCATTGGCACCTGGGTACTGGGCATCGGTATCGTGGTCGGCTTCGGCTACATCTTCAGCCACGTGCAAAGCGACGACTTCCTCACCCGCGGCGGCTTCAACCTGGCCGGCTGGTTGGCCACCGTGTCGCTGGCGGCGCTGTGGCAGATCGCCTTTGCGCCCTATGTGTCGGACTACTCGCGTTATCTGCCGGCAGATGTGAAAGTCAGCTCGACGTTCTGGACAACGTACCTGGGCTCAGCCCTGGGTTCGAGCCTGTCGTTCATCTTCGGCGCCGTGGCGGTACTGGCGATTCCGGCCGGGATGGACACCATGGATGCGGTCAAGCTGGCCACCGGTACCCTGGGCCCGATCATGCTGGTGCTGTTCCTGCTCAGCGTCATCAGCCACAACGCCCTCAACCTGTATGGCGCTGTACTGTCGATCATCACCCTGGTGCAAACCTTCGCCTATCGCTGGATCCCCACCGCCAAAAGCCGTGCGGTGCTGTCGCTGATCGTGCTGTCGGCCTGCTGCGTGGTGGCGGTGTTCGCCTCGGCAGACTTCATCGGCCACTTCGTCGACATGGTGCTGGTGCTGCTGGTGGTGCTGGTACCGTGGACGGCGATCAACCTGATCGACTTTTATGCCATCCACAAAGGTGACTACGACATCCAGTCGATCTTCCAGGTCGATGGCGGTATCTACGGGCGTTACAACCCACAGGCGTTGATAGCCTATGCGGTAGGTATCGTGGTGCAGATCCCCTTCATGAACACGCCGCTGTATGTCGGGCCGATTTCCGAGCACATCAACGGGGCTGACCTGTCGTGGCTGGTAGGGCTGGCAATTACCTCACCGCTGTACTGGTGGCTGGCCAGCCGTGACAGTGCCTACCGTCGTCGGCAGACAAGTGCCAAGTTGGCCATGGGACACTGATTCAACCTGTAACGGCCCTATCGCCCAGCCTCACCACGAAGCAGTACACGAAGGTGAACGCCACCCCCTTGAGCTGCACCAGTGCCTGCCCAATGGGCGATACGCCCTCGACATAGCCTCCCAGCGATGGCGCTGATATGGGCGATTGGGGTGCCTTGGGGCTGCTTTGCAGCCCCAAAAACGGTGGATCAGTACTGCGCCTGCCCCGGCACCCAGGCCGTCCCCGCCAAGGGCACCCGCGCCATCGCGGCCGCTTCCACGGTCAACGCCACCAGGTCCTCCGGGTCAAGGTTGTGCAGGTGCGACTTGCCACACGCCCGCGCCATGGTCTGCGCCTCCAGCACCAGCACCCGCAGATAGTTCGCCAGCCGGCGACCCGCTTCTTCCGGGTTCAGGCGCCCGGCCAGGTCTGGGTCCTGGGTGGTGATGCCAGCCGGATCGCGACCGTTCTGCCAGTCGTCATAGAAGCCCGCAGCCGAGCCAATCTTCTTCAGCTCGCTGTCCAGCCGCGGATGGTTGTCACCCAGTGCAATCAATGCCGCCGTGCCGATGGCCACTGCGTCTGCCCCCAGGGCCATGGCCTTGGCTACGTCGGCACCGTTGCGGATACCGCCAGAGACGATCAGCTGCACCTTGCGGTGCATGCCCATTTCCTGAAGCGCCTGCACCGCCTGCGGGATGGCCGGAAGAATCGGGATGCCAACGTGCTCGATGAACACTTCCTGAGTGGCTGCGGTACCGCCCTGCATGCCGTCTAGCACGATCACATCTGCACTAGCCTTTACCGCCAGCTTGACGTCGTAGTAAGGGCGGCTGGCACCGATCTTCACGTAAATGGGTTTTTCCCAGTCGGTGATCTCGCGGATCTCGGCAATCTTGATCGCCAGGTCATCCGGGCCGGTCCAGTCCGGGTGGCGGCAGGCACTGCGCTGGTCGACGCCGATCGGCAAGGTGCGCATGCCGGCTACCCGCTCGGTTACCTTCATGCCCAGCAGCATGCCGCCACCGCCCGGCTTGGCGCCCTGGCCGAGGACGATCTCGATGGCGTCGGCCTTGCGCAGGTCGTCGGGGTTCATGCCGTAGCGCGAAGGCAGGTACTGGTACACCAGGTGCTGCGACTGGCCACGTTCTTCCGGGGTCATGCCGCCGTCACCGGTGGTGGTGCTGGTGCCGGCGATGGTCGCACCACGGCCCAGCGCTTCCTTGGCGTTGGCCGACAACGCGCCGAAGCTCATGCCGGCGATGGTCACCGGGATTTTCAGGTGGATCGGCTTTTTCGCAAACCGGTTGCCCAGCACCACGTCGGTGCCGCACTTCTCGCGGTAGCCTTCCAGGGGATAGCGCGACACGCTGGCGCCGAGCAGCAACAGGTCGTCGAAGTGCGGCACACGGCGCTTGGTGCCACCACCGCGGATGTCGTAGATGCCGGTTTCGGCGGCACGCTGGATTTCCTGGATGGTCAGGCGATCGAAGGTGGCCGACTCACGCAGTACCGGGGGGAATTGCTCGCTCATGGGAATGCTCCTGGATCAGTACGCGCTGGCGTTGTCGACTTTGAAGTTGTACAGCTGGCGGGCCGAGCCGTAGCGTTTGAAATCGGCGGCCTTATGGTCCAGGCCAGCCTTGTTCAGCAGTTCCTGCAGCTCTTGCAGGTGTTCGGCGCGCATTTCTTTCTCGATGCAGTCCGAGCCCAGTGACTGCACCGAGCCCTTGACGTAGATGCGCACCTCATACAGCGAGTCGCCCAGCGCGTCGCCGGCATCGCCACACACCACCAGGCGTCCGGCCTGGCCCATGAAGCAGCTCATGTGGCCAATGCTGCCGCCGACCACAATGTCCACGCCTTTCATGGAAATACCGCAACGGGCACCGGCATCACCTTCGATCACCAGCAGCCCGCCATGGGCGGTGGCGCCTGCGGCCTGCGAGGCACTGCCCTTGACCCTCACCAGGCCGGACATCATGTTCTCGGCCACGCCGACACCCACGTTGCCGTGCACGGTCACGCTGGCCTGCTGGTTCATGCCGGCGCAGTAGTAGCCGGCATGGCCTTCGATATCCACCGCCACGGCGGCGTTGATGCCCACCGCCAGGTTGTGCTTGCCGCCGGGATGGGTCACTTGCCATTCGAGGTCCTGCACCGCGCCGTGCAGTGACTGGTTGAGCACACGCACCGAAGTGCTGGATAGGTCGATCGTCTTCATAAGGTTCTCCAGGGGTTCGGTGGCAGGTCAGGCGCTTTCGCGCTCCCAGACGTACAGGGTGGCCGGCGCCGGTTCCCAGACCTTGGCGTGCTCGATGCCGGGCAGGCCGGCCAGTGCCTGGTATTCCGAGGCCATGGCCACGTAGTCTTCGGTCTCGGCCAGCACCGCCGGCTTGCAGGCAATCGGGTCACGGATCACGGCAAAGCCGTTGCGGGTGCCGATGGCAAACGTGAAGAAGCCGTCCAGGTCTTCCAGCGCGCCATCCAGGGCCTGGGCCAGGCTGTCGCCCTGCTGTAGCCGCCAGGTCAGGTAGCCGGCGGCCACTTCGGTGTCGTTATCGGTCTCGAAGCTGATGCCTTCGCGCTTGAGTACCTGGCGCAAGCGGAAGTGGTTGGAGAGCGAGCCGTTGTGCACCAGGCACAGGTCGGCGCCGGTGGAGAACGGGTGACTGCCCTCCATGGTCACGGCGCTTTCGGTGGCCATGCGGGTGTGGCCGATGATGTGGCTGCCCTTCATGCCGGCCAGGCCGAAGCGACTGGATATTTCCGCCGGCAGGCCCATGCCCTTGAGGATTTCGATGCTCTGCCCGGCGCTCATGATGCGCACATCGGGCGCTAGCTCGGCCAAGGCGCTGCGGGCTGCGGCCTCATCTGTGTGCACTTTGAGCACAGCGGCGCTGGCGTTCTGGTACCAGTCCAGCGAGCAACCCAGGTGCCCTTCCAGCTGGCCCATCAGGGTGGTCCAGGGGTAGTTGGTGTCAGTCGCTTGCAGGGTCAGCTTGACCCAGCCTTCGGCCACTTCATCGCCGTAGATGGCAAAGCCGGCGCTGTCCGGCCCACGGTCGGTCATGGCTTGGAGCATGGGTTCGAACAGCTTGCCTAGCTGGCCTTCCAGCTCGGGCTTTTTCAGGTACAGACCTACGATTCCACACATGGTGATGCTCCTTACTAGGCAGTGGGCGAGCGCTTTCGTGTCTGCCGCCCAGGGGATTGGGGCGGTCAGAAGAACTCGGTGTAACGCTGGATTTCCCAGTCGGAGACGTGGCGGCAGTACTCCACCCACTCCATGCGCTTGAGCTTGATGAACTCGTCGACGATCCCGGCGCCCAGCACCTCGCGGAACAACGGGTCGGCTTCGAGCGCGTCGACGGCCTCCTTCAGCGATTGCGGCAAGGTCTTGATGCCGCGCGCGGCAATTTCTTCAAGGCTCAGGTTGTAGAGGTTTTCATTGCACATCTCGCCCGGATCCAGCTGGCGGTCGATGCCATCGAGGCCGGCGGCGATAATGGCGGCGGTGACCAGATACGGGTTGCAGCCGGCGTCCGGCAGGCGGAACTCCAGGCGACCATAAGGAATGCGCACCATTGCCGAACGGTTATTGGCCCCCCAGGCGACGAAGGCCGGGGCCCACGTCGAGCCCGACAATGAACGGCCAACCACCAGACGCTTGTAGGAGTTGACCGTCGGCGCCGCAAAGGCACACAACGCCGCGCCGTGGGCCATGAGCCCTGCAGCAAAGTGATAGGCCAGCTTTGACAGGCCCATGCCGCTGCTGTCGGACGGGTCGTGGAACAGGTTCTTGTGGGTGCTGCTGGCCAGCGACAGGTGAAAGTGCATGCCGTTGCCGGCGCGCTTGGGGTCAGGCTTGGGCATGAACGAGCAGATCATGCCCAGGTCGTTGGCGATCTCACCGGCAGCCATGCGGAAGAAGGTGAAGCGGTCGGCCGACTCCATGGCGTCGCTGTAGGTGTAGTTGATCTCGAACTGGCCATTGGCGTCTTCGTGGTCAATCTGGTAGATGTCGAAGCCCACCGGCTGCAGCGCCTCGGTCAGGCGTTCGAGGAACAGCCGCGAGCGCGACAGGCCCTTGTAGTCGTAGCAGGGCTTGTCGAGGTTGTCGGAGGCGTCAACCAGTTGCAGCTTGCCGCCTTCGTCGCGGCGGAACAGGCTGAACTCGGGCTCAAGGCCGGTGTTCAGGGTCCAGCCCTTCTCGGCCAGGCGCTGCACCTGCTGCTGCAATACGTAGCGGCTGTCATAGGGCCAAGGCTGGCCGTTGACATGGCCCACGCACACCACCCGGCCATAGCCTGGCTGCCACGGCACCGGAACCAGTGTGGACAGATCGCCGCGGGCCATGAAGTCCGGGCCGTGCGGCTCCATGCCCATGCCGCAGATGGCGAACCCGGCAAAGCCGGCGCCCTCCTCGGCTACCATCTTCAGGCCCGATACCGGCACCGATTTGGTCTTCGCCGAGCCATGGATATCGACGAACTGCGCCAGCACGTACTTGATGCCGTGCTGGTCGAGGGTGCGCTGGGTTTCTGCTGGCAACATGGGTTGAACACTCCTGGGCAAGGGCGACGATTCCGCAAAGGAAACTTACTTTCCTCACAGGAATGCAATGCGCTTGCCAAGTTTGTTCAAGGTGCGCCCTTGGGTGTCTGTTCGGGCCTCTTCGCGGGCAAGCCCGCTCCCACAGGATTCGCCGCAAAGCCGCTTGGGAGTGGACTTGCCCGCGAAGAGGCCGGCACAGGCAAGACAAAACCCAGGCAGGATTTTCTGTTCTATTTGTGGGAAACTTGTTTTCACCTGAGGAAAGAAGCGGCCAGCGCAGCTGCATTTCGCACTTTCCCAGTGCGAAAACTTTATTCTTGAACTGAAACCGTGCAGGACTTTCGATGTCGACCGAAACCGAACCGCGCCTTCGTCTGGAGCAGTACCTGGGCCTGCAGATCAAGCGCCAGCGCCAGGCCCAGTCCCTCAAGCTCGCCGATGTGGCGCGCATTGCCGGCATTAGCCAGGGCATGCTGAGCAAGATCGAAAACGCCCAGGTGTCCACCAGCCTCGACACCCTCAGCCGCCTGTGCGACGTACTGGGCATGCCGATGGCCAAGCTGTTCAGCCAATATGACCAGCCCGACGGCAATGCTCTGCTGGTAAAGGCTGGCGAAGGTCTGGAAGTGGTGCGCCGCGGCACCGAGAAGGGCCACACCTACCACTTGCTCAATCACGCCAGGGGGCCGAAGAAAAACTTCGAGGCCTATAGGGTGAGCATGGATGACGCCAGCGAAGAGTTCCCCACCTTCGCCCACCCCGGCACCGAGTTCCTCCACTTGCTGGAGGGCGAGCTGGTGTACCGCCATGGCAACCAGCTCTATCACATGCACGCCGGCGACAGCCTCACATTCGACGGCGAAACCCCGCACGGCCCGGAGAAACTGGTGCAGGTGCCCATACGCCTGCTCTCGATCATGAACTACGGCGACGAGTGACGCGCGGCACAGGGCGAATTGCAGTGGGCACTACAGCTTGAACTTCACGCAAATCGTACTGTTTTCGGCTAGCCGATCCAGCGTGATTGCATCAGCTCCATACCCTGAATAGCTTTTCACCAGCCGCATACCCAAGCCTGTTCCGCTTGGTTCGGGATAAGACTCCGGAAAGCCCTCCCCCTCGTCCCTTACTGTAATCACAGCATGGTCGCCTGCGTTCTGGACGCTCACCCCAATCGTGCCCTTGCCATACTTGAGGGCATTGGTGATCAGCTCGGAAATGACCAGGCCCAACGGCGCCATCCGCTGTGGGGGGAGAATGAAAGCATCGGCGTTGAGCACGATCTTACGTTCAGCCAGCGCCGACCCCAGGTCACTCAACAAGGCGCCAAGATACTCCGATGCCAGGACGCCCTGGGTTTCTGCAGTCTGATAGAGGCGCTCATGCACACTGGCAATCGTCAGCACGCGGCTCGCTGCCGTCTGCAGCTGGACCTTGACCGCCTCATCCGCCGACAGGTTGGCCTGAAGCTGGAGCAAAGTGTTCACCAGGTGCAGGCTGTTCTTTACCCGATGGTGAATCTCTTCAAGATAGAGATCGCTGTCGCTCAGCTTGGTGTTTTGCACAGCAATCAGGGACAGCAACTGAGCCTCGTGCTGGTGCCGCTCGGTGATGTCCCGCGACACTGCGATCAGCCTGTCCACCTTGCCCTCGGCACTCAGAATGGGCGCAATGGTTACATCCCACCATCTCGGCTCATCGCCGGCCGTGGGGCAATAGGCCTCAAACCTCGCCGATTCACCGGCCACGGACCGCGCCATGGCATCACGCACGACGGGTTTGGAGTCGTCAGGCCACAGCTGGGTCCAGGGTTTGCCGCGCACCTCTGCCAGCTCGCTTATGTGCATGAGGTACATTCCGGCATCATTCATGAATTCGATATCGCCATGCGTGGTGAGGATCTTTACGCAATCGGGGCTGGCATTGAGCATGCTTTCCGAATAGCGATCCGGTAGCTGCTCATCTGCCCCATTTGCCAGGCGTTCCACGGCCATGGAGATGACGTTGGAGATACCTTCGAGGAACACCAGGTCGCTTTCGATGAAATCGTCACCCTCGGTGCTGTCCGCCTCCAGCACACCAAACGGCTGTAGCGCCCCCCGGATGGGCACGTTGATGGCGCGTTCGATGCCATACTTTTTCAACAGATCCGGCGTGCGGAAGCGCTGCTCCTGGCCCAGATGGTTGGAGAGCACCGGGCGGTACGTAGAGAGGGCATAACCCGCCGGACTGGCCACATCGCCACCGACCTTGGCGTGGCCGATATCAGAGGGATCCCAACCGACACCGTGGGTCAGCAAAAAATCATCGCTGCCAGGCAATGGCATCAACACCTTGGCAAAACGCGTGTGCATGCCTTTGGCCACAACGGTACAAGCCTGCGTGAGCAAAGTATCGAGACTCGTCGACCTGAGCGACGACACGCCATACTCCACCACCAACTGATGCTGCTTGTGTAAACGGGCATGTGACTTCTGCAGTGCAAGCCTGATCATTTCATCGGGAGGCAGTTGATGCATGGGTTCTCATCCACAGCTGGCAATTGGGAAGATTACTTTCGGGCGCGCCGTTCGACACCATGGCCCCTGCGGACGTGCCAGGCAGGGATCGAAAACTTTTCGTGGCTTCATTTACCAACGATCCAGCATCGATGGCAATGACGAAAACCATCTAAGCCCGGCGGTAATGGGAAAGTATAGATCGCTCGGTTTGCCAACAACCCAAGCGCCACCCGTCAGTTGCATGAAACCACAGATCATAGCCGCCCGCCGAATGGCTACATGATCGGGGTTTTGTTATGGCTCGCAGTGTATTGGTAGTAGAGGATGACGCGTTGATTCGAATGCTCGCCTGCGAAGCGCTGGAATCGCTCGACCTCGACGTGCGCAGCTGCGGCTGCGTCGATGAGGCGATAACGGTGCTGGAAACCACGGCCCGCCTGGATCTCGTGTTGACCGATATCCAGATGCCAGGCCAGCTCGATGGAGTGGACCTCGCGCACCTGGTCATTGACCGATGGCCGGGCACCGCCGTGATCGTGATGTCGGCCGGCCAACGTGATGCCGGCTCCCGCTTACCCGGGTCTGCTACGTTCCTCTCAAAACCTTGGACGGTTGGCCAGTTGCTGACTGCTATCGAGCAAACGCTATCTTTCAAAGCAAACGACTTGATGAGGGGTGAATACAGGGTGGACAAAATTGCCCAACTGGATGAGGACATGGCGATACTCGGCCAGGTCGCAGACGAGCTTGAACGCCAAATATCGCCCTGCCCCGTAACCAGGCCTTTGGTGATCGCATGGCTAACGGAGTGGGCGCGGCAGCCAGGCGCCGTGCCGGATTTAGGACGCAACCTGCCCAACCTTCCGCAATCACTCAAGGCAGCCTACCTCAGCTGGACCCATCAAAGTGAGGGATGATCTGCCAGCACTCTCGACCTGTGGGAGCGGGTTCACCCGCAAACAGGCCGGGGCCGTTACCCCACCGCCTGCAAGCCGACACACAACTCGAGAAACCGCGCTGCCGCCCTTGAGGGCGTTGCCGCATGTGGCATCAATATGGAAAACCGCCTGACCAACGGCTCAGGGGCAACTTGCAGTCGGTGCAGGGCCCCATCCTCATGCCGGATCGACATTGCCGACACAAAGCCAACCCCCATCCCTGCACGCACCGCCTCCTTCACCCCTTCCACCCCGGCAATCTCCAGCGCTACGCGCATCGCCACACCCTCACGGGCAAACGCGCGCTCGACGACCTGCCGCACACCCGAGCCGCTCTCGCGCAACACCAACGGGTAAGTGCCCAGCGCCCCCAAGGTCTGCGGACCACTGCCAGCCAGCGGATGACCGCTGGGCACGATGGCAACGATCTCGTCCTCACGCCAGGCTGTCACTTGCGTGCCCAACGGCAGCTCCTGCCCAGGCGGCCCTTCGATCAGGGCGATGTCGACACTGCCCAGCGCAGCGACGATCTCCGCCGTGTTGCCGTGTGATGTAGTCACCAGCACGTCCGGGTGACTGGCATGGAAATCGGCGATCAGGTACGGCAGCAGGTAACTGGCAGGCGTGGTACTGGCACCGATGCGCAAGGTACCGCGCTCCAGGCCACGCATGGCGTCGCGCAGTGCCTGGGCCTGGCGGAAGGTTTCGCGCAGGCGCTCGGCATGGGCCAACAGCTGTTCGCCGGCTGCCGTCAACCGCACCCCCCGCCCGGCGCGCTGATACAGCGGCTCGCCAAAAGCCTCCTGCAACAGCTTGAGCTGGCCGGACACCGCCGGTTGCGACAAATGAAGCGCCTGGGCCGCATGGCTGATGTTGCCGTGCTCGGCAACGGTGGCAAACGTTATCAGTTGTTCTGGGGTCATGATTTAAAAATATCAGCTAAACGGATATTTGCCATTTTAAATTACGATTTTTTATAAGCTTATAACCCGATTAACGTAGGCCTTGTCGAAACACCTTTCCGGAGGACACACATGGCCACGGTTCCGTCCAACCCCGCTTTTACGCCTACCCTCTCTACCCGAGGGCGGCTCAATGGCATCCTGTTCGTCGCGCTGTTCGCGCTTGCGGTCACTCAGCTGGCCGCACTGCCCGCCATCGCCAATCTGGGCATCAGCCCGCTGATTGTCGGCATCGTCGCCGGCGCCCTCTACGGCAATGCCTTGCGCGATGGTGTACCGGCCAGCTGGGCAGCCGGCATCAACTTTTCGGCCCGCGGCCTGCTGCGCATCGCCGTGGCCTTCTTTGGCCTGCGGGTCAGCCTGCAGGAAATTGCCGAAGTCGGCTGGTCGGGCCTTATCGTGTCGCTGCTGGTGGTGTCCAGCACCCTGTTGATCGGCCTGTGGTGCGGCATGAAACTGTTCAAGCTGGACCGCGATACCGCCCTGCTGACCGCCGCTGGCAGCGCCATCTGCGGTGCCGCCGCCGTGCTGGCCTTCGAGTCGGCACTGCGCAGTGCCCCGCACAAGAGCGCCATGGCCGTCGGCAGCGTGGTGCTGTTCGGCACCTTGTCGATGTTCCTGTACCCGCTGGCCATCAACGCCGGCTGGCTGCACCTGGACACCCTGGGAGCGGGGCTGTTTCTGGGCGGCACTATCCACGAAGTCGCCCAGGTGGTGGGCGCAGCCAGTAATGTCAGCCCTGAAGCCACCCATATCGCCACCATCGTCAAGATGACCCGGGTGATGCTGCTGGTGCCGGTACTGCTGGTAGTCGGCCTGTGGATCAGCCGCTCGCGCAAGGCTGATCAGGCGCAAGGCAATGGGCGCATTACGATGCCCTGGTTCGCCTTTGGCTTCCTCGCCCTGGTATTGGTGAATTCTCTGCAGGTACTGCCGGGTAGCGTGACGCAAGCGGTCAATAGCCTCGACACTTTTGCCCTGACCATGGCCATGACTGCGCTGGGTATGGAAACCCGCTTCAGCCAGATTCGCCAGGCGGGGCCAAAGGCGCTGGCTACCGGGGCGATTCTGAACCTGTGGCTGGTAGGGGGTGGATTGGCGATTACCCTTGGCGTGCAAAAGCTGTTGGGCTGAATCGGGACCGGGTTGGCTTCATCGCGGGGTTGCCCGCGAAGAAGCCAACCCGGTCTCAAGGTTTTTCACCAGCCCCCTCGTTGCCGCCCACATTTCTCGGTATGGTGTTGTCAAAGAAGGATGTTTTACCCGCACAGGAAAGACTTAGATGCCTCAACGCAATGTCATCAATGCATCCGTCAGCCCCAAAGGCAGCCTGGAAACGCTGTCACAACGTGAAGTTCAGCAACTGAGTGAAGTCGGTACTGGTAGCCTTTACACCCTTTTCCGCCAGTGCGCCCTGGCCATCCTCAACACTGGCGCCCATGTCGACAATGCCAAGACAATCCTCGAGGCCTACAAAGACTTCGAGGTCAAAATCCATCAACAAGACCGTGGTGTGCGCCTGGAGCTGCTGAATGCCCCGGCCGATGCCTTCGTCGATGGCGAAATGATCGCCAGCACCCGTGAAATGCTGTTCAGCGCCCTGCGCGACATCGTTTACACCGAAAGCGAGCTGGCCAGCCAGCGTATCGACCTGGAAAGCTCCCAGGGCATCACTGATTACGTTTTCCATTTGCTGCGCAACGCGCGCACCCTGCGCCCGGGTGTGGAGCCGAAGATGGTGGTGTGCTGGGGTGGTCACTCGATCAGCAGCGAGGAGTACCAGTACACCAAGAAGGTCGGCCACGAACTGGGCCTGCGCAAGCTGGACGTGTGCACCGGTTGCGGCCCGGGCGTGATGAAGGGCCCGATGAAGGGCGCCACCATTGCCCACGCCAAGCAACGCATGCATGGCAGCCGCTACCTTGGCCTGACCGAGCCGGGCATCATCGCCGCCGAGGCGCCCAACCCGATCGTCAACGAGCTGGTGATTCTGCCGGACATCGAGAAGCGCCTGGAAGCCTTCGTGCGTGTCGGTCACGGCATCATCATCTTCCCCGGCGGCGCCGGCACAGCCGAGGAGTTCCTGTACCTGCTGGGCATCCTCATGCACCCCGATAACCAGGACGTGCCGTTCCCGGTGGTGCTCACCGGCCCGCGCAGCGCCGAGCCTTACCTGCAACAGTTGCATGCCTTCGTGGGCGCCACGCTGGGCGAGGCGGCGCACCGGTTGTACGAAATCATCATTGATGACCCGGCAGAAGTTGCCCGGCACATGGTCGAAGGGCTCAAGGTGGTCAAACAGTTCCGCCGCGAGCGCAACGATGCCTTCCACTTCAACTGGCTGCTGAAGATCGAGGAGAGTTTCCAGCGCCCGTTCGACCCGACCCACCAGGCAATGGCCGAACTGGACCTGCGCCGCGAGCTGCCACCCCATGAGCTGGCTGCCAACCTGCGCCGGGCGTTTTCTGGCGTGGTAGCGGGTAACGTGAAGGACAAGGGCATCCGCCTGATCGAAGAGCATGGGCCGTACCAGATCCGCGGCGACAGCGCCGTGCTGGACCCGCTGGGCCGGCTGTTGCAAGCCTTCGTTGACCAGCATCGCATGAAGTTGCCCGGCGGCGCGGCGTATGTACCTTGCTACCAAGTGGTGACCTGACGGCCTGATACTTCTGATCTTGATCTTGATCTTGATCTTCGCGACTTCAGGAGGCCGAACGCAGGCCTTGCGAAGGGAGGTGACGGGCATGGATGCCCGTCAAGCGCTGGGCCCCAGGATGGGGCCTGCAGCGCGGTCCTCCCGGGAGCGAGGCCGGAGTGAGGGGACCCCGGAGCGCAGCGCAGGGGCCGGATGATCGGAGCGCAGCGTTTTTTGGTTACTTTTTGTCGCGTCTGACAAAAAGTGACTCGCCGTAAGGGCGAAAAGGTGAGTTAGTGTCGCCATCGCAAATGGCCTATGCGCGAGCTAAAAACCAGCACTGTTTCGCTGTTCGCTGTTCGCTGTTCGCTGTTCGCTGTTCGCTGTTCGCTGTTCGCTGTTCGCTGTTCGCATTCAGGTGTGGGCATCAACAATGAGTCAACATTCATTTTCAAA